>JAFUZO010000066.1 GCA_017476575.1 Bacteroidales bacterium | reverse complement strand
TGACATACGAAGACAGAACCGGCAACAGTCGGGCGCGAGGAGAGCCTTTTCACGGAGCTCCCCGCAGCGCCCGTACTGTTGCCGCCGCATGTCGTATATTGCGCGGGCGGTGCCTTATTCAAAAAAACATACAAAAAAGAGGCTGTATTCCTTGGAAAAGTCTTAGAATACAGACTTAGCCGGAATAATGGTTCGTTTCGAAAGTGAGGGGCTCTTCGTGGGGCTGGTTTCGTATCCTTTTTTCATCGACGGCAGAGATTTATATCACCATATCTTTTCCGGTTTCTTCGAGCGGCAGCATCGTCAAGGGTACCTGGAGGCGTTGTCTCCCGGAAAGGCGCTGGACAGGAACCTTTACCGTCCGGAGGGATACCGGATGTTCGGAAAATACGGCATTGCGGTGCTGTCGTTGATCGACGACTATGCTTTCTGCAGCCGTATTTTCAATTCGGGGCATATCAAGGTGGAGAACCGGTATGCGGCCGAAAACAAGTATAAGAGCGTGGTGTTGACAGGTTCATCGGAGAAACAGACCGATGAGCCTTATTTATACAGGAGGGCCCTCGACAGTTTCTTGCTGGATGAGTTGAAGTTCCCTTTCATCGGGATCATCCGTCTGAAAGTGGATTACCGCGTCCTTCTCGGAAAGGGGAGCATCGTGACCCGTGCCGTCAAACGGTATGTCGAACAGATGAGAGATTCGGCCAAGGAGGACGGACGCCCTTTTGAGTCGATGATTGTCGACTGCTATGATAATGACGAACTCTTTGTCGTCGCTTTCTCGGACTCTTTGCAGACACTGGACACGTTCTTGAAAACCATCCGGGGGCTTGACTGCGAGACATTGCAGAGGGGTTTCGGGTGCAAGGTGTGGGAGGATCGGGACGGAAAGAAGAAGCATGTGTTCTCGGCATGCCATATGAGTTACGGGTATCATATGGATTTTACGTTCGTGCCGGAATGCCCGGGTTTCCTGAAGTGGAATGAGAAGAATGATACTTGTGACGGGAAATACTTCTTCAATGTAAACTGTCTGCTGGAGACGAAGCCGGGACATCGGAAATATTTGTGCAACTATCTGGCGAAGAACGAACAGGAGTTTTTCGGGACCGAACTGGAATTCAACCGGACGGTTACGGGAGGCAGCATTGTCCATATACGGATTCCTGTCGGAAAGATCGAAAGCCTTCACCAGGTGGCGAAAAGCAATGAAGAGTTCAAGAGCCATGTCAGAAGGATGATCCTGACGCTGAATCACTGCCGGCAACCGGAAGAAGAGACCGCATGCAGGCACTATGACGAGAAAGATGAAGATCTGGTCGATGGCGGGACGATAGGGCGGATCCGGGAGAAAATGACGAGCCTGGGAGTCTCGAAGATTGTCCGGGAGCGTCTCCTGGCCTTGCTGGATTTGTATAATGACTGCGGCCGGAACAAACTGCAGTCTTATTATTTCAAGCAGATGCAGGCCGCCGTAAGGAACCTGGAGACGATACTGGACAGTTTCATCGCGGCGGAGGACGAACCGCTTTCAGACATAGAGCGCAACCTCAACGAGGAAATCAGCGCCTTTGAGACAGCCTTCTATAACCGGATGCATAACAAGATGACCCCGAATGCCGTCTTGGAATATGGCGGAGGGATCCAGCAGTTCCTGCAAGCGTTCGGATTTGCCTACCAATCTTTGGTCAGATTGTGCTCCCCGGCAGAGGCGGAGAAACAATATTCGCTGATAACCGGGGTTTCCAAGGAGTCTTCGATAAGGACTCATACGGAATTGAATATCAATCATATCATTTATCCTCAGTTATTCTCGACCACCTCTTGGAAGGAGGCGAGCAATTTCTCGATACGGATCCTGGACAGACATCATATTGTCGCGGAGAAGAATCAATTCGGTCCAGCCCCGTACCGGATGCAGGAGTATTTCAATTCCTTCCAGGAATTTATCCAGGAGGACCGGTCTTTCGAGATCATCAGATATCTTCTGTACCAGCAGACGGACATGGTCGGCTTGGATCCTGTGTACAGGGCCATCAATTCCTTGATAAACAGGACGCTGATAAAATACGCGCTGAGCGACTACCTCGTGTACCACCTTGCCTTCCAGAGAGATTTCGGTTTGATGTGGTATCACTATTGGAAGGCGTTCCTGCAGACGACCAGCGTATACGGCCGACGGGGTGTCGTCACCCGGAGAAACCTGGTGTTTTTCTTGTTGCGCCTGTCCCTGGTGGCGGCCATAGAAAAAGACACGGTCCGGAGGGGAAGGATAGACGCATTCCTGGAACGCCAGGCGGACCATCCGTTTGATAACCTGGTCGCGGACCTTTGGCTGGAATGTTTCCAGAAAACCCGGTCGGCAGGGGCGAATATGGTCCGGAATCTGGACTCCTATGGCTTGTCGGCTGTGAGTGAACAACTTGTACGGAGTTGCGAATATGTCCTGATCGATGGAGAAGAGTTCCCGGATTGCTATGCGGAGTACCTCCGTCGGGCGGCCGAAGGAATACGTGCAGAAGACGATTGGATGGAGACGGTAGATGCTTTGCTGGCCGCCAGGCGTGAAAATGTCGACCATCTCCGGAAAAAGATGGGAGAGGGCTCCTTGTCCTTCGATGATTTCAAGTCGGGGAATCCTTCCAGCCCGGACAATGTCCTCTGTTTGTTGAGTGCCTTCTTGTTTACGGTCCGGTCCCTGGATGAAGACGGAAAGGCATCGGATGTCGTTATGCGGTCAGTCCCTCGCGGACCTGACGGGAGCATCGACTTTGCTGCGGTTGCTGACTTGAAAAGGATTTCCGGCCATATCCTTTCCGACCCGATCGGCGGGTTTGTCATTCCCGATCCGGATATCCGGCGCCGATATTTCGCCTGCCGGACCACCTTGTACCGGACATTGTGGGACTTGAGTTATCGCGGCCGGAAATAACGATGGACGATGAAGCGCCCTGTCACCATATTGTGCCTTTCTGACCTGCACCTTGTTCCCGGAAAGACCGGGGAAGAGGTGCTGGCGAGGTTGAAGAAGGAAATCAAGGAGTATATGGCCAGGGATATCCGGTGGCAGCCGGACTTCATTGTCATGGCGGGAGACTTGGTGGACGCCAAGAGCCGGAATTATCCCCTGGTGTCCCGGTATATCGATTCGATTGTGGGGGATCCCGACTTCCGGCTGCATCCTTTCCGGGTCGTGGCCGTGCCCGGGAATCATGACAAGATGTTCCGCTATCTCGACCGGCGCGGCCTGGGCCGGAAGGTCCTGCTGGCCCGGGAGAAGAAAAAGAACAAGGCTTTCTCGGAACAGGTGCAGGCGACCCGGCCTTTCGATTTCGGCTTCAAGAAGCAGTATGCCTATAACTTCTCTTCTTTCGGAGCATTCTATTCGAAATATGTCAAGGATCGGGAGTATGGCCGCGATTCCGCGGATATGGATTATGTGTACCCGTCGGGTTTGCTCGGAGAAGAATTGGAAGATGTCGCCCTGACCTCCGGGATCAAGGTGTTCCACCGGGAAAGGTTGTGCTTCTTGTGCATCAACACGGAATGGACGTTCCTTCCGGAAAAGGATGAGGACGAGAATGACAGGGCGAATGTGCGGCTCTGTGCTCCGTTGGTCTATCATTCCTTGAAAGCCATCCATTCGAAGTATCCCGATTATACGCTGGTCACGGTCATGCACCGGAATCCGGTGGAGCTGTCATGGGAGGAACGGAACAGGGCCCAGGTGAACAAACCGGATATCCTGTACTATCTATACAGTTATTCCGACGTCATCCTGACCGGTCACAACCATATCGAACGCATCTTGCCGCCGCATCGGATGAGCAACCGTGCCCCGTTGTTCCAACTGGGGTCTGCCTCCATGGAGAGCCGGGAGAATTCCATCCCGCAATACTACGGAGCCTTGATGCATATCGATCCGATCCGGGAGACGGTGGAGTTGCTCGATATGCGGTACGACCATTTCCTGGGGAGCTGGAAGATCAAGCCGGGCGGGCGGTTTGATTTGCCGGATAAGTATACGGTCCGCACCGATGCTCCCGAGGGAATCGACCCGGTCCGTGTGGTCAAGGCGAAGAGCATAGAAAAGGGGGACATTGAAAAGGCCATCTCCAGCATCTATCCGACGCTTGACGGCAGCGGCTACACATTGTTGTGCCTGGATGTCAAGGAGGCGGACGGCTTGTCCAGGATAGGAGATGCCTGCCTGCAGGGCGGGAAGACGGTCGTGGTGGTATATTCCTGCCTTGAGCAGGATGCGGAGATGCTCCGGGCGCGGGCTGCGGAAATCTCCCGGGAATTCCGGACAGAGATCCTGGGACAGAGACTCATCGTCAACAAGGTCCTCGTCTCTGTCCCTGACCTTGCAGAAATTGAATCTTGATATGGTTGGAAATGAAGAACTCGCGGTCCTCTTGAAGATGTATGAAGACTGCCAAGTCATGCGGAGGTACTACCTTGACGCCCGGATGAGACTGTCGGCCTTGCTGGTCACCTTGTATACCGTCATCATCGGCCTTGCCGACCGGGCCCATGTCGACATCCCCGTTGTCGGGGCGGTCCTGATGGTCTTGGCGGCATTCGGGATCGTATGTTCGTTCGCCTATACATCGACCTATAACCTCTATTGGCGCCGGAGCCGGAAACTCCGGCAGTATATCGATGACAAGTTTGCCTCCGGCAACGTGTCGGCAGCATATGATGCGGCCAAGTGTTATGAGCCGGAGGATCCCGCCGACACGCATCGGCTGCACTCCACACCGCGGTTTCTCCGTCACCATATACTTTGGATCGCCCTTCATGTGTTGGTGTTGCTTTTCGGCCTGTTCTTGATCCTGGCCCCCGGGGCGATATATATGTCGTAGGCACGCCGGTTGTCCCTTGCAATTCCGGCAAAAAACCTGTAAATTTGTGGTATGAAGATACTGGTGACTGGCGCGAAGGGGTTCGTGGGTAGGAACCTGTGCGCGCAACTCAAGAATATCCGGGACGGAAAGGCCCGGTGGTATGGTCTCGGGGGGGAGATGCCCGGTCGAGCCGGGCATGACGATGGTGCCGGGCAGGTCGGGGGAAGGGCGTGCATCGAGGAGATTTTCGAGTATGACCTGGATTCGACGCCGGAGCAGCTCGAAGCGTGGTGCGCGGAGGCGGACTTCGTGTTCAACCTCGCGGGCGTGAACCGGCCGAAGGACCAGGACGAGTTCATGGCCGGAAACTTCGGGTTCGCTTCGACGCTGCTCGATACGCTGAAAAGGCACCGGAACATGTGTCCGGTCATGCTGTCGAGTTCGCAGCAGGCGTCGCTCGCCGGGCGCTTCGGCAACAGCGAGTACGGCCGGAGCAAGAAGGCGGGGGAGGACCTGTTCCTCCGCTACGGAGAGGAGACCGGGGCGAAGGTCCTGGTGTACCGTTTCCCGAACCTCTTCGGCAAATGGTGCCGCCCGAACTACAATTCCGCCGTGGCCACGTTCTGCCACAACATCGCGAACGACCTCCCGGTCACGGTCAACGACCCTTCGGTGGAACTGGAACTGCTCTACATCGACGACCTGGTGGACGAGATGGTCGCCTGCCTCCGGGGGGAGGAGCACCGCTGCGAGTTCGACGGCCTGACGGTCGTCCCCGCCGAACGGTCGGGCCGCTACTGCTATGTCCCCACGACGCACCGGGCGACGCTCGGCGGGATCGTGGACCTGCTGCACCGCTTCGAGGCGCAGCGCTCGACCCTCGTCATCCCGGAGATTCCGGACGGCAGCTTCGCCAAGAAGTTGTATTCCACCTTCCTGAGCTACCTGCCGAAGGAGAAGGTCGCCTTCCCGCTCAAGACCAACGTGGATGCGCGCGGCTCCTTCACCGAACTTGTGAAGACCCTCGGTAGCGGGCAGTTCTCGGTGAACATCTCCCATCCCGGCGTCACCAAGGGCCAGCACTGGCACAACACCAAATGGGAGTTCTTCATCGTGGTCTCCGGCCATGCCCTCATCCAGGAGCGCAAGGTCGACTCGGACGAAGTCTTGGACTTCGAGGTCTCCGGAGACCGCATCCAGGCGGTGCACATGCTTCCGGGCTACACCCACAACATCATCAACCTGTCGGACACCGAGCCGCTCATCACCCTGATGTGGGCGAACGAACTGTTCGACCCCGCCCGCCCCGACACCTACTTCGAACCCGTTCAATAACGCCATGGATTACAACGACATTTCCTTCGCCGACAACGGCAGCTGCTGATCATCGTCGGCACCCGCCCGGAGATCATCCGGCTCGATGCGCGTGTCATCCAGCACGAACCGCTCGGTTTCCACGACTACAACTGCCTCCAGATGAATGCTTTCGCCGTGGTCAGCGACAGCGGGACCCTGCCGGAGGAGAGCAGTTTCTTCACCAGCGTCGGCCATCCGTTTCCCGCCGTGTGCATCCGCACCTCGACCGAGCGGCCCGAGGCCCTGGACAAGGCCTGCTTCATCCTGGCCGGTATCGACGGGAAGTCCCTCCTGCAGGCAGTCGAAACTGCCGTCGGGATGAACAGGGCCGGCGACCACGGTATCCCGGTGCCCGACTATGTCGACGAGAACGTCTCGACGACAGTCGTGAAGATCATCCAGTCCTATACGGGCGTGGTCGACAAGATGGTCTGGCGGAAATCCTGACCCGCGACATCTACTTTACAGTTCCCTTCTGGATTGCGTCAACTGATTGATAATCAGCACTGATACATCCGGAAGGGACTTCTTTTCATCTACTTTTGGAGCCGGAGGCCGGACATCGTATGCCCGGGATGGTTAACTTTGTCTTGTCCGGAAGGAGTCCGGACAGGAAACCACAAAACAATAACCTTTCTATGAAAAGATTCACTGCTATCGTGATGATGCTCCTGGGCGTAACGGCTTACGCGCAGAAGCGGACGGTCACCGGTACTGTGACGGATGGAACCGGCGCTCCGGTCATCGGCATGATGGTCTTGGAGCAGGGCACCCGCAACGGTACTTCGACCGATATCGACGGCCGGTATTCCCTGGCGGTGGAAGGGCCCGGTTCCGTGCTCGTCTTCGACGCGCTCGGCTATGCCTCCGTCACCGAGACCGTGGGAAACCGTAGTGTCATCGACGTGACGGTCATCGAAGAAGCGCTCCAGCTGGACGCCGTCGTGGCCATCGGCTACGGCTCCGTCCGCAAGAAAGACCTCACCACCGCCGTCTCCATCGTCTCCACCGATGATGTCCAGCTGCGTCCGGTCACCGAGGCAGGCGGACTCATCCAGGGCAAGGTCGCCGGCGTGCAGGTCCAGCAGACCTCCGGCCTTCCGGGGGCGGGCATGACGGTCCGTGTGCGGGGCAACAGCTCCATCGCCTCCTCCAACGACCCGCTCTACGTCGTGGACGGTGTGCCGGTCGGCGAAGGCTCCTACGCCATCGCCTACCTCTCTCCGAACGACATCGAGTCGATGCAGATCCTCAAGGACGCCTCCTCGGCGGCCATCTACGGTTCCCGGGCGGCGAACGGCGTCGTCCTGATCACCACCCGGCAGGGCGGCCGGAACCAGGCGCCGAAGGTCAGTTTCTCCAGTTACGTCGGTTTCACCTCCGTCACCCGCACCTATGACGTGCTCAACGTGGACGAGTACCGCGAGTATGCCAAGGAGTTCAACATCCATGTCCCCGAAGGCCTCGAGGACGAGACCGACTGGTTCCGCGAGACCTACCGGACGGGTATCACTCAGAACTATCAGGCCGGTGTCTCCGGCGGCACCGACAGGATGCGTTACTACATCGGCGCGGGTTACAGCGACGAGACGGGTATCATCAAGGTCGCCTTTGCCCGCCGCTACAACGCCCGTGCGAGTTTCGATGTGGACATGTACAAGTGGCTCACCGTCGGCGCCAACGTGGCCTATTCCAACTACAAGGGCAACGGCATCATCTCCGGCACCGGCGCCAACCGCGCGGGCGTGGTCCTGTCGGTCATCAACACCCCGACCTATGCCCCTATCTGGGCCGACGAGGCGCACACCATGTACAACGACACCTTCTACGGCCTGCAGGGCATCACCTCGCCGCTGGAGAACATGGCGCGCAGCGAGAACAACTTCGAGACCACCGACCGGGCCATCCTGAGCGCTTACGCCCAGATCAACTTCACCCCGCACCTCAACTTCAAGAGCACCGTGTCCATGGACCGCCGCTGGGTGCACAGTTACTCCTTCCTGGACCCGCTCAAGACCCAGTACGGCCGCTCCCAGCACGGCACGGCGACGGACACCCGCAGCGACGACCGCCGCATGGTCTACGACAACATCCTCAGTTACGACCATACTTTCGCGCAGATGCACCGGCTCGACCTGATGGCCGGCACCTCCGCCACCACCTCCGACTGGCAGCAGCTCAGCGGGTCCCGCAGCCACTTCTCACCGGACTATGACAATGCTGTCTGGGGCCTCTCCGGCGGAAACAAGGGCGGTCTCCGCGGCCAGAGCACAGGCTGGACGAAATGGGCCATCATGTCCTGGCTCGGCCGCGCCGCCTACAACTACGACAGCAAGTACTACCTGACCGTCAACTTCCGTGCGGACGGTTCGTCCAAGCTCGCTCCGGGCCACCGGTGGGGCTTCTTTCCGTCGGCCTCCGCCGCCTGGCGGCTCACCGGCGAAGACTTCCTCAGCGACATCCCGTGGCTGACGGACCTCAAACTGCGCGCCGGCTGGGGCCGGCAGGGCAACCAGTCGGGCCTCGGCGACTACGCCTGGGTGCAGAACTACGGCATCAACTACTTCACCTGGACCGAGTCGGAGTATGCCGACGCCGTCCCGACCATCGGCGGACGGACCAACTTCGGCAACCGCTACCTCACCTGGGAGACCACCACCCAGACCAATGTCGGCGTGGACGCGAGCCTCCTGGGCGGCCGCCTCGGCATCACCCTCGACGCCTACTACAAGAAGACGGACGACATGCTGATGTCCGTCTCCCTCCCGGCCCCGTATCCCAGCATTTTCCGCAACGAGGGCGCCATGTCCAACTGGGGCGTCGAGATGGCCGTCAACTCGGTCAATATCGCCCGGAAGGACTTCGAGTGGTCGACCGACTTCAACATCTCCCTCAACCGCAACCGTCTCGAAAGCCTGGCCCTCCAGCAGGTCTACTACTACGTGCAACCCGAGACCATCGGCGAGAACATCGTCCGCATGACCCCCGGCGAGCCGCTGTCCAAGTTCTGGGGCTACAAGGCCCACGGCGTCGACCCGGAGACCGGCCTGTTCATCTATGAAGACCTGAATGGGGACGGCGACATCACCGATGCCGACAAGCAGTACATCGGCGACGCCAACCCGGACTTCATCTTCGGCATGACCAACAACCTCCGCTGGAAGGGCTTCAATCTGAGCTTCCTCGTCACCGGCAGCGTGGGCAACGATATCTTCAATGCGTCCCGCGTCGATATGATCGGCATGCACAGCGGGGCCAACCAGCTCCACGATGCGGTGCGCCGTTGGCGGATTCCCGGCCAGGTCACCGATATCCCGAAGGCCGGCGACCCGTGGAACACCAAGGCTTCCACCGTCTGGGTCGAGGACGGCTCCTACCTCAAGGTGAAGAACATCACCCTGTCTTATGACGTGAAGGGGGCGCTGCTCCGCCGGTGGAATATCGCCCGGCTCCAGCCCTACGTGACTCTCGCCAACTTCATCACCCTCACCCGGTACACCGGCTACGACCCGGAGATGAGCCAGTATTCGGCCGCCACCAACATGGGCATCGACTACGGCACCTATCCGAACGTGCGGACCGTCACCCTGGGTGTCAACGTAGACTTTTAATCTCAGGAGGAACGACTTATGAAACAGATACTTGCAATTGCTGCTACGGCGTCCCTGCTCGCTTTCGCTTCCTGTGACCTGGACCTCTATCCCATCACGGGCTACCATGAGGGGAATGTCACCCTCTCCGACGGCGGAGATGGCGGTGATGCCTCCCAATACACGACCCGCGCGGACATGGAAGGCCTCCGCAACTCTCTGTACAATTCCTGGGTGAAGGACATCCAGGAGATGGGGCTGGAGGACTGGCTGGTCTATTCCGAGACCCGTGCCGACAATGCCTACTGCGGCACCGGCACCGCCGAGATCATGGCCTTGGAGGCCAACCGGCAGGACGGCTCGAACAACAACATCCGCCGCGACTGGAACTGGTACCAGACCCAGGTGTCCAACGCCAACCAGATCATCTGCAACATCGACCGCATCGCCGCCGAAGACCCGTCCCTGACCGCGGACGAGCGCGACCGGTGGAAGGCCGAGGCGCTGATCTGGCGGGCCTTCTGCTTCTTCCGGCTCACCCAGCTCTGGGGCGACGCCCCGATGGTCCTCGAGATCCCGCCGGTGATCACCGTGGAGAATGTCGAGGAGGTCTACCCGCTCTACTATCCGGACCGGACTCCGATGGACGACGTGTATGCCCGCCTGGTCGAGGACCTGACCTGGGCCGCGGAATACGCCCCGGCCACCCGGGCGGACAACAAGATGTTGATGTCGGACGCCTTCGCCTACGGTCTGCTGGCCCGCATCTATGCGGAGAAGCCGATCCGCGATTGGGGGAAGGTCGCCGAGTACTGCACCCGTGTCGAGGGGATGGGCTTCAGCCTGGAACCGTCCTACGGCACGCTCTGGAGTTATGACGACGATGCCTACCGCAACTCCCCGGAGTCCATCTTCGAGGTGCAGTGGACCAACAAGTCGTCCGGCAACTGGGTCTACATGATGTACCACCGCAACGCCTACAGCCCCAACGACAACTGGAGCTGGGCCAAGTGGACCACCCCGTCGCGCGACCTCATCGAGGCCTACGAGAAGGAAGGGGACACCGAGCGGATGAATGCCTCCATCGTGTGGGATTCCTGCGGCTGGAGCAACTACTACCCGTCCGAGCGCTACGCCTTCATGCACAAGATGCCGACCAACGTGTCCAGCATCCTGGTGATGCGCTTGGCGGAAATCTACCTGCTCCATGCCGAGGCGTTGACCTGCACGGGCGATCTCGCGGGTGCCGCGGGCTATGTCAACCGTGTGCGCAGCCGTGCGCATCTGGCCGACCTGCCGGCCTCGGCCCAGGCCAGCCGGGAGACCATGCTCGATGCCGTGCTCAAGGAACGTCGCCTGGAGCTTGCCTTCGAGGGCTTCCGTTTCTTCGACCTGGCCCGGCACGACAAGATCATCGAGGTGCACGACAGCATGAACGCCAAGGACAGCTACTGGCAGCAGCGCAAGCCGCTCACCGAGACCCGTATCCTGCTTCCGGTGCCGACCACGGCCCTGGACGCGAACCCGAACATGACCCAGAACCCCGGCTATTGATATGAAGAAGTTATCACTCTATCTGCTCGGTGCCCTTTCCGTCCTCTGCTCCTGCGCCTGCGGGGGCCGGGAGGACCCGGCGCCGGTCCCGACCCCCGGGACTGACCCCGAACCGGCCGTCACGGAAGGCGCCACGGTATGGACCACGACCTTCGACAAGTCACAGGACTTCGCGAAGAAGACCGTCGCCTTCGGCAAGGCCGCTTCGATGTCCCCGCACGTGGTGCGTTTCACCACGGACGAATATCAGACGGTCGACGGATTCGGCCTCGCCGTCACCCAGGCGGCCTGCTACAACCTCCTGAAAATGTCTGCAGGCGACCGCGGGAGACTCCTGACCGAACTGTTCAGCCCGACGGAAGGTGCCGGGTCGTCCCTCATCCGCGTGTGCATCGGCGGCTCGGACTTCTCGATGTCCGAATATACCTGGTGCGACGAGGAAGGCATCGACCACTTCCAGGTCCATCCCAGCGAAGCGCAGTACCTCTTCCCGGTGCTGGACGAAATCTACCGGATCAACCCCGGTGTGCGGATCATCGGTTCGCCGTGGAGCTGCCCGCGCTGGATGAAGATGGACGTGAACGGCCAGGGCCATCCCTTCAACAGCTGGACCTCCGGACGGCTCAACCCGGTGTACTACGCCGATTACGCCACCTATCTGGTGAAATGGGTCCAGGCGATGGAGGAGCGGGGCTACCAGGTGCTCGGCATCACCCTCCAGAACGAACCGCTCAACCACGGCAACTCCATGTCGCTGTACATGCCGTGGGAGGATGAGCGCGACTTCATCAAGGTCGCCGGACCGGCCTTCGCCGCCGCAGGGCTCTCCACGCAGATCCTCCTGTTCGACCACAACTACAACTATGACAACCAGGCCGACCAGCAGTCCTATCCGCTGAAGGTCTATGCCGATGCCGAAGCGTCGCGGTGGGCGGCCGGCTCCGCCTGGCACAACTACGGCGGTTCCGTCTCCGAACTGGACCGCATCCATGCCTCCGCTCCCGACAAGGGCATCTGGTTCACGGAAGCCTCCATCGGTACCTGGAACTACGGCGGACGCGGCTTCGCAGCCCTTTTCCAGGAGGATTTCCGGGAGATCGTCCTGGGCACCCTCAGCCGCTACGGCAAGGGTGTCACCCTGTGGAACCTCATGCTCGACGACGAGGGCAAACCCTACCGTCCGGGCGGCTGTTCCACCTGCTACGGTGCCGTGTCGATCAGCCACAGTACTTATTCCTATGCCTCTATCGACCGGAAGTCCCACTGGTACGACATCGCCCACGCCTCGGTCGCCGTCAAGCCCGGGGCCGTGCGCATCGGAACGACCGGGTACACGGCGCAGAATGTAACCTACCTGGCCTTCCGCAATCCGGACGGCTCCTACGGGGTCCTCTTCCTTAACGAGGGAGACAGCGGACAGACGTTCGTGCTGGCCACCGACGTCCATTCCGTTTCTGTCCCCGTCCCGGCGAAGGCCGTCGTTTCTGTAACTTGGAAAGACTGATGATCATGAAAAAACAATATCTTATCCTTGCCGCCCTCCTGCTGGCCGCCTGCCAGGAGAAGGAACCGGCCTTCGTCACCACGGACCAGGGACCGCGGCAGACCGTGACCTGGGACCGCAGCGCCCTCATGGGCTCGGTGGTGGACTTCTCGGTGGACCTCGACGACCCTGTCGCCCTTTCCACCCTGAAGGTGGCGCTCCTGTTCGACGAGACCGTTGTCGCCGACACGACCATCCGGACCAAGACCGTCGGCACCTATGAGGGCTTCTTGAAGGTGCCCTTCCTGAAAGACATCCCGGACGGGGTGGCGACCCTCCGCGTGACCTCCCAGAACATCCAGTTCGGTCTGACCGAGGAGGATTATGACGTGAGGGTGACCCGGCCCGACTTCGCCTACCTCACCCTCCACACCGAGGACGGGGACTACCGGATGGAGCGGACCGGCCGCAACCAGTATGCGGTCGGCGCCTCTTTCGGCGCCGAGGTCAACGCAACCATCTCCACCCCGGCCATCGACGCTGCGGGCCGCACCCTTACCTTCGGGTACGGCGCTTCCGGCATCGACACCGGTGAAGCGGGCCTGATCCCGTTCTCCAACGGCGTGGCCGGCACCTACGAGATTTCCTTCAATACCTTGACTTACGAGGGGGCGCCGTTCGTCATCCTGACGGTCAACGGCGAGAAAGCCGTGATGGTCGACCGGAACAACTATGCGGCCGTGGTGCGCCTCACCCAGGGCGCCGCGGTCACCTTCGACGGCTACGATTTCGACGGGTTCCTCCTCGATCCGGACTTCTTCCGCCAGGGAGAGGACGGCACCGTGACCTTCGCGGCGGTCGACGGCCTCTACAAGGTGACCATCCAACTCGCGAACCGCTTCTTCCTCGTGGAGAAGATGGTGTCCACGACGGCCTATGCCACCTACGCCGACGGCGGCGCCGTCTGGTGCATCGGGGCCGACTACGGCAAGCCCGCGATGTTCTCCGCCTCCTGGAACACGGACCTCGGCCTGTGCCTTGCGGAAGTGTCCCCGGGCATCCACCAGATCACCTTCGAGGCCGGGTTCCAGCTTTCGACCGCCTCGCTCAACATCAAGTTCTTCCACCAGAAGGGCTGGGGCGGCGAATTCGGCGGCGGGTCCACGACAACCGACAGCCCGCTCCTGAGCCTCGGCGCCTCCGACGGCAATGTCCACCTGGCCGACGGGGTGTCCCTGGAGGTCGGCGGAGTGTACCGCTTCACCCTCGATGTGACCGGTTACGACGGCACTTCCGGAGCAGTCCTCCACCTGGAGAAAGTGGGCCAGAATGAGTACGAGGAGCCGCAGCTCGCCATCAACGGCGTCGCATTCACGGGCGGTCCGACCGTCTTCGAGGCGACCGTGGCCCTGACGCAGGGCAGCGGAGTGCAGCTCTCCGGCCTGGAGGATATCGCCTCCTACTGGATCGATCCGGACTATTTCACGGGTGGTCGTTTCCAGGCGGTCTCCGGCGACTACAAGGTGATTCTCGATACGGCCGACAAGACCATCCAGGCCTGGCGGGTCAAGGCCGACGGCTCCCGTCCGAACCTCGAAGAGGGCGGCCTGTACCTCCTCGGCTGGGGTGTGGCGGCGGTCCGGATGACCAGCCAACTCGGCTGGACCCAGTCCGACGCCTACGCCCTGGCGCAGGTGTCCCCGGGCGTCTACCAGTTCACCGGACAGGCCGTCGCCGAGACGGACGGCACCATCGGCGGACGCTGGCGCACCGACTACACCGATGCCAAGTGCTTCTATGCCTTCGGAAGCTGGGACGGCCAGGGCGCCGTCAACCTGACCGAGGCCGCGTCCGAGTGGCTGACGCAGTCCGACGGCGGCAACTTCAATTATGTGAAGCCGCTGACCGAGGGCGCCACCTACGTCCTGACCTTCGACCTGGCCGGCTGCACCGTTTCCGGCTCCACCGTGACCGGTACCCCGACCGTCGATTTCAAGCAGCGTTGAGGCTTGTACCGGCAACCATTTCCCGTATTCCCGCGGACCGTGGCGATCTCGTCCTGTCTGCGGGATTTTTTTCGGGAATAATGCGTATATTTGTGATTGTATGAAGCGGTTTTTCGTGATAACAGCCCTCATGGTGCTGGGGACGGGGCTCCGGGCGGCGGACGGAACGGACCGGTTGCTGCATCGACTGGACGAGGCTTTGGCGATGAAGGAGACCTATGCCTCCTACCTGGAACAACGGGTCGGGATGCTCCGGCAGATGCTGGACGGACGCAACACCTTGGCACAGACGTATGAAATCGACAAGCGGATTGCCGAGGAGTATTCGTCATACAGCATGGATTCCACCGTAGCCTACCTGGAGTGGAACCGCATTGTTGCCCGGGAGCTCGGCGACCCGGTCCGTCAGGCCGAGGCCGACTTCCTGCTGGCCCAGCAATGGGGCGTCGGCGGCAATTATTCCGAGGCCTTGGACCTGCTCGCCGGCTACCGGCTGGAGACGGTGCCTCCCGAGATGGAATTCCTCTACTACGAGGTCTCGAACTATATTTATGGAGAACTTTCGGCCTATTCTTCCGGCAATCCCCAGTATTGGCAGAAGCGGGATATGTACCGGGTGGCGATGCTGCGGATGATGGAGGAGGGGACCTACGAATGGTATGACCAGCAACGCGCCCAGGCCGAGGCCGACCGGGACCGGGAAGGGGCCCTGTCCTGGGCATTGAAAGCTCTGGAGGCGACGACACCTCGTTCCCGGCAGTATGCCCGGGCGGCCTTCTTCGTGTCCACGTACCAGACGGACGACGAACAGGAACTGGTCTGGCTGGCGCGGTCGGCGTTGGCGGATGTGATGTGCGGGACGCGGGACTATGCTTCGCTCAATGACCTGGCCGCCCTCCTGTACCGCCGCGGCGACATCGACCGGGCCTTCCGGTATGCAGCCGATCACTGCATGCCCGATGCGCTGTTTTTCAACGGTCGTCTCCGGCCTTGGCAGATCGCCCAGTTTTTCCCGTCGCTGGAACAGGCCTATGCGGCCAAGAGCGCCCGTAGTACGCGGGTGTTGCGCCTGATGGTGGGTCTGGCGCTCCTGCTGCTGGGCGCCCTGGCCGCGTTGGTGTGGTTCCTGTTCCATCGGCAGGCCCTGCTGGTGCGCACCCGGAAGGAACTGGAGGCTTCCACCGTTTCCGTCGGTCGCCGGAACCAGGAACTGCTGGATATGAACGCCCGTCTGACGGCCCTCAACGGGGAGTTGCAGGAAGCCAACAAGGTCCGCCAGGAGTACATCGCCCTGTTCCTGCAGAACCTTTCCGGGAACATTTCCACGACCCGCCAGTATAAGAACCATGTCCTGAAATACATCCGCCGGGGCAACGACAAGTATCTTGTCGAGGAAATCGAGGCCCTGCCCCCGCTGGAACATGATATCCAGGAGTTCAACAAGATGTTCGACGAGACATTCGCCGGCCTCTACCCGGATTTCGTGGAGAAGTTCAATGCCCTGCTCGCCGACGGCGAGGCCATCGTCCCGAAGGGCGAGGACATCCTGACGCCGGAGCTCCGGGTTTTCGCCTTGATCAAGTTGGGTATCAGCGAATCTTCCAAGATCGCCAGCCTGCTGCATTATTCCACGACAACTGTCTATAACTATCGCTCCAAGACCAAGAGCAAGGCCCGCGGGGACCGTGACTTGTTCGAAGATGCCGTCCGGGCGATTGAATAGTTGAAAATATTTATTATCTTTGGAAACTTTTTGAAAAGACTATATAATTATTAACAATAAAAAACACCAGACAATGGCTCAAAAAAACAGCAATGTCCTCGCCATCGGCATCATGTTCTTCCTCTTCTTCATGATCGCCTTCGTGACGGGGCTCCAGAACCCGATGGGTGTCATCGCCAAGGCCCAGTTCGGCGCTTCCAACGCGATGTCGCAGCTCGGCAATTTCATGAACTTCTTCGCCTATCTGTTCCTCGGCATCCCGGCCGGCCTCATTCTGAAGGCGAGAGGCTATAAGTTCACCGCCCTTTCGGCCGTGGCCGTGGGTTTCACCGGCGTCCTGATCTCCTATCTCTCCGGTGTGCTGGGCAACTACTGGGTCTACCTCCTCGGCGCCCTCGTCTCCGGCTTCTCCATGTGCATGCTCAACACCGTGGTCAATCCGATGCTGAACACCCTCGGCGGCGGCGGCAACCGCGGCAACCAGCTCATCCAGTTCGGCGGTTCCTGCAACTCCATCGGCGCCACCATCGCCCCGATCCTGGCCGGTTACCTGATTGGCGAGGTGACGGAGAAGACGCAGGTGGCCGACGTCAACGCAGCCCTTTTCCTGGCCATGGGTATCTTCGCCCTGGCGTTCATCATCATCCTCTTCTCCGCCATTCCGGAACCGGAACTCGAGGCTGCGAAGGCCGCCGGCAAGCCGGCAGCGGGAGAGGGGGTCGTCGAGAGCGTCAAGGGGGCCCTCAAGTTCCGCCATTTCGTGCTCGGTATCATCGCCATCTTCCTGTACATCGGTGTCGAGGTCGGTATCCCGAACATCGCCAACCTGTTCATGACCTCTCCGACCGCAGAAGGCGGCCTGGGCATCGCCGCCGGTATCGCCGGGACGTTCGTGGGAGCCTACTGGTTCATGATGCTCATCGGCCGTCTGACCGGCGGTGCTGTCGGTGGAAAGGTCTCCAGCAAGACCATGATCGTCACGGTCAGCGCCGTCGCCATCCTCTTCCTGGTCATCGCCATGTTCCTGCCCAAGAGCCTTGTCATCACCATCAAGGGGGCTGCCGTTCCGTTCAGCGTGATCCTGATGGTGGCCTGCGGCCTGTGCACCTCCATCATGTGGGGCGCCATCTTCAACCTCTCAGTCGAGGGGCTTGGCAAGTATACCTCCATCGCCTCGGGCATCTTCATGACCATGGTCGTGGGTGGCGGTATCCTCCCCATCGTCCAGGGCTTTGCGGCCGACAAGCTCGGCTTCCTCAACAGCTACTGGCTCATCATCGTCTACCTGGTCTACCTCCTCTGGTTCGCCCTCTACGGCTCCAAGCCCAAGAAGGCCTGACCTCGCACCCGGGCATGACTCCGGCCTTGTTATGACCCCGTCATATCTTGTCCGGCCGGCTACCTGTCATGCCCTGTCCGACCCATTCCCTGTCATGCCCGGCCCCACCGGGCATCTCAAACCCCCAAGATTATGGCACAAGATTTAGTTATCGGTATCGATGTGGGTGGGCAGACCACCAAGTGCGGCATCGTGGATGCCCGCGGTACCGTCCTTTCCCAGACTGTCATCCGTTCCGACGAGACGGACGATGTGGTGGTCTTCATCGCCTCGCTTGCCGAGGCCCTCAACCGGATCATCTCCGAGGCCGGGGTCGAAGGCCGCATCCGCGGCATCGGCGTCGGCGCCCCGAACGGCAACTATTATACCGGCACCATCGAATATGCCCCGAACCTCAAGTGGGGTGGCGCCAAGGTACTTCCTTTCGCCCGACTTCTCTCCGAGCAGATGAACGGCATCCCCGTCTCCCTGACCAACGATGCCAATGCTGCAGCGGTCGGCGAGATGACCTATGGAGCGGCCCGCGGTATGAAGAATTTCATCATGATCACCCTCGGAACCGGTGTCGGCTCCGGTATCGTAATCAACGGTGAAGTCGTCTACGGGCATGACGGTTTCGCCGGCGAACTCGGGCACACGTGCGCCGTCCGTCACAACGGCCGTGCCTGCGGTTGCGGCAAGAGCGGTTGCCTGGAAGCCTATGCCTCGGCGACGGGTGTGGCCCGTACCGCCCGGGAATGGCTGGAGATGACCGACGAGCCCTCCTCTCTCCGGAGCCTCGACCGGATTTCCTCCAAGGATGTCTACGATGCGGCGAAGGAAGGCGACAAGCTGGCTCTTAAGATTTTCGAGTACACCGGCCGCATCCTCGGCGAGAAGTTCGCCGACTTCATCGAGTTCTCCGCCCCGGAGGCTATCGTCCTGTTCGGCGGCCTCGCCCGCTCCCGCGAGTTCCTGGAGGCCCCGATCCGCCAGGCCATGGACGCCAACGTCCTCCCGCTCTGGCGCGGCAAGGTGAAACTCGTCTTCTCCCAGCTCAAGGAATCCGACGCCGCCATCCTCGGCGCCTCCGCCCTCGCCTGGGAACTGTAGCCGTCCTCCGGAGGCCGTTTTTCTGGTCGTCAACCTATCTGGCCATTTAGAAACCGGAAAAAAATAACCTGCTTCAAAGGCGACATTTGCCCGGAACAGGGTTGCGAAGCGACAGGAGCGTTGAAGCAGGTTGTTTTTTTGCACATCACTTACCGGATGAACGTTGACCACCCTCCGGCTGCACGTGACATCATGCACCGGGAGGCTGTATTCTAAAAAGCTGTTTAAATTTTATCAACTTCAATCTTTATGATCCTTTTTTGCCATTTTGTCGCCATTCTTCGGTCATGTAGCCACCGCTACACTCCCTCATCCTGTCAACAAAATGCCTAAAAATATCCTCATAAATCTTTTCGTCAATAAAATTTAAACAGCTTCTAAGACTTTTCCAAGGAATACAGCCTCTTGCCGTTCACCCCCGCCCTTGATAACCAGCCCCTCCTGACAGTTGGGATTCATGTTCTTCGGAAATACATGGTTCACAAATTCTTACAAAGCACCCGGCTCCCATCCCTTTCTTTTTCGGGAGGGTTGGGAGTTGCCATTTTCGGAAACGTTTGATTTACTGCCTCTTACAAACACTCCGACTCCCGGCCTTATTGGCTCTTGGCAAGGTCGGGAGTCGGGGATAGGAAGACGTTATGGGAGGGGCTCCTTCCGTCTTTATTTCAACTCATGGATGGCGAGGCCGCTGCGGAGCTTGGGCTCGAACCAGGTGGTCTTCGGAGGCATGATGTTACCGGTGTCGGCGATGCGGATGAGCTGGTCCATGGATACGGGGTAGAGGGCGAAGGCGACCTTCATCTCGCCGGAGTCCACACGGTGGGCGAGTTCGCCGAGACCACGGATGCCGCCCACGAAATCGATGCGCTTGTCGGTCCGCAGGTCCTTGATACCGAGGAGTTTGTCCAGTACCAGGTTGGACAGGATGGTCACATCCAGCACCCCGATCGGGTTTGCATCATCATACCGTCCCGGCTTGGCCTCCAGGCTGTACCACTTGCCGCCGAGGTACATGGAGAAGTTGTGCAGGCGGGTCGGGGCGTAGGGCTTGGCCGGACGGCCGCAGCGTGGCTTGGTCTCCAACCGGACCTCGAAATCGGCCTCCAGGGCCTTCAGCAGCCCGGCTTCGGTCATCCCGTTCAGATCCTTGACGACCCGGTTGTAGTCGATGATGGCGAGTTGGCTCTGCGGGAAGCAGACCGCCATGAACCAGTTGTATTCCTCCTGGCCGGTGTGGTTCGGATTCTGCGCCCGCCTCTCAGCACCAACCCGGGCCGCGGCGGCAGTGCGGTGATGGCCGTCGGCTACGTAGAAAGCGTCGATGTCCCGGTTGAAGAGTTCTGTGATCCGGGCGATGACGGCATCGTCGTCGACAACCCAGAAGGTATGGCCGAAGCCGTTCTCGTCGGTAAATTTGTACTCCGGTTTGCCGGCGGCAGCCTTTGCGACGATAGAGGCGAGTTCTTCGTGGTCCTTGTAGGCGAAGAAGACCGGTTCGATGTTGGCGTCCTGGATACGGACGTGGATCATCCGGTCGTCCTCCTTGTCCTTACGGGTGAGCTCGTGCTTCTTGATGATACCGGCCGCATAGTCGTCCGTATGGGCACAGAGCACGAGGCCATACTGGGTCCGGCGGCCCATCGTCTGGGCGTAGACATAGTACTGCGGCTTCCCGTCCTGGACCAGCCAGCCCTTCTCCTGCCAGGCTTTGAAGTTTTCGACGGCCTTGTCGTAGGTGGCCTGCGCATGCTCGTCGGCAATCGGGGTGAAGTCGATTTCGGGCTTGGTGATATGCAACAGGGACTTCTCTCCGGCCATCGCCCGTGCTTCTTCGGAATTCAATACATCATACGGAGGGGCAGCCACTTCGGTGACGATGTCCTTCGGCGGACGGATGGCTGCGAACGGTTTGACTCTTACCATGTTTTTAGGATATGGGGTTATGCTTGCCAAAGATAACATTTTTCCTGCAGATATGCGCCCCTGACAGGGTTTTTATCATGAAAATCGTTTCAATGTCGTGAATAAAACGGCTTTCTGCATGTATGCAAGGCCGATTTTGAAAATGATCCGTGTTCTTTTTGTGAACACGGATAAGTCGTCGTACCTTGCGACATGGAAAACGGGGTGTAGGCCGGGCCCCACCTTCCGGCCCTTGCACTTTCTGTTTATGGCAGGAAACCGAAACACACTTTTCATGTCCCAGGAGGCCTTCGATGCGTTAAAGGCCTGGTATGTACGGCTCAATGAGCCGTGGACTTCCGACGAAGAGGACGAACTCCGGCAGATGGCAGCGGCCTGGCCCTTTTCGACCGGCTCCGGAAATATGACCTGGAATCCGTTGTCGCCCAGCAGCATGGAGAGGAGGAGCGTATCGCGTTCACGGACCAGGAGATGCAGGAGAAGATCCGGGTCATCTGCCAGAATGAGCATCACGTCGTTTCCCCTCATCAACTGGACCGGAAGACACTCCTCATCCTGGCCCGGAGTCTTGTACGGCGCTTTTCCTGCCCGAAGAAGCAGATCGCCCGGCTGATCGGCATCGCTCCCGACACGCTCGACCGCCTGCTGTGAGGCCTGTCCCCACCCGGCCCGGAAGGCCGCCCCTGTGTTCATCCCTGTCCCTGCCCGAGGGATGCCGGTCTCTTGGGGTGTCATGCTGGTCTCCGGTCCGGGAAGGCCGTCCCCTGGGGTCATGCCGGTTCCCGGACCGGGAGGACCCCCTTGGGTCATACCGGATCCTGCCCGGGGATGCTGGACGGTGGGAAAGGGTCAGCAGTCCACCCAGCGGATGGAGGGGTCGCGGCGCCACCAGGTGAGTTGGCGCTTGGCGTAGTGGCGGGTGTTGACCTGGATGCGGCGGACGGCCTCGGAGCGGGAGACCTTGCCGTCGAAATAGTCGAAGAGTTCCTGGTAGCCGACGGTCTTGAGGGCCGGGCAGTCGCGGTAGGGGAGGAGCCGTCGGGCCTCTTCCTCCAGCCCGTCGTCCATCATCTGGAGCACCCGCGCGTCGATGCGCCCGTAGAGCTCTTCCCGGGGGCGGTTGAGCCCGACCTTGACAATCTCGAAATCGCGTTCTTTGAAGCGGCGTGTCTTGAAGGAAGAGAACGGCTGACCGGTATAGAGGCACACTTCCAGGGCCCGGACTACCCGCTGGCCGTTGGACCGGTCGATTTCCGCGTAGGTGACAGGGTCCATCGTGCGGAGTTCTTCGGCCAGGACCTCGGCCCCCTCGCTGCGGAGGCAGTCGAGCAGTTGCCGGCGGAGCTGCAACGGCACCTCGGGGAAGTCGTCGAGCCCGTAGCAGACCGCATCGATATACATCATGGAGCCTCCGGTCATCACGAGCGTCTCATGGCCTTCGTCGAAAAGGGCGTGGATGAGCCGGAGCGCATCCACTTCGTACTGCCCGGCGGTATAAACCCCTTCGATGGGCAGGGTCTGGATGAAATGGTGCGGAACGGCCGCAAGCTGTGCGGGAGACGGGACGGCAGTCCCGATGGTCATGCCTTGGTAGATCTGGCGGGAGTCGCAAGAAATAACAGGCGAACCATATTCGATCGCCTTTGCGATGCTATAGTCCGTCTTCCCGACGGCGGTCGGGCCGAGTATGATGATCAGTGTCCTACTCGTTTTCGTCATAGATTTCCTTGCCGTCTTCGTCGCCTTCATCCTCCTCCTCTTCGTCATCGTTGTCGAAATCCTCGTCGTCGTCATCTTCGAAGTCCCCGTCCTTGCGGCGTTCGCCGGGGAGATGGCGCTGCTCGTCCGGCAGGTCCTCATAGGCGACATAGCCGTTCTCGAATTCGATGGGGTTGGGGCCTTTGGTATCGGTGATGACGGGGGAATCCGGGCTGACGACAACTCCTTCCACTTCGCCTTCGACGGTGATCTGGACGCTCTTCCGGTTGGTCACATCGTAGAAATAGACGAACTCGGCAGCCCCGGCTTTGACAGCCTTTTCCAGGGACACCTGGTCTACGGTCCCGCTCCCGAGGTCGAACAGGCCGTATCGTCCGACGACCTCGCCGACGACGTCCAGCGCCTTGAACATGATGAGCTGGTCCTGCGGGAACTCCATGTCGGATCGCAGCTGCTTGTGGAGTGTGTACAGCGTCGTGGCTCCGTTGACATGATAGACCCTGTAGAATCCCTTGATTCCCGTCAATGTGACTCTGAGCTTGAAAATCATAGTCTTGTCAAGTTTGGTTGGTATTTTGCTGAATCAAAGATACAACTTTTTCCCGTCCCGATTGCAAAATAATGCAAAAAACACTATTTTCGTACCGATGGAAATCAAGGATGCATACCGGAGCATCGCGGCACGCAGCGAGGGACTGTTCAAGGACAACGGTTCGCGTTTCATCGCCTTGGCCTACCCTGTGGAGACAGAGGAAGAAGTGAAGGAGGTCGTGGCAGGACTCAAGAAAGAATATCATGACGCCCGGCACCATTGCTACGCCTACCGGCTGGGCTGTCTCGGCGACCGGTTCCGTGCCAACGACGACGGGGAACCGTCCGGATCTGCCGGCCGTCCGATCCTCGGACAGATTGATGCGATGGGGCTCAGCGACGTCCTGGTCGTGGTTGTCCGCTACTTCGGCGGCATCAAGCTGGGGATTCCGGGTCTCATCCGGGCCTACAAGACCTCGACGGCGGAGGCCTTGCAGCAGGCCGGGGTCGTGGAGAAGGTGGCGGGCAAGTCTTTCCGGCTCTCGTTCGACTACCTCACGATGAACAGCGTCATGAAAGTCCTCAAGGACATGGGCATCCAGCCCTCGGTGCCGGATTATGGCGAACGCTGCTCCGTGACCGCCCGCGTCCGCCTTTCCGCCGAGGCCTCCTTCCGGGACCGCCTGCCCGGTGATGTTATCGTAGAAGAAGTATGAATGGAGGAAAAATAACCGGCCTCATTTCTGGAACGTGCCGCCCACGGCATATGAGTGTGGGTGGGTTGAAAGGCACCATCAGGTGCCCGGCCGTGCCCGGGACTTTGCAGGGCAAAGTTGGAAAGGGCTTCAAGGCCGCGGGGGACATTCGGGGGCAGCGCCCCCGCAAAGGCTGGGAGGGACGAGGATCCGAAGGTGGAAAAAATAAGGCAGGTTATTTTTCCGGCCGTATAGGAAAATCTGATAATAATTCATATCTTTAACCTGTATTTGATTTCAAATTTTTAAGATTATGTCCCAAAAAGTTCACGTATTCAACGCCGGTCCCTGCCTGCTGCCGCAGGTAGCCATCGACCATGCCATCGAAGCCTTGAAGGATTTCAGCGGAACCGGTGTCTCCGTCCTCTCCATCTCCCACCGCACCAAGGAGTGGGATGCCGTCATGGACGAGTGCCGCTCTCTCTGGCGGGAACTCCTGCATATTCCCGACACCCACGAGGTGGTCTTCCTCGGCGGCGGTGCCTCCCTCCAGTTCCTCTATGTGGCCATGAACTACCTGGAGAAGAAGGCTGCCTACCTGGATACGGGCGTCTGGGCGCACAAGGCACTGAAGGAGGCCCAGGGCATCGGAGAGGCCTACGCCATCGCCTGCTCCAAGGACAAGAACTATACCTACATCCCGAAAGGATTCGAGATTCCCTCCGACCTCGACTACCTCCACATCACCACCAACAACACGATCTACGGCACCGAGATCCATGAGGATCTGGACAGCCCGGTGCCGCTTATCGCCGACATGTCTTCCGACATCATGTCGCGTCCGGTCGACGTGTCCAAGTATGACCTCATCTACGGTGGTGCCCAGAAGAACGTGGGCCCGGCCGGCGTCATCTTCGCCATCATCCGGAAATCGTCCCTCGGCCGCGTGAGCCGTTACATCCCGACGATGCTCGACTACCGTACCCACATCGACAAACTCTCCATGTTCAACACCCCGCCGGTCTTCTCCATCTACGTGATGAACGAAACGCTCAAATGGCTCAAGGGTATCGGCGGCGTCGACGCTATGTACCAGATCAACCGTCACAAGGCGGAACTCCTCTACGGAGAAATCGACCGCAACAGCCTCTTTGTCGGCACGGCAGTCAAGGAGGACCGTTCGCTGATGAACGTCTGTTTCGTCATGGCTCCGGGTCATGAAGCCCTGCAGGACGAGTTCTTCGCCTTCGCCAAGGAGCGCGGCATGGTCGGTATCAAGGGCCACCGCAGTGTGGGCGGTTTCCGTGCCTCTCTCTACAATGCCTGCGCCGTCGAAGACGTCCAGGCTCTCGTGGACTGCATGCAAGAATTTGAAAGACTGAAGAAATGAAAGTACTGCTTGCCACTCAGAAACCCTTCGCGGCGAAGGCCGTCGAGGGCATCGAAGGAATCCTGACCGGAGCCGGCCATGAGGTCGTCCGGCTGGAGAAATATGCCGGGCAGGCCGACCTCGTCGCCGCCGTCGCCGACGCGGACGCCCTGATCATCCGCTCCGACAAGGTGACGGCGGAGGTCATCGCCGCGGCTCCGTCACTGAAGATCGTCGTGCGCGCCGGGGCCGGTTACGACAACGTCGACCTCGCGGCCGCCACGGCCCGGGGCATCGTCGTCATGAATACGCCCGGCCAGAACTCCAACGCCGTCGCCGAACTTGCCATCGCCATGATGATCTTCATGGCCCGTAACCAGTTCAACCCCACCACCGGCGCCGAAATCCAGGGCAAGACCGTCGGCATCCAGGCCTTCGGCAACGTCGGTCGTCTGGTCGGCCGGAAAGCGAAGGCCCTCGGGATGGACCTTCTGGCCCTCGATCCGTTCCTTATGCCGGAGCAGATTGCCTCGGGCGGTGCCGAGCCGGTCACCACAGTCGAGGAACTCTACCGTCGCAGCGACTATGTGTCCGTCCATATCCCGGCCCTGCCCGCGACCATCCGCAGCATCGGCTACGACCTCATCATGAAGATGCCTAAGGGCGCGACCCTCGTCAACACCGCCCGCAAGGAGGTCATCGATGAAGACGGCCTGATGCGGGCCCTGGAAGACCGTCCAGACCTGAAATACATCACGGACGTCGCCCCGGACAACTATCTCCTGCTGAAGGAGCGCTTCGGACTGCGCGTCTTTGCCACCCCGAAGAAGATGGGCGCCCAGACGGCCGAGGCCAACATCAACGCAGGCCTGGCCGCCGCCCGGCAGATTGCCGGATACTTCGCCACGGGTGACACCCGTTTCCAGGTGAACCGCTGACCTGCTTCCGGATCTCCGGTTCCGGAAGGCCTCTGCCCGGTTCCGTCCCTTCCCGGGCCCTCCCTGCATGACGGCCCCTGCCCGGGGGGACTTTCCATCAGCCCTCTCGGAAAGTCCTGAGAATCAGTTATATGTAAAACAATAGATGGAAGGTCTATCTCCTAGAGGGCAGACCTTCCATGTGTCTTTTTATAAAGTGCTCATTTCCATCCACTTTCAAAACCCTTGATGGAAGGTCCTTTGTATCGTCCTAAAAAAAGTTTACCAAAAAACGATTAAAAATGGACGTATACAAGTTGATTCGAGAGGGTGAACGCAGAGCCCTGAAAGCCTACTTCAGCGGGGAGCCTCTGGAGCAGGTCTGCCGC
>JAFUZO010000065.1 GCA_017476575.1 Bacteroidales bacterium | reverse complement strand
TTGTTCGGCACCGCAAGCAGGGCCTCATTGAAGTCCTCTCAAAGAATGATTTCAGCAGATGGCATCCTGCCTGTGGCTGCCTGAATAATGCACCAAGTTATTTTTTAATGTTTACTAAAAATAGCCTGCCTATTTTTCCACCTTCGGACCCTACGGGTCCTCGTCCCTCCCGGCCTGACGGCCGGGCCCCTCTTTTAGATTTGCACCGTGATTCCAATATGGGTTCGGTGTTCTTTTATTGTAGGGACTATCGCAAAATGGCCAAAAATTCATAACAAGTTGATTGCTAATGTGCTAGATTTTGTATTTTTGATACCGGGAAAAAGAATTCCCCCAATTGCCCTGGAAAAGCAAAAATTGGAGGAATCGAACATAAAGTTACGATGTCAAAAGTACAAAATTTTGCTGGATTAACCCAGAGTTTGCCGCTCACGGAGTTTGATTTTTATGCGAACTACCGTGCGACCTTTGAAAAGACTGAACTTGGAAGGATCAAGCGCCTGCTTCCACCGCACGAGCTGGCAGAGAACTTCGGCTTGGTGAATACGAGCATGAAGCCCAAGCGCGGCCGGAAGTCCTACTTCACCCCCGAAGGGAAGGTGGCGTTGATGATATTGAAGATGTACACGCAGTTGAGCGCACCGAAGTTGATGGAGCAGTTGAACGGGAACGTCCACTACCAGATCTTCTGCGACATCTACATCCATCCGGAGCGTCCGCTGACGAACTACAAACTGATTGACGATGTTGCGGAGGAGCTTGCCGGAAGCCTGAAGATCCAGCAGTTGCAGGATATCCTGGCCGAAGCCTGGAAGCCCTACATGAAGAAACTGGACACGATGTACACGGATGTGACCTGCTACAAGAGCGAGATGCGTTATCCGACCGACCAGAAGTTGCTGTGGGAATGCTGCCGGAAGGCTTACGTCATCATGTGTGAAGCCTGCCAGCGCTTGAATATCCACCGTCCCAGGACGAAGTACCTGGACGTTGAGAAGGCAAACATGGGTTACGTGAAACAGCGCAAGCACAACAAGGGTCAAACCAAGAAGATGCTGCGCCGCCTTCTGGCCTTGTTGGAGAAGATGTTGAAGGAACCAACGCCTTCAACGAAGGAACCCGGCTTCAGCACTGCATCAAGATGCATAAGCGGATGTTCGGGGTGGATGTGAAAAAGATAGGAGGCGATACCAGTTATGCCGGTACTGCCAACCGGGACTACTGCAAAGAGAAAGGCATCCAGACTTCGTTCGTGAAACGGGGCCGTCCTTCCCAGGGGAAGAAGGAGAAAGACTTTGTGAGACAGGAACTTGCAAGAGTCAGAGCCACGGCGATGGAAGGTTCGTTCGGAACGCAGAAAGAGCACTATGACCTGCGGCGCGCCAAAGCAAGAAAGAAGGATACGGAGATCCTGTACATCTTCTTCGGAATCCACACCGCAAACCTGGTCCATCTGGCAGAGCGGTTGATAGAACAAGAACTGGCGATAGCGGCCTAGCCGCAGCCTGGCATAGAATGAAAACGGAGTCCTGACATGAGGACTCCCGGTGAAGTGTAGAAAAACAACGCGAAATCCGGACGATGAAGCACGGACCCGACGCCAAAACAGTATAAAATGACGAGTTGGATGCGGTTGCAAACAAGGGATGCCGCCCGCCCGGCTCAAATTGAAAACATTAAAACAATCCCTACTATATAGAACACATTATCGGGTAAATATACCCAATTATATTGAAAAAAACTGCACTGGCGTAATGCGGCAGTTCCGCTCCTGTCTATCAATGTAGATATTCAGATCCGGTTCGAGGTGCCATCGGGTAAAATGGTCGGAATCCAAAACCGACCCGCCCGTCCCACATTGCTCTTCACCAAAATTTGCAGACAAGGTATTACTGCACAAAAATTCTACACATGCGGTACATGAAGAACGGATTTTGCGGAGTCCAACTGACCTATAACCGCCAGTTTTTATGTATCTTTGCCGCTGCATACAACACTCACTTGCATGGCTAAGGATTTCGGACTCACCTGGTGGGGGCAGCGCTGGCTGGATTCCCTTACACATATCGACTTCGCCAACAGGATTCCGCGTGGAGCCCGTTATGCACGGAACGGCAGCGTGCGGGAGGTGGTCTTTGCCCAGGACGGCGTGATCAAGGCACGGGTGAAAGGGACCCGGCCTGCACCCTACAAGATCGAGATCCGCGTGCCGCCATTCCCCGAAGAAGGGAAGCGGAAACTGATCAAGGCTCTGTCGGAGCATCCTGCCCTGCTGGCACGACTGCTGAATCGCGAGTTGCCGGAGGAGGTGCTTCCGATGGCCGTGCAATGCGGATTGAAGGTCTTCCCCGCCTCATGGAAGGACTTGGGGATGCATTGCAGTTGCCCCGACTGGGCCGTCCCCTGCAAGCATATCGCCGCCGTCATCTACAAAGTGAGCCAGGAGATTGACAACGACCCTTTCCTGGTGTTCCGGATGCACGGACTGGACGTCGCTGCCGAGGTGGAAGCCCTCGGCATCAAACTCGGCAGCGATGTGACGATGGCGGTCGACAAGGCGGAAAGCCTGCTCCAGGACGAGGCACATCCCGCCACCCCGAAGCCCTGGACGCCGGACCTTTCCACCCTCCCCGACCTGACGGACCACCTCGTCGACATCCTGGACGAAGACCCGCCCTTTGCGAAAGGGTTCCGCACCCACTACCGGAAACGCCTGCACAGCATGCAGCGTTCGCTATCCAAAAGGGCGCCGAAAGGCTTGGCATTCAATCCCGTCTGCCCGTCCTCCGAAGTCCGGATCCGGTTTGGCAGTGACCTGGAGATCCTGGGAGAAATCTCCGACCTTGGCCGGAAGGGCAGCCTAATCCCCGCCGGCGTACTCATCGAATCGCTCCGGGAGTGGGAAGTCCTTGACCGCTCACTCATGCAGCCCGCCACCGAGACCGTTTTCAATCTCTATCGCCTGGCCCGGGAACTGGTCCTCAAAGGGTGTATCGTGCCGCAGATCCTGGAGACAGGCGACGGCTCTTTCAAGATGCTCTGGGGACCCGCCCGGATGGTCCCTGCGGTGGAGATGCTGACGGAAGGCGCCCTGGGTGCCGCTCCCCATCTGGCCTTCCGGGGAAAAAAGCAGCCCCTGAAGGATGCCGGTCTCCGCATACTCGAAGCCTTCATCACCCTCCTTCTCCAGGAGAGCGCCTCCCCTTCGGACGACACGCTGGACGATGTCTTCTTTCGCGGCCGCACCACCGCCTTCGACGGCATCGGCGAGCGGAGCATCCCGGGCAGCATCAAAGCCTGGCTCTCCCCTTTCCGGATCGCCGACTCCGGCTACAAGCCCTACCTGCAAGTGGAGGATACCGGCAGCGGTTTCACCCTGGATGCCGGCTTTGTGATAAAAGGCCGGGACGTGGCCCTGCGGAATATCATTTCCCGGAAAACGTATGAAAACGACCGCTTCAAGATGCTGTCCGGGCTGAGCCTGGTGCTCCGGCATGTCAACGGCGCATCGGCCTGGGTGGATCGCGGCGCAAAGGAACCCATGGAATTCAGCGACACGTCGTTTTCCGGTTTCCTGCGGGACATCATCCCCGTAGTGCGGCTCCTTTCCGTGAAAGTGATGCTCCCGAAAGGGCTGGAGACGCTTCTGCACCCCAGGCCCAGCCTCCGCATCAGCAAGAAGGCCCCGGCCGGGAAAGCCTTCCTCCGCGTCGACGACCTGCTGGATTTCAACTGGATGGTCGCCATCGGCGGGGAATTCCTCTCCGAAGACGAATTCCGCACGCTGGTCAAAGGAGCCCGGGGGCTGATCCGTTTCAAATCTTCCTTCTTCTGCGTGGATGACGAGGACCTGGAACGGATCGCCAAGGCCTTTTCATCGGCACGGGGGCCCGGGAAAATGCGCGTCCTGCAAGCGGCGCTCACCGGAGAATACGAAGGCGCAGAAGTGTTCCTGACAGACGAAGTGCGGGAACTGGTCCGCTCGCTCACCGCCGCGCCGGACATTCCCGTGCCGGCAGGCATCAACGCCGCACTGCGTCCTTACCAGGAAAGGGGATACGCCTGGATGTACAAGAACTGGCGCCTAGGCTTCGGAAGCATCATCGCCGACGACATGGGCCTGGGGAAGACGCTGCAGGTCATCGCCTTCCTGCAAAGGTTGAAGGATGACGGCGCCCTGGACAGGAAGAAAGCCCTGGTCGTGGTGCCCACCGGCCTCCTGGCCAACTGGGAAGCCGAACTGGACCGCTTTGCTCCCGGGCTGTCCCATTTCCGTTATCACGGCCCGGGACGCAGCCTGCAAGGTTTCGACGCCGACATTCTCCTGACCTCCTATGGGGTCGCCCGCAGCGATGCGGCAACCATCGGGAACCTGAAATGGGAAGTGGAAATCATCGACGAGGCCCAGAACATCAAGAATACCGGAACCGCGCAGACGAAAGCCGTCAAGTCCATTCCGGCCGGATCCCGCATCGCCATGAGCGGAACCCCGGTGGAGAACCGCCTAGGCGAATATTGGAGCGTCATGGACTTTGTCAACAAAGGCTATCTGGATACCGCAAAAAGGTTCAAGGAGCAATATGCCGACCCCATCGAGCAGCAGGGCGACCAGGCCGTGGCGGAACGTTTCCGGAAGGTGACCGCGCCCTTTATGATGCGCCGTCTGAAAACCGACAAGGACATCATTTCCGACCTCCCGGATAAGGTTACCCGCAATTTCAACCCGTCGCTGACGCCCGCCCAGGCCGCCCTGTACGAACAGGTGGTCCGGGAATATCTGGCGACGCTTGAAGACGTGGGCGACGGTGACAGCAAGGCCCTGTTCAAGCGGCAGGGAATCGTGCTGCAGATGATCCTGGCCCTCAAGCAGATCTGCGACCATCCCGCCCTGTTCCTGAAAGACGGGAAGGACGGCATGGACCTTTCCGGCAAATGCGGCATGCTGGCCGACCTCGTGCGCAGCATCGTCGAAAGCGGCGAAAAGGTACTCATCTTCACCCAGTTCAAAGAAATGGGAGACCTCCTGCAGGACATCCTGGAGCAGGAACTCGGCCACCGCCCCCTCTTCTACCACGGCGGCTGTACCCTCAAGCAGCGGACAGAAATGATCGGACGGTTCCAGGACATCCGCAGCGAACAGGTCTTCATCCTTTCCCTGAAAGCAGCCGGCACCGGCCTGAACCTGACGGCGGCCTCGCACGTGATCCATTTCGACCTCTGGTGGAATCCCGCCGTGGAAGCCCAGGCCACAGACCGGGCCTACCGTATCGGCCGGCACAAGAACGTCATGGCCATCCGTTTCGTCACCACAGGCACCTTCGAGGAAAAGATCGACAAGATGATATCGGAGAAGAAAGCTCTCGCCGACCTCACCGTCGCCTCCGGCGAAAACTGGATCGGAAAACTCTCCGATGCCCAGCTGAAGGAACTCTTCCGGATCTCGTGACGGAAAGGCAATTTGTCGATGTTCAGAGACGGTTTGAGCCGTTATCGGGTGAAATTTTCGGAATTCGGGGCAAGTCATGTCGGAGATAGATACCTGCAATCGATGGACAAAAACCGATTGGCGGGGACAAAAACGCTATGAAAGAAGCCATTCAGTAGCCGAAAGGATATGAATGGTCTTGCCGCCGACTACGACATCGCGGGTGGGGGAGAAGGCAATCAAGGTCAGATGGTCGCAGTGAAGCGGACCCGCCGCCCGAATCAGCGCGGAGGTCTCGCGGCCGAATGACTTGGGCGTATCGATTTCGTAGGCGACCTGGATCAGTTCAATCGCCTGGTCTTTGTCGCAGACAACGAAGTCGATCTCTTTTGCCCGCGGATTCGCCTTATAGTAGTAAACGTCCCGGAAGTCGTATGCGCAACGGCGGAGGAGTTCGATGTACACGACGTTTTCCAGCCGCCAGCCAATATTCTCTCCGGCCATCGAATTCTCCCGGTTGTTCTGGAAGCCGGGGTCGACGATATAGGCTTTTGGATTGCGAATCCGGTTTTTGCTCTTGAAGGAGTGCTTGGTCAACACCTGGATGAGGAAGGCCTGTCGCAGATAGTCGGCGTATTTCTTGCAGGTCTTGTCGCTGATGCCGAAGATGCTTGACATATCATCGTAATTAACCTCCTGGCAGGCGTTGTTTATCAGATGGTTGGCAATTTTTCGGAGCGCATCCATATTGCGGATCTTGAAGCGGCGCTTGATGTCTTTCTCCAGAATGGCGGTGATGAGGCTCTCAATATACCCCCTTTTATTCCTCAGGTTCTGGAGTTCCGGGAAGCCTCCCGTGACAATATAGTCCATGAAGGCACTCTTGCGGGAAGCTTCGGCCTTCGTAGTAATGCCGGAAGTGTCAATCCCGTGGTATGCGCAGTACTCGGAGAAGGAGAACGGATAGAGACGGATCTCGTCCAGGAAAAGGCAGGGGACATCTGTCCCGTAGAGTTGGTATATGCAAGAGAGCACCGTGTTCAGGTCTTTCGCCTCCATCCCGAGAAGCCGGTCATCGTCGAGATTGACGTAACTGTAGCGGATACCGTGCTCCAGCAGCACCTTGTGGCAGATGGTTGACTTTCCGCTCCGGCGCACGCCAATGACGACCTGCGCGAGGGTGCTATTGAATTCGAACAGGGATTCCTCCCGTCGGGACGCCCACTTCGAAGGGTCGTATCCCAATATTTCATCTCTTTAATCTGCAAGGACTTGCAGGATTATTCTTTCCTCAATCATAATTTTCCTAAATGACTGATACAAAGATAGTAAAAATATTCAAATTCCGATAAAATGCAGAAAACAAGTTCGCAAAATCCGATAAGATGCGCACGAAATTTTTCCAATTTTGCACCTGCGACCAGCAGGACGGCATCGGCCAGAACCTGGCCGTCCGGTTTCCCGATGGGAATGCGGTTTTCCTGGCTGTCCGTCAGGCTGATCCGGAAATTATACGCCTGCATGAGCGAATCCCCGCTGCCGGTGGGCCTCAACGGCCGGGAACTGATGCCCAGAATTTTCATCGGTTGTCGATAAAATGAACCGGAGCATACCCGGCGGCGACCGTTTTCCCGCAAATATCCGTATCTTTGTCCGGAACACTTCCACCATGCCGGACACGATGACACCAGAGCAGCGGCACCGGTGTATGTCGCATAACAGGGCGAGGAATACCCGCCCGGAGGTGACATTGCGCCATGCGCTCTGGGCCAGGGGCTTCCGGTACCGCATCAATGTGAAGCGCCTGCCCGGTTCACCGGACATCGTGCTGGCCAAGTACCATTTGGCCGTCTTCGTGAACGGATGTTTCTGGCACGGCCACAAGGGATGCGGGAACTATACGGTCCCCCGGACGAACACGGAGTTCTGGGTGGCGAAGGTGGCCCGTAACCAGCAGCGGGACCAGGAGGTCTGGCGGCGGCTGGAGGCCAAGGGGTGGGCGGTCATCGTCGTATGGGAATGCGAGCTGGAAAAGGATCGCCTGGCCGGGACCGTCGAGCGCATCATCGCCGGGCTTGCCGAGAACAAGCGACGATGGGAGTTCCGGCAAGAAGAGCGTCGGCAGATCAACCGGGCCTACCGAGAAGGACGGCGGGAACAGAAGGAGCGCCGGGAAAAGGTTACAGCTGCTTTACCCAGATGAGAGCAGAGACATCGTAGCCGCGGCGGGTGGCCTCGGCGAGGATAAGGTCGCGGACGTCGTCGGTGAGCTGCGGCGTACGGGAAAGGATCCACAGGTACTTGGCCGAACTGCTGCCGACGAGGGCATACTGGTACTCCGGATCGAGGAGCAGGATGCGGTAGTCGGAGTAGAAGGGGCCGAAGAACGAAACCCGGAGGATGGCAGGGGTGTCGGTGCGTTTGGCCTTGCCCTTGGACGTCTTGGGCTTGCCGTCCTTGATGCCGGAATTGGTGACGTCGATCTTGCCGTCGTCCCGGAGGGTGTAGACGGCCTTTGTCGCTTCCATGCCGCGCTCGAAGCGGTGGTCGAAGCGGGCGACTTCATACCACGGGCCGAGGTAACGGTCGAGGTCGACAGCGGGGATGACGGAATTGTCGACAGCGTTCTGGGAAGCGCAGCCGAGGCAGGCGAAGAGACCGAGTGCCATGGAGAAAAAAGATCGTGTCATACGTCCAGTTCTATTGAATCAGTTGTTAAAGGTCGGAAAAACTTCCGGAAATCGCAAGATTTTCGTTATTTTTGTGTCCTGTCACGATTCGTGGAAACCCCGACCCTGTTCCTCGTCTTCACCATCCAGGACAGCGACCAAGGCCCCAACCGGTACGGCGATTCGCCGAAATATCAGGAAGAGACCGAGTGATTTTCGAAAAAAATCCGTATATTACGCGAAAGCGAACGATTATGGGTAAGATCAAAGACTTTTTCCACAGAATCGGTTCCGATCTGGACAGAGTCCATGTGCGGGCCGCCTTCGTCGACGTGGAGCACCGCGTCGCCAAACTGTTCCAATACCACGGAGAGCATTTCGAAAAGGAAACGCCTGACGGAGAGGAATAATCCCATGCGGAGGATCGAAGTAGTCGCCGCCCTCATCATCCGGGACGGCCATGTCTTTGCCACCCAAAGGGGCTATGGTGAATGGAAAGATTGGTGGGAATTTCCGGGCGGTAAGATGGAGCCGGGAGAAAGCCGGGAGGAAGCGCTGCGACGCGAAATCCGGGAGGAACTCTCCTGCGAAATCCATGTCGGCGACCTCCTGCAGACCCTGGAATGGGACTACCCTGCCTTCCATCTGACGATGCACTGCTTCGTCTGCACCCTCGCAGACGAAGCGCCGTATCTCAATGAGCACGAGGCCGCCCGCTGGCTCGACGCCGGGCAGTTGCAGGACGTCAAATGGCTGCCGGCCGATTACGACCTCCTGCCCCGGTTGGCCTGGAGGCTCAACGTCGCCCCAAGATAAGCCGGACTCCACCGACGGCCAGGAGAGACTGCGCCGCCAGGTAGGTGAGCATCACAACGAAATGACGGGCCTCGAACAAGGCCATTCCAAAGGTGTTCATGGCAATCAGCGCATCCGAGAAGGTGAAGAGGAGGGCGCCGCAGAGGATGATCCACCAGGTTGTGCCCCCGCCCTTGACAACCCCGGCAAGTCCGCTGAAAATGAGCATCATCAATCCCATCCCGTAGACAAACATGGGGCCGGAAAGGTCGCCTTCGGCTCCGATGGCCCATAGCAGTACCCGCACGAGGACAATCATCACGAAGACGGCACCGGCCCAGACGTGGAGACTGATTCCTTTCCAGGAGCGCCCGCCGAACAGGCACATATAGCAGACGTGCCCTGCCAGGAAGGCCCCCATCCCACCTGCGAAGAACCAGAACCGGCTGGGAATCAGGAGCACATCGCCCGTGCAGCCCAGCAGTTGGGCTGTCACCAGGAGGGTGGCCCCTTTCCGGTCCACCCCATCCTTCCCGAGCAGGAAGGCCAGCGTAGTCACAGCCAGCAGCGGCAGCAGGGTCGGTTTCACGGCCTGTGCCAGGGCATCATTGTCGATACAGCCGACGAGGTTCAGGACACAGGCAAGGGCGAAGAACGCACCCGGGACATACCATTTCATAACATATTTCCACTTTGAAAGAAAATCCGTTCCAGAAAGGCCTGGCCGTGTCAAAGTGGAACCCCGAACGGCCGGATTCCGGAAAAACCCGTCCACTTTGACAAGCAGAGACCGTTTCCTGGCCGTCTTTCCGTCAAAGTGCTCCTATCCGGCCGGCAAGTTAGCGAATCCCGCGCAGATTTGCAACCCGGTTGCAGGAAGAAGGCTGTACTTTTGTGTCCATAAAACCGATCATTATGGCACATACCTGTGAACATTGCCACGAGGAGCATCACCATCACGAGGTGCACCACCATCACCATGAGGAAGGCGGTATCCGGCCGCGCATCGTCAAGATCGTGCTGGCAGCCCTCTTGCTGGCCGTTGCCGTCCTGATTGAAAGGCAGACCGACCTGCCGATCTGGCAATATCTGCTGATCTTCCTGGTCCCCTATCTGGTCGTCGGCTTCAACACCCTCAAGGAGGCCGGGGAAGCGCTACTACACGGAGAAGCGCTCAGCGAAGATTTCCTCATGTCGGTCGCCACCCTCGGTGCCCTCGGCATCGGTTTCCTGCCTGGAGCCGCCACGCAGTTCCCGGAAGCTGTCTTCGTCATGCTGTTCTTCCAGGTTGGCGAACTCTTCGAAGAAATAGCCGAAGGGCGCAGCCGCCGCTCCATCTCCCACCTGATGGATATCCGGCCGGACACGGCTCACCTCGAGAAGGACGGCCGCATCGAGACCGTCGCCCCCGAAGCCATTGCCGTGGGTGAGGTCATCGTCATCCAGCCGGGCGAAAAGGTGCCTATCGACGGCGTTGTCCTGGAAGGGACTTCCAGCCTCGATACCGTGGCCCTCACCGGCGAAAGCGTCCCGCGGAGCATCCGGCCTGGAGACGAAATCCTCTCCGGCTGCATCAACCTCTCCGGCGTGCTCCGGGTCCGCACAACCAAGGCTTCCGGTGCCTCCACGGCCGCCCGGATCCTGGAACTGGTCGAACACGCCGCCGAAAACAAATCCCGCAGCGAGCACTTCATCACGCGGTTCGCCCGCATCTATACGCCCGTCGTCGTCGGACTCGCCGTCCTCGTGGCCGTCATCCCGTCCCTCGTGACCGGCGCATGGGCCATCTGGATCTACCGGGCCCTGCTGTTCCTGGTCGTCTCCTGCCCGTGTGCCCTCGTCATCTCCGTCCCGCTGACCTTCTTCGGCGGCATCGGCGGCGCCTCCCGCAGGGGCATCCTGATCAAGGGCGCGAGTTACATGGACACGCTCGCGAAGGTCCGGACCGTGGTCTTCGACAAGACCGGCACCCTCACCGAAGGCGTCTTCGAGGTCACCGCCGTCCATCCCGAACAGATCGACGAAACCGGACTCCTGCACCTCGCCGCCCATGTGGAGCGCCATTCGACCCATCCCATCGCTGCCGCCCTCCGGCAGGCCTATCCGCAGGAACAGGATGGCTGTGAAGTCGGGAATATCGAGGAAAGGGCTGGACAGGGCATCCTGGCGACGGTCAACGGCCAGCGGGTTGCCGTGGGCAATGCCAAGCTCATGGATGCCGTCGGAGCGGCCTGGCGCCCTTGCCACCATCAAGGAACGCTGGCCCATGTCGCCATCGACGGGAACTATGCCGGACATATCGTCATCTCCGACCGGGTCAAGGAAGATGCAGCGGCCGCCGTCGCTGCCCTCCACGAGGCCGGAATCCGGAAAACCGTCATGCTGACCGGAGACCAGGAGGAAATCGCCACGGAAACAGCCCGGCAGCTGGGTATCGACGAATTCTATGCTGACCTCCTGCCCGACGGAAAGGTGGCACAGGTGGAGCGGCTCCTGCCGGAAGGGACGCTCGCCTTCGTCGGGGACGGCATCAATGATGCGCCGGTCCTCGCCCGTGCCGATATCGGCATCGCCATGGGCGCCCTCGGCTCGGATGCCGCCATCGAGGCCGCCGACATCGTCCTCATGGACGACCAGCCGTCCAAGGTCGCCCTGGCCGTCCGCATGGCGCGCCGGACCCTCCGGATTGCCCGGGAAAACATGGGATTTGCCATCGGCATCAAGGTCCTGGTGCTCATCCTCGCCACCTTCGGCATCGCCACGATGGGCATGGCGGTCTTCGCCGACGTCGGCGTCACCGTCCTCGCCGTCCTCAACGCCATGCGGGCACTCCGGACTTCTGGCAGATAAAGCCATAATAATAAGCCACTTACGTATCCAGGGGGCAACAGAAATGGCACCCCCAGAACCATGATATCTTTAAATGTCAACGGATTACGCTCCAACCACCGAAAGGGTGGCAATGGAGATGCGGGAGGACGTCACGGAGCGGAGAGCTTTGTAGCAGGCATAGAGGGTCGCGCCGGTGGTGAAGGTATCGTCGACCAGGAGGATGTGGCGGGCGGTGGACAGAGGGGAGGGCTTTCCAGGCAAGATGTTCTCCAGGGGAAAAAAGGCATGTGATGATTGGCCCGCGAAAATGCTTCTACGGACTTGGAAGGCAGAGTCGACGTTGCGGGCCTTCTCCTCTCCGGAGAGGCGGGTCTGGGTGCGGGTCCGGCGCGTCCGCACCAGGATATCGGTCCGCAGGGGCGCTCCCAGGCAGACCGCCATCTCCCGGGCAATGACCTCTGCCTGGTTGTAGCCCCGCAGATAGTGCCGGGTCCAGTGGAGCGGGACGGGCACAACCAGGTCCACGTCCGACCAATACGATGCCGCAGCCATCCGCTCCCCCAGCATCCGGGCAAAATGCTGTCCGGCCCCGAGGTCGCCCCGGTACTTCAGCGCCCAGGGAACCTGCCGGTAGTCCTCCTGGTAGAAGAGCAAGGCCGCAGCATAGATGTAGGGAACATACTCTCCGCCCCGGTGCCGCTCGACCACCGCATTGAACCGGTCTGCCATCGGATGATGCCGACGCTCCCAGTACCAGGTCAACGGCAGGTCTGCCGCGCACCGGATACACAGATACGCTTCATGGAGCCCCAGCCGCCGCCCGCACACCAGGCACGTCCGCGGCATTACCAGGTCCCCGACTGCCCGGAGCCATGTCTCAATGTCCATGAGGACAAGATAGGCATAAACGGAAAGAAACAACACAAGTTGTTGATAACTTGTGTTGTTTCACTATGCAAATTTATGTTTTATGCCTTCCGGCGCCGGAGTTTGTCCACGAAGGAGATCAGGATGGAACCGAGGATGCCGGCGCAGAGGGAGCCCATGAGGACGGCGATCTTGCCGGCGTCGCGGAGGTGGGCCGTCACATCGGCCGGGATGTCGGGACCGGCAAAGGACAGCGTATCCACGAAGATGGACATCGTGAAGCCGATACCGCCGAGGCAGGCGACCGCGAAAAGCATGGCCCAGGTGGCCTTGGCGGGCATTTCGCCGACCTTGCACTTGATGGCGAGCCAGGACGCGGCGGTGATGCCGAGCGGCTTGCCGAGGAGCAGGCCCAGGAAGATACCCATCCCCACACTGCCGATGGCCGCATCGTAACTGAACACGTTAAAGTACGACAGGTCGGTGATTTCCACCCCCGCGTTGGCCAGGGCGAAGATCGGCATGATGCCGAAGTTCACGAAGTTGGAGAGTTTATGCTCCAGCCGGTAGGACGGCGGGATGGACTTCTTCGACAGGCCGCTCAGGCGGCGCAGGTAGTAGCGCTCCGGCCCGTTCGGGAACTCCGCGTCCGGGTCCAGCGCCTCGGCCTGGGCCAACCCCTCCAGGAGGATGCGGCTGCGGCGGTGGAAGCGTGCCTTGTTGTAACGGGCCTCCATCGGAATCAGGAAGGCGATGACCACGCCGGACATCGTGGCATGGATGCCGCTGTAGTAGAACAGGAACCACACGATGACGGCCGGGACCACGTAGAAGGCGATCCGCTTCTCGCCGAGTTTCTTCATCAGGAACACGAAGGCGATGACCACCAGGGCGAGGGCCAGCAGGCCCAGGTTGATGGAACCACCGTAGAAGAGGGCCACGACAAGGATGGCGATCAGGTCGTCGGCGATGGCGAGGGCGGTCAGGAACACCTTCAGCGACACCGGGACCTTGTCGCCCAGGATGGAAAGGATGCCCACCGCGAAGGCGATGTCGGTCGCCGTCGGGATGCCCCAACCGGATGCGGCCAGCGTGCCGTGGTTCACGAGGGTGAAGATGAGGGCCGGCATGACGACGCCGCCGAAGGCCGCGATGATGGGCATGACAGCCTTCTTGAACGAGGAAAGTTCGCCGCAGACCACCTCGCGCTTGATTTCGAGGCCGACGGTGAAGAAGAAGATCACCATCAGGATGTCGTTGATGAATTTCTCCACGGTCATGTCGCGCGGGAAGGTCCAGTCGATCGACCCGTCCGGCGAGGCGACGTGCATCGTCAGGCTCGTCTCCAGGAAGGCATGGTAGAGGTGTTTGGTGAACGGCAGGTTGGCGAGCAGCATGGCCACCGCCACACACGCGAGCAGCACGACGCCGTTGGCCCAAGGCTGCTTCGTGAACTTGTCCTGGGAGATGTGGAAGTTGTAGACTTCCCGGTTCCACCAGTTGATCGGAATGAGTTGCATAGGAGTTTACAGGCTTTCAGCCATAGATGTAGGTATATTGTTCAGGAGTGAGCGTGTCGATGGTGATGCCCCAGTCGGCGAGTTTGCGCCGCGCGATCTCGTGGTCGATTTCCCGCGGGACATCGTTCAGGCGGGCGGTCAGGCTGTCCCGGTGCTCCACCAGGTAGCGGGCGCTGAGCGCCTGGATGGCGAAGGACATGTCCATGATCTCGGCCGGGTGGCCGTCACCCGCGGCCAGGTTGACCAGGCGGCCTTCGGCGATGATGTAGATGGTCCGGCCGTTCTCGAGGGTATAGGCCTCGATGTTCTCCCGGGCGGGATGGTGGCTGACGGCGATCTCCTTCAGCCCGGCGACCGCGACCTCCACGTCGAAGTGCCCCGCGTTGCAGCAGATGGCCCCGTCCTTCATGCGCCAGAAGTCCTTGGTGGTGATGATGTCCTTGCAGCCCGTCACGGTCACGAACAGGTCGCCGATGGCGGCCGCCTCCCGCATCCGCATGACCTGGAACCCGTCCATGACGGCCTCCATCGCCTTGACCGGGTCCACTTCCGTGACGATCACCTTGGCGCCGAGGCCCTTGGCCCGCATGGCGACACCCTTGCCGCAGAGGCCGTACCCGGCCACGACGACGCTCTTCCCGGCGACGATGAGGTTGGTGGTGCGGTTGATGCCGTTCCAGACGCTCTGGCCGGTGCCGTAGCGGTTGTCGAAGAGGTGCTTGCTGTCGGCATCGTTGACCAGCATCATCGGGAACCGGAGCGACCCGGCACGGTCCATGGCCCTGAGGCGCAGGATGCCGGTCGTCGTCTCCTCGCAGCCGCCGATGACACCGGGGATCAGTTCCGGGAACTCCTTGTGCATCAACGTCACCAGGTCGCCGCCGTCGTCGATGATGAGGTTCGGCCCGACACGGAGGACGCTCCGCAGGTCTTCCTCGTATTCTTCCGGGGTGGCGCCGTGGATGGCGAAGACGTTGAGCCCCTGGTGGACGAGGGCGGCGGCCACATCGTCCTGGGTCGAGAGCGGGTTGCAGCCGGTCGCATACATCTCGGCGCCGCCGGCCGCCAGGACCTCGCACAGATGCGCGGTCTTCGCCTCCATGTGGACGCTGAGCGCGACCTTCAACCCCGCGAAGGGGCGGGTCTGCGCGAATTCCTTTTCGAGGCCGCCCAGCAGCGGCATGTGGGCGCGGACCCAGTTGATTTTCAGTTCTCCGCTCTCCCACAGGTTGATATCCCGGATATGGCTTGCCATCGTGTCAACGTTTTTAGGGGTGCAAAGTTAGCAAAAGATTCGGGAAAATTTGGCGGGTGAAGGATATTCGATTAAATTTGCCGTCACGTAACGACTAAAAACTGAACATATGGGACTTTTAGACGGAAAAGTGGCCCTCATCACCGGAGCGGCCCGCGGCATCGGCAAGGCCATCGCCCTCAAATTCGCCTCCGAAGGCGCCGATATCGCATTCACCGACCTTGTCATCAATGAAGCGGCGGAGCAGACCGTCGCCGAGATAGCCGCCTTCGGGCATCGCGTGAAGGGTTATGCCTCCAACGCCGCCGCCTTCGAGGAGACGCACACGGTCGTAGGCGAAATCCTCCAGGACTTCGGACGCATCGACATCCTCGTCAACAACGCCGGCATCACCAAGGACGGCCTCGTCATGCGCATGACCGAAGCGCAGTGGGACGCCGTGCTCAACGTCAACCTCAAATCGGCCTTCAACTTCATCCACGCCGTGATTCCGGGCATGGCCAAGCAGCGCGGCGGGTCCATCATCAACATGGCCTCCATCGCGGGCCAGATGGGCAACCCGGGCCAGGTCAACTACGCCTCCTCCAAGGCCGGCCTCATCGCCATGGCCAAGTCCGTCGCCAAGGAGATGGGTTCGCGCGGCATCCGGGCCAACGCCATCGCCCCGGGCTTCATCGTCTCCGAGATGACGAACGCCCTGCCCGAGGCGGTCCGCGAGGAGTACATCAAGCAGATTCCGCTGCGCCGGGGTGGCTCCGTCGAGGACATCGCCAACGCCGCCCTCTACCTCGCCTCCGACCTGTCCTCCTATGTCACCGGCCAGGTCCTCGCCGTCAACGGCGGGCTCTATTGCTGATTTTCCGCGCGGCAGTCAAGCGACTACAGCACAACACATTACGCAAAATCGGGTGCAAATGGATTTGCACTCGATTTCTCGTAAGCGGCTACCTGTCAGCGGGTTAAGTGCCGCGCAGATTAGCGGGCCATGGCGGCCTCGACGTCGTCGGGCTGGATGGGGAGGCGGTGCGGACCAAGGCGGCGGGCGCCGTCGGGCGTGACGAGGACGTCGTCCTCCAGGCGGATGCCGCCGAAGTCGTAGTAGGTGGTCAGGCGGTCGAAGTCCACGAACCCGCGGCCGGTGCCGTCGGCCTTCCACTGCTCGATGAGGGCCGGGATGAAGTAGATGCCGGGTTCGTCGGTGACGACATGGCCGGGACGCAGGCGGCGGGCCATGCGGAGCGAGCCGAGGCCGAGTTGCCGGGCGCGCTGCTGGTCCGGGTCGTAGCCGACCCAGTCCTCGCCGAGGTCTTCCATGTCGTGCACGTCCAGGCCCATGTTGTGGCCGAGGCCATGCGGCTGGAAAAGGCCGGCGATGCCGAGGGCGACCATCTCGTCGAGGTCGCCGTGGACCAGGCCGAGGGCCGAGAGGCCTTCCAGCATCTTGCGGGCCGTGGCCAGGTGGACCTCCCGGTAGGTGATGCCCGGGCGCGTCAGGCTGAACGCCAGTTCGTTGCAGTCGCAGACAATCTGGTAGACCTCGCGCTGCCGGGTCGTGAACCGGCCGGAGGTCGGGTAGGTGCGGGTGAAGTCGGAGGCATAGTGCAGGTTGGACTCCGCCCCGGCGTCGATGACCATGAGCCGCCCGGGCTCGATGACCTTGTCGTGCAGGTGGTTGTGCAGGGTCTCGCCGTGCTGGGTGAGGATGGTCGGGAAGGAGACGCCCCAGCCCTTGGAGAGGGTCACGCCTTCCATCTTGCCCACGATTTCCTGCTCGACGATGCCGAGGCGGATGCTGTCGCGGGCGACGGAATGCATCTCGTAGCCGAGGGCGCAGGCCTCGTCGATGGCGGCGATCTCGACGTCCTCCTTGATGAGGCGCATGTCGATGACGGCCTTGGTCAACACCTCGGAGGGGGTGCCGCCCGGGACGAGTTCCCGCAGTTTCATCGTATTGTAGTACCGGGACGGGGGGAGGAAGTGCACCCCCCGGCCGACAGCAGCGGCAACGACGGCATCCAGGGCGCCATAGGGAGCCGATTCCGCGATACCCGCTCGCTCCGCCTTGGACCGTACCGAAGGCTGCGGCCCCATCCAGATGATGTCGCCGATTTCCACATCGTCGGCGAAGAGGGTCTCCTCGCCGCTGTCGATGTCCAGGACGGCGGCATACCGCGGGTCGTCCAGGCCGAAGAAATACAGCCAGGAACTGTCCTGACGCCATTTGTAGCAGTTGTCCTTGTACTGGGCGGGCGCCTCCACGTTGCCGACGAAGAGGACGATTCCCCGGGCCCCCGATTTCCGCAGCCGTTCCAGCAGGCCGGCCCGGCGGCGGACATATACGCTTTTCTCGAACATAATTTGACAGTTTCTTACAAATATAAGGAAAAAAGCATCTATCTTTGCACGGAGAGAGCAGAAAAACGTGAAAAAGATTACTTTCATCATCAATCCCATCTCCGGCGGAAAAGACAAGCAGCCCCTCATCCGGACCATCGAGGCGGGCATCGACCGCACGTCCTTCGAATACCGGACCATCCTGACGGAATATCCAGGCCATGCCACGGAAATCGCCCGCACCTGCGAGGCGGACATCGTCGTCGCCGTGGGCGGGGACGGCACCGTCTCCGAAGTGGCCCAGGGAGCGGCCGAAAGCGGCAAGGCCTTCGGCATCATCCCCTGCGGGAGCGGCGACGGACTGGCCCTGCACCTGGGCATCAGCCGGAACCCTGGGAAGGCCGTCAAGACCCTCAACAAGGGGCATATCGAGACCGTGGACTACGGACGGGTGGACGGACGGCCCTTCTTCTGCACGACCGGTGTCGGACTGGACGCCGCCGTCGCCTGGGAATTCGCCGCCTCGGGAAAGCGGGGACTCGCCAACTATATCTCGCAAGCCTGGCGGCTCTGGCAGGACTTCCGCCCGGAGACCTACGAGATCGACATCGACGGGGAGCGGATCGTGACCCCGGCCGTCTTCGTGACGGTCGGCAATGCCAACCAGTGGGGCAACCAGGCCCGCATCACATCCCTCGCCTCCGTCCGGGACGGGGAACTGGACCTGGCCATCGTCGAACCGTTCCGCACTGTCGAAATCCCGCTCCTCGCGACGAAACTCCTGGACGGCCGGGCCCATACCAGCCGCCGCGTCCGCATGTTCCGGGGCAAGCACATCACCATCCACCGGAGCGCGCCCGGTCCGGCCCATTCCGACGGCGACCCCTGCGAAGCAGGCACCGACATCACGGTCGACATCGTCCCGGCCGCCCTCCGGGTCGTCGTCCCCGCCGGACGGGCCATTTAGCGTAAAACGCAACGCCTTGATACAAATCTGATTACAACATTTCCTCTGTTTATGAGCAAACAACGATACATGGTCTCCGACTGGTTCCGCTTCTACGCGCCGCGGTTCCTCGCCCTTACCCTGCTGCTCGGACTGATTGTCCGCATCATCCTCGTCTTCCATCCGCTCACGGTGGTGGACTGGGGCTTCGCCGAATGGGTGAAGATCTTCGGGCTGGGCCTGGTCAACGACATCGCCTTCACGGCCATCGCCCTCGTGCCGGCCTTCCTCGTGTACACCCTGCTCACCCGGGACAAGTACCGCCAGCCCTACGGCTACATCCTCTGGGGGCTGCTGCTGGTCCTCACCCTGTACGTGCTGCTGTGCAACGACATCACCGACGAATACGGCGGACCGCTCCCCCGCATCGTCAACGCCCTGCTGACCGTGTTCCTGATCTGCGCGACCGTCAAACTCTTCATCCCGGCGGTCCGCGACACCTGGCGCCGCATCGCCATCTATGTCGTGATGATGGTCTACGCCTGCTGCGCCGTCACCATCGCCTTCTCCGAGGTCGTGTTCTGGAGCGAGTTCGGCGTCCGGTTCAACTTCATCGCCGTGGACTACCTGGTCTATACCAACGAGGTCATCGGCAACATCATGGAATCCTACCCGATGGTCCCGATGATCCTGGCCATGCTGCTGATCGCGGGGGCCGTCTGCGCCGTCATGGTGCGGGGATGCAGCCTGCGGGAAGCCGGGGTCGGCTCCTGGAGACAGTGGGCGGTGAACCTCGCGGTGCTCGCCCTCGCCACCTTCGCCGGAGGCAACTGGCTCCACTGGGGCTACCGCCACCTCCAGAGCGAGAACATGTATGCTACCCAGCTCCAGGAGAACGGCTGCTGGGACTTCCTGGAGGCCTTCACCTCCAACGAACTGGATTACAGGCAGTTCTACGCCATGCTGCCGGAAAGCGAGGCGACTGCCCTGCAGCGGGAACTCTGCCATCAGGATGACAAGGGCGTCCAGACCGTCAGCGGACTCCCGGCCCCCCGCCGCAAGAACATCGTCCTCATCACCGTCGAAAGCCTGAGCGCCGACTTCCTGACCCGGTACGGCGGCCCGGGCATCACGCCGAACCTCGACACCCTCCTGGAGAAGAGCCTCGTATTCGACCACCTCTTCGCGACCGGCAACCGCACCGTCCGCGGCCTGGAGGCCGTCACCCTCTGCATTCCGCCGTCCTCCGGTGAGAGCCTGGTCAAGCGGCCCGACTGCACCGGCTTCTTCTCCACCGGCGACGTACTCCGCTCCGAGGGGTATACGACCGCATTCCTCTACGGCGGTGACAGCTACTTCGACAACATGGGGACGTTCTTCAGCGGCTGCGGCTTCGACATCGTGGACAAGAAGACCTACGACAAAGAGGCCATCGTCTTCTCCAACATCTGGGGCACCTCCGACGAGGACAGCTACCGCGAGGCGCTGCAACGCTTCGACGCAGCCGACGGGCCCTTCTTCGCCCACATCATGACGATTTCCAACCACCGGCCCTACACCTATCCGGAAGGCCGCATCACCTATGACGGCAACCCCATGAGCCGCCGGGCCGCCGTCAAGTACACGGACTATGCCATCGGCGCCTTCCTCGCCGAAGCGGCAAAGCGCCCCTGGTTCGACGAGACGGTGTTCGTCATCCTTGCCGACCACTGCGCCTCCAGCGCCGGGAAGACCAGCCTGCCGCTGGAATGCTACCATATCCCCGCCCTCATCTATGCCCCCGGATTCATCGAACCGCAGTATATAGGGAAGACCTGCTCGCAGATCGACCTCATGCCGACCCTGTTCAACCTCCTGAGCTTTTCCTACGAATCCCGGTTCTATGGGCAGGACATCCTCTCGGACGAGTACAAGGAGCGCGCCTTCATGGCCACCTACCAGGACCTCGGCTACTATGCCGACGGCGTACTGACCATCCTTTCGCCGGTACGGAAGGTCCGACAGTTCGCCGTCACCCGGCATGACGGGTGGCAATACGACGAAGAGCCGCTGGAAGGGAGTGCCGAAACCCAGTTGCGGGAGGCCCAGGCCTATTACCAGAGTGCCAATCTCGCCTACGCCCGTCGATAATGGAAACCGTCATCGCCATCCTCGCTATCATCCTCGGGGTCGTCGGCATCGTGGGAAGCATCGTGCCCGGCCTGCCGGGGCCGCCGCTCAGCTGGGTGGGACTGCTCCTCTTGTATATCTGGGGCGGCGAGCCCATGGGTACGGCCTTCCTTTTGACCTGGCTGGCCGTCACCGTCGTCATCTCCGTCCTCGACTATGTGGTGCCGGGATACTTCACGAAAATGACCGGCGGCTCCAAAGCCGGTGGCTGGGGTGCTGTCATCGGACTCTTCGCCGGACTCTTCATCCCGCCTGTGGGCATGATTCTCGGGAGCCTCGCCGGGGCCTTCCTCGCAGAACTCCTGTTCGCGCAGAAAGACACCGCGACCTCCTTGAAATCGGCCTTCGGTGCCTTTCTGGGCTTTCTTTTCGGCACGGGACTCAAACTGGTCGCCGCCACCGTCATGCTGTATTATATCGTCATCTACGCCTTTTAGGAACTTGAAAACAACCTGCTTCAACGCTCCTGTCGCTTCGCGACCCTTTCCGGGCAAATGTCGCTTTTGAAGCAGGTTGTTTTCACGGCCACTCAACGTGCCTGGGCGGCGACTTTCTGGCGGAAGTCTGCGGGGAGTTTTTCGTAGCGGGCGAGGGCGGCGTTCACCGCATCGACGTCGAGGGAGCGCAGGAGCGTCACGGCATCGGAAGGGCGCTCGGTGATGCAGCCGCCGCACTGGGCCACGTTCAGCATGGCCTTGGGCAGTTGGATATCCCCTTTCAGATACTGGTTGAAAAGGTATTTCGCCTCGGGCATGAGAGCCGTCATCCGGCGGACCAGGCCCTTGCGGCCGTTGACGAGGTCGCGGGAGGCAGCCGCCTCTTCATCGTAGGTACACGCCACCATAACGGCCCGGTCGGCCGCGGCAGAAGGCAGATAGACGACGGTCGCGAAGGCGTTGCCGTCATAGGTCCACACCGGACCGGAGGCCTCCTCCGGGAAGCGGGCATAAGGAATCTCGCGGCCATCCACCGAGACGGAAGACGGCGGCAGGACGCCTTCCACCACCACCCGCAGCACGCGGTCGGGGGACATCCCGTCGTAGGAGCCTTCGCGGGCGCCGACCTTCAGACGGAACAGCCGGGCATCGGACTCCTTCTCGACGAGAGTCGTCGCAAAATCGGTCGCATAGGCCTGCGAGACGCCGTCGTCCTCGTAGACGGTCGTGGAGGAAGCGCCATCACCCGGAGCGACAAAGAGCCAAAGTTCATCGGATGGCTCCTGCAGCGAGCCGATCGTGAGGGCCGCCATCGGGATGACGGCGCCGGCGCGCACGAAATACGGATTCTCCGCCATGGTATAATGCAGGGTCGCCTCGGTGCCGCCGGGATAGAGGGTGCCGGTGGCCATGTCGTACCAATCCGTCCCGCCTGGGAACCACATCGTACGTCCGGCAAGGCCGGTCGCCGGGTCGGCGGGCTCGCAGACGGCCGTGGCGAGGATGTCGTCGCCGAAGAAGAACTCCTGGGTCCGGTCATAGGCCTCGGGAACCTCCGGATACTCGTAATAGAGCGGACGGCAGAGGGAGATTCCGGTGTCGTAGGCCTGGCGGGCCGCCCCGTAGATGTACGGCGACAGCGTATAGCGCAGCCGGATGGCATCCCGCATGGCATCGAAATGCTCCGGGAACATCCAGAAACGCTTCTCCATCGTCCGGTCCTTGGTGGAATGGGTCTTGAAGATGGGGGTGAACACCCCGCCCTGGAGCCAGCGCGTATAGAGTTCCGGATCGGTCTCCTGGACGCCCTTCGGCTGCATGTGCCCGCCGATGTCGTGGCCCCAGTAGCCGTAGCCCACGTTGGAGGCCGTTGCCGTGAAATACGGGAGATAGCCCAGCACCTTCCAGGTCGCGTAGGTATCGCCCGAGAAGCCCACCTGGTAGCGGTGGGAACCGATGCCGCCCCAGCGGTGGTAGATTATCGGCCGCTCCGCCTTCGGGCCGAGGGATGCGCTCTGCCGCACCTTGTCCTGGAAGAAGGCGTAGTTGATCCAGAACGTGTTCGACAGACCCGGAACATACTTGCTCTCTCGGAACTGCTGCCAGTCAAGCCACCAGAAGTCGATGCCCTGGCGCTCGAAGGGATGGATGACGGAATTGAAATAGGCGTCGGCCCATTCCTGCTGGTCCATGCGGTAGGGCACCCAGGTCGCCGTCCCGTCCGGCTTGCGGTAGCCCTCAGGGCCGTCGTAGTCGGAGGTCCGGGACAGGTAGTCGGCCACGAAACGCTCATACGGCTCCTCGAACACCTGGATGCCCGAGGCGGGATGCAGGTTGAGCGAGGTCTTGATGTGCATACCGTGCAGGGTGCGCATCAGGCTCTCCGGCGCCGGAAAGAACTCCTTCTTCCACGTATACCCGGTCCAGCCGAGGCGGCTCACGCCCGATTCGTTGACGTAGCCGGGATACTCCTCCGGGCTCCAGGTCTCGTGCCAGTCCATGTCAATGATCATCACGTCGGCCGGGATGTCGAAGGACTTGAAATGCCGCGCCAGGTCCACCAGTTCGGCGTCGGAATACTGCCAGTAGCGGCACCACCAGTAGCCGAAGGCGTACTTCGGCGGCAGCGGGATCCGCCCGGCGATCCGGGTGAAATCCGACACGGCGGCCTTGTAGTCGTGGCCGTAGGCGAACAGGTACAGGTCCTGCCGGTCGCCCTCGGGACGGGCCTCCACCCAGTTCTCCCAGTCCGTATCGACGGGTTGGAAGACGTGGCGGACGCTCTCGTCCAGGACGGCCCAGCCGTCACGGGACACGACGCCGAGGTCGAACGGGTCCTGGGTCGTCTCCCCGTCGCAGCGGTCCAGGGTGCGGGTCGTGCCGAGCAGGTTGCCGGAGGGCTCCAGCGAAGGGTTCCAGGCGACCTTCTTCCCGTTCATCCTGAACTGTACCGAGAGGTTCGCGGCATCGAAGCGCCCGGAAGGCGTATAGGTCAGTTCCAGGTCGGCGGTCTTAAGGATGAGACGGCGGCCGCGGTGGCGGACCGTGTAGGCAGGGACCGGGAGCTCCCGGTTGACCACGCCGAGGGTGGCGCGGTCTTCGAACCGCCCGTCCGCGGACCATTCCATGCGGACGAGACGGGAGGTAAGGACGGTGAAACGGGCGTTGCCCTCCACGACCATGGCCCCGGAATCGGCTTGGGGCTGCTGGGCGGAAAGGGCAACCGGAAGGGCCACAAGGGCCAAGGTTGCAAGAAGGATTCTTTTCATCGGATGACGTCGATCAAACGGTCTGGGTAATTGGAGATGATGGCATCCACCCCGCAATCGACCATCCGCTGGATCTCGGCCGGGTCGTCGACGGTCCACGGGACCACCTTGATACCGAGGGCATGGCAGTAGGCGACGTTCTCGCGGGTGATGACACTGTGGTGCGGGCTCCACCATTCAGGCGTGAAGGAGAGCCGGCCCAGGATTTCCTCGATATCGGGGTCTTTCGAGGTCAGGAAGGAAAGGATCACCTCGGGATACTTCTCCCGCATGTACTCCAGCGCACGGACATCGAAGCACTGGACGGTGAGGCGGTCGCCGAGACCTTTGGACAGCAGGAGCGGGATGCACTGGTCCACGAATTCATGGTACTCGGGCCAGTTCGTCCCCTCGCCCTTGCCGGCGCGGGACTTGATCTCGATGTTGTACCGCATCGGGGACAGATGGCGCTCCCTCGGATAGTTCTCGGTGAAGTCCAGAAGGTCGGAAGCCAGCGGCTTGTGCTCGGAGATGTTCTGTTTCTCCGGCCAGACGGTGCTCGGGCGCAGGCCGGTCTCGTACCGGGCGATGCTGTCATAGGGCATCGTATAGAGGTATTCCTTCGGGTCGGAGGCCTCGATATAGGAGCCGTCCGGCCGGATGGCGTAGCGCGGATGGAAGTAGTTGTCGTGGGACACGACGACCTGGCCGTCGGCGCTCACCTGGAGGTCCATCTCCAAGGTGTTCATGCCGAGGTCCATGGCGTTGCGCATGGAGGTGAAGGTGTTCTCCGGCATCAGGCCGGCGCCGCCGCGGTGGGCCTGGAGGTCCACGTAGCCGCGGAGGTCGAAGTCATGCTGCCAGCGGCGGCCGTCGGGGGCCGTGACGACCATCGTCGCCGTGCGGGCGTACTGCGACGGGGTGGCCGCGAAATAGTGGATGTTGGTCCGGGGGCGCTTGTAGCGCGGAATCTTCGTGGTCTCGCCCTTGTAGACGGCCGAAATCTCGGACACATAGGACGGGGACACGTCGAGCGTCTGCTCCGCGGCGCCCATCGGACGGCCGTCCTCGTACCATTCGACGGTCCAGGACGAATCCCAGTCCCATACGTTGGCCATCACGGAGTTGGGATGGCGCGGGGTACGGGCGATGTCGATGAACTCCACCTGGAAGTCGTCCGGGTAGTCGATATTGTGCCAGATACGGGACCGCTCCCCACCGACGGACGAGAAGACGGCGTAGCCGCGCGGAGTACCGTCGCGGCACCAGTCCGTCGCCCACCAGGCCCCACCGACGGCGCCGGCATTGTGATCCACGATGCCCGGGGCCAGGACCGTATTGTCCATATAATGGGTATGGCCGGAGAGGATGTCGACGGTGTAGCCGTCCAGGAGGGAGAGCAGTCGGTCGCCGCCCTCGACCGGCTGGTCCGCGTAGAAGAACCGGGTCGGGCTGTGCTGGGCGATGTAGAGGTGGGTATCCTTGCCGACATAGGCCAGGATTCCCTTCACGAAGCCGAGGGCCTCCTCGCTGTAGCCTTCGGTATAGTGGTTGGAGGACTTTTCCGGGTCGTCGAGTCCGCTCCCCGTGAAGAGGATGTTGTTGAGGCCGATGACCAGGTCGTTCCCCACGAAGAAGGCCCAGTTGTACGGGCCGAAAGCAGCCTCGAAGGCGGCTCCAGCGGCGATGCCGGACTGGTTCTGGATGAAGTCATGGTTGCCGATGACGGCATAGAAGGGGATGCGGGTCTTCGCGATGGCCTCCTTGTAGCGGTCGAACATACCGAGACGGTTCCAGGCGATGTCGCCGAGGGCGATGCCGACGGTCGTCCGCTGCGCGGCGTACTTGGCGGCGGTTCCCCGCAGGTCGCCGAGCGGGGCGCCCGTGAAGCGGGTGAAATGCTTGTCGTTCTGCATCTGCGGGTCCGAGACGGAGAGCAGCGTGTAGTCCGGGGAGTCCGAGGTCTTCACCAGGGAGAAGGCGAACCGCTTCGTCCCTTTCAGCGGCAGGTAGAACTGCGGGGCGCCGGTCGAATAATCCGCCGTGTAGCCCGACGGGGTGACGACATAGACGAACCGCGCATCCTTGTGGGTGTCCAGTGTGAAGGCGCCCTTGGCATCCGTCCGGGTGAAACGGTAGCCGTCCGTGACGATGACGCCGGACAGGCGCGTCCCCTCCCCTTCCACGGTCCCGCTCACCTTGCGCGCCGCGACCGGCAGGCAGAGGACGAGGGAAACCAGCAGTAAAACAAGATTCTTTTTCATGTTTCAAAAATTTATGGCCTCAAATGTAGTGATTTTCTCTTGATTCCGGAATCTTCTGACCGAATTGTTTCGTTTCTTTACAATTTTATTACAAAACACCATAACCTATAAAGAAAGTTTAAAAACACAAAACACGTAAACGATTTTTTATTAATTTTACCATCCATTTCCGGCAAAAACAGCCAGAAAAGAAATAATTGATTCGTTATGAGAACATTAAGATATCTCCTCCCATCGGCGCTCCTGACCGTCCTCTTCCTGGCGGCCGGCTGCGGCAAGGAAGAGGATGGCCCGTCCGCCACCGATGTCCAGTTCGAAGTCCCCGCCACGATGGACATCGACTATGAGGCATCCGAAATCAGCTTCCGCGTCCAGTTCTCGAAACCGCCGCTCCAGAGCGACCAGATCGTCCTCGCAGCATCCGGAAACGCCTCGTACACCTGCGCCATCACCAGCGTGACCGACAAGCGTTTCTACGTGGATATCAGCCATCTGTGGAGTGGGCAGCTCGCCTCCGGTTCCTATAACGTCTACCACCAGCGCGGCACCGCCAAGACGTTGAAAGGCACCACGCGGATCACCATCCGCTATTCCCAGGGCGGGACGGAAATATCACCGGCCGAGGGCAGCACCGTCTACGGTCAGGTCGCCTGCGGCGGCAAGGGCGTGCCCGGGGTCGTCGTCTCCGACGGCATCGAGGTCGTCAAGACCGATGCGGACGGCGTCTACCAACTGGCCTCGGGCAAGAAGCACGGCTATGTGTTCATGTCCGTCCCCAGCGGCTACGAACCCCTCCAGGAGGGCATCCTGCCGAAGTTCCACACCCAGTTGTCGAAGAGCGCCGGGGTCGCCGAACGGGTCGACTTCCTCCTGAAGGAGGCCCCCGGGCAGGAGAACCACACCGTGCTCCTGTTCGGCGACATGCACCTGGCCCGCCGCACCAACGACCAGGCGCAGTTCCGCACCTTCGTCGCCGACGTCAATTCTTACGTAGCCTCCCACACCGGGAAAATCTACGGCCTCACCCTCGGCGACATGACCTGGGACCTGTACTGGGTCACCAACAACTACAGCTACAAGGAATATCTCACCGACGCCAACGGCATCAAGGACCTTGCCGTCTGGCATACCATCGGCAACCATGACCACAGCATGTACTACATGGGCGATTTCGATACGGTGAAGGAGTACAAGGAACTGATCGCCCCGACCTATTATTCCTTCAACATCGGCGGCGTCCACTATGTGGTCCTCGACGACGTGGAGTGCACCAACAGCACCCCCACGACCGACAGCAACGGGAACGCCTGTTACGAGCGCACCTACAACGCCAACCTCGTGCAGGAGCAGTTGGCCTGGCTCCGCAAGGACCTCGCCGAGGTGCCCGCCTCCACCCCGCTCGTGGTCACGATGCACATCCAGTTGTACAACAACTCGGGCACGACCCGGCTCAGCAACGCCTCCGCCTTCATCAACATCCTGAAACCGTACACCCAGGTCCAACTTTTCACGGCCCACACCCACACGGTCTACAACCACGACCACCTCGCCGCCGACCATTTCTACGAGCACAACGCCGGGGCGGTCTGCGGCACCTGGTGGTGGAGCGCCTACGAGACCCCGGGTGTGCACATCGGCCAGGACGGCTCCCCGGCCGGGTACACCATCCTCGACGTGAAGGGCACGGACTTCCAGTGGCAGTACAAGGCCACCGGTTCCGACACCGGCTACCAGTTCCGCACCTACGACCGCAACCAGATCCTCCTGACGGCGGCGGACTATGTACCGGACGGCGGCGCCACCTACCAGGCCGACTTCAAGCCGGGCATCTGGGGTACGGCCAGTTCCGCCAACGAGGTCTACATCAACGTCTGGAACTACGACCCCTCCTGGACCATCGAGGTGACGGAGGGCGGAAAGGCGCTCACCGCGACCCAGGTCACGGTCCTGGACCCGCTCCACCTCGTCGCTTACACGGCCAAGCGCCTCAACAAGAAGGCCAAGGCCACCTTCGCTACCGAGAGCAACTACCACACCTTCAAGGTCACGGCCTCCGGGCCGGCCACCACCCTCGACATCAAGGTCACCGACCGGTTCGGCAACACCTACACCGAGACCATGACCCGGCCGAAATCCTTCACCACCGATATCTATAAGAAATAACCCATTTTAACACACACTAACCAACCGCTTATGAGACGGATTCAACGAATCGCTGCCCTCCTTGTGACGGTCCTCGCGTCCGCATGGACGCTCCGGGCCCAGGAGCGGGAGGTGTCCGGCCTGGTCCTGGACACCCAGCAGCAACCCCTCGTCGGCGCCGCCGTCATCCTCTCCGGGACCACCCGGGGCGACGTGACGGACCTTGACGGCGCCTTCTCCCTCCGCGTTCCTGCCGGAGAGGCCGTCCTGGAGATTTCCTGCCTGGGCTATACGACCCAGACCCTCCGGGTGCCTGCCACACAAGGGCGCATCGTCGTCAACCTCGAAGAGGACAACATGGTCCTCCAGGAGACCGTGGTCGTCGGCTACGGCGTCCAGAAGAAGGTCAACCTGACCGGCGCCATCACGTCCGTGGACACCAAGGAACTCCAGGACCGCACGACCCACAACCTGACCAACATGCTCCAGGGCGCGGTGCCGGGCCTGAACATCACGACCTCGGCCGGCAACCCGGGCTCGACCGGCTCCCTCAACATCCGCGGTTTCACCTCCATCAACGAAGCCGACCCGCTCGTGCTGGTCGACGGGGTGGAGGCCGACATGAGCCGGGTGAACCCTGCCGACGTGGCCAACATCTCGGTCATCAAGGACGCCTCGGCCGCCGCCATCTACGGCGCCCGGGCCGCCTACGGCGTCATCCTGATCACGACCAAGACCGGTTCCGACCAGGGCGGCAAGGCGACGGTCCGCTACAGCGGCCGCATGGGCTGGGAAGAGCCCACCGTCTCCACCGACTTCGAGACGCGTGGCTACTGGTCGGTCTACACCGTGGACAAGTTCTGGGCCTCCGATGCCGGTGCCAACTACACCACCTACAACGCCCATGACATGGCCGAACTCCTGGCCCGTGTCAACGACAAGACGGAGAACCCGGAGCGCCCGTGGGTCGTCGAGGAGGTCCGCAACGGACGGCTCCAGTGGATCTACTACGCCAACACCGACTGGTACCACGAACTCTACCGCGACCGGCATCCCGTCCAGCAGCACAACGTCACCATCACCGGCGGCAACAAGGATGTCAAGTACTTCCTCTCCGGCGCCTACGACCGGCAGACCGGCGTCATCCGGCTCAACCCGGACGTCTTCGAGAAGTACAACCTCCGCGCGAAGATCGATGCCAGCCTGAACAAGTACATGCGGCTGTCCAACAACACCGCCTTCTACAGTTCCCTCTACGACTATCCGGGCGGCAGCAACATCCAGGACTCCTTCGCCTATTCCGCCCGCCATGCCCTGGCTTCCTTCCCGCTCAAGAACCCGGACGGCAGTTGGCTCTACGCCACCCCGATGATCAACGGCAACTACAATGTCGCCAACGGCCGCCACATCGTCTTCGGCGACAACAAGGCCCGCAACTGGCAGCGCCGGACCGACTTCACCAACACGACGGAACTGAAGATCACCCCGACCCGCCACTTCACCCTGACGGGCAACTACACCTACCGGTTCTACCAGAACCGCAACACCCACCGGACCGTCAACATCCCCTACCGCCAGTATCCGGGGGCCGACTATGAATATTATACCTCCGGCATGGGCGACGACAAACTCGAAGAGGCGGTCAACACCTACCAGCGCCATGCCTTCAACGTGTTCGGGACCTATGACAACACCTTCGCCGGGAAGCACCACTTCACGGCGACGGCGGGTATGAACATGGAAGACTGGAGTTCCAAGAACATCGACGCCTGGGGCGAGAACCTGCTCTCCGAGACCTTGAACGACCTCGACCTGGTGGGCCCCGACGCGACCGGCAACGTCATCGACGGTGTGTCCGGCGGACAGAACAGTTACGCCATCATGGGCTTCTTCGGACGCCTCAACTACGACTACAAGGAGCGTTACCTCCTGGAAATCTCCGGCCGCTATGACGGCACGTCCCGGTTCCAGAAAGGACACCAGTGGGGGTTCTTCCCGTCGGCCTCCATAGGCTGGCGCATCTCCGAGGAGCCGTTCTTCGCCCCGCTCCGCTCCAAGGTGGACAACCTGAAAATCCGCGCCTCCTACGGCAACCTCGGCAACCAGGTGGTCCGTACCTCCTCCGGCGCCCAGAACTACTATGCCTACCTGCGCCAGATCTCCATCAGCGACTTCGCCGGCTATTCCTTCGGCGAGGGCACGACGATGGGCAAGTATGCCACCCTGGGCGCCCCGGTCGACGCGGAACTCACCTGGGAGACCGCCGAGCAGTACAACCTAGGCATCGACCTTGCCATGCTGCGCAGCCGCCTCACCTTCACCGGTGAAGTATACCGTCGCAACACGCTGAACATGCTCACCGCAGGGCCGGACCTCCCGGCCGTATTCGGTGCCGCTTCCCCGCAGACCAATGCCGCCGACCTGAAGACGCAGGGCTATGAACTCTCCCTCGGCTGGAGGGACCAGTTCTCCCTCTTCGGCCATCCGTTCGGCTACACTGTCCGCGGAATCCTCAGCGACTACCGCTCCTACATCACCAAGTACAACAACCCGACCAAGTCGCTCAGCATGGCCTACTATGAGGGCATGCGGATCGGCGACATCTGGGGCTTCGAGGTGGACGGCCTGTTCTCCTCCGACGAGGAGGCGAAGGACTACATCACCAACGTCCTCGACTGCAGCGGCTACATCAGCGGACGTATGACCGGCGGCTTCCTGGCCGGCGACCTCCGCTACGTGGACCTCGACAATGACGGCCATTATGCCCTCAACGCCGACGGGACCTTCGCCGTCGATGACAATGGTAACAAGATCCTCCTGCCGGAAAGTGAATGGCGGGTCAACACCCTGGGCATCGGGGCCAACACGGTCGACGACCCGGGCGACCGGAAGATCCTCGGCAACTCCCTGCCGAGCCTCCAGTACGGCCTCACCTTCGCCTTCGACTACCTGGGCTTCGACGTCTCCGCCTTTTTCCAGGGAACCGGCAACCATTACTGGTATCCGGCCGGCATGAACTATATGTTCTGGGGCCCATACAGTTATTCCTACGTCTCCTTCCTCCAGCGCGACTTCATCGACCGTTGCTGGTCCGAAGAGAATCCCGACGCCTACTTCCCGCGCCCGAGAGCCTATTCCTCCACCGGCGGCGAACTCTCCAAGGTGAACAGCCGGTATCTCCAGAACATCCGCTACCTGCGCTTCAAGAACCTGACCGTCGGCTACACCCTTCCGGGCATCGTCACGCGGAAAGTCGGCCTCGAAAAGGCCCGCATCTACTTCTCCGGCGAGAACCTGGCCTACTGGTCGCCCCTGAAGAAGAACACCCGGTACCTCGATCCCGAATCGGCCTATACGCGCTATTCCAGCGCCAACGCCTACGACGGGGTGAGTTACCCGTGGCAGAAGACCCTCATGTTCGGTATCGACATCACATTCTAAACCCTGGAGGACAAGACCATGAAACGAATCATCCTTCCTGCCATCACCCTTTTGATGTCCCTGACGGCCTGCGACTGGCTGGACCGTACCCCGCAGGCGACCCTCGCCCAGGAGAACTACTTCCGGAACGAGACCGACCTCCAACTGTTTTCCAACACCTTCTATAACAACAACCTGGACAAAGAGCCCTACGAAGAGCAGAGCGACCACTACGTCCACCTCAACCTGTCGGCCGTCCTGCGCGGCGGCAACAACCGCACCGTGCCCAACACCGGCGGCGGCTGGGGCAGCGGTTCCGGCGCCTGGGGCGACCTCCGCAAGATGAACACCCTGCTCGAGAACATCGACAAGTGCGAAGACAAGGACGCCGTGGTGAAATACACGGCCGTCACCCGGTTCTTCCGCGCCTACCTGTATTTCAACATGGTGAAACGCTTCGGCGACGTGCCGTGGATCGATGTCCAGCTCGAAACCAACAGCCCGGAACTCTACAAGTCCCGCGACAGCCGTGAAGTCATCATGGGCCACATGATCGAGGATATCGACTACGCCATCGACAACCTGCCCGAAGCCGTGAGCACCTACCGGGTGAACCGCTGGAGCGCCCTCGCTCTCAAGGCCCGCTTCTGCCTGTACGAAGGGACGTTCCGCAAGTATCACGACCCGGACCTGTACAGTTACATGTACGTGGAGCCGCTGCCGACGGACGCGCATGATGCGGACTACTACCTCGGCCTGGCCGCCGAGGCCGCGAAGGACATCATCGAAAACGGACCCTATCAGCTGGCTCCGGACTACCGTGTCCTCTTCGCCGAGGTGGACGCAGACCGGGGTGAATATATCCTGGCCATCAAGAACGACCAGAGCCTCCAAATCACCAACAACTGCACGGCCTACGCCCTTATGCCCACCCAGGGCTGCCCGGGCCTCACGCGCAAGTTCGTCGCGAGTTTCCTGATGGCCGACGGCACCCGTTTCACCGACCGGGAAGGCTGGGAAACGATGCAGTTTGCCGAAGAGATGACCGGCCGGGACCCGCGTCTGGGCGCCATCACCGTAACCCCCGGCTATATCCGCCTGGGCGACACGGAGGTCTCGGCTCCGGACCTCGGTGCCAGCGTGACCGGTTACCAACTCGTGAAGTATGTGATGGACAGCACCCTGCCGGAAGTCGGCCGCGTGGACAAGTCCTATAACGACATGCCGGTCTTCCGTCTGGGCGAGGTCTACCTCAACTACGCCGAAGCCCTGGCTGAACGCGGAGCCCTCACCCAGGAGGACCTCGACATCTCCGTGAACCGCCTCCGCGACCGCGTGGGGATGCCGCACATGAGCCTGGAAGAGGCCAATGCCCACCCCGACCCGTTCCTCCTCTCCGAAGAATACGGCTATCACCATGTGACCGGTGCCAACCAGGGCGTCATCCTGGAAATCCGCCGCGAGCGGGGCGTTGAACTGGCCGAAGAGGGCTTCCGCCTCGCCGACCTCATCCGCTGGAGAGAGGGGAAATGCCTGGAGCAGCCCATCTACGGCATGTATTTCCCGGGGGTCGGTGAATACGACCTGACCGGCGACGGCAAGGCCGACCTCTGCCTCTGGACAGGCATCGACCCCAAACACAAGGATATGGTCGACAAGGAACTCGGCGTCGATACCGGCATCATCCTGACCGACGGATCCCGGGGATACATCTACCACCACATCAATGTGACCCGTTCTTTCAACGAGAACCGCGACTACTACTATCCGATTCCGACCAAGGAACGCCAACTCGTCCACGAAGCGGGCGGCGACCTCAAGCAGAACCCCGGCTGGAACGACGGGCTTGCCTACTAACCGATTAATTTTTGCAACCATGAAATACTGTCATTCTATCCAATATGCCGCCTGGGCCCTGCTGGCACTCGGTGCCGTGGCGTGCCAGGGCGGAAAGGAGGCCTCGGAGGCCCGGGCTGTCGCGACCAGCGAGACCTATCTGACCTTCGCGGCGAAGGACGCTCCCGGCCAGACCATCTCGGTCTATGCAGACGGATCCTGGGCCGCCGACTCCGGCGATGAATGGATTTCCGTCTCCCCTGCCTCCGGTGACGGTCCGATGGAGGTCACCATCTCTGTCGACGACAACTATTCCGGCGGCGTGATGGACCTGCCCCGCACCGGCACCGTCCTCTTCCAGGGCGGCACGGCCCTGCGCCGGGGACAGGTCACCGTCCAGCAGCTCGGCGACACCTACAAAGGCGTCCAGGAACTGACCGTCACCGAAGTCCTCGACCTGGACGACGCCACCGTCGCGAAGATTCCCTCCGCCACCGTGGCGGCCATCACCACCAGCGGCTTCGTGCTGACCGACGGGACTTCGGCCCTGTATGTACAGGGCGCCCGCGAGGTGAAGGTCGGCGATGTCGTGTCGCTGAACGGCGCCAAGGCGACCTTCCACAGCGCACCCTCCTTCCTCGTGGACGAACTCACGGTGACCTCCAACGGCACCTTCACCTATCCGACGGCGCCGGATCTGACCGACGCCCTCGGCTCCTATGACGGAAAGTCCGTCGTGTTCGGAAAGGTCTCCGGCTCGCTCATCAACGGCTCGCTGAAGGCCGGCAGCGCGACGGTCGTCGTCGTGGACCCGGTCGCGGAACTTCAGATGGACAAGGTGGACCTCCACAAGGTCGTCCTGACCGGCTATGCCGTCGGCAAGGAGGGCGCCAGCGGCTACCTGGCCGTCACCGCGGTCGATGACAACGGGGCCGACGACACGCTGGTCCCCTACCCGCTCCGCTGGGCGATGGGCAGCGACCTGAACTACTCCAGCGACACCTTCAACAACGACAACCCGCGCATCGACCCGGTCCAGGGCATCGGCTACATCGAATATGTGCCCTACGACCTGGAGAGCAACAACTCGACGAACAACTACAAGTTGGACGTGCAGGCCAACAACCCGCGCGTCACCGGACCGTGGGTGAACGACTACTGGCTCTTCTACGGCAACGGCGCCATCAAGGCCGGCACCGAGGTGCAGATCGCCTTCGAGATGCGTTCCTCCAAGTGGGGCATGAAATACTGGCTCCTGGAATACCTCGACGGGGATGAATGGCTGGTCGCCGGCACACCGCAGACGGCCACCGATCCGGGCTACGAGGTGCGGTACACCTGCGCCACCAACGAGGACGGCGCCACCAACTGCCCGGTCATGGAGACCATCCGTTTCCGCAAGAACAACGAACATCTCCAGATCCGCCTGCGCTGCTCCGCCCTCTGGAGAGGAGGCGGCGGAACCACCGACACCCGCTCCACAGCCTCTTCCCGCTTGTGCGTCACCGATGTCAACGACGACACCTACAAGCCGAACATCGTCATCCTCAAGGAAGGTGACGGTGTGGAGAAGGATCCGGTCTATGCGGATATCCAGACCTCGGTGGACCTCCTCACCTTCAACGGCACCCCGACCGGGCCGAAGGCCTTCACCGTGGCCTCCGACTACGACTTCACCGTGTCCACGGCCTACGACTGGCTCACCCTCGACGTGACGGAAGGCGCTGCGGGCGTGGAGACGGAAATCACCGTCACCTGCGCCGAAAGCGACCTTTCCGAACTCCGCGAGGGCAACATCCGCATCGTCTCCGAGGACAGCGAGAAGGTCATCAACGTCGTCCAGAGCGCGGCCGGCCAGCTGCTCGACCCGTTCATCAGTGTCTCTTCCGGCAATGCCGTCCGTGTCGGCCACGAGGCAGGGACGAGCACCGTCCGCATCCAGACCAACATCGACGTGTCCTGCGCCTCCGATGCCGCCTGGATCACGGTCACCCCGGTCGAGTCCAAGGCACTCGTAGAATGGCATGACTACCTGCTGACCTGCGAGGCCAACGACGCCGAGGCGGAAAGGACCGGCACTGTCCGCTTCTTCAACACGTCGGCCAACCAGGAAGCCGTCGTCACCGTCACGCAGGCCGCAGCCCCGGCCTCCGGCGTGTATTTCCAGGACGACTTCTCGTGGCTGATGCCGTATGTACAGGCCTTCCTCGCCTCCGACGCCGACGCCACGCTCGCTAACATGGATCCGGTGGGCAGCAACCTGTCCTCCCATAAACAGCCCAACGTATGGTCGCTCAGTTCCCTGGCCACGACCCTCGGCGTCGAACTGGAAAACCGGGGCTATGAAGACCTGAACAAGAGCGCCGCCACCCTCTATCTCCAGAACTGCTATTTCAAGATGGGCGCCAGCAACAAGCAGACCGGTCTCCGCCTGCCTCCGATGGATTTCAAGGGCGACACACCGGTCAATGTGGTCGTGTCGTTCGACTGGTGCGCCCACAAGGGCGGTTCCGGGGCCATCGACAACGTACAGCCGGTGGTGGAGGTGGAAGGCCCCGGCATGGCGGCCGACACAGAGACGGCCGTCTCCGCTCCCTTCTCCACCACCCAGGAGCCCGATCAGCTAGCGTGGCAGCATGCCTCCGTGACCCTCGTCGGGGTGACAAAAGGCACCCGCATCCTGATCCGCCCTGTCAACATGGGGGCGACACCCCAATACCAGCGCTGGCATCTGGACAACATCAAGGTCGAAGCGGCTGAATGATGATCGACCCGTGGGCCCGGCGGCTCACGGGTTTTCTTTATGGGGCAGGACAATGCGGCGGATGTTGCAGCCCGCGTAGTTGCCGAGGACGATGGCGGGATAGTACCACAGAAGGGCGGGCGACCACTTCCAGGCGCCCACGATGTACACGACATCAGCGATGGAGTGGTAGAACCCGCACACGATGAACAGGGGGACACCGAAGAGGACGGGCAAGATGGAACCCTTGTTCTTGTACAGCCAGACGGCGATGTCGATGATGAGGCCGCAGCCCGCCGCCCGGAGGAAACTCCGCCACGGACCCTGCGCCAGCCGGGCCGCGACCACCTCCTGCGCCCGTTCCACGGGGACGCCGCCCAGCGAGACGGCCACCAGACCGATGAGGGCACAGCCGACGATGTTGTAGAACCAGATCCGGACAAGGCCCGGGATATCATTCGTTACCCCGGCCTTGCCTGTGTACAGGGGCACGCCGAACAGGACGACACCGATCAGCCCGAAGGCAAAGATGACGGCCCCGGGGATGCCGCCGAGTGACAAGAAACCATAAGCCCCGAGACCGATCAGCAGACCGGAAAAAAGCGATTCTCTCCTCATAACCGGCGAAGATACATTATTTTTTCCGATTAAAGAATGCCCGTTCCTTTTTTTGCAGAAAAACGGCTGTTACAGGTAAGAAGGATTCATCATCTATCGTGAAAATACGATTCCAAGAATAAGAAGCTGTTTAAATTTTATCAACTTCAATCTTTATGATCTATTTTTGCCATTTTGTCGCCATTCTTCGGTCATGTAGCCACCGCTACACTCCCTCATCCTGTCAACAAAATGCCTAAAAATATCCTCATAAATCTTTTCGTCAATAAAATTTAAACAGCTTCTAAGAATGCGGCATCATCAGCCGATGAGCCGATGCTTTCCTCCTCACAAAATTCGACAACCCACGGAAAAATCACAATACGACTTCGGCAACAAAGACAGAACTGTTCCATTTTCAACGAATTATCATTACTATTGTACTTCAACCTGTTTTTAAAAATGTTAAAAAGAGCCCTCGACATATCTGTCTTGCTGACCATCCTGGCCGCCGGTCCTTCCGCAGCAGCTTTCCAGCCGGTCATCCGCAATTTTCCGAAGAACACCTACAAGGCCGGTCCGCAGAACTGGCAGGTTGTCCAGAGCGGGAGCGGCTGCATGTATTTCGCCAACAACGACGGTCTTCTGGAGTTCGACGGCCGGAACTGGAACCTCTTCCCTGTACGCAACCGGACCGATGTCCGGTCCGTCAACTATGATGCAGCCTCGGGCAGCCTGTACCTCGGAGCCTCGAATGAAGTCGGACGGATTCTGTTCGAAGACGGGAAAATCCAGTACGTCTCCCTCCTTGACGGAGAAGGACTGCCCACCCTCGGGGAGATCTGGAAAGTGCACCGGCTGGACGGACGGATGTTCATCCAGGAGAACCAGGCCATCCATGTCCTCGGACCGGACGGAACCGAGAGCCACCGGTTCCCGGCCAAGGTCGACTGCTCGGAGGTTGTCGGGGGCAGGCTCCTGGCTGCCATCCATGGGGAAGGCCTCTTTGCCTACGGGAAAGAGGGTTTCATCCGGATGGAAGCGGCGGCGACGGAGGCCAATGTCCGTGCCATGATTCCCTTCGGCGACGCCGTTCTCGTAGTGACGGAAGCCGACGGCTGCTACCTGTTGCAGGACGACCGGCTCGTTACCGCGGATGCGCTGGCTCCGCTCCATTCGGACCAGGACCTCCTGCTCAACACCGAGGACGGTTTTTCTCTGATCCGGACGGAGAAGCTCCGGACGCATCATAACGCTTCCCTTCCCGTGTTCATCCGGGAAGTCAACCTGATGGGGGCTGCGAAGGATTCCACCATTTATGCTGCACGGAAACCGGCCGGCGGGATGGTGCTGGAACTCAATTCCCGACAGAACTCCCTGCGGCTGAGCTTCATCACCCCGGAATATACCCATGAGGGGTCGACGGAATACCGCTACCAGCTGGAAGGGTACGACCGGGAATGGGTGTCCTTCCGGGAAGGTAGCACAAAGGAATATATACGACTGCCCCATGGACGGTACACATTCCGGGTCCAGGCACACAACCGGAACACCGACGGCCGCTCCGAAGATGCCCTGATCCTTCTCATCGCCGCCCCCTGGTACAAGCACCCCTGGATGATGGGGGTCTATGTCCTGCTGATGGTCGGTGCACTCCTCGGTATCTACGTCCTGGTCACGAGGCTGTCAGACCGGCGGGCGGCAGACATCGCCCGCAAACGGGAAGAGGAGCAGAAAAAGGCCCGGATGGTCAAGGACCTGCAACGGCAGGCCGACGACCTTGCCGCCTCGACCATGAACGTCATGCGGAAGAACCAGATCCTCCAGTCGATCGATGCCGGACTGGAACGGTTGGCCGCAGCGGACGGCGAGGAACGGCGGGCTCTCGTGAGGAAGCTGCGCCGCGACATCGGCGAGAACATCGAGCATGACGACGACTGGCAGAAGTTCTCCCGGCATTTCGACATCGTCTATGACGACTATCTCAAACGGCTGGCGGCCCGGTTCCCGGCATTATCCGTCGGCGACAAGAAAATGTGCGCCTATCTGAAGATGGACCTCAGCTCCAAGGAGATCGCCCCGCTGCTGAACATGACAGTGCGGAGCGTAGAGATGACCCGCTACCGGCTGCGCAAGAAACTCGGCCTCTCCCGGGATGTCAACCTGGCCGACTTCCTGCAGCACTTCTGATCAGAGCGTGCGGACGGCGGCTTCGACCTTCTTGCGTCCGTCCTCCGGCAGGACGGACGTCACGGGGGCGAGGAAGGAGACCATCTGGAGGAACTGCGCCTCGTCCTCGGGGATGCCCCGGGAGCGCATGTAGAACTGCTCGTCCTCGTTGAGGCGACCGACGGTGGCCCCGTGGGAGCATTTCACGTCGTCGGCGTAAATCTCCAGTTCGGGGCGGCTCTCGACGCGGGCGGTCTCGGAGCGGAGGATGTTGTGGTTCTCCTGGTAAGCCTCGGTCTGCTGGGCGTCCGGGGCCACGACGATGCGGCCGTTGAAGAGCACGTCGGCACGGCCCCCGGCGAGGCCGTTGAACAGTTGCCGGGACACGCAGCGCGGCGCCCGGTGGTGCATCAGGACGTGGATGCGGACCCGCTCGTCGGCGTTGCAGAGGAAGACGCCCCGCAGGACGGCCTCGGCGCCTTCGCCGACCAGGTCGACGGACACGTCGATGTCCCGCGACTCGCCCGGCAGCACGACGTAGGTCAGTTCCAGCCGCTCCCCGGCCTGGACGGTGTACCTCTCCGCCCCCTTGGCTTCCGTCATGCCCGGACCCGGCCGGACATCTTTCATCGGATCGATATAATTCCCGTGTCCCATGGCCTCAGAACCGGTCGAATCCATCCCGCTCGATCTCGTCCGCGAGTTCCTTGCCGGCGGTGCGGACGATCCGGCCGTCCTTGAGGACATGCACGATGTCCGGCCGGATGTATTCGAGCAGTTTCTGGTAATGGGTGATGACGAGGGTGGACTTCTCCGGGGTGTGGAGGGCGTTGACCCCGTCCGCGACGATCTTCAGGGCGTCGACATCGAGGCCGGAGTCCGTCTCGTCCAGGATGGACAGGACCGGGTCCAGCATCGCCATCTGGAAGATTTCGCCCCGCTTCTTCTCGCCGCCCGAGAAGCCGACGTTGACCTCCCGCTTGGCGAATTCCGGCCGCATCTTCACGAAGGCCATCTTCTCCTTGAGGAGTTTGAGGAAGTCGGAGGTTTTCATCTCATCGAGCCCCCGGGCCTTGCGGCGGGCCTGGACGGCGGCTTTCATGAAGGCCGTGATGGTCACGCCCGGAATCTCGACGGGATATTGGAAACTCAGGAACAGGCCGGCCCAACTGCGCTCTTCCGGCGCCATCGCCAGCAGGTCCGCCCCGTTGAAGGTGATGCTCCCCCGGGTGACCTCGTAGTCCGGACGGCCCGCCAGGACCGCCCCGAGGGTCGACTTCCCGGCCCCGTTCGGCCCCATGATGGCATGGACCTCGCCCCGCCGCACTGTCAGGTCGATGCCATGCAGGATTTCCTTGCCCCCGATGCCTGCGTGCAGGTCTTTGATTTCAAGTAAGATATCGTTCATGGTTCTATGCTTTCTTCCGATAGAGTTTCATCCACGTCGCCAGCGACCAGAGGCCGTTGACCAGGTACAAGGCACTGACGACCGGCATGAACACGTTGCCGACGCTGATATGCAGGACAATCTGCGTGATGTTCACCAGCAGCCAGGCGATCCAGCAGTCCCATTTCTTCAAGGCAGACAGCAGCTGCGCCATCAGGATCAGCACCGTCACGCAGGAATCCAGGTACGGGTGCGGGTCGCGCGGGAAGAGGCTGTCCAGCAGCCATCCCCAGGCCAGTGCGACCAGCAGCACCGCCCCTGCCGCCAAGGCCCGTTCCGGCCAGGAGAGCATGCCGACCTTCAACTTGCGGCCGTCCTCCGAACTGCGCTCCTCCTCCCGCGGATGCGTCCAGCGGTAATGCCCCATCACATTGATGGCGAGCGACACCGGCTGCAGGAGCAGGCTGGCATACAGGTTCTTCTCCCAGAACAGGAAGAACAGGGCCGCCGTGTACAGGTACCCGACCCAGAAGTTGTACTTCGAATTCCGCCCCGCCAGGATGACGCAGGAGAGTCCCAGCACCGACGTCACCAAGTCGATGAGCAGCACCGGCCTCCCTCCAAGAGTAAACAATATGATATCAGTCCATTCCATGGTTCAACACAATGATGAAAGGATTTCCCTTCCCCAACCTGTGGCCACCCTCGGCCACATAAGAGGGAGGGACCCATCGAAGATGGGAGGGGTCGCGTAGCGACGGTTGGGGAAGGGAAATCCTTTCATCCTACCGACCCCTCCAAGGAAATCTGCAACAGTTTCTGGGCCTCCACGGCGAACTCCATCGGCAGGCGGGAAAGCACCTCCCGCGCGTAGCCGTTGACAATCAGGCCGACCGCCTCTTCCTCCCCGATGCCCCGCTGGCCCAGGTAGTAGAGCTGGTCCTCGCTGATCTTGGACGTCGTCGCCTCGTGCTCCACCACGGCCGTCGGATTCGTGGACACGATGTCCGGGAACGTGTGGGCCCCGCACTTCGACCCGATCAGGAGGCTGTCGCACTGCGAGAAATTCCGTGCACCCTGGGCCCCCGGGTTCATGCGGACGAGGCCGCGGTAACTGTTCTGGCTGCGTCCCGCCGAGATGCCCTTCGAGACGATGCGGCTCTTCGTGCCCCGGCCGAGATGGACCATCTTCGTCCCCGTGTCCGCCTGCTGGAAATGGTTCGTGACGGCCACGGAATAGAACTCCGACGTGCTGTCGTCGCCCTTCAGGATGGTCGAGGGGTATTTCCACGTGATGGCGGACCCGGTCTCGACCTGGGTCCAGCTCAGATGGGCGCCGCTGCCCTTGCAGATACCGCGCTTGGTCACGAGGTTCAGGATACCGCCCTTGCCCTCGGCGTCGCCCGGATACCAGTTCTGGACCGTGCTGTACCGCACATCCGCATCCTTCTCCACGATGATTTCCACGACGGCGGCGTGGAGCTGCTGCTCGTCACGCATCGGTGCCGTGCAGCCTTCCATGTAGCTGACGTACGATCCTTCCTCGGCCACGATGAGCGTCCGTTCGAACTGCCCGGTCCCCCGCGCGTTGATACGGAAGTAGCTCGACAGGTCCATCGGACAGCGCACCCCCTTCGGGATGTAGCAGAAGGACCCGTCGCTGAACACCGCACTGTTGAGCGCGGCGTAATAGTTGTCATTCACCGGCACCACGGTCGCAAGGTATTTCCGGACCAGGTCCGGGTGCTCCCGCACCGCCTCCGAGAACGAGCAGAAGATGATGCCCTTCTCGGCGAGGGTCTTGCGGAAGGTCGTCGTGACCGATACCGAGTCGAACACGGCATCCACGGCCACCACCCCGGCCAGCACCTCCCGCTCATGCAGCGGGATGCCCAGCTTCTCGAAGGTCTCGGCCAGCTTCGGATCGATCTCTTTCGGGCGGTCCTTGTCCTTCTTGGGAGCAGCATAGTAGATGATATCCTGGAAGTCGATGTCCGGCAGGTCCAGATGCGGCCATGTCGGCATCGTCATCGCCTGCCATTTCCGGAACGCATCCAGCCGGAAGTCCAGCAGCCACCGGGGCTCCTCCTTCAGGCGCGATATCATCCGGATGACATTCTCGTCGAGCCCCTTCGGAATCAAGTCCTGCTCCACGTCCGTTACGAACCCCTCCTTGTACTCCTGGGCCGTGATATCCTGTATGATCTGGTTTTCCTCGTTCCTGTCCATAACCTGTACGGAATAGATAGTGTGCAAAGATACATCTTTTTCCGGTATTTCCATCCCGTCCGTTCAGCGCCGCCGCTTGCAGACCGTTTCGAGCAGGATGGGTTGAATGACCACGACAGCCAGTGCTATCCAGAGGAAAAGCATCTTTCCCGTGATTCCCACCAGGAAGATGAAGGCCGATTCGAGGAAGAAGGCCGGGACAAGGAGCGGAAAGAGTTTGACTGTTCCCATATTCTTGATGGATGGTTTTGACGATGATGGCCAGGCCGGGGACCATGCCGACCTGCCGGCGCCGGTCAGGCCCGGTCGATAAGGTCGGCGAGGACGATGGCGGCCATGGCCTCGACGATGACGGGAGTGCGGAGGGCGAAACAGGTGTCGTGGCGGCCGGGGACCTGGAGATCGGTCAGGGTCCCGGCGGCGAAGTCGTAGGTCCGCTGGGCTTTCCGGATGCTGGAAGTCGGTTTGAAGGCCACGCGGAACACGAGCGGATTGCCGTTGGTGATGCCGCCGTTGACCCCGCCGGCATGGTTCGTCGCCGGAGTGACGAGGCCATGGCGGGGGACATCCGGAACGAAGCAGTCGTTGTGCTCCGAGCCCTTCAAGCGGGCGGCGCGGAACCCGTCGCCGAATTCGATGCCCCGCACGCCGGGGATGGCGAAGACGGCATGGGCGATACACGACTCGACGCTGTCCCAGAAAGGCTCGCCGAGCCCGGCCGGCATCCCGTCTACGACGCACTCTACGACGGCGCCGAGCGAATCGCCCTCCTCCATCGCCGCCTCCAATTCCGGAGCCCACAGTTCCGCATCCGGCTGAGACCGGCCATCCGGACAGGCCGCAGAAGACCGCTTCAGGGCCGTCTCCCGCGACACGCCGCCCAGTTCCACGATCCGCGCCTCCGCACAGAAGTGCACATGTCCCTCCGTCTCCGAGGCAACCGTCTCCGCGAGCACCTTCTTCGCCACGACGCCGGCAGCCACCACCGGCAGGGTCAGCCGCCCCGAGAAATGGCCGCCGCCCCGCGGGTCCTGGAACCCGTCATACTTGATGTCCGCTGTGAAGTCGGCATGGCCCGGACGGGGAACCGCCTTCAGGCGGCTGTAGTCTCCCGAGCGGGTGTTCCCGTTAGCAAAGAGGATGGTAAGAGGCGCCCCGGTCGTATGGCCTTCATAGACCCCGCTGACAAGCTGCGGCACATCCGCCTCGATGCGGGGCGTCGTTCCGCGAACTCCGCTCTTTCGCCGGGCGATGTCCGCCGTGAAATCCTCCACGCCGAGGGCGATGCCCGGCTCCACGCCGTCGATGACGACACCGGCCAGCGGCCCGTGCGATTCACCGAAGATGCTGACGCTGAAAATATTGCCAAAAGTATTCATAGGATGTATGTTTCTATCGTAAGCCGGCCCACCGGTCGAACAGGTCCAGGAAGCCCGGGAAGGATTTGGCCACGCAGGCCGTGTCGTCGATATCCACCGGTCCGTCCGCTCCGAGCGAAGCTACTTTCAAGGCCATGACCATGCGGTGATCGCCGTGCGAAGTGTACCGTCCGCCTTTCAGGAGGCGCCCGGTGAGAAGCCGCTGCGCCAACGACATCCCTTCGACCGTCATCTCGTCGCCCGCAACAGACGCCGTCACGCCCAGCTGCGTGAGCATGTCCACGACGGCAACGGCACGGTCTGTCTCCTTGTGGGCCAGCCGCTGCACCCCGAGGATATGCGAAGAACCCGGGCAGAAGGCGGCGAGGACCGCCACGATCGGAAACAAGTCGGGACAGTTGTTCAGGTCCGTATCGAAAGCGCCCAGCGGCGCCCGGGACACATGGACCGGTCCGGTCGTCGGCGTCGCCCCTTCGAATTGGGACATGCTGGCGCCGGCCTCCATGAGGATGTCCAGGATGGAAATATCGGCCTGGAGCGACTGGGAATCCAGTCCTTCCACTTCGACCTCGCCGAAGATGGCCCCGGCCGCCAGGAAGTTGGCGGCACCGCTCCAATCCCCCTCGATGCGGAAATCGGCCGCCCGGTAACACTGACCGCCGCGGACCTTGAACGTGACACCCGTACAGAGCGACCAGTCCTGCGTCTCCAGGAAATCCTCGCCGCCCTCCATCTCGGAACCGATCCGGATGCCGAACTTCTTCAGCACATCCACCGTGATGAACAGGTAGGGAATGCTCCGCGGGTCATGGACATAGAGCGTGGACCGGTTCCCGGCGAGCGGCAAGGCGGCCAGCAGGCCGGAAATCAGCTGCGACCCGCCCTTGCCGGAGACGTCCGCCCGGCCTGGGACCAGCGGCCCCGCCACCGTCAGCGGCACATAGCAGTCGCCCGGCCGGCCGGCGGCCTGTCCTTCCGGCAGGAGCCGCACCCCGAACGAAGCCATGATGTCATGCGCCCCGGAGAGCGGCCGCCTCAGCAGCGTCTTCTCCCCCGTCACCCGCACCGGTCCCTGCCCCAGGACCGCCATGAGCGGAATCATCATCCGGGTCAGGAATCCCGATTCCCCCGTATGCAATCCGTCCAGCTCCAAGGTTCTTTCCGAGGCATCGATCCCGGTGATGGTCAATTCTGCGCCCTCGACCCGCACCTCCGCCCCCAAGGCACGGGCTACGGCCAGCGCCGACTCGTTGTCCCCGCAGGGCGAATATCCTGTCAGGTGCGAAGTTCCCTCCGCCAGCGCTGCCGCAACGATGGCCCGCTGCGCGAAACTCTTCGAGGCCGGCATCTGGAGCACTTCGCCGGAAGTCTCTTCATGTCCAGTCGGGAAAACCAGCTTTCCCCCGACCCAACCTGCTCCGGATGACGGTTCGGGCGGATTTCCGGTCATTTTTTTATCCCTATGGCCAGCGGTTCCGATGAAGTGGAAACCGCCATAGACCGCGGCCCGCATCTCGGCCGTGGTCCATTGACCCGGGGCCGTGGCCTCTTCCGGGGTAAGGCAGGCATAGGTAAACGGCGCCCCGAAGCGGAGCGCGTCCAGACGGGAAGTCCGGCCAGCATCCCCCATGCAGAATGCAATGAGGCGCCCGGGGTCCATTTCCCGGTACAGGTCCTGGACGGCCGCGACCTCTTCCGGGCCGGTGGCGGTCGTCACGACCTTCACCACCTCGCCACCGAAACGCTGCGCCTTTTCCAGCACGGACAGCAGGGTGGCGGCCGGTGGCGTCCCCGTGAAATCATGGTACGAGCGGATGAGGACCGTGCCGTACTCCCGGCAGGCCTGGCGGATTTTCCGCCCCATCATCGGCGGGGCCTCCACTTCCAGGTCCACGTACTTCGCCCCCGCCTCGACGGCCTTGAGCAGCTGCCGTTCCGCCCTTTCCTCCGCCTCGTCACGTCCCCGGTGCAAACGAGAGGGGAGCAGGCCCGCCTCTGCCATGGAACGCCCGGCGTCCGAGAGCATCCCCTGCCGGGAGGCGCCTGCCGCGTCCCTGTCGGACGCCCCTGCGCCGTCCTGCATCCGCCGGGCCACCTCGGATACCCGGCAGGTCGCCACGAGCGGTACGTCGGAGCCCGAGAACAGCGTCTCGATTTCCTCTTCTTCGAGGTCGCACAGGTCCAGCCGGATCTCGGCCATTTCGACCGTCCCGCTCTCCAGGACCTGGAGGATCTCCTCCAGTGTCTTCCCTTGTATCGATGTACAGATCATAGTCGCTTATGCAGCACCTTCCGTGCTGATGATCAATCATTTCCAGATTTCCGGGAGCAAGCGGATTGCACCCGGAAATGCTCATCACGCTCACTCACAGTCGTTTATCTGCCGCGCCCCCCTGGAGGGTCCGCAGGGCTTCCTCCACTGTCAGGTCGATGATGACGACATCCCCGACGCCGCGCAGCAGGACGAAATGGACACGGCCGCCTTCCGCCTTCTTGTCCCGTCCCATCGCCCCCGCCAGGGTCTCCAGCGGATAGGGGCAGGCCACGGGCAGCCCCGCCGCCGCAAAATCCCGCATCAGGCGCCCGGCCAGCCCCTGTGCCAGGCCGAGGCCGTCGGACAGGCGGGCCGCGAGGTTGATGCCCATAGCAACCGCCTCGCCATGGGTGATATCGTCACCCCTCAGGCGTGCCTCATGCTCGATGGCATGGGCGAAAGTATGCCCGAGGTTCAGTTTACGTCGCTCGCCCCTCTCGAACGGGTCTCGCCCCACGACCCCTGCCTTCACGGCCGCCGCCGCAAACACCAGCTCCTGCCACTCCTTTTCGTCTACATGTTGGTCCGAGTCCGTGGAGGGAACCCGCTCCGCGGTATCCGCGGATGGGGACGACGGGGCGCCGGGGGCCAAGGGGAAACACCCCGGAACATCCCGGGCGGCCAACAGACGTACGGAGCGGGCATAATGGCCGTCATGGTCCTCGATCAGGAAGGTCTTGACCAGTTCCGCCGCACCGGACAGGAAGTCCCGCCGCGGAAGCGTCCGCAGCACCTCGGCACAGAGGAAGGTGAAAACCGGCTGGACGATGACACCCAGCATGTTCTTATAGGCATCGAAATTGACCCCGGTCTTGCCGCCGACCGCCGCATCGACCTGGGCGAGCAAGGTGGTCGGGAGGTTGGCGTAGCGGATACCCCGCTTGTAGATACTCGCCGCAAAACCCGCCATATCGGTGGTGATGCCCCCGCCGATGGCGACGACCAGCGCCTTCCGGGAGGCCCCGGATTCCAGCAGCCACCGGCAGATGGACAGCACCGTGTCCATCGATTTCGCCGCCTCGGACACGGTCAGCGCCAGGCTTCCCCGGACCGCCACGGCCCTTCCCACAGCCTCCGCCACCCAGACAGCCTGCCGGTCATAGACCACGAACACCTCCTGCTCCCCTTCGAGCAGGGCGGCCACTTCCCCGACACGCGACCCGCCGACCACCCGGCCGACGACCTTCCCCCCGATGATGATATCGATCGACTTTCCCATATCCTGCAAAGATACATCTTTTTCCAGTAATCCCCTACAGTCCTTGGAAGGTGAACCGCCAGGGACCGCTCTGTGGCATCATCCTGGGAGCCTCTGGAAATTGCCGAGGAGCGACGGGAGTCCGGTACCGTGAAACAGAACGAACTCTCCCTCAGCAACTTTCCTTATTTCCTCTCCGCAAATTGCAGAGAGGAAGAGCCGGAACAATTTATCAATCAGCGCATTGCGATTCTCGCACCAGACGGACACATGCCGCAGGTCCGGCTCTGAAGGCCGCCAAGCACGCCGGAAGTGGACGGGACAGGGGGCCGGTACACAAATGCTTCAGACCGCAGAATCCAGACAGACCGGTGAATAAAATTTGCAGATTCGGCGAAATTGCGGTAAATTTGCAGTCTACCCGGGAATCGTCGTCCCGGGCGGACCGCATGCCCGAATGGCGGAATTGGTAGACGCGCTGGACTCAAAATCCAGTGTCCCTTAAAGACGTGCCGGTTCGAGCCCGGCTTTGGGCACGAGACCGGAGTCTCCTTCAAATGGGGAGACTCCGGTTTTTTTATCCCGGATCTCCCGGTCCCCGGAGTCGATGTCACAGTTTGCGTCAATGGTAACCTTCCCATTTTTAATACCTCACGCATTTTAACCTATGACCATTTACATAGGTTAAAATACACAAATCGCTAACTATAAACTGTTTACAAAAAACATCCTTTGTCACGTCTCTATGGTGGTTGTCGGACTGATCCGGCAAATGGGTAGATGTCGGGAGATGGCCAGAAAAAAGTGGACGCCGGGCAGGAGGCGGAGAAGGTGTTGTACCGAATGAGAAGAGCCTCGCTGTTTTGCAAATGTGTGGTCTTGTTTGGGGACGGTCTGTTTGTGGGACGATCGTATTGGGAAAGGGCCGTTTACCCATGGAGAAGGTCTGCCTTTTTTGGAGGAAGGCCCGTCCTCTCGTGGAGAAGGTCTGACTTATTTTGGAGAGGGTCCCGACACGTTGGGTCCAGGTGTGAAAAAAGGGCGGGGACCTTCTTCACCAGAGGGCGTATATACTTGATTCATGGAGAGGGTCCCCCAGGAAAAAACGCACTCTCGCCATCTGTGGACAGACCTTCTCCATTCGCAGGCGGACCGTCTCCATCAGTGGACCTACCCTCGGAAGTTTCCCGTCCGAACCGTCGGAAGGGATTCGTTCGGTCGGGGAAATGGACCCATCTGCCCATATCATACCCACGGCACCACCCGTCATCCCCGGCTCTGACCGGGCATCTCCCCCTTCTCCAGGGGACCTTCCATCGGCCATCTTGGAAATCCCAGAAAACCAGCAACATATAAAACACCCGATGGAAGGTCCGTCTCCCACAGGGTAGACCTTCCATCCGTCTTCTCATAATGTATTCATTTTCATACGCTTTCAAAACCCTTGATGGAAGGTCCGTATGTATCGTCCTAAAAAAAGTTTACCAAAAAACGATTAAAAACGGACGTTTTTTTGACACGCCGTTCCACCCTTCCAGTTTTCCCAGAAAGCACTGTCTATCAGAACAATACGGACTCCCTTCCTTGTGCAGGACCCCCTCCACTCTCCCTCTTTTGTCTCCCACAGGCCCGGCACGGGGCGCCCCGTGGAGGAGATTGCAGGGGAAGGTAGCGTATGGGCTTTCATTCCCAAGAAGCCGGATTCCTACCCTCCGGACGTCTTGGAGCATGTGTATTCCGGAAAGATGGGCTTCCCGGATCCCCCGGTCAGCCAGCACCGACTATCCTCCTCCAGCCCCCCGTCAAAAAAACCTGTATAAATAAGAAGCTGTTTAAATTTTATCAACTTAAATCTTTATGATCTTTTTTTGCCATTTTGTCGCCATTCTTCGGTC
>JAFUZO010000064.1 GCA_017476575.1 Bacteroidales bacterium | reverse complement strand
GTTTTCGGCGGTGTCGACCTGGTAGTCCTCCATTTCGAGGATATCTTTGAGGGAACTGCGGATGGCCCGCTCATCGTCAACGATCAGAACTTTCATAGCGGATGAATTTATGCAAATATCGGACTTTTTTTCTATTTTTGTATCCTTGACTTGAAAGATATGGACATTCCTGATATCATCATCGCCGTCGACGGCTATTCCTCCACCGGCAAGAGCACCTTCGCCAAGATGGTTGCGGCGGAGTTTTCCTTCCTGTATCTGGACAGCGGTGCCCTGTACCGCGGCGTCACCCTGTACGCCATGGAGCAGGGCTGGATCGCGGGGGACGGCACCATCGACATCGCGGCTGTAGAAGCGTCCCTTGACGGGCTGGACCTGCATTTCCGCCATGAGGATGGTGCGACGCAGCTGTATCTGGGCGCCCGCTGTGTCGAGGACGAGATCCGCACGCTCGCCGTCTCGGGCCATGTGAGTCCGGTCTCTGCCATCCCCTCCGTCCGGGCCTATGTGGACCGGAAGCTCCGAGCGTTTTCCAAGGGCGGCCGTGTGATCATGGACGGGCGCGATATCGGTACGACCGTCTTTCCCGATGCAGAGCTCAAAGTGTTCATGGTGGCGGATGCCGGCGTCCGGGCGCGGCGCCGCTTCGACGAACTTGCCGCCAAGGGTCAGGCTCCGGTCTTCGAGGATGTCCTGAAGAACATCGAGGAACGTGACTACATCGACTCGCACCGCGAGACGTCCCCTCTTCGGCGCCCGGAAGATGCCTATGTGATGGACAACACCCACATGACCCTGCATGAAGAACTGGTCTGGATCCTCGGGGTCATCCAAGGCAGATTCGGTATCCTCGAGGCTCCGCCCCTCTCCCATTGACATGCTGGTAGATATCGACAGCCAGTCCGGTTTCTGCGGCGGCGTGATCCGCGCCATCGGCCGTGCCGAGGACTTTCTCGGAAAACGGGACCACCTGTATTCCCTCGGCGCCATCGTCCACAACGAGGCGGAACTCGACCGGCTCGGCGCCAAGGGGCTCCGTCCGGTGGACAGCCTGGATGCCGTCACGGAAGGGGAGTCGGTTCTGATCCGCGCCCATGGAGAACCTCCTCAGACGTATGCCGAGGCCCGTCGGCGGGGTGTGACGGTCATCGACTGCACCTGTCCGGTCGTCCTCCGGCTCCAACGGCATATCCGGGAGGCTTATGCCCGGCTCCATGCTGACGGACGGCACGGCACCCTGATCATCTTCGGCAAGGTCGGCCATGCCGAAGTGCTCGGCCTGTTGGGCCAGGTGGGTGGCGATGCGAAGGTGGTCGAGAACCGGCAGATGCTGGACGATGTACTTTCATCCATCGATTTGTCGGAACCGGTCGAAATCTTCTCCCAGACCACCAAGAGCCCTTCAGAATATGCCGCCGTCTGTGCCGCTGTCGCCCGCCGGATAGGAGGCGGCCTGACCGTCCACGACACCATCTGCTCCCAGGTTGCCAACCGCCATGAGCGGCTCGCCGCCTTCGCCCGGAGCCACGACGTCATCCTCTTCGTCTCCGGCCGGGCCAGTTCCAACGGAAAGGTCCTGTGCGACCTGTGCCGGAGCGCCAATCCCCGCACCTATCATATCGGCAACGCCGCCGAACTGGATCCCGCCTGGTTCCGTCCGGACGACCACGTGGGCATCTGCGGCGCAACTTCCACTCCGAAATGGCTGCTGGAAGAGGTCGCCGCTGCCGTGCGCGATTTGTAGCCGGCACGGAACTCCCTGTAAGTCAGAAATATAAAACATGCAGGGGTGCAACGAAAAGTGCACCCCTGCATGTTTTAAATAATTGCTGGACAGTTGGTTCTGTGCCAGGATTATTTCACGCGCTGGCCGTAGGAGCGGTCGGTGGTGTTGACAGTGATGATCTCGCCGGTCTCGATGAAGAGCGGGACCATGATCTTGGCGCCGGTCTCGAGGGTGACTTCCTTGAGGGCGGAGGTGGATGCGGTGTTGCCCTTGACGGCGGGCTCGCTGTAGGTGACTTCGAGGGTGACGTAGGTCGGGAGTTCGCAGGTGAGGCAGCGCTCTTCCGGCTCGGTGACGAACATCATCTCGACATGCTGGCCTTCTTTCATGAGGTCGGCGTTCTCCACGATGTCGTGCGGCAGGGAAATCTGCTCATAGGTCTCCTCGTGCATGAAGTTGAAAGCCTCTCCGTCGTCATAGAGGAACTGGTAGGGCCTGCGTTCGACGGTGATGGTGTCGATCTTGGCGCCGGCGGTGAAGGTGTTCTCGAGGATGCGGCCGTTCTCCAGGTTGCGGAGCTTGGTCTTGACGAAGGCAGGGCCCTTGCCGGGTTTCACGTGCTGGAAATACACGACGACGCAGGGCTTGCCGTTGTAGTTGATGTAAAGGCCGTTCTTGAAGTCAGCGGTAGTTGCCATAAAAATATGAAGTTTTAATCGTTATTGACGTATCTGGTCCGCAAAAATAACGATTTGCCGCAATTTATGCAAATATTTAGGAATCGGTAAAAAATAACCGGTTATTTTCACTCAATAGACAGCCGTCTGGCGGTCGATCTTGAACTGCTGGATCTGGTAGGTATCGTCCTTGCAGGAGACGAAGATGGTCACGATGAAGACTTCGCCCCCGGCACTGAGCTGCCCGAAGGCGTATTTCATGTTGGACCGGGAGGCCTTGTGGGAGATGTCGAAGGAACGGGGCGTATAGGTGTCGAAGAACGTTTTGACGATCTGGCGGGCCTGGGAGCGGGAGCAGTTGCGGAGCGAGGAGATGATGGAGACTTCCAGGTTCTCGGCAAACCAGGCCGAGAGACTGGTAGCGTCGCCTTGGGTGATATATTTGGAAATCGGCACAAAGACATCGTAGCCGGCATCCTGCGCCCGGGCGTTCCTGCCCCCCAGGAGACCTGCGGCCACGATCAATATGCCCAACAACCGTTTCATGAACAGACACTTTCTTGCAAATACCGAGCCGGAATGTTATCTTTGCGTGCCAAGATGGAGATCAAACTGCTGACAGTCGGGAAGACCGATGTACGATGGGTGAAGGAAGGCCTGGATGTGTATGTGTCCCGGCTGCGCCACTATGCCCCGTTCTCCCTGGTCGAGATTCCGCAGCTGAAGAACGTCTCCGCCCTTTCCCGGGACCAGATCAAGGAGAAAGAGGGGGACCTGCTGCTGCGGCAGGTCCGTCCGGGCGACACGCTCGTGCTGCTGGATGAACGCGGAAAGCAGTACCGTTCTGTCGAATTCGCGGAGCGGCTGGGACGGCGTCTGGCGGCAGGCCGGGACCTTGTCTTCGCCGTCGGCGGGGCTTATGGATTTTCACAGAAAGTGTACGACCGGTCCGATGCGCTCTTCTCCCTGTCGAAGATGACGTTCTCCCACCAGATGGTGAGAACGGTTTTTGCAGAGCAGCTCTACCGGGCTTTCACCATTCTCAAGGGGGAACCCTATCACCATGAATAGGACGCTCCGCATACGGCAATGGCTGGGCGTGGCGGTCGTCACCGTCGCGCTGGCCCTGCTGGGCGCGTCCATCCTGGCGAACCAGAGCCATGTCGATACGGAATCCGCGGCCGCCGGCCTGGGCGAGAAGGTACAGGAGCGGATGCAGCTGCTGGACGGCTTTATCCAGGAGGCGGCGGCACAGGACCCGTTGGAATGGATGCGGCTGAAGGGACTTCCGGAGGATATGGTCATCTACCGGTACGAGGCAGACACCCTCCAGTCCTGGGCCCATCAGTTTCCGATCCTGAACGACGATATCCGCCCCAAGACCCTGGTGCAGCGGCTCGGCGACACCCGCGGCAGCTACATCTCGCCGCTGGTCCAGGTAGGGAAGACCCTCTCCTATGCCAATTATGGCCCCAAGTGGTTCCTGGTCAAGTCCGTGGAGGCCGGCCGGTCCACCTTCATCGCCGGCCTTGAAATCGCCAATGAACTGAAGGCCAGTTCCTACAACGGTATCAACCCGCGCTTCCGGATCAATGACCGTTATACCATCCAGCCGATCAGCGGCAGCATCGGTTCCCCGGTCATCGTGGACGGCATCCCGCTTTTCAAGATCACGTCGGAAAAGATGTCCGAGCCGGGCCGCCACAACTCCCCGCTGTTCTGGCTGGCTGTGGGCTTCTTCCTGCTGGGCTCGCTCCTGTTCTTGTCCAGCCGCCCGGACTGGCTCCGGTTCGGGGTGGTCCTCTCCGTCCAGGCAGGCCTTCTGGTCTGGCTCTTCCTCTACGGCTTGCGGCTGGGGCGGGTCTCCCAGCTCTTCTCGCCGCTGCTGTATGCCGACGGGCCGTTCCTGTACTCGCTGGGGGCGGTCGTGATCGTCAACCTTCTGGTGACCGTCGCCGTGCTGGACTGCTACCTTATGCGATGGACCTTCCTCAAGGCCCTCCGCGAACGGGATTCCCGCTGGCTCCAGGCGTTCCTGGCGGTGGTAGTCGTCGCCCTGGTCACAGGCATCTGCCTTTACTTGCATACGGCTTTCAAGAGCATCGTGTTCAACTCCGGCATCTGCCTGGAACTCTACAAGGTCAACCTCGTCAACCTCTATACGGCGGTCGTCTATGTCTCGTTCCTGTCCCTGGCCATGACCCTGCCGCTGCTGGCCCAGATGCTTTCGCCGCTGCTGCGCCGTCTGCTGCATATCCGTTACGATGTGTTCTCCCGGTGGGGCCGCGTGTGCTTCGCTGTCATCACGGCGGGCTATTTTGTCGTGACATCCTCGTTCCTGGGGTTCCGCAAGGAGCAGAACCGGGTCGATGTCTGGGCCAACCGGCTGGCGATGGACCGGGATATCTCGCTGGAAATCCAGTTGCGGAGCGTGGAGAACCAGATTGCGACGGACCCGGTCATCAAGGCCCTTTCGGCGTTGGACAACAGCCACGATATTCTCCGGAGCCGGCTGGCCAACACGTTCATGAGCCGCATCTCACAGGATTATGACATCTCGGTCGTGATACTCCGGGCCCATCCGGCCTTGGACGCCTTGTTCAACGACCGGATCCGGGGCGGGGTGCGGCTGGCCGACAACTCCCATTTCTTTTACAGCACCGGTTCTAACGGAAGGGCCCGCTACACAGGCCTTTTCTCCTATTACAATGCCGGTTACGGTTCCTCCTCCCTGATGGTGCTCGTCGAATCCAAGTCCAACCGGGAGGACCGGGGCTACCTGAGCCTTCTGGGCATCACCGAGCCGGGTCGTGTGGCCGTGCCTCCGCATTATTCCTATGCCAAATATATCGGCGGCCGCCTGGCCATCTACAAAGGGGAATATGGTTATCCGACGGTGCTGTCGGACCGGCTTTCCGGGCTGCTCGAGGAACACCAGGGCGGCCACCTGGTCCTGGACGGATACACCCATTTCGTGCTCAATGTAGCCGAGGGCGAGGTGGTTGTGATCTCCCGGGAGGAGACGGACCTGCTGGACTATGCCGTCGAGGGGGCGTTGTTCGCCATCCTCGCCTACCTCCTCATCACCCTGCTGACTGTCCGGATCCGGCTCCGCCGGGGTGGCCAGCGGCAGTACTACCGGACCCGGATCAGTGTCGTCCTGTACGTGTCCCTGACCCTGACTCTCGTGGCGATGGCCGTGTTCAGCGTCTATTTCGTCTACCGGCGCAACAACGCCGATATGCAGACCATCATGACATCCCGGATCAACACGCTCCAGTCCATGCTGCAGGGACGTCTGCGGCAGGCGGAGAAGGACGCAGACCTGCGCACCCAGGAGGTCCGGGGGGCCGTCGAGGATATCGGCAACAATCTCAAGAGCGACATCACCTTGTTCACGCCGGACGGACGCCTGGTCCTCAGCACGACTCCTGAAATCTACGACCGCCTGGTCATGGGGCACCGGCTCAACGAAGAAGCCTATTACAGCATCATCCATCTCCACAACCGCTACTGCATCCAGAAGGAAAAGACCGGGCCGCGCCGCTACTATGCCCTCTACGCTCCGATCTTCAACGGCGAGGGGCGGATGGTCGCCATCGTATCGTCGCCGTACACGGACCAGAGCTATGATTTCGAGACCGAAGCACTCATGCACATCGCGACCATCATCACGGTATTCCTCCTGCTGCTGATGCTTTCGCGGGTGGTGACCATGGAGGTGGTCGGGCGCCTGCTGCGTCCGCTCAGCGAGATGAGCCACAAGATGACCGTCGCGGACGTGGACCATCTCGAATACATCGACTACGACCAGGACGACGAGATATCGACCCTTGTCCAGTCTTACAACCTGATGGTCCGCGACCTGTCCGAATCGACCCGGCGGCTGGCCCAGGTCGAGCGGGACAAGGCCTGGACCGACATGGCCCGCCGGGTCGCCCACGACATCAAGAACCCGCTGACGCCCATCAAGCTTAAACTCCAGATGCTCATCCGCATGAAGCAGTCGGGCAATCCGGCCTGGCAGGACAAGTTCGACGAAGTGGCCGCCACGGTCCTGGAACATGTGGACATGCTGGCCGATTCGGCCGACCAGTTCTCGACCTTCGCCAAGCTCTACGACCAGAAGCCGGAACGGATCGACCTGGATGCCCTGGTACGGCAGGAGGTGTTCCTGTTCGACTCGCGGCCGGATATCGACTTCGACTATTTCGGGCTGGAGGGTGCCTGGGTGACGGGGCCGAAGCCGCAACTTACCCGGGTCCTCGTGAACCTGCTGACCAACGCCATCCAGGCGGTGGAAGGGGAGCCGCAACGGGGCCGCATCGTCCTGTCCGTGCGCAACTCCGCGCGGGAAGGCTTCTACGACATCGTGGTCGAGGACAACGGTCCGGGCGTCAAGGAAGAGAACCGGGAACGCATCTTCACCCCGGACTTCACCACCAAGTCCAGCGGCTCCGGCCTCGGCCTTGCCATCTGCCACAAGATCGTCGAGCACTGCGGCGGCGAGATCTTCTACACGCGCTCCTTTACCCTCGGCGGCGCCTGTTTCACCGTCCGGTATCCGAAAGGGTAGGCCGGCTTGCCGGAAAGGGTGATTTTTTGTACCTTTGCAAGATTGTTAGAAGAAGCACATTATGCAGGACATCAGGAATATCGCCATCATCGCCCACGTCGACCACGGCAAGACGACGCTCGTGGACCGGATGATCTACCAGGCCAACCTGGTACGGAAGCCCGAAGATCTGGGCAATTTGATTCTGGACAACAACGACCTGGAGCGGGAGCGGGGCATCACCATCCTTGCCAAGAACGTGTCCGTCACCTATAAGGGGGTCAAGATCAACATCATCGACACCCCGGGCCACAGCGACTTCGGCGGCGAGGTGGAGCGGGTGCTCAACATGGCGGACGGCGTGCTCCTGCTGGTGGACGCCTTCGAAGGGTGCATGCCGCAGACACGGTTCGTCCTGAACAAGGCCATCGACATGGGCAAGAAGCCGATCGTCGTCATCAACAAGGTCGACAAGCCCAACTGTCGTCCGGACGAAGTGCAGGAGGAGGTTTTCGAACTGATGTTCAACCTCGGCGCCGACGAGGACCAGCTGGAGTTCAAAACTATCTACGGCTCCGCCAAGCAGGGTTGGATGTCGTACGACTGGAAGAATCCGACCAGCGACATCACCGCCCTCCTCGACACCATCCTGGAAGAGATCCCGGCCCCGGCCCGCAACGAGGGTACCCCGCAGATGCTCGTCTCCTCTCTGGAATACTCCCCGTATGTCGGCCGGATCGCCGTCGGGCGCATCACCCGCGGGTCGCTGAAGACCGGCATGAGCGTGTCGCTGTGCAAGCGCTACGACATCGTCGAAAAGTCCAAGATCAAGCAGCTCATGGTCTTCGAGGGCCTTGGCAAAGCCAATGTGGACGAGGTCCAGTGCGGTGATATCTGTGCCGTGGTAGGTATCGACGGATTCGAGATCGGCGACACCATTGCCGACTTCGAGGACCCGGAGGCCCTGCCGCCGATCGCCGTCGACGAGCCGACCATGTCGATGCTCTTCATGATCAACAATTCTCCGTTCTTCGGCAAGGACGGCAAGTTTGTGACCTCCCGCCATATCAAGGAACGTCTGGACAAGGAGTTGGAGAAGAACTTGGCCCTCCGTGTGAAACCGGGCCTCAATGCCGATTCCTTCGTGGTCTACGGCCGCGGCGTGCTGCATCTGTCGGTGCTGATCGAGACGATGCGCCGGGAGGGGTTCGAACTTCAGGTCGGCCAGCCGAAGGTTCTCGACAAGACCATTGGCGGCAAGCGCTGTGAACCGATCGAGGAACTGTCCATTGAAGTGCCGGAACAGTTCGTCGGTGCCGCCATCGAACTTTCGACCCGCCGTAAGGGAGCCCTTATCCGCATGGAGCCGCGCGGAGACCGGACTCTCCTTGAATTCGAGATTCCGACCCGCGGCCTGATGGGACTCCGTTCGAACCTGCTGACCGCCACCCAGGGCGAGGCCGTCGTGGCCCACCGCTTCAAGGACTACCAGCCCTACAAGGGCGACATCGAGATGCGGACCAACGGCTCCCTCGTCTCCCTGGAGACCGGAGAGGCTGTCGCCTATTCGATGAACAAGCTCCTGGACCGTGGACGCTTCTTCGTGGAGCCGGGCGAGGAAATCTACGGCGGGCAGGTCGTCGGCGAGCATACCCGCGACCGCGACCTGAACATCAATATCTGCAAGACCAAGAAACTCACCAACGTGCGTGCCTCCGGCTCCGACGAGAAGGTCGTCCTGCCGCCGGCTGTCAAGTTTTCCCTCGAAGAGGCTCTGGAGTACATCCAGGAGGACGAACTGGTCGAGATCACGCCGAACCACATGCGGATGCGCAAGATCATGCTCGACCCGCTCGACCGCAAGCGCAATTCGGGCGGGGACGACTGATATTGGTGAAATTCGATTGGTTTTCTGAAAATTATTTGTACCTTTGCATCCCTTAATCTGTTTTCAGGCGATGACATGCAGCATACCTTTGAATGGATGGGCGGCAGGCTTGCGGACGTTCCGCTGGCATGCAGGTATCGAGTTCTTTCAACAGTTTGACAATGCAGAAATCCTTGACGCGGATGTCGACGTGGACGCAAGGGTCGAGAAGTCAGGGCACTATATCGGCGTGGACCTCGAAGTGCGAGGTTCGGTCACGGTCGCGTGCGACCGGTGCCTCGAAGACCTCACCCTCCCTGTGGAAGTCCGCCCGTCCTTCAGCGTGAAGTCCGGCGCGTCCGTCTCCTCCGGAGGGGAGGGGAAGGAAGGGGAAAGGGAAATCCTCCTCCTGGACGAAGCCGACGCAGACTTGGACCTCGGGCAAGTGATCTACGACTACGTGTGTCTGTCGCTGCCCATGCAACGGGTCCATCCGGACGGGGCGTGCAACCCCGACACCGTCAGGTTTCTGAGTCTGGGGCCGGGGAACGAGGAGGCTGTCGAGAACAGCCCGTTCGCCGCCTTGAAAGGACTTTTTGATGATAATAACAATTAAAAGATTATAAACATGGCACATCCGAAACACAAGCTCTCCAAGCAGCGGAGAGACAAGAGAAGAACGCACGATCATGCTGCCGTTCCGACCCTGAGCGTATGCCCGAACTGCGGTGCTACCGTCATCTACCACCGCGTATGCCCTGAGTGTGGCTACTATCGCGGACGTCAGATCATCGTCAAGAGCGCAGAGTAATCCCCTTGCGCCGGACACTTCCGGCCGATGGCCTCATAGTTCAACGGATAGAACGGAAGTTTCCTAAACTTTAAATCGAGGTTCGATTCCTCGTGGGGCTACCGAAGTGGAATTTTCAGATTTTTCTGGAGATTCCACTTTTTCGCATCCTTGTTAATTGCAAGGTTTCGTGGAAGGTAACGTTAAGAAGCTGTTTAAATTTTATCAACTTCAATCTTTATGATCTTTTTTTGCCATTTTGTCGCCATTCTTCGGTCATGTAGCCACCGCTACACTCCCTCATCCTGTCAACAAAATGCCTAAAAATATCCTCATAAATCTTT
>JAFUZO010000063.1 GCA_017476575.1 Bacteroidales bacterium | reverse complement strand
TTATGAAATCAAGAGAGCCATTGATAAGGACTATGAGCGCCGCTTGCGCTGGCAGGTTGTCTTCGACCAGAATCTCCCCAAGTGGAACTACCTCGTCAAACCTCTCTTTTGAACCAAGTTATTTTTTAAACATTACTAAATGTTTCTTTCCGGGGCGCAAATTTACGCATTCTCGGAGAAAAACCCAAAGACTGGAAAAAAAGTCGTATCTTTGTCAGATAGGAAAATATTTTCGTACGATGAAGAATTTTGTAGAAGAACTCAGATGGAGGGGCATGATCCAGGACATCATGCCGGGGACGGAAGAGAAACTGATGGAAGGACCGCAGGCGGCCTATGTGGGCATCGACCCGACGGCGGATTCGTTGCACATCGGGCACCTCGTCAGTGTGATGATCCTCAAGCATTTCCAGAACTGCGGGCACAAGCCGTACGCCCTCGTGGGCGGGGCGACCGGCATGATCGGCGACCCGTCGATGAAGTCGGCGGAACGGAACCTCCTGGACGAGGAGACCCTGAACCATAACGTCGCCTGCATCAAGACGCAGCTGGGCCGCTTCCTGGACTTCGATTCCGATGCGCCCAACAAGGCCGGACTCGTGAACAACTACGACTGGATGAAAGACTATTCCTTCATCAACTTCATCCGCGACATCGGCAAGCATATCACCGTCAACTATATGATGGCCAAGGACTCCGTGAAGAAACGTCTCTCCCGCGACTCCTCCGAGGGCATGTCCTTCACCGAATTCAGCTACCAGCTCATGCAGGGATATGACTTCTACTGGCTCTGGAAGAACAAGGGCTGCGTCCTCCAGCTCGGCGGCTCCGACCAGTGGGGCAACATCACGACCGGGGCGGAACTGATCCGGCGCATGGACGGCGGCGAGGCGTTCGCCCTCACCTGCCCTCTCATCCGGAAGGCCGACGGCACCAAGTTCGGCAAGACGGAGAAGGGCAACATCTGGCTCGACGCCGGACGCACCTCTCCGTATGAGTTCTACCAGTTCTGGCTGAATGTCGCCGACGAGGATGCCGAACGCTACATCAAGATATTCACGATGCTGGACCGTGAGACGATCGAAGGGCTCATCGCAGCGCACCAGGAAGATCCGGGAGCACGGAAGCTCCAGAAAGTCCTCGCCCGCGAGGTCACCGTCATGTGCCATGGACAGGAAGCCTACGACAATGCCGTTGCCGCCTCCCAGCTCCTGTTCGGCAACGTCTCCGCCGAAGTGTTCCGCAGCCTGGACGAACGCACCGTCCGCGAGGTCTTCGCCAACGTCCCGTCCTACGGACTGACCCGGACGGACTTCCCCTGCAATATCCTCGACCTGCTCGCCGTCAAGACCGACATCCTCCCATCCAAGGGGGAAGCGCGCAAGATGGTCCAGGGCAACGGCATCTCCTTGAACAAAGGCAAGGTGACCGACATCGGTTACGAAGTCACAGAAAGCGACATCGTCAACGGAAACTACCTCCTCGCCCAGAAGGGCAAGAAGAATTATTTTATCATCAATGTCAATGGATAAACCGGCAAGCACCCGGCAGCTGAAGGTTGCCCGTGAAATACAGAAGGACCTTGCAGAAATCATCCGTGCCAAGGGCATGGCCGCCTTCGGAGGCGCCATGGTCACTGTCAGCGAGGTGCGCGTGAGCCCGGACCTCTCCGTCGCGAAAGTGTACGTGAGCATCTTCCCCACCGGAAAGCAGGAAGCGGTCATGGGGCTCCTGAACGACAACCTGCGGGCCCTCCGCGGCGAACTCGGCCGCCAGGTCGCCCGGCAGCTGCGCATCGTTCCCGAGCTGGTCCTCTACCTCGACACATCGCTGGACTATGCCGCGCACATCGAGGAACTCTTGAAACCATGAACCTCCCGCTGCGATTCGCCCTCCGCTATCTGTTTGCCCGGAAATCACACAATGTGATCAACATCATTTCGGGCATCAGCGTCGCAGGCATGGCCATCGGGACCGCAGCCCTCGTCATCATCCTGTCCGTCTTCAACGGATTCAACGGCCTCGTCCGCTCGACCCTCGGCGACGTGCAGCCGGACCTGCTCGTGAAACCGGCGGCCGGCAAGGTCTTCGTCCCTGGCCAGGAGGCCTTCCAGTGGGCCTATGACCACGATCTCGTCTCCTCCATGTCCAGCATCCTCGAGGAGCAGGTCTTCCTCGCCTATGACGGGAAGCAGGGACTTGCCCGCGTCAAGGGGGTGGATTCCGTCTATGAGGAGGAATCTCCCTTGCAAGACCATATCATCGAGGGAGAATTCCTTCTCCATCGGGGGACCCGTCCTTCGGCCGTCGTGGGCGCAAATCTCGCCTGGTCGATGGGCATCAGCCCGCGTTTCACCGCCCCGCTCGAACTCTACTATCCGGACCGGGGCGGCTCCTTCTCTCCGTCCCAGCCGATGAACGCTGTCAAGAGTGCCCGCGTCATGCCCTCCGGCCTCTTCACGCTCAATGCCGACGTGGACGCCGGACTGGTCATCGTCCCGATCGAGACCATGCGGGCTCTGCTGGACTATGAAGAAGAAGTGTCCGCGGTGGAAATCCGCGTCCGTCCGGGTACGTCCGACAAGGCCGTCGGGCTGCTTTCCTCCGGACTTTCCCGACGTCTGGGTCCGTCTTTCTGCGTCCTGGACCGCTACCATCAGAACGAAGCGCTCTACAAGATGATGCGCTACGAAAAACTGGCCATCTACATGATCCTGCTTTTCGTGGTCATCATCATCGCTTTCAACATCTTCAGTTCCCTGACCATGCTCATCATCGAGAAAGAAAGCGACATCGAGACCCTCCGCTGTCTCGGCGCTCCCGGAAGGATGGTCCGCCGGACCTTCCTCCTGGAAGGCTGGCTCATCTCGCTCGTGGGACTCGCCATCGGCCTGGTCGTCGGCATCGGTTTCGTCCTGCTCCAACAACGGTTCGGGCTGGTCCACATGCCCGGCAACTTTGTCGTGAATGCCTATCCGGTCACCTTGAAGGCCTCCGACATCTTCTTCACAGCAGCCGGCGTCGCCATCGTCGGCTACCTCATCGCCCTCCTTCCCTCCCGTCATCAACCGCACCGTATATGAAAAGAACCGTCACCGTCCTCGCCCTTTTCGCCAGCCTGGCCCTGGGCGCCCAGAATCCCGGCGGCCTCAGCGCCGGAGTGCTCGACGAAATCAGCCGTGGCTACACCGGCAACGCCTCCGACAAGGCACTCCGCAATGCCCTCGGTTCCACTTCCATCCAGGTCCTTGCCGAGAATGCCGGCCGGCCGGCTCTCGACACCCACTTCTCCGACGAGGTCAGGACCAAGGGACGCACCGACCAGAAGGCTTCCGGGCGCTGCTGGCTCTTTACCGGCCTCAACGTGCTGCGTGCCAAGATGATCGACCGGTACGACCTCGGCGCCTTCACCCTGTCGCAGAACTACCTCTTCTTCTATGACCAGTTGGAGAAGGCCAACCTGTTCCTCCAGGCCGTCATCGACACCAAGGACCTCCCGGACGACGACCGGCAGGTAGACTGGCTGTTTTCCCACCCCATCAGCGACGGAGGCACCTTCACCGGCGTCGCAAACCTGGTCATGAAATACGGTGTCGTCCCTTCCGAGGCCATGCCGGAGACCTATGCCTCCGAGAACACCGCCCAGCTCCGTACCCAGCTCTCCCTCAAACTCCGGGAAGACGGACTGCGCCTGCGCCAGGCCGCTGCCGCATCTGCACCGGATACGCAGTTGCAACAGATGAAGGTGGACCAGCTCAAGGACATCTACCATATCCTCGCCCTCTGCCTCGGCGTTCCGCCGGCCGAGTTCGCCTGGAACCGCTACAACGCCAAGGGTGAGTATGTATCCACCCGCCCCTATACGCCGAAGGCCTTCTACGAGGAATTCATCGGCTCCGACCTGGAGACGGGCTATGTCATGGTCATGAACGACCCGTGCCGGGATTATTACAAAGTCTACGAAATCGAATACGACCGCCATGTCTATGACGGGCAGAACTGGGTCTACCTCAACCTGCCCATGGAGGACATCAAGAAAATGGCCGTCGCCTCCATCCGGGACAACACCGCCATGTATTTCTCCTGCGACGTGGGCAAGTTCCTCGACCGCAAGAAGGGTACCGCCGACCTCGGCAACTTCGACTACGAATCGCTGCTCGGCGTCACCTTCGGCATGGACAAGAAGGAACGCATCCAGACCCACGCCAGCGGATCCACCCATGCCATGACCCTCATCGCCGTCGATCTCCAGGACGGGAAGCCGGCCAAATGGATGGTCGAGAACAGCTGGGGCGCCGCCTCGGGCTACAAGGGCAATATCATTATGACCGACCGGTGGTTCGACGAATACATGTTCCGCCTCGTCGTGGAAAAGAAATATGTACCCGCCGGCCTGCTCGGCTACCTGGACCAGCAGCCGGTCCTCCTTCCCTCCTGGGATCCGATGTTCCTGCCGGAGGAATAAACGTGGGCAGCATTTTATCATCAAACGACGAGTTGTGGATTTCCTTCTCCGCAAAATGCCGGGAGGAAAACCAGGAAAAACCATGAACCGCCCGAATACGCATCACACTGTCCTCTTTGTCGCGGGACTGCTTGCGCTGACTTGCCTCGACCTGATGGTCGGAGGTGGCGGGGTGTCCATCCCGGGCGGGGCGCTGTTGTGGAAACTCCGGACCCCCCGGATCGTGACGGCGCTCATCGCAGGCGGAGCCCTTGCCCTGTCAGGCGCACAGATGCAGGCGGTCTTCCGCAACCCGCTTGCCGACCCGCACATCATGGGCGTGAGCGGCGGTGCGGGACTGGGTGCGGCCATCGCTGCCCTCACCGTAGGGACGGCCGCTGCGGCGTTCACCGGCTTGAACCTCGCAGCAGCCGCCTTCGTCGGGGCCTTCTTTGCCGCCGGTATCATCATCACGGTCTCCATCCGGTTCCCGTTCTCCACGACCCTGCTGATCTTCGGAGTCATGCTGGGCTTCATCTGCAGTGCCGTCAGTTCGGTGCTCCAATACACGGCCGGGGAGGAGAGCCTGAAACTGTTCTACAGCTGGATGGCCGGCAGTTTCTCCGGATGCCGGTACGGCGAGGTCGGCATCATGGCCGCTGCCCTTGCAATCGGTTCCCTTCTCGCCCTACGGAATGCCAAGGACCTCGATCTTGTCCTGTTCGGTGACGTATATGCCACGCTTTCAGGTGCTTCTACGCGCCGGATCCTGGTCCGGACCATGCTGGGATGCAGCCTCATGACCGGGGCGGTGACCGCTTTCTGCGGACCGATCGGTTTCGTCGGTATCGTTGCTCCGCATCTGGGCCGCCGCCTGGCCGGAACCTCCCTCCACCGCCGGGTACTGCCTGCAAGCCTGGGTACCGGTGCCGCCTTTACCCTTCTCGCCGACATCCTTGCCAACCTGTGGCCGATCCCGCTCCCGGTCGGCTCCACCCTCGCCTTGCTCGGGATCCCGCTCATCCTCGTCCTCCTGTTGCACCAGGCCAAGCCGTGAGTCAAAATCGGGTCATCGCCACGTTGTTGTCCGGTTCCCTCTCCGCGAAACACAGGGGAGGAACCCATATAAGAAATGCAGAATCAATAAGATACTGTCCACATTGTTACACATTGAAAACATAACGCTCCAGTACGGAGGACGAATCCTGGCAGAAGGCATCGACTTCACGCTGGCACCGGGCGAATGCATCCTCCTCGCCGGGGCGAACGGCACCGGCAAGACGACCCTGCTCCACCTGTTGGCCGGATGGGGCCGGGGGAACCCCAGGTTCCCGGCCACCCTGCCTCTCCCCGCCAAGACCTTGCTGGTTCCCACGGGAGTACCGAAGGTCGAAGGGTTCACGGTAGAAGCATTCGTACGGACCAGCTGCTACCGGGAGAGCAATTGGGCCGGGCGCCTGTCGAAGGATGGGGAGGAACGCATCACAGAAGCGCTGGAACTGCTCGGCATCCGGAAACTCTCCGGACGCGACATTTCCACTCTCAGCGATGGCGAGTTCCAGAAGGCTTGCATCGCCGTCGGTCTCGTCCGGCAGGCTGACGTGCTGCTCCTTGACGAGCCGACGGCCTTTCTCGACGTGGAAAACCGCATCACGGTACTCCAGACCCTGCACGACCTTGCCCGAAAAACCGGCATCACCATCCTCTTTTCCAGCCATGACCTCTCCGATGCCCTCCTAGCCGCCGACCGGGTCTTCGTCCTCACCCATGACGGACGTTTCCTCGTCTCCGGGACGGACGACGCATCGAAACGGGACGTTCTCCGGTGCGCATTCGGAAAAATTTCGTACCTTTGAAAATATTATGGACAGACTTTTCCTCATAGACGGACATGCCCTCGTCTTCAAGATGTACTACGCGTTCCTGCGGAGGCCCATGATCAACTCCAAGGGGGCGGACATGTCCATCCTGTTCGGCTTCACCAAATACCTGCTGGAACTTATCGAACGGGAACAGCCGACCCACATCGCCGTCGCCTTCGACCCGCCGGGCGGCACTTTCCGCAACGAGATGTACCCGGCTTACAAGGGCACCCGTCCCCCGACTCCCCAGCTGATCATCGACGCCCTGGAACCGCTGACGGAACTGGTGCAGGCGATGAACATCCCGGTCCTGATGGTCAAGGGGTTCGAGGCGGACGACGTGATCGGTTCGATGGCCGTCCGCTCCGCGCGGGAAGGCATGGACGTGTACATGGTCACCCCGGACAAGGACTACGGCCAACTCATCGCCGACCACATCTTCCAGTACAAGCCCGGCAAGGGCGGCGGCGAGGTCGAGATCGTCGACCGGGCGGCCCTCTGCGGGAAATGGGGCATCCTCGACCCGGTGCAGATCATCGACATGCTCGCCATCTGCGGCGACACGGCCGACAACGTGCCCGGCGTCAAGGGCATCGGCGAGGTCGGCGCGGGGAAACTCGTCTCCCGATACGGCAGTGTCGAGAACATCTACGCCCACCTCGGCGAACTCTCCGCCCGGCAGCAGGCCCAGTTCGAGGAGGCCCGCGACCATATCGCCCTCTCGAAGGCCCTCGTGACCATCAAGACGGACATCCCGCTTGATACGACGGCGGACGAGATGCGCCTCGACATGGCCTTCTCCCCTGCCATCGCCGACCTGTTCGAGACGAACGAATTCCTCTCGCTGAAGAAATACATCAGCCACATCGCCTCGGCATCGTCCCGTCCGGAGGGGAAAGAATTCCCTGTCCGGGAGGTCTCCCCGACCGAAATCACAGCCCTTGTCCGCCAGAAAGGCTGCTGCGGCCTCATCACCGAGGCTTACGGCGAAGGGGTCTTTGCCCCGCTGAAAGACATCATTGTCGGTACGGAGGGAGTCGCCGCCCTCATTCCCGCCGCGGCGAAAGACGAGGTCCGCCCCCTCCTGGAAGACCCCGCCATCGAGAAATACGGCTATGACCTCAAGCTCCAGGCCAACCGATTGGCACATGCAGGCCTCACCCTCGCCGGCCGGTGGAACGACATCGAACTGATGCACTATCTCATCAACCCAGAAAAGAGCCACGCCGTCGACATCCTGGCTCGCACCTACCTGGATATCCGCCTGGAAGAGGCTCCGGCCGGAACCGGGACGGGATCGCTGTTCGACGAGGCGCCCGAAGCCGCCCCGCCAGGCCGGACCCGGGAGGCGGCCGTCCTCGTTCCCCTCGGGCAGAAAATCCGCGATGGACTCCAGGAGCGGCAACGGCTCTACGACCAGATGGAAGAGCCCCTTGCCAAGGTGCTTTCAAAAATGGAGCGGGCGGGCGTCAAGGTCGACCTGGAACAGTTGCATGACTTTGCCGAAGGGCTGCGCACCGAACTCGCTGAACGGCAGGACAAGATCCGGGACATGGCCGGGGAACCGGACCTCAATATCTCCTCCCCGAAGCAGATCGGCGATATCCTGTTCGACCGACTTCAGCTGGACCCCAAGGCCAAGAAAAGTTCCCGTGGACAATATCCGACCGACGAGGCCACCCTCCTGGAAGTGGCCGGCAGGCATCCCATCGTGGACGAAATCCTCGAGTTCCGGGCGGTCAAGAAACTGCTGTCCACCTATATCGAGCCGTTCCCGACCTACATCGCTCCTGAAGACGGACGGGTCCATACGACCTTCAACCAGGCTCTGACCGCGACCGGGCGCCTGTCCAGTTCGAACCCCAACCTGCAGAACATTCCGATCCGCACCGAACGGGGAAAGGAAATCCGCAAGGCCTTCGTCCCCGGGACACCCGACGGGGTCATCGTCTCGGCAGATTACTCGCAGATCGAACTCCGCATCATGGCGCATCTGAGCTGTGACGAGCATCTGGTCAAGGCTTTCCGCGAAGGGGTCGACGTCCATGCCGCCACTGCCGCCAAGATCTTCGGCATCCCGCATGAGGAAGTCACCCGGGAACAGCGGGCCATCGCCAAGACAGCCAATTTCGGCATCATGTACGGCATCTCCTCCTTCGGGCTCGCCCAGCGGCTCCACATGGGCCGGAAAGAGGCCAAGGACCTGATCGAAGGCTACTTCGCTTCGTTTCCGGCCATCCAGTCGTTCATCGCCGACAGTATCGGTTTTGCCCGGGAGAACGGATATGTCGAAACCTTGTTCGGGCGCCGCCGCTACCTGCCCGACATCAATGCCCGCAACGCCACCGTCCGCTCCCTTGCCGAACGGAATGCAGTCAACGCCCCCATCCAGGGGACGTCCGCCGATATCATCAAGCTCGCCATGATCGGCGTGGACCGCAGGATGGCCGAAGCCGGCCTGGAAAGCCGGATGGTCCTGCAGATCCATGACGAACTCGTCTTCGATGCCGTTCCGTCGGAGGTCGAGGTGCTCCGGGAACTCGTCATCGATGTCATGGAGCATGTCCTCCCCCTCTCCGTCCCGCTCACGGTCGAATGCAATATCGGTAAAAACTGGTTGGAGGCACACTGATGGGTTATCTGGACTTTTCAGAGAAGGAACTTGTCCTGCGGGCGCTCCATGGGGACCAGATGGCTTACCGGGCCCTCTACCAGATCCATGAGAAAGCCATCCGGGGGCGGATCAGCGGCTATTTCAAGTGGAAGGCCGACGTGGACGATGTCGTTTCTGAGAGTTTCCAGAAGGCGTTCGCCAACCTGGGCAGTTTCGACATCGAACGGGAATTCCGCCCCTGGCTGCATACCATCGCCACCCGCACCGCCCTGGACCATCTCAGCCGGATCAAGCGTGAGGACGAGAAGAAGGAGGGTATCCTCCTGAAAGCCTCCGAAGGCACCGACGACGGCCAGGACCCGCTCACCGACGTTTCACCGGAGGAAGAAATCATCAACGACGAGAACCACCAGCGGCTCATGGCTTTCATCGAGGAACTTTCGCCCCGTTATAAGGACGTGATGATCAAATATATGATCGAAGAACTCGAATACGAGGAAATCGCCAAGGTCCTGGGGCTGGAACTCAATACCGTCCGGACCCGGATCCGCCGCGGCAAGCAGCAGCTGGCAGAAATGATGCTCAGAGGAGAAATCGAATGACACCACAGGAAACCATCACCTTCATCAAGGGCGACTTCGCCCTCACCCCGGAACAGGAACGGCGTCTGTTGGCCTTGGACGCCCTCTACCGCGACTGGAACGCAAAGATCAATGTCATCTCGCGCAAGGACATCGACGGTCTATACAGCCACCATGTCCTGCATTCGCTCGCCATCGCCCGCTACCTGCCGAACCGGCCGGGACTTCTGGAGGCATTCTCGCAGGCCCGGGTCCTCGACCTGGGCACCGGAGGCGGTTTCCCGGGCATCCCGCTGGCCATCCTCTTTCCGGACGCCACCTTCACGCTCTGCGACTCGGTCGGCAAGAAGACCCTCGTCGCCGGTGAAGTGGCGAAAGCCCTCGGCCTGGGCAATGTCACCGTCGTCAATGCCCGGGCAGAATCGCTGGAAGGCCCCTTCGGGTTCGTGGTATCCCGGGCCGTCGCTCCGCTCCCCGACTTCTACCCGTGGGTCAAAGGCAAGTTCACGGAAGGCATCCTCTACCTCAAAGGAGGCGACATCGTCGAGGAGATTGCGGAAGTGATGGCCCGCCACCGGCTCCCGAAAGGCTCCGTCCACACCTGGCCTGTCAACGCCTGGCTCCACGACCCCTACTACGACGGAAAACTTGTCATCCATATTGAATCATGACCCTGGAAATAGAAAAAAAACAGATTCCGGTGCTGCTTCTCACCGGATACCTCGGGAGCGGGAAGACCACCCTCCTGAACCGCATCCTTTCCAACCGGAAAGGCATCAAGTTCGCCGTCATCGTGAACGACATCGGCGAGGTGAACATCGACGCCGACCTCATCGAGAAAGGCGGCATCGTGGGACAGACGGACGAAAGCCTCGTAGCCCTGCAGAACGGGTGCATCTGCTGCACCCTGAAGATGGACCTTGTGGCGCAGCTCGCGGAGATTTCGGCGATGCGGAAGTTCGACTACATCGTCATCGAGGCGAGCGGCATCTGCGAGCCCGCCCCGATCGCCCAGACCATCAGCACCCTGCCGATGTTCGGGCCACAGTATGTCCACGAGGCACTCCCCTACCTGGACTGCATCGTAACCGTGGTGGATGCCCTCCGGATGAAAGACGAGTTCGACAACGGCAGGGCGCTGGAAAAAGAGGACATCGGCGAGGACGACCTGGAAAAGCTCGTCATCGAGCAGGTGGAATTCTGCAACATCGTCCTGCTGAACAAGGCTGCCGAAGTAGCCCCCGAAGACCTCGGCCGGCTCCGGGGCATCCTCTCCAGCATCAACCCGCAAGCCCGCATCCTGGAGTGCAACTACGGCAACATCGACCTGGATGAGATCATCTATACGGGGATGTTCGATTTCGACCGGGTTGCCACGTCGGCCGCCTGGATCGCCGCCATCGAAGGCGAGGGCGAGGAGGAAGAGGCTGAGGGAGAAGCGCTGGAATACGGTATCGACACCTTCGTATATTGTCGCCGTCCGGCCCTGGACCTGAACAAGTTCGACCACATCATCGCCCGCAAATGGCCACAGGGTATCATCCGGGCAAAGGGCCTGTGCTACTTCTCGGACGACCCCGACAAGTGCTGGCTCTTCGAGCAGGCCGGACGCCAGAAGAACCTCCGGGAAGCAGGACTCTGGTATGCAACGATGGATGAAGAAGAGTTGCAGGAGCGGCTGGAGCGCGACCCGGTCCTCCGCCGTGACTGGGACCCTGTCTACGGCGACCGGATGCAGAAGATCGTCTTCATCGGTCAGCACCTGGACAAGGATACGCTGGCGCGGCTCATGGACGGTTGCCTCGCAGAGTGAAAAGTTGATTTTTTTTTGGTGGATTGGACCGGATTTGCTACCTTTGCAGTCCTGTATGCGAAAAATATAAAAAGAAGATATCATGAAAAGAACTTTCCAACCTTCCCGCCGCAAGCGCATCAACAAGCACGGCTTCCGCACCAGAATGGCTACCGCCAACGGCCGCCGCGTACTCGCATCCCGCCGCCGTCATGCCCGCAAGAAACTCACCGTCTCCGACGAAGACCGCTGGTAGTTCTCCAACATCAGAAACGTAACGCAGACCACCTTCCGGGGCCTGCGTTTTTTCATCGATGCAGATAAGACCTGCCCGGGCGGAAATCATCGTCCCAAGGTCGCGACCATCACGGCTTTGATGGTATGCATGCGGTTTTCAGCCTGGTCGAATACGATGCTGTGCTCCGATTCGAAGACTTCTTCGGTCACTTCGATGCCGTCGAGCCCGAAGCGGGCATAGACATCACGGCTGACCTTCGTCTCGAGATTATGGTAGGACGGAAGGCAATGCATGAACCGGCACCGGGGGTTGCCCGCCCGCTCCATCAAGGCAGCGTTGACCTGGTAGGGCATCAGCAGGGCGATCCGCTCCTCCCAGACCTCGGCCGGTTCCCCCATCGAGACCCAGATGTCGGTATAGACGAAATCGCAGCCCCGGACACCGGCATCGACATCGTCAGTGACCGTGATACGGGCCCCTGTCCCGGCTGCCATCTCCCGGCAGCGCCGGACCAGTCCGGACGAAGGCTGGAGCGGTGCCGGAGAGACGATCCGGACGTCCATCCCCATCTGGGTTCCGCCCACCAGGAGCGAATTGCCCATGTTGAAACGGGCATCGCCGAGATAGGCGAATGAAATATCCTGGAGCGGCTTGTCGCTGTGCTCCATCATCGTGAGCAGGTCGGCGAGCACCTGGGTCGGATGCGCCTCGTCGGTCAATCCGTTCCAGACCGGGACGCCGGCGTACCATGCCAGTTCCTCGACGGTCTTCTGTGCGAACCCTCGGTACTCGATGCCGTCGTACATCCGGCCGAGGACGCGGGCCGTGTCCTTCATGGACTCCTTGATGCCGATCTGGGAACCGGTCGGACCCAAGTAGGTGACATGGGCGCCCTGATCATGGGCGGCGACCTCGAAGGCACAGCGGGTGCGGGTCGAGGTCTTCTCGAAGATGAGGGCGATGTTCCGCCCAGTGAGAGAGGACCGTTCGGTCCCGTTCCGCCTGGCCCGCTTGAGCTCGCCGGCGAGAGTGAGCAGATACCGGATTTCTTCCGGAGTGAAGTCCAGCAGTTTAAGGAAGCTGCGGCCGCTGAGGTTACAGGGTTTCATGGCTTATCGGATGATTCGGGTTCCACAGGAAGGGTCGTCAAGGCCCCGGGCTTCAGTGATGATGCACTCCCCTCCGCCTTTTTCGACAAAAAAGAGACCTGCCTGGACCTTCGGGGCCATGGAGCCTTCGGCGAACTGTCCCTGGGCGAGGTATGCCCGGGCCTCGGCGACCGTCATGGTATCAAGCGGCCGCTCGCCCGGTTTCCGGAAGTCGAGATAGACCTTGGGTACATCGGTGAGGATATAGAAGGCATCCGCACCGATGCCGACGGCACAGAGCGCGGCGGCCAGGTCTTTGTCCACGACCGCTTCGACGCCCTGGAATCCCTCGTCCGTCCGTACGACCGGGATGCCGCCGCCTCCGGCTGTGATGACGATATCGCCGGAAAGGGCATGCTCACGGACGATATCGACATGCTGGATCCGGAGGGGCTCCGGGGAGGCGACGACCTTGCGCCAGCCGTTGCCCTTGGAATCTTCGCGGTAGACGGCGCCGGTCAAGGCCTGAAGCCGTTCTGCCTCCTCCCGGGTATAGTAGGGGCCGACCGGCTTGGTGGGACAGGCGAACATCGGATCTTCAGCGCGCACCTCTACCCGGGTGAGCAGCGATATGGTCCGCCGCTGCACACCATGGCGGTGCAGGACCCGGTCCAGACCGCTCTCGATGAGATAGGCGATGGCGCCCTGCGTCTCGGCACCGCAGAAGTCCATCGGCATCGCCTCCAAGCCGTACAACCGCAGGCCGGCCTCCTGTTGGAGCATGACCTGGCCGACCTGGGGCCCGTTGCCGTGTGCGATGACAAGGCTGTCCCCCCTTTCGATCAGCGGGTACAATTGTCCGCAGGTCTCGACGACATTGGCAAACTGCTCCGCATAGGTGCCCTTCTGGCCGCTCCGGAGCAAGGCGTTGCCACCCAGGGCGATCATGACAAGACGGCTCATAGCGACTCGAAAACATCCTGGATGACAGCGATGGCTTCACGCAACTGCTCCTCGGTGATGACCAGCGGAGGAGCGAAGCGGATGATGTGCCGGTGGGTCGGCTTGGCCAGGAGTCCCTTCTCCGCCAGGGCAAGGCAGATGTCCCAGGCCTCGATATCGTCCTTCGGCTCGGTCACAACAGCGTTCAGGAGGCCTTTGCCACGTACATACTTATAATACGGAGAACGGATCTTCGAGATTTCCTCGCGGAAGATGGCCCCCATGCGGTCGGCATTTTCAGCCAGCCGCTCGTCCCGGATGACTTCTAGGGCCGCCATGGCGACCTTGTCCGCCAGCGGGAACCCACCGAAGGTGGAGCCGTGCTCCCCGGGGCCGATGGTCAGCATGACCTCGTCATCGGCCAGGACGGCGGAAACCGGCAGCGTACCGCCGGAGAGAGCTTTGCCGATGGTGACCATGTCCGGACGGACCCCCTCATGGTCGCAGGCCAACAGGCGCCCGGTCCGGCCGAGCCCGGTCTGGACCTCGTCGGCAACGAAAAGCACGTTGTGGGCATGACAGAGGGCATAGCAGGCCCTGAGGTAGCCGTCTTCCGGGACATAGACGCCTGCTTCGCCCTGGACCGGTTCCACCAGCATCGCGCAGACCCGGTCCCCTTCCCTGTCGAGGACCTTCCGGAGCGCTTCGACATCGTCGTAGGGAATCTGGATGAATCCCGGGGTGAACGGACCGTACCGGGAAAAGCTTTCCGGATCGGAGGACATCGATACGACGGTAATGGTCCGGCCATGGAAATTCCCTTCGCAGACAACGATAAGGGCCTCATTCTCCGGAATGCCCTTCACCTTGTACCCCCACCGGCGGGCGAGTTTCAAGGCCGTCTCGACCGCTTCGGCGCCGGAATTCATCGGCAGGAGTCTGTCATAGCCGAAAAACCGTGTCGCCATTTCCTCATAGGGGCCGAGGCAGTCGTTGTAGAAGGCGCGGGAGGTCAGGCAGAGCTTGCGGGCCTGCGTGCAGAGGGCTTCCACGATCTTCGGATGACAATGTCCCTGGTTGACGGCGGAATAGGCGGAGAGGAAATCGAAATACCGCTTTCCGTCGACATCCCAGACAAAGATTCCCTCGCCCTTTTCCAGGACGACAGGAAGCGGATGATAGTTGTGCGCTCCGTACTTTTCCTCCAAGACGATGTACTCGGCGGCTGGACGTCTCTTGGTCATATATCAGGTCATTAAAGGGTTAGTCTCTCCGGAGCGGCAGGGTCGAACACCTCAGGAGGCCTCCCATCTTGGAGATCTCCCGGTACGGGACGGTCTCGACGGTCATGCCCCAGGCATCCCGCAGATGGGCGTTGAGCCGGGTGAAGTGCCGCTCGCTCACCACCACCTCCTCCGAGAGGGAGAAGATGTTGGAGTCCATCCCGTACATTTCCTCCTTCGTCAGGAAGAAGACGTTCTCCCGGCCGAAAAGGTCGACCAGGTGGTCGGCATCCCGCGGATTCATGAAGCCGTCCCGGTAAATGACGGCCTTGTCCCGGCCCACCGGCATGAAGGTGCAGTCCAGATGCAGGATACCTTCATAGGGATCCCTGTCGTTCTTCCGCAGGTTGAGCGGGACGATGGTGCGCTCCGGAAAAAGCATCCGGAGGTAATCCAGGGCGAGCCGGTTCGTGCGTGCCGTCTTGACGCTGGCATAGTCCTGGAAATCGTATTGCCCCAGGAAGATGTAGTTCCGGTACAGGATGACGTCTCCCCCTTCGACGTGGACGGCCTCGGGGAGGTTGTAGATGTTCTTGTAATGGATCTGCCCGTATATTTTTCCATAGGCGTCGATTTCCGCCTGGCGGTCGGGGATGATGTTGGAGACGATAATCTTATCGTCGATGACAAAGCCGACATCCCGGGAGAAGACCTGGTTGCAGTCCTCGACCGGTTCGGGACGGTACACCGTCACACCGTACCTGGAAAGGACGCTCGCGAAGGCGTCCATTTCCGCGATGATGTCTTCCTGGGACGGGTAGACGCCGTGCAGGACGGATTCATAGGACTTGCTGTCGAAGGTCTCGTCCAGCAAGGGCACGGGACCGACAGACTGGGGCAACCCCAGGACCACTTCCCGGAGCCTTCCCGTCTCAGAAGTAACATGCAACTCCATAAAACGATCGTTTCAGTGCTCTACAAATATAATAAATCCGCAGGATATCGAGCTTTTTCCTTGATGATTTATCAAAATTGTAACAAAACGGAAACAGTTTGAAACGTCTTTGCGCTCCGTGGAGCTTTTCCAACAACGGACTGTTGAAAACTTCTTTCGGAAATTAAAATTTTTTGTCTTACCTTTGCCCGGTCATTAGAGGACTTGCAGGGAAGACAACCTTTTATAAAACCTCACATATGACAAACTCTCAACAAGCCGTCTACGACGCCCGTACCCTCGGTCGCGGAAAGATGCTCACCCTGGGCCTCCAACACATGTTCGCCATGTTCGGCGCCACGGTCCTGGTTCCGGTCATCACCGGTCTCTCCATGTCCGCCACCCTGCTTTTCGCAGGTCTCGGCACTCTGATCTTCCACTTGTGTACCAAGATGCGGGTTCCGGCCTTCCTCGGTTCATCCTTTGCGTTCCTGGGCGGCTACGCGGCCGTCGTCTCCATGGGAGCGTCGCAAGGGCTCTCCACCGTCGAATCACTGCCTTATGCCTGCATCGGAGTCTTCTGCGCAGGCATTTTTTATTTCGTGCTCGCCGGCTTGTTCGCCGCCTTCGTGGGAATCTTCCTCAACGCCGTCCTGCCAGGCAAGGACTACGAGTTCGGCACCAACCAGCAGGGCGACACCTCCGTCGACTTCGAAGTCAACCGCGTCCAGAAACATTGATATATCCCTCATAAACTACGCTTTATGTACAACAAAACCTTCATCGCCGTTGCCGTTGCAACGCTTGCGCTGGGCCAGACCGCCCAGGCGCAGAACCTCCAGACCTTCTACGATTTCGGCAAAGACCGGAAGTACGTGACCACCACCTTCGAGATGTTCAAGGGGGACAAGTTCGGTGACACCTTCTTCTTCATCGACCACTACTACACGACCAAGGACCAGCGCGACAACAAGGTCGCCAGCGCTTTCAACGGCAGTTACTTCGAGATTGAACGCGGACTGAACTTCTGGCAGGACTCCGATTTGAAGGACCTCAGCGCCCACATCGAGTACGACGGCAGCACCTGGGGCGCCGGCATCTGGTGCTTCGGTGCAAAGTACTTCCTCCACAACCAGGACTTCTCCAACCTCCTCACCCTCTACCTCATGTATGACCAGCATGTGGGCGTAGGCAAGGCCGATATTCCCGTCAAGTTCACGGCTGTCTGGAGCATGAACGACCTGCTGGGCGTCAAGGGCCTCATCTTCAAGGGCTTCGCCGACCTCTGGGGCAATAACAGCACCTTCATCAACAGCGACCTGACCACCACGGATGCGAAGTTCTCCTTCCTCACCGAGCCGCAAATCTGGTACAACCTCGGCAGTGTGTTCGACAACCATCTCGACATCGGCGGCGAAATCGAACTGTCCTACAACTTCGCCGGTCACAAGGGCTTCATGTGCAATCCCTGCGCCGGTCTCCGCTGGAACTTCTAAGGAGGGAACCTGACCTATGAAACCTGCATTCGAGAAACTGTTCGGGTTCGAGAGCGCGAAGCACTCCGTCCGGACCGAAATCCTCGCCGGGGTCACTACCTTCCTGACGATGGCCTATATCCTGGCCGTCAACCCGGGCATCTTCAGCGCCCTCGAAGGACAGGGCATGCCGACGGCCGCCGTCTTCACGGCCACGGCCCTCGCCGCCCTCGTCGGTACGCTCGTCATGAGCCTCTATGCCAAGAAGCCGTTCGCCCTCGCCCCGGGCATGGGCCTCAACGCCTTCTTCGTGTTCACCGTGTGCCTCGGCATGGGCTGCTCCTGGCAGTTCGCCCTCACCGCCGTCCTCCTCGAAGGCCTGCTGTTCATCATCCTGACTGTCACGAACCTCCGCACCCTCATCGTGGACGCGATCCCGGTCACGCTGAAGAACGCCATCGGCATCGGTATCGGCCTGTATATCGCCTTCATCGGCCTGAAGAACGCCGGCATCATCGTCTCCAACGAGGCCACGTCCGTCGGGCTCGGCAACCTCGGTTCGCCGGAAGTCATCCTGGCCCTCATCGGCTTCTTCATCACCTCCATCCTGGTGGTGCTGAAGGTCCGCGGCGGCATGCTCATCGGCATCCTCGTGACCGCCCTCATCGGCATCCCGATGGGCATCACGAAGTTCTCCGGGATCGTTTCCGCCCCGCCGTCCATCGCCCCGATCTTCTGCCAGTTCGAATGGGCCGAGATCCTGAGCTGGAAGATGCTCGGCGTGGTCATCACTTTCCTGTTCATCGACATGTTCGACACCATCGGAACGGTGGTCGGCGTGTCCGTGAAGTCCGGGATGGTCGATGACAAGGGCAAGGTCGAAGGCATCGGCAAGATGCTGATGGCCGACTCCGTGGCCACCGTCGCCGGCGCCTGCTTCGGCACCTCCACCACGACGACCTACATCGAAAGCGCATCCGGTGTCGCGGAAGGCGGCCGGACCGGCCTCACCTCCTTCACGGTGGCCGTCCTCTTCGCCCTCGCGCTGTTCTTCTCCCCGGTGTTCCTCGCCATCCCGTCCGCCGCGACCGGCCCCGTCCTCGTGATCGTGGGTGTGATGATGATGACCCCGGTCAAGAAAATCGACTGGGAAGACTACTCCGAGGCCATCCCGGCGCTGGTCACCCTGCTCCTGATGCCGCTCGCCTACTCCATCAGCGAAGGCATCATGCTCGGCATCATCTCCTACGTGGTCCTCAACCTCTGCACCGGCAAGCTGAAGAAGCTCAACCCGACCCTCTGCATCCTTGCCGCCCTGTTCGTCTGCAAGTACCTCTTCATGTAGGCAGGGCCCTTATACGCTTGCTAGTTCCTTCCCCAGGGCGCGGACGGCCTCGATGATGGACTGTTCCCGTTCCGGGGAAGGTTTTTTGAACCCGTTGATGTAGTTGCGCAGGAGGGTGGCGTTCATGCCGATGCGCTGCGCAAAGCCTGCCACATTGATTTCGGGATGCGTCAGGAAGAAGCGCTGGAACGGCCGCGGCTCCGCATCCGCGTAGGTGAAACTTTCAAAACTGACATCCACATCCAACTCCCGCCAGTGAATGCCGAAATGACCGATATCGTATCGGTTTCTGGCCTCCTCATCTGCCTCCATGAGTCCTTTGTACCACAACAAAGATTGGCGATAGGTCTTCCCATCGTCCCCGGTTCCATAGAGCCAGTCGCCCTCAAACCATATCTTCCTGATCTGTTCCATCTTCATGCTCCGGAAAGATTTCATACCACCGGGCGATGATCAAATCGGCATTCTCAGCAATCACACGCTCGATCCGTCTCAGATCGCCAGCCTTGATATGGACGGACCGTTCCAAGCCAAATCCTTCTCCATCCCAATGGTATTTCGCTTCCCCATCATGTCCTCGGACTTGCACATGGACAGGACCATGGTCACGACTGTAAATCAAGAATACGAACCCAAATACTCTGAACAGTTCCGGCATACGCTTTCCTCCTGCAAAATTAGATATTATTTTCGATACCTGTAAATCTTCGGAAAAGAGAATGCAGTACAGTAAACTTACGGAGAGGCAGCGACCTCTCCGGCATTTTCCCGGAAGGAAATGCCGATTTTTATGTTTCTTATGAAGCCGATCTGTTTTTTACCGGATTTCCGCAAGAAAAAGATGGACAACAAAATTTATTTTACGAACTTTGCGGCATGGATCAGGACGAAAGATACATGCGGGAGGCGCTGCAGGAAGCCCTGGCGGCGGCGCGGGCGGATGAGATTCCGATCGGAGCGGTCATGGTATGCCGCGGTCGGATCATCGGCAGAGGCCACAACATGACCGAACGGTTGCACGACACGACGGCCCATGCGGAGATGATCGCCATCACGGCCGCCACCGAAGCGCTCGGGGGGAAATACTTGCAGGATTGTACCTTGTATGTAACGGTCGAGCCTTGTCCCATGTGCGCCGGCGCCCTCGCCTGGTCGCAGGTCGGCCGGATCGTCTACGGTGCCATCGACCCCCGCCGCGGTTATTCGCAGTTCACCCCTTCCCTCCTCCACCCGAAGACCCAGGTATCCGCCGGCATCCTCGCCGACGAATGCGGAGCCCTCCTGCGGGACTTCTTCCGCTCCAAGCGTTGAGTCTCCTTCCCACGTTCCGGCTTTTTTTGCAGACAATAGGGTGATTTTTCCGTCCCATCCATAAAAAGATGGTATATTTGTGGACAGAACAAAGACCACGCATTATGAAAGGAGTATATATTTTTCTCGCAGAGGGTTTCGAGGACATGGAGGCCATCGGAACCCGCGACGTGCTCGTCAGGGGCGGCGTCGATGTCAAGACCGTCTCCCTGGACGGAAAGAGGGAGGTGACGTCCTCGCACGGAACCACCGTGCGGGCCGATATGGTCCGGAGTGAATTCGATACGCAGCCCGGCCGGGAGCTGGCAGACCGGAAGGACGTGCTCATCTTTCCAGGCGGCATGCCGGGATCGAAGTTTCTCGCCGGAGACCGCCCGCTGATGGAACTCATGAAACGGCATTATGTCCTCGGCGGAACGGTGGCGGCCATCTGCGCCGCACCAGGGCTCGTGGCCTCGCAGCTCAGCCCGCTCTCGGGCATCCGTTTCACCTGCTTCGACGGATTCGAAAGGTACATGACGGAAAAAGGCGCCGTCTACACACCGGAAAGCACGGTGGTCGACGGGCACCTCATCACAGGGCGCGGAGCAGGGCACGCCATAGCCTTCGGCCTTGCCATCCTGGCCTATCTCGAAGGCGAAGAGGCTGCCGCAAAGGTCAGAGCCGGCCTCATGCTCTAACTCCGGCGGTTGGCGATCGAAAGGTAGTACAGCAACGTCGCCAACGAACCGACGGCGGCGATGACGTAGGTGTAGGCCGCCCATTTGAGGGCGTCCACAGCCATCGGCTTGGTTTCGTAGCTGGTGATACCGGCATTCTCCAGCCACCGGACGGCACGGGCACTCGCATTGATTTCCACCGGAAGGGTGATGAAACTGAAGAGGGTCGTCAGGGCGAACAGGGCGATACCGATCCAGATCAGCGAGGGGAAGATATTGATGAAGACGACCCCGGCCAGCAGGACCCACGACACGATGTTGCTGGCGAAACTGACCACAGGCACCAGGGCCGAGCGCATCCGGAGCGGAGCATAGCCGTCCGCATGCTGGACGACATGGCCGCACTCATGCGCAGCAACGGCAGCAGCGGCAACCGAACGGCCGTAGTAGACATCCCGGCTGAGGTTGACCGTCTTGGTCTGCGGATTATAGTGGTCGGTCAGCGTGCCGTCGATGGAAACGATCTTGACATCGTGGATGCCGTGGGACTGGAGCATCCGCTGGGCCACCTCGGCCCCCGTCAGTCCGAGCGGGACCTCGGAATATTTCTCGAAACGGCTCTTGAGGCGGTTCTGGATCAAGAGGCTGAGTACCATCACCGCAATCATGAGCACCCAGATCATGGTCGTTGACATAAGCATCTTTGTTTGGTTCTGCCCGGTGGTACGCAAATTGCGGGCCTCGGCACAAAAATACACTTTTTATGAAAAAATGTCAGCCATAAATCGTAAATTTGCTGACTTTTTGTACGGAACGACATGATGAAAGAGGACGACTTCTCCCGACTGGAGCTCAATCTCAAAGGTTGTGTGGAGAACTACCGGTACTTCCGCTCCCTGCTGGAGCCGACGACGAAACTGCTGGTTCTCGTCAAGGCCAACGCATACGGGCATGGGGCTGTCGAATTCGCCGCCATGATGCAGCGCGCCGGGGCCGACTACCTCGCCGTCGCTTACCCGGTCGAAGGCATGGAACTCCGCCGCAGCGGTATCTCGCTTCCCGTCATCGTCCTCACGGCCGGCACCGATTTCTACCCTGAGATCATCGACGGCCACCTGGAGCCGAGCATCCCGAACCTCTACGCACTGGAAGCCTTCTACGACCACCTCCGCCACCGGGGCCTCCGGAACTATCCGGTCCATATCAAGCTCGACACCGGCATGCACCGCCTCGGCTTCATGACATCCGAACTCCCCGCCCTGCTGGACTTCCTGCGGGACCATCCCGAAGTCCGGGTCAAGAGCATCTTCTCCCATCTTTGCGTCGCGGAAGACCCGGAGCAGGACGGCTTCACGATCGGACAGGTCCAGCTCTTCCAGCAGAATGCCGACCTCATCACGGCCAGCCTCGGCTACAGGCCGATGTGCCACATCCTCAACTCCGCCGGCATCGAGCGGTTCCCGCAGTTCCAGTTCGACATGGTCCGGCTCGGCATCGGCATCTACGGCATCAGCGCCCTGCCCGGCAAACGGCTGTCCCCGGTCGCTTCTTTGAAGTGCAAAATCCTGCAGATCAAGCAACTCGGACCCGGTGACACGATAGGCTACGGTCGGTGGGGCAAGGCTGGGGAAGGAACCGTCATCGCAACCATCCCGGTCGGCTATGCAGACGGCATCGACCGCCACCTGGGCCGCGGCAACGCCTCCTTCTCGCTGAACGGTCACCGCGTCCCGACCATCGGCAACATCTGCATGGACATGTGCATGCTCGACGTCACCGGTGTCCCGGCCGCCGTAGGCGACACCGTCACCGTCTTCGGCGAAGATCCGACCGTCACCGAACTCGCCGACCACCTCGGTACCATCCCCTACGAAATCCTCTCCTCCATCCCCCGCCGCATCGAACGCATCGTCCTCCGCTGACCACCGCACAAAAACCCGCAGACCGATATCCGTCCGCGGGTCCAAGTTGAGATGTAGAGATTCGAACTCTAACTGAGGGAACCAAAATCCCTAGTGCTACCATTACACCACATCTCAATTCCGGGCACAAAGGTAGTGGTTATTTTCGACTCCGCCAAAGGTTCGACCAAAAATCAAGCCTTCTGGACGCTGCGGAGGATGCGGGTCAACTGGTCGGAGCAGGACGTGCCGCGGGCCTTGCAGTCGATGCCGGAAAGGCGCTCGAGGGCGAATCCGACCTCCTGCCCTTCAAGCAAGGCGCCAAGGGCCTGGAGATTGCCATGGCAGCCGCCGGTATAGCGGAGGTTATGGATCCGGCCGTCCCGGAGGTCGAAGTCGACCTGGCGGCAACATACGAGCGCCGATGGCACGGCCGTGATGTGCCGCATGCCGTCCGCCACGGTGTCGCTGATAATCTTGTAATCGTTTCCTATCGTATTCATATCATATAAAAACTGTAAGGCCGCCACCAGGCGGCCCGGCGGAAGCCGTGTCCGAGGGCATGGGCCGAGGAATTACAGACCGGATCCGCAGGGGGACGCAAGGCTGACCCATAAGATTCTTCACTTTGCTCAGAATGACAGCCTCGTGTCATTCTGAAGCAGGTTCACCTGCCGAAGAATCTATTTTTTGGTCCGCCTCAAAACAACGTGGGGTGATTCTCCTCGAGTTCGGAGAGTACCTTCGTCATGATTGCCTCGCGGCAGAGGGCGGCCTTGGCGTGGACCTTGAAACGGGAACAGTACTCGTCGAGGGCGGCCATTTCGCTGTCGTTGAAATAAAGCACGTACCGATTCTTGCGCAGGAGGGACTCCTTCTGCTTCTCCAGGTAGGCGGGATCGACACCGGTTATTTTCCTCTTCTTGGCCATTCAGCCTGCAAATATACTAAAAATCAATATATTTATGCAAGACAGTGCCGTCTTTGTCGATTTCCATCACAAACGGCAGGGCCGACAGGTCGAAAGTGTCCAGCAGGACATGGGCTTCCTCAGGGTCGGAAGCGAAAGCCGCATCCAGGTCGACGAGGAGGACACGGGCTCGCCGGTCGGAGGCCACCCGGGCGTCGACGGCCGCCAGGGTTTCCTCGCAGGTGCCGCAGCCGGGGGTGTAGAAGACAAGGTACGAGGCCCCGAGTCTCCGTAAGGCATATGTCCCCGCCCGGCTTCCCTTGCGGAACAGCCCCGGCTTGCGCCGGAGGATGCCGGAGACTTGCAGGTCGGGGACGGGTGCCCCTGTCGGCGTACGGGACAGGAGATCCTTCATCGTCGCCGCCAAGGACAGGACCTTGACCGTGTCCTCCTGCGTGGTCCAGATGTCCGGGACCTCGATGAAGCGCTCGATGAAAGCGAGCGTCCCTTCCTTCACCGCCTCACCCCGCTGCGCGGAAAGGTAGTAGAGCAGGTCGCCCTCCATGTGCCGGTATTGCTCCACGTCGCCTTCCCCGTAGGTACGGGCCGCCACATAGTCGGCCACATCCACGACATCGGACACCTTCAAGGTATCTCCGTACCGGGAAAAGACCTGGGCGTACATCGCCATCTGTCCATCGGTCCCGTAGACATAGCCCTCCGTGTCGAAGGCGTCGCCGAGCAGGATCGAGAGCGCCTGCGTGTCCAGTCCCCTCCCGACGATGACCCCGGACGGATCGACCAGGAACATCCGGGGCGTCTGGAGCACGCCGTACTTGCGCTGGAAATCCGACTCCAGCATAGGGTCCCAGACATGTACAATCCCTTCCACATCCAGCTGGACAGCCCGGTAGCGGTCCCAGGCGGTCTCGTCCGAACCCGCATAGAAGGCATAGACATCGACCGGATAGGAGGTGGTACGCAGGAAGGCGGAGAGCCGCGCGGTCTCGACCTTGCAGGAGGCACAGGACGTGTCATAGAAATAGAGCACGGTATACCGTCCCTCGGAAGGCAGGGAAACCGGCTCCCCGCCGGGGTCATGGGCCAGCAGGCCCGGGGCGGGCATTCCAATAAGCGAAGACCGGTTGAACTCGGCGAAGACCCGGGCGTTCAGCAGGTCCATGTCCGAATGCATCGGAACCTGCCCGGAAAGCAGCCACTTGTCGGCCACATGCACGGCTACCGCCTCGTCCCCCATGATTTTCGAACGGAGATAGTGGTCGTAGATGGTCAGGGTCACGAACTGGCGGACCAGGGAATCCCGGCAGGAAGAGATCAGGAAGTCGCATTCTGCATCCTGGACCTCGGCCGGCTCGCCGGCAAGGGCCTGGAAATATTCCTCCAACTTGGCCCCGAGGGCGGAAAAACGGGAGGTATCGGCCTGTCGGGCGTGGAGGACGGAGGCGGCAAGGAGCGCCCCGAAAGCCAGGAAAAGCCGTCTCATAACACAACCCCCTCCGGAATGAAGGCGGAATAATCGCCTTGATGCTTGAGGATGTCCCGTACGGCAGAAGAGGAGATATGGGCAAACTCCTGGGCAGTCGGGATGATGATGGTCTCGATGTCCGGGGCGAGTCGGCGGTTCGCGTCGGCGATGGAGCGCTCGGTCTCGAAGTCGATCATGTTGCGCACCCCGCGGACGATATGGCAGATGCCGAGTTCGCGGCAGGTATCGATGGTAAGGTTGTCATACTGGATGACCGAGACCCCGTCGATCCCTCGGATAGCCTGCTGGATGATGTCAAGCCGCTTTTCCATTCCGAAGAAGCCGCGCTTGTCCTGGTTGATACCTACGGCGACGACGACCTCGTCGAACATGGTCAAGGCCCGTTTCAGGATATTCAGATGCCCGGCCGTGAACGGGTCGAAGGAACCGGGAAAGAGCGCCTTGCGTCTCATAGCTGCCAGTCGATAGGGCTCTTGCCCTCCTGCTGGAGGATCTGGTTGGCCTTGGAGAAATGGCGGCATCCGAAGAAGGCGCCACCGGCCAGCGGGGAGGGATGGGCCGCCGTCAGCACATGGTGGCGGCTGGTGTCGACCAGAGCAGCCTTGCCTTGGGCGAAACGCCCCCAGAGCAAGAATACGACGCCTTTGCAGTGATCGGAGATGTAGCGGATGACGGCGTCGGTGAACTCCTGCCACCCGATGCGGCTGTGAGAGGTCGGCATCCCGGCCTGGACGGTCAGCACCGTATTCAGCAAGAGGACGCCCTGCCGGGCCCAGCCCTCGAGGTTCGGCCGACCGCTCATGCGGACGCCGAGGTCGGTCTCGATCTCGTGAAAAATGTTCCGCAGCGAGGGAGGGGTCGGAACCCCGTCCGGCACGGAGAAACAGAGTCCCATGGCCTGCCGCGGACCGTGGTAGGGATCCTGCCCGAGGATGACGACCTTGACCTGGTCCACGGGAGTCAGGTCGAAGGCCCGGAAAATCTGGCTGCCGGGCGGATAGATTACCTTGCCGGCCGCCTTTTCGCCATGCAGGTAGCGCACCAGGGATTCGAAATACGGTTTGTCGAATTCGTCCTGGAGAGCTTCCTTCCAACTTTGCTCTATTTTTACATCCATGTGAATAAGTGGTTCCGGAAAGATACGCCGCCTTATTTTCTCACCTCCGGCCCCATCGGGGCTTCGTCCCTCCCGGCCTGACGGCCGGCTCCCTCCCGCTCAGATGCTGTGGGCGGTACGTTCCAGAACGAGGCGGCGTATCTTCCCCTCATAATCAAAATATCGTATCGATCACATCAGTGATGGTCTTTACGTAGACAAAGGTAAGACCTTTTACGTAAATTTCCTTGATATCCTCGATATCTTTCCGGTTGTCCTCGGAAATGACGATGGTGTGGACACCGGCCCGCTTGGCGGCAAGGATCTTCTCCTTGATACCGCCGACCGGCAGCACACGGCCGCGGAGGGTCATCTCGCCGGTCATGGCGATGCCGCCCTTCAAGGCCTCTCCGCGCAGGGCGGAGACCATCGAGCTGACCATCGTGATGCCGGCGGACGGACCGTCTTTCGGCACGGCGCCCTCCGGGACATGGACATGGATGTCCTTCGCCATGAACTCGTCGGTCGTCATGCCGGCGAGTTCCGGGTGGGCCTTGACGTACTGCCAGGCAATCTGGGCTGATTCCTTCATCACGTCACCGAGGTTGCCGGTCATCGAAAGCGCACCCTTTCCCTTGGCTACGGAACTCTCCACAAAGAGGATTTCCCCACCCATCTCGGTCCAGGCCAGGCCGGTCACGACCCCCGGAGCCTCGTTGCCCTTGACCATGTCATGGAAGGCAGTCGGCAGGCCCAGGTATTCCCGAAGGTGTTCCTTCTTGATGACGGAAGGCCACTCCTCGCCGAGGGCGATCTTCTTCGCCGTGACCCGGGCAATCTTGGCGATCTGTTTCTCCAGGCCGCGGACTCCGGATTCATGGGTGTAGCTGTCGATGATGGCGGCGACGGCCGACCGGTCGATCTTCAGCTCATTCTTCTTCAGACCGTGCTCTTCCAGCTGCTTGGGAACCAGGTAGGTCTTGGCAATCTCCTGCTTCTCCTCGGCCAGATAGCCGGTCACGTTGATCATCTCCATCCGGTCTTTCAAGGCAGGCTGGATGGAGGAAATACCGTTCGCCGTGGTGATGAACAAGACGTTCGACAGGTCGTAATCGATGTCCAGGTAGTTGTCGTGGAACGTGGCGTTCTGCTCCGGGTCGAGCGCTTCGAGGAGGGCCGACGACGGGTCGCCGCGGAAGTCGGACGCCAACTTGTCGATCTCGTCCAAGACGATGACCGGATTGGAGGTCCCGGCCCGCTGGATGCCGCTCAGGATCCGGCCCGGCAAGGCACCGACATAGGTCTTGCGATGACCGCGGATCTCGGCCTCGTCGTGCATGCCGCCCAGCGAGATGCGCACGTACTTGCGGCCGAGCGCCCGGGCGATGCTCTTGCCCAGCGAGGTCTTGCCGACACCCGGAGGGCCGTAGAGGCACAGGATCGGGGACTTCATGTTGCCCTTGAGCTTGAGGACGGCGAGGTACTCGATGATACGGTCCTTCACATTGTCGAGTCCGTAATGGTCCTCGTCCAGCACCTTCTGGGCGTGCTTGAGGTCGAGGTTGTCGTCCGACATCTCGCCCCACGGGAGGTCCAGCATGAACTGGATATAGCCATACTGGATGCTGTAGTCGGGCGAGGAGGGGTTGTATTTCTCCAGCCGGGCCATCTCCTTGTCGAAGATGGCGCGCACCTCCTTGGACCATTTCTTCTCGTCCGCCCGGCGGCGGAACTTCTCGAAGTCCTCTCCCTCGTCCATCCCGAGCTCTTCCTGGATGGTGCGGAGCTGGTTGTTGAGGTAATACTCCCGCTGCTGCTGGTCGATATCGCTTTTGACCTTCTGGTTGATCTCCTGCTTGATCTGGAGCAGCTGGAGCTGGGTGTCGAGCATCTTCAGCAGGGCCATGCCCCGTTCCTGGAGGTCGGCGTACTGCAGCAGGGCCACCCGTTCCTGGAAATTCTCCACCTCGATGGTGGTCGCCACGAAATTCACGAGGAACTGGAAACTCTCGATGGAACGGAGGGCGCCGACAGCCTCTTTCGGAGCGAAGGAAGACGCCCGGACAATGTTGCCGGCCCGCTCCTTGAGCGCATCGGAGAGTACCTTGATCTTGTTCTCGGGCACCTGAGGTACATATTCGTCCAGGTAATGGACCCGGGCGACGATATAAGGCTCATACCCCAAGACCGCGTCGATTTCAAGACGGCGGAATCCCTGCAGGATGGCCGTGATCGAGCCGTCCGGCATCTCCAGGGTCTTGATGACCTTGCAGACTGTACCATAGCGGTACAGGTCCGCCTCGGAAGGCTCTTCGACCATGACGTCGGTCTGCGGCACGGCGCCCAGCACCCCGTCCTTCTTCTCCACCTCATGGATCAGGCGGATCGACTTGTCCCGGCCGATCGTGACCGGGAAGACCGTCCCCGGGAAGATGACAGCATTGCGGAGCGCCAGCACAGGGATGGCGTCCGCCAGCTGGGATTCGTCCAGTTTCAACAGAGAGCTGTCACCGACGACCGGCATTATGTTGACTTCGACTCCGGCAGGAGCGAACAATTCATTGATTCCTTTCATTTTCCTATAAGTATACTGACAAATTGTCATATCGCACAGGCGGGATGACCCGGCTCCCTATACGGTCAATCTCCGTGCCAATATACGCCCGGGGGACGAAACTCCCGAAAAGTCGGGATAATATTTTGATTATTGAAATTTTAAGCCTAATTTTGCATCTTGAATCCTTTAGAAGGAAGATAAAAACAGAAAAAACAACACTATTATGACAAAGGCAGAGATCGTCAATGAGGTCGCCAAGACGACCGGCATTGAGAAAGTACAGGTCCAGAACGTTATCGAAGAATTCACCAAGGTGGTCAAGGACTCCCTGATCGCCGGCAACCCGGTCTATCTCCGCGGCTTCGGCAGCTTCATCATCAAGCACCGCGCCGAGAAGGCAGCCCGCAACATCACCAAGAAGACCACGATGACCATCCCTGCACACGACATTCCGGCTTTCAAGCCCGCCAAGGTCTTCGTCAATGCAGTCAAAGAAAAATAATCATTTTAAAATCACATCATTATGCCCAGCGGTAAAAAGAGAAAGAGACATAAGATGGCAACGCACAAGCGTAAAAAGCGCTTGCGCAAGAACAGACATAAGAAGAAGTAATCCTTCCGTGTCTGCCATTTTAGCAGTCTCGCTGAAAGCAAAGGGCTGGCCGGAGGTTCCGGAAGCCCTTTTGTCATGTTTTAATTAAGTAATGTTTAAAAAATAACTTGGTTCAAAAGAGAGGTTTGACGAGGTAGTTCCACTTGGGGAGATTCTGGTCGAAGACAACCTGCCAGCGCAAGCGGC
>JAFUZO010000062.1 GCA_017476575.1 Bacteroidales bacterium | reverse complement strand
GCGGCAGACCTGCTCCAGAGGCTCCCCGCTGAAGTAGGCTTTCAGGGCTCTGCGTTCACCCTCTCGAATCAACTTGTATACGTCCATTTTTAATCGTTTTTTGGTAAACTTTTTTTAGGACGATACAAGGGACCTTCCATCATCGGTTTGATAACCCATTGAGAATCAATGCGCCCATCACGGCCGGATGGAAGGTCCCCCCTGTGGGAAAGGGACCCTCCATCCAGCATTTTGCAACGTGTTCTGTATCAGTTATTTCGTAAAAGCCTCATGGAAGGTCCCTCGACCCCCTCGGGACATCGGCCCGTCGGTCCCACGCCCCGTCATCCCGCTCACCCGGCAAAGACGGTGCGGCCGGCGACGAGGGTGCGGCGGACGCGGACGTCGGCGTCGAAAAGGACGATGTCGGCGTCCTTCCCGGGAGCGAGGCTGCCCTTGCGGCCGTCGATGCCCATGATCCGGGCGGGGTTCAACGTCATCATCTGCACGGCCTCCGAGAGGGTGGTGCCGCCTTCCCGGACCATCGTGCGCACGAGGCGATCCGCCGTGGCAACGCTCCCGGCGAAGGCGCTGCGGTCCGTCAGTTTCGCCACCCCGTCCTCGACGATGACCTCCTGACCGTCCGACAGGCCGCCGAGGATGCTCGGTCCCTCCGGCATGCCCGCCGCCCGCATGGAATCCGTCACGAGGGCGATCCGGTCCACGCCTTTGATTTTCACGATCAGATGCAGGAGCGGACTGGGGACATGGATGCCGTCGGCGATGATCTCCACCGTCATCCCGTCCTGGTAATACCCGTATTCGATGACCCCGGCCCACCGGTAGGCATTGCGGCGGGTGATGGTACTCATGCACGAATAGAAGTGCGTCATGTGGGTGCTGCCGCTCCGGAAGGCGGCATCGCACTCCTCGAACGTCGCGCCGGTATGGGCGATGGAGGCCAGGATGCCCCGGCGGTGGAGTTCAGCGGCAAACGCCGAAGCCCCGGGCCGTTCGGGGGCGAAACTCCAACGGGCGATATGCGGCGAACGGGACAGGATGTCCAGGTATTCCTCCGGGCACGGATCCCGCAGGTAGCGCGGGTCCTGGGCGCCCCGGTATTCCATGCTGAAATAGGGGCCCTCCAGATGCATCCCCCCGAAGGCGGCCCCGTCGTTCACGGCCAAGGCGGCCTCGTAGGTGCGGAACGTCTCCAGCAGGAGTTCCTTCGTGCTGGTGAGCGTTGTCGGGTAAAGGAGCGTCGTCCCGTGGGCGGCGTGCATCCGGGAAGCCGTCAGGTAGGCCTCGACCGTCCCGTCCATGAAATCCGCCCCGCCCGCCCCGTGCGTATGGAGGTCGATGAACCCCGGAGCGACATACAGCCCCTCCGCATCGATGACCTCGTCCGCCGCGACCGGCGCGTCCAGGATGGCAGCCACCCGGCCGCCCTCGACCAGGAGCCCTCCCGGCCGGATGCCCTCCGGCAACACCAGAAGGCCGTTTTGAATCAATATCTTCTTTGTCATGGTCCATGTACCTGTTATTTTTTCACATTTCCTATAAACATTCTTTCATGATTGTCAACAATATAGGCCGTTTATTCCAACGAGAACGACCCCTCCAGCCGGATATCCCGCGAAGAGGCCCCGACCAGCACGTCGAAGCGGCCCGGCTCGTCCACCCAGGAAGAGGAATCCGCATCGTACCATTGCAGCGCACGGCGGTCAAGGGTCAGAGTCACCCGCTTGGTCCGGCCTCGCCGCAGCCGCACTTTGCAGAACCCCTTCAATTCCCTGTCGGGCCTTTCGACCCGGCATTCGCGATCCCGGACATACAACTGGACCGTCTCGCAGCCGTCGACCGGACCCGTATTGGTCACGTCAAAACTCACCTTGAACGACCTCCTGCCCTTTTTCCAGACGGGAGCCAACCGGAGCGAACCATAACGGAATGTGGTGTATGACAAGCCATAACCGAATTCATAACGAGGTTCGGCCTGGTAGGTGTCGAACCAGCGGTAACCGACCATGACGCCCTCGTTGAACCGGACGGACTGCTCCGATCCCGGATATTCTCCCACCGCATGGTCCGGCATATCGGAAAGGGACCGGGCCCACGTAACCGTCAGTTTTCCCTCGGGACATACATCCCCGAAAAGCACCTCTGCCAGTGCATTCCCGCCTTCCATTCCAAGGAAACTGCACTGCAGGATGGCCGGCGCCCTCCTTTCCCATCCGCCCAGTTCCACCGGAGAGCCGGTCATCAGCACGACGACCGTATTCGGATTCGCATCCAGGACGGCCGAGATCAAGGCATCCTGCCGATAGGGCAGCTTCATGTCCGCCCGGTCGAACCCTTCGCAATCCAGACCATGCTCATGCGTCAGGCCGCCGATGTACAGCACGAGGTCGGCCTGGCGGGCCGCCTCGACGGCCGCTTCGACCAACCGGGAGTCTTCCACATCGAACTCGGTGGTAAACCGGTGGACGGCGGGTTGGAACGCCCGGTTGCGGAGCCTGAACCCCGGGGCGAAGACGACTTCCGTCCCCGCCCCGACCCGCGAACGGATCCCCTCCAGCGCCGTCACTTCATATTTCGCCTTCACCTTCGGGGAACCACCGCCAAGCGCGAACCGTTCGGCGGCACAGGCCCCGACCACGGCGATACGCCGATACCCCGAGCGGTCCAGGGGAAGGAACCCCGCATCGTTCTTCAGGAGCACGATGCTCTTCCGCGCCACCTCCCGGGCGACCGCGGCATGTTCCCGGGTCGCCAGACGGGAAGCCATCCCGGCCGTGTCATAAGGAGCCTTGCCGACCAGGTCGAGCCGCAGCATCAGGCGCAGGATATTCCTGACCTTGTCATCCACACAGGAGGGCGAAACCTCTCCCGAGCGTACCTTCTCCAACAATGGCGCGGCCAGGTAGTACTGGTCGAAGTCGTATTTCCCGTCCTTCTTGACGGCCGTCCCCATCTCGATGTCCGTTCCGCACCGGGCCGCTCCGAGCGTGCTGTGCACCCCGTTCCAATCCGAAACGACCAGCCCATCGAATCCCATGTCGCGACGGAGAAGAGTATCTATCAACCAAGTGTTCTCGGAACACCACCGCCCCCGCACTTTATTATATGCCGGTATCACAGCCATCACTCCAGCGCGCTTGACTGCTGCTTCGAATGCCGGCAGATAGATTTCATGAAGAGTCCTGTCATCGACTTCGGAACTGATGGTATACTGATGCCAGGCCTGGCTGTTCAAGGCAAAGTGCTTGACACAGGAAGCCACCCCGCAGGACTGTATGCCCCGTATATAGGGAACTGCCATCTCTGATGTGATGAAAGGGTCCTCGCTGAAATATTCCCAGGTGCGCCCGTTCTGGACGCTCCTGACAATGTTCACCCCGGGAGCCAGACAGACGTCCTTGCCCCTTGCCTTGCATTCCGCGCCGATAACCGTGCCATAACGATAGGCCAGGCCGGAATCCCAAGTGGCAGCCAGTGCACTCAGCGCCGGGAGATAGGAACAGGCGTCATTATCCCAGTCAAGCGGCTTCCATCCGTTGTCTTCACTCTCCATACGCACCCCGTGAGGGCCGTCGGAAAACCACAGGTCAGGGATTCCGAGACGGGAGACACCGCCACTGGAAAACATGCGGTTGGCATGGAGCATTCCGATTTTCTCCTCCAGCGTCATGGAAGAGACCAGCCTGTCTATCCGCCGCTCACGAGCCTCCTGTTCCGAACAGGCAACAGCGAGAAGGGCGGACAAGGCCACAGCAGTCTGGACGAAACCTCTCATTTGCGCCTTTCCATCTCTGAAACAACGTCGTCCGGTATCTCGGAAAGCCAGTATGGATCCTTGACCAGTTCCTGATAGACCGCCAATGCGTCAGGATCCTGGTGGATACGCCTGTCGCCCGCAGAAGAGCTGCAATGGTTCTCCCATATAAGTCCCTTGATCCGGGGTTCCTTGTCCTTCAGCCCGAACCATTCGCGGACCCACCGGAGGTGGTCACAAGCATACTTCTGGGCGGAAGACATATTTTCGGCACTTTGACCATAATCACTCGAGAAGCCTCCTTCCGTCACCAATATCGGCTTCCCTTGACTTATCTTTTTCACGGCCTGGACCAGCGTATAGGGATAGCGCTGGGATTCCGCGAAACCGGATGCGCTGGAAGGCGGGTAAAGGCTCAGCCCGAGCCAGTCGACGTAGATGTCTCCCGGATAATAACGGGACAGGGTGTTGGCTGGAGTAGCGGGAGAGTCAAAGGCATTGGGAGACCACACGAAGACATGGTAGGACGTCACCCCGTACTGTTCGGCGATGTTGTACATCCTCCGCCAAGCCCGGACATAGTTCTCCGTATCCAGCGAATAAGGACACCACCCGCCGTTCATCTCGTTGGCGGGACGGAACCATATCGGTCCGTTGTCTTTGACGTCGGGCGCCGCCACATCGGAAAAATACCGTTCCAGATAGCTATCCAACGCCCCTGTCGCCCAGTCCCGGGCCGAAACGGTCGGAAGCCATCCGTAGATGAGGAAGCGATGCCCGCCGCCCTCCACCGCCAGATATTCGTCCCGGACCTGCCGGATCTCGGCGAAATTCCGCCCTTCCTCCATGTTCTGATACCATAGGGCCATGGAAACCCGTTTCCCGACAGCCTGTTCATACGTATCGACGGGGCAGGTCCGGTTGGTGACCACCCATCGGGGATCCGTGTTGTCCGCAAAGGACGTTGCATTGTTGAAGGCCCCGTGATAGGCACCATCCGCCGGTACATATTTCGGGTCCTCCTTGAAGGGGCCCCAGGCTTCGATTTCGTCCAGCATCATCAGGCGGGTCGTATCCGATGACACAACCAGCAATTTAAGATAACGACAGGAAGTCCCGGCGATATCGGCAATCCCCCATCCCGCCTGTCCGTCATCAACGCCGAATGTCGACAGAGGCTCCGACTCGGTCCATGCCTGTTCCTTCCCGATGGAATGGAAGATTCGCACTGATTCCGGAAGGCTGGCTGTCTGCATGTCACTCAGAGCATGGATCTTGACCACATCGACAGTCCTGGTGGAGCCGAGATCCAGAACGATCTCCACCTCCGGTTCTTTCCAGGCGACAGCCCCCACACCCTTGCCCTCGAGAACCTCCTCGTCGGTAAGAAAGGTTCCCGAGGACCAGGGCAGGACGGAGTACCGGTCCTGATAAGAGGCGGACTCAGAAGGGTTGAAGAGATAGAACTTTCCCGCCGCGAAATTGACAAGGCGGCTTCCATCCTCCTCCCTTTCATCCGGGACGGGCGGAATGACCCAGCCGGACTTGTCCACTTCAGGTCGGCAGGAGGCCGCAAACAGGAGGGCGGCCCCGAGCAGTATACTTTTGGACATCCTTTTCATCTCCTGTCCCTATATATCCAGGCAGTCAAATTGCACACAACCGACGCAACCGTTGGAGAAAACGAAACAGACATACAGGAAGTATCCGTTCTGCGAAACACGGAACATCACGTCTCCAGTCCCTTCTGTGTTTGCCGCACCGTTGGCAACGCCGCCGTAGATTCTGGAGGGACAGACATCGATCTTGGAGGACGGGCTCCCGGAAGTGATGTCATACATATTGACGGCATCTGAAGGGGTCACGCCCCAGGTGAACGGATTCACATAATTGTAGACGAGATAGGACGCATGGTTGAACAGACAATAGTCCACAGCGCTCATGACCGTGTTGCTGGTATTCTCGCCCGGGCAGGTTCCCTTTACCCCGGAAAGACCGATCCAGTACAGATATCTCTTGTTGTCAGCCTTGTCCCGACCATGATGCACCAGGAAATAATCCCCTTCCGGGTCGGTCGGACTTTCACAGACAACGTCGAACCAACGGCTCCAGTTCCCGTTCCCGATCCGCTCGTCCGGCACGGTCACCAGGTCGGGATCCTGCGACAACAGGACGCCGTCCTTGACCTGCCAGCGGGCGAACATCACCGGGTTGGAGGCGCTGAAATAGGCCACAGGCGTCGTGATGAAGGCGTCGGTGTCCAGGTTGCCACGGACGGAAAGGTGCCAGCCGTAACGGGTCGAGGCCCCTTCAATCCGATGCTCGATGTATTTCTGCGGAATCTCGCCCGTCGACGAGGCCTTCCACACGGTGAAGGTGGAGCCGCCGCCTGGCGTGTAGTTGCAGAACAGGAGATGGCCCGCCTCGTCGGAAGTGACGGAATAGTTCACGTTGTCGGCGGCGAAACCGGACAGGTCCATCGTCCCGGAGACGGCGCCGGTCTTCAGGTTGAGGATGACGGGGGCCGGATTGCCGTTTTCATTCAGGACGACTTCGTCCTCGGTAACCGCCAGGGAGGTCACGTTGAGAGGGGTGGTGATTCCTTCTATCTCGGAAAGTTTCTTGACCCAGAGGAGGGTTCCGCTGCGGGCCCTGATGCCGAGTTCCGTCTTGGGCGGAACCGATTTCTGTACCGTATACTCCCTGCGGTCTATTCCATTCTGGGCTATCACGGTAAAGGTCTGGACCTGGTCGTAGTCGAGGGCGGTACGGGTCGGATCGGGAACAATGGTGGCCCCGTGTGAACAACTTACATCCGACGCCTCCAAGGTAAGGATGCCCAGCGGATCTATAGTGACGAAAGAGACCGTTCCGTCATTGTCGTTGATCACCCCGGAAAGTCCGAGAGAAGAAATATTGAACGTGCTCAAGAGACATTCGGCGCTCTTCCGGATCTCCGCAACGACCGTAAAGACATCTTCCTTCCGCGCCGAATAATCCTTGACTGTGATCCGGTTCTCCACGGTAAGGTCCATGAATAGCAGCGGAGGCTCGATGACGACGTTGTTTTCCAAGTTGGCCATGACCCGTACATGCTTCAGCATCTCTTCGGTGACGACTTCGTCGGAATAGAGCGGGTAATTATAGGGGAACACTACCGTGATTGTATGTGAATCATAGTCGATTTCGGCAGGGAAGGAATTATCCATGCTGTTGTCCCCGGGAAAACTGGCCGTAAAACTGTTAATCGCATCCGAATTGCGGGTGGAGAGGAGTTCGTCCGGCTGCTGGCATCCGCCCAAGGCCAGGAAGAAGGCAGCGAAGGCAAATGGTATTATATCGTGTCTCATATTCCTTAGTTTTTATAACCATTCATCATATTGGCGTATTCCGGAAGGATTGTTTTTCAGTTCCTCTGAAGGGACGGGAAGAACATAGAGCTTGCTGTCGAACCATCGATCGGTCCCGTCACAGTCGACATAGGTATAACTGTTGGACAGGCCGTTGATCTTGAACCCGTGCACACGGTAGCCGTTATAATCCGTATGCGCGAGTTTCCAGCGCCTCATGTCCCAGAACAGATGCCCCTCGTAGGCAAGTTCCACCTTCCTTTCGTTCCGGTAGGCCTTGAACCACTCATCCCCGACAAGGTCCTTCGGGGGAAGGGATACCCTGCTCCGGACCTGGTCGAGGGCTTCCTGGGCATCCGCGAAATGCCCCGGAAGGTGCCAGGCCGCTTCCGCCTTGTTCAGCAGGACCTCGGCATAACGGATTTCCACCCAAGTCTGGTTGCTCCGGACATTCTTGATGTCCGTGTGATTTTCATCCAGGAGCTTGCGCAAGAAATAACCGGTGACCGTCTTTCCGTAGACAGTGGCCTGTTCTCTCCAGGGAATATAGGTGCCGTTATCACCATCCTCGCTACAATCCATCGTCCGTCCTTTCCATACACAGCCGCGATAAATGACCGTGGCGTGGAAACGGGGTTCGAGGCTGGCATAAGGAGGCGTCACCGTCGTCATACCGGCATGCCAGGGGGTCCAGTCGACCGTAGCGCCGTCAGCCGTTTCGTAACATTCCACCATCTCCTGGGTCGGAGTGCCGCGCCCGCCGTTCTCCCACCCATCGCAGAGAGGGACGTAGTGGGAATCGAAATCATGGTTGGGCCCGTTGACCGCGTCATAGGCGAACTCAAGGATCGATTCCCTGTTACCGCCTTTCCAGGCCTCCGCATAATCGGCGACCAGGCCATAACGATGAGAGTTGATAACCTGCTCCGCCGCATCATAGGCGTCTTGCCAACGTTCAGCATACAGCATCGCCCGGGATTTGAGCGCCCAGGCAGCGCCTTGTGTGACACGGCCTTTGTCGGCCGCATCATAGGCGGCAGGCAGGTTCCGGGCGGCAAAATCAAGGTCATCGGCAATGAACTGCCAGGTTTCCTCCGCACTGCTCCTGTCCCTGCCGGAAGCGTCCGGCAGGGTATCGTACAAGATGACTCCTCCGTGGCGCCTTGCCAGCTGGAAGTAGACGAAAGCACGGAAAAAGCGGACCTGGGCTTCCCACAATACGTTCTTTTCTTCGGAGAAAGTAGAATAGGTCTTCTGGAGAGCCAGGAACTGATTCAGTTTGCGGATGTCGCCATAAGCTTTCCCGGTGGCCCAGATACTGTAAAGGCATCCGTCGGGGCTGATGGCATTGGGATTGGTTACATAGTTGTTGGAATGTCCCGCCCTGTTGCCGAGTGTGACGGACCCGTATTTGAAGGTATCCGTAAGGCTTTCAGTGAGACTGCCGCCGAACTGGGCCGTACCGAACTGGCCATAGTCGTGAAGCAGGACGTAGAAACTGTTGACATAGCTGTCGACGGAACTTTCGTTCTGCCAGACGGTCGCATCGGTCACCCGGGAGGTCTGGGTGACGCCGTCCAGCCAGTCGTTGCAGGAACACAGGGCGGGAAGGACCGCCGCCAAGAGTATAATAAGCCGTTTCATCATGCGCTGCTTTAAAAGGTTAGTTTCACACCCATAGCCGCTGTCTGCTGCTGAGGATAGTATCCATTCGAAACGGAGGGGGCCTCGGGGTCGATGTTATATTTGGACAATGCACTCAACGTCCAGAGGTTGAACCCCTCGACATAGATACGCAACTTTTCGATACCGGCCTTCGAAGTCCACTTCCGGGGGAACGTGTACCCCACCTGGGCTGTCTTGAAGCGCAGATAGTTTCCACTTCTGTACCAGAAAGTAGAGGCATAGCCGTTATTCAGGCTCCGGGGCGAGATTTCGAGGCGGGGGAACTCGGCATCGCGGTGCTCGGGGGTCCAGCAGTTGGTGACGAGATAGACCGGCGCATTGCCGAACTGGTAGAACGGGCGCGAGAAGGCCGTCGCCCCGTGCGTGCCGTTGGTGACGCCGTCCACCCCGCTGTAGATGCCTTGGATGGCGATTTCGTTGCCGAGACCCCAGGAGAAGAGGACATCGGCATCGAATCCGTGCCAAGAGGCCGTCAGGTTCACCGATCCGGTATGCGTGGGAATGGTGCTCTTGCCGACATACGCCATATCTTGGTTGAGTGTGATGACACCGTCCCCGTTCAGGTCCTTGTAGCGGATATAACCAGGATATGCCG
>JAFUZO010000061.1 GCA_017476575.1 Bacteroidales bacterium | reverse complement strand
TCAATCTTTATGATCTTTTTTTGCCATTTTGTCGCCATTCTTCGGTCATGTAGCCACCGCTACACTCCCTCATCCTGTCAACAAAATGCCTAAAAATATCCTCATAAATCTTTTCGTCAATAAAATTTAAACAGCTTCTTATTGATACCGGGTTTTTGAAAAGATTTTTTTCCGGGTCCGAAGGAGGAAAACTGAGGCAGGTTGTTTTTTACTGATTCCATAATTGATAATGGAGCGTTTCTGAGAATAGTACCTCCCGATCTTCCACTTTGGAAGAAGGCCTGCTCAGAATTTCCGGACGACGGCCCCGATCCGCTCCTTGGAGCACCATAGCCAGATCCGCCCTTGCTCGTCGGTCTTCTGTACCCGGAAGGTGAGCCCGTTGCGCTTCTGGACGGAGCCGCTGCCGTTTTTCCATCTGAGGTCTGCCTTGATGTCCTGCCCGTCCCGGGTCGGAAGCTGCTTGCAGGTGACGATGAAATAACTTCCCATGTCGTCGGACCCCGCACGGAATTCCTGGAGGAACTCGTTGAACGTGAGCTGGTCCTGGTCGATATCATACGTGAAGATGGCTTTCCCCTTGACACGGAGGCAGACGTCCTCGGAACGGTCCAGTTCCGGGTCCATTTCCTGTCCTTTGCGGCAGCCGGCCGCCAGCACGCAGAGGATCAAGATGAAGGGGATAGGGCGGAGTGGTTTCATTTCACAGTGATGGTTTTGAGGATGGTCTCGTTACCTTCTCCATAGGAGACGACGGCTTTGAGGGTGCCGGAACGGGTGAGCCGGAACAACCCGTTGCCACCGGGCCGGACCGGGACATCGTCCCATAGCCAGGTGACCCCTTCCGCAGCGGGCGCATGGAAGACCCGGAGGGGGATTTCTGCACCGGCCGGGAAAGAGCCGTCGGCATTTCGTTCCACGTCCTTGAGATAGATGTAGGGATACTGCCCCGACCGGGGGGCTGTCCGGGTGGTGAAGGCCGCATTGGGATTGACCTTGCCCGGAATCCCGCTTCCGGAGACGCAGCAGAGTTCGACCTTGTAGGGCGTGGACGGTGTCAGCCCTTCTATGATATAGGCGAATTTCCCCGGTTCATACGGGGCTACTTCGACTTCCTGGAGCGAAGTGTCGTCGGCGTGGCCGTAGCGGATGACGGCATGGCCGTTGAATGAAGGGGCGGCGGCGCTCCACTGGATGATCGAAGCATCTTGGAAGACCAGCTGCCGGTCGATCTTGACCGCAGGCGCCTTCCCGTCGGCGTCTTCGATGACGGTGAAGGTCACGCTGCCGTCCACGTTCCGGGTGATGCCGGTCAGGGCGACAGGGGCATCCTCACCGCTCCAGGACCGGAAGGCGGGCATCGTGGAAGCAGAATAGGTCTCCATCCCTCCAAAGGGCCAGATGGCGTGGGGAACGAGGGCATGGACGGACGGGTACCAATCTTCAGAGGAATGCCGGGCTTGCTGATAGCTGGTCCGGGCCTCTGCATCCGGTTCGATGACGTCGGCGCACTGGTGCGTCTCGATACTGTTGAGGATGTTGCCCTGCCAGAGGTCGAGGGCCGTCGACGAGCCTACCATGTTCAGGGACCGGTCGATGTGGTAGACCAGCAGGCCGCTTCCGCCGATATAGGCGTCCCAGCCCTTCTCGTCCCGGCATTCAAACAGGAATATTTCGCCGTCCTGGTCGGTTTCCAGCAAGTAATAGGTACCGTTCCGGTCGATGGGTTCCAGCGTGACGGTCCCGGCTGTGAGGGGCTTGGGAACGAAACGGTCGTTTCCCCAGTCCTCGACGCAGGAGAAGAACCATCGTTCGACGGCGCTGTAGTTCGGCGGCGTATATCCCCGGTTGTTCTGGTTGCCGGCATCCATCAGGTCCAGCGATACCCAGAAGGTTTCTGCCTGCTCGTCGGGATCATACAGGTCCGGGATGCCGAAGGTATGGGTGTATTCATGGCAGAATGTACCGATGGAGGCCAGGTCGGAAAACCCGCCCTCGTTGTCCCGCATGAGTTCGGAAGTACAGGCGTAGTTGTTAAGGAGTTTCCCGTCGAGGCGGCAGGTGATGCCGGCCCCGTCTTTGACATACCATTGGTGGGACCAGATATGGTCTTGCGATGCTTTTTCAGCCTCGTCAGGTCCGGCATAGAAGACGAAGACGTTGTCGATTTCGCCGTCTCCGTCGTTGTCATACCGGGAGAAGTCCACCTCGCTGTCCACGGCCTTGCAGGCATCCACGATCATCTGGGCCGGATTCTTGTCGTTGCCGTTGGCGTCGTTCTGGCCATATTCCTGGTAGTTTTGGGGAAGGGTGACGATCGGGCTGATGTCAAAAATGAAACGGAAACGTCCTTCCCATTGCTTGTTGAAATACGAGAGGGCAGACCCCGGCGTGTCTCCGTTGATCAGTTGTACGAGATCCTCGCGCGTGTACTGGAAAGGCAGGTTGGGAAACTGGGCGAGGATGATCAGGCCGTGCCGTTCTTCCGCTTCCTCCCCGGCCCGGGTCGAGGCGCTTCGCCGCTGGCGTTCGCGTTGCCGGACCTGCTCGGTCTGTTGGCGGCGGAGGGCGGAACGGGCGTTCAACTGCGCATAGGGAATATCCCGGCTGGCGGCCAGGACTTCGGCAGAAACATCTTCTTCCCCGGCATGGTGGCCCGAGGACAGTCGGTTGCCGAGGACGTCGAAGCGGGCATAGCACCACCAGCCATCCCCATCCTGTACAAGGGCACATCCGTCTTGACCCAGGACCAGATGTCCCCACTCGTCGCCCTGCATGCTGGCTTGGAGGGTCGTCCCGTCAGGCTGGGTCAGGGTCAGCATCCCCTTATAGGCCGGCCGGGCGCCTGAAAGGGCACAGATGCCGGTCAGGGCAAGGGCAAGGAGGATGGATTTCGCACGCATGGGTCCAGGTTCTGTCGGTTTCGTACTACAAAAGACGGTAAATTTTGCCACATTACCAAATCGGACAACAAAAAACCGGCCACGGTTGCCCGTAAGCCGATTCTTTGACGTGTACTAAAACCTAAACCTGACATATAGATGCAGACTCGGGGCGGAACGTTGCAGGAAAAATGATTTTTTTTTCGGGAAAAAAACGAAAAACAAGGTTGTTTTTTCAGGCACAGGTCAAAAAAAACCGGTCGTTATGGACGGCCGGTTGAACAAGAGAATTCCTGAGATTACTTGGCAGCCTCGACGGAGACCTTGCGGAACTCCTTGAAGTCCTTCATGAGTTCGAGGGCAGCCTTGCGGGCGCGTGCGCCGGCAGCCTTGTTGCCCTTAACTACCTGTGCCTCAGCGTTCTTGGCGAACTCGGCATACTCAGCATTGATCTTTTCAACAAGCTCTTTCATAATGATTGGTTTATTAATTAGTCGTTAAACGTTAATTATCAAAACTTTGTGCAAGGTAAGAATAAAATCTCCAAAAAACAAAAAAATACACAAAAATTTAACTTTCAGCCGTTTTTGCGGGTTCGGAAGGCGTTTGGGGCTGGGTGTTGATTTGGTTCATCGCCCTCTCCGGACCAAGGATCGCCCATGTTTTGATGCCTGCGACCATCCGTTCCGCCAGTTGCGGGACCTGCTGCCGCTCTTCCTCGTCGAGGTTGCCGAGGACATAGTCGATCTGCCCGCCCCGGGAGAAGCCGTTGCCGATGCCCACCCGGATCCGGGCATAGGCGTCGGTTTCCAGCATGGCGGTGATGTGCTCGAGCCCGTTATGGCCGCCGGAACTGCCCCTCTTCCGCATCCTGAGCGTGCCGAACGGCAGGTTGATGTCGTCCGAGATGACCAGAAGGTTCTCCAGCGGCAGCTCCAGTCTCTGCATCCAGTACCGGACGGCGTTGCCGCTGAGGTTCATGTACGTGGAAGGCTTGAGCAGGGTGAAATGCCTGCCCTTGAAGGAAACTTCGGCGACCGCCCCGTACCGCTCGACGGTAAAAATGGCATTGGATGCCTGGGCCCAGGCATCCAATATCATAAATCCCATGTTGTGCCGGGTCGAGGCGTATTCGGAACCGATGTTCCCCAGTCCGACAACCAGGAAGTCCATTACTTACCGGACTTGGCAGCCTCTGCAGCAGCCTGCTGCATGGCGCGGGTGGCTTTGACGCGGCAGATGATGGTATTCTTGTCGGTGAGGATCTGGAGGCCTTCAAACTTGAGTTCGCCGGCGGTAAGCCGCTTGTCGAGACCGAGCGGGGTCACATCGACGTCGAGCTGGTCGGGAAGGTCCTTCATGAAGGCGCTGACCTTGAGGGAGCGGGCGAGCTGGGTGAACTTGCCGCCAGCCTGGACACCCACCGGATGACCTTCAAGGTTGAGCGGGATGTTGATGACGATCGGCTTTTCTTCGTTGACGGCAAGGAAGTCCACGTGGAGGCAGTTGTCCTTCACCGGATGCCATTGGTATTCATGGGCGACGGCCGTGTAGGTCTTGCCGTCGAGGACGAGGTCGACGATGTAGGAGGCCGGCGTGTGGGTCAGGCCCATGAGTTCCTTCTCGGAGACGGTGAAGAGGATGTTCTCCATGCCAAGGCCGTAGAGGTTGCAAGGGACGAGGCCCTGACGGCGGAATGCCTTGATGACGGCCTTGTTGCCCTTCTCGCGGATCTGGCCGTTCAGTTGGAAATGCTTCATTGTTGTTTACGTTTAAAATGTGTTACTCAGTGCGATGTTCCACGCACCCCATTGCACCAAAAAGCGTCACTCGCTTTTTAAAGGCCGACAAAGATAACATCTTTTTCTGATTCAGCCAAAAGAATTTTCCGCTTGCGGGCCACGGCCTCCTCCGTCCTTGCCACCCCTTCCGTGTGCACCGGGACGGGCCCGGTGCCAGGGGAGGGTTACAGGACGACAGAGCCGCCGTAGGTGCGGCCTGCCTCGGTCGTGAGGGTGAGGGTCCAGCGGCCTTGTGGGGCGTCAAGCGGGATGACGACGGGGGAGGCGCTGTCGGCCTCGGCCCGGGAGACGGCGCAGGTCCCTTCATTCTCCAGGGTGATGCCGACGGCACCTTCCGGCTGGTCGAAGGTCAAGGTGAGCGTGGCGCTCGCTTCTTCCACCTTGCAGGTCACGGCAGCCTGTGTCTTTTCCGGCGGGACCTGCATCCCTGCGGCGTGGTGGATGACCGGCCGGGGCGGGAAATAGACGATGATGATCGGGGCGATGTCGCGTGGGTCGCGGACGGGTTCTTCCTCCTTGTCCTGGAGGGCGGCTCCTGTGCAGGCCGTCATCACTCCGATAGGGAGCAGGAGCGCGATGGCGGTGTGTCTGAGATGGAACATCTTTGGTTTTTTTTGAGGCCGCAAAAATACAAACCATCCAGACGCTCCGGAAATTTTCGACGAGATAGGATCTGTCGGCGTAAATGACTGATATGTAGAATTATACGATTAGTAGAAAAATACCCTTCAAGCAAAAAACCTTGCAGAGCCATCCGACAGGCCGTCCTTGCCGTCAGATTTTTTCAGTCCAAAAAGGACAGATAACGGTTGCGTGATCCGGCCGGAATGTGGGTCAGCTTTCGTTTGAGACGGTATTTCCGGCTGTAGACGGCATCGGCATTGTCCAAGTGCAGGAGCAGGGAGGTGAGTCGGCCGTCGAAGCCGAGGACAGCATAGCAGAACAGCCGTTCTTCATCTTCCGTCAGATCGGGCAAGTCGCGCTGCAGGTCGGAGAGGACATGGTCGAACGTGCGGTCGATGTCCTTTTTCAGGGCGACGTAGTCCCTTTCGTCTCCGCCGATCTTCTGCAGCAGCCGGAGGGCACGGTTGTACAATCCCTTTTCACGTTCCCGGTAATCCTTGGTCTCTTCCATGTCCAGATAAAGGCGGGCAATGTCCGTGAACTGCATCCGGTAGGCAGACAGGAAACGGGACTGGAGCCCGTCGATCCGCCTGTTCCGTTCGTCCAGATCCTTCCGGAGCCGGCTGCATTCCTTCCGGCTCTTCCGCACTTTCCCTTCGAGTACACCGGCCAGTTCCACGGTCTTTTCCAGGGCTGTCCGCAGGCGGCTTTCTTCCTGCTCCTTCCGCCGCCTCCAGTCGCGGAACAGCAGGAAACCGGACAGGGCCGCGGCCAGGAAGAAGGCCAGCAGGCCCCGGTTACGGCTCCGGTAATACCGGACCCGCTCACGGGTATTGGCAAGGGACAGGGTCCGATATTCATCCCGGACTTTGGCGACCTGGGTGGAAAGCTGCTTCCGGCTTTCGGATTCCAGGGTGAAGAAAGCGTCTTCCAGGCAGGATAACGAAGCCTGCCTGTCTTGTCTGTCTCCGAAAATAAGGTACGACCTGTAGTCCAGAAGGGCACTCCGGTATCCGGATTCCGCAAGGTCCGTAATGATTGCCAGGCCGATCGGATCTCCTGCGAGATGCAGCATATAGGCCCATTCGACATTTTCCTCCGGCCCCGGATGATAGCCGTAATCCTCCACGGCTTTCCGGAAAAGGCTGAGGGCCGTATCGGGATATTTTTCCTCCTGTTCGACCAGGAGCAGGGCACGGTCCACAAGGGCATAGGCCTGCAGGATGCTGTCCATCGGCCCGCTCCGTTCCAGTTCCTGGAAATAGCGGGCCGCCCCGTCCCAGTCACGGTCGTTCCGATGGACGATGGCAAGACCGAGCAGGCATTCCTGGACGGAAGCCCTGTTCCCGTCTTCCGCAAAGAGCCGCCGTGCTTCGCGCAGATGGAGGGAGTCTTCTGCCAGATGGCAGGTCATCCCGTAGATGTCGGCCAGATAGCGGTGGGCCAGGCCGCCATAATACCGCCCATCTTCCTCCCGGAAGGATTCCAAGGCGCGTTCAAAGGAACAGAGGGCCTGGCTGAGGTCGCCGGCCTGGAATTCCCGGTATCCTCTCAGGAACCAGACCTTTACCCGTTGTGCCGGAGAACCGTACCGGAGGAGGAAGTCGCCCCAGGGACCGGTTCCGGGCGCCGCCGTACTGTCCGGAAGGTCCCGGATTTGTTGCAAAGCCGCCTCCAGCCGTCGATCGGCGAGCTGTCTTTCGTGGAGGAAGAGGAAGGCGGGAATCAGGAGAAGGAGGGGAGTGAAGCAGAGGGCTCGTCTGTGGTTCATGGGTTCTGTGCGATAAAAAGGGCACAGACAACCCATACCCGAGTGGCCAGGAAAGAGCCGGACAAGCAGAGGATGCCTGTGCCCCCAGGGGCACAAGCTTCCTGCTTGGACCTGCTTGTTCAAACCAAATGAATTTCCTGTTTACTCGGGTATGCTTGCAGCAGGACGTTGTGTATGTCGTTTCGTTTCAGTCGACGGGCAAAGGTAGTATAAAAATATGTCCCGGCCAAATAAAACTCACTTTCTGGGATGGTGGTCCAGAATGTCGGCCTGCCAGGTCGAAGTGTCGATATGGGTGTAGATTTCGGTGGTGAGGATGGATTCGTGGCCGAGCATTTCCTGCACGATGCGGAGGTCGGCTCCGTTCTCGATCAGATGGGTGGCGAATGAATGGCGGAAGGTATGCGGGGAGATCTCCTTGTGGATGCCGGCGACCATGGCCTGTCGCTTGACGAGGTTGAAGATGGAGACGCGGCTGAGCGGTTTTCCGAAACGGTTGAGGAAGAGGAAGTCCTCGTAGGCCCTCCCGGCCGGGACAGGCCGGGTGCCGAGATAGTTGCGGACGGCATCGGCCGCTACTTCGCCGATGGGGACGATCCGTTGCTTGTCGCCCTTGCCGATGACATCGATGAATCCCTTGTCCAGGAAAAGGTGGGAGACGCGGAGTCCGGAAGCTTCCGATACCCGCAGCCCACATCCGTAGAGGACTTCCAGGATGGCCCGGTCCCGTTGTCCGGAAGGAGCCTTCAGGTCGACAGACTCCAGGATGGCTTCCACCTCTGCGACCGAGAGGACGGCGGGCAGGTAGCGTCCGGTTTTCGGCGGGTCGATGTGGTCGCAGGGATTCTCTTTGATGTCGCCTTCCTGGACACACCAGTCGAAGAAGGAGCGCAGGGCGCTCAGGAGCCGGGCCTGGGAACGGGCGGAGAGCCCATCGGCCGCGATGGAGGACAGGTAGGTCTCGATGTCGGCGGCCGTGATATCTCCGGGCAGGAGGCCGCAGGCGTCGAGCAGCCCCTCCACATCATGCGAATAGGATGCCACCGTGTTCGGCGACATCCCTCTTTCAATCTGCAGATAACTTCTGTACAGTCTTATGAAGGTCTCCGAGGCCATCAGAGCGTGCCGTACTTCTTGCCGTACAGGAGCATCTGGCCGAGATAGTCGTCGGTGTAGACCACTTGGTAGTCGACGATTTCGCCGCCGTCGTAGACCGGCTGGATCTCCGGATTGATGAATCCGCCGTAGGGCTTGAGGTCCAGCGACTCGTACCGCTCCTTGACCTCTTTGTGGAGGGCCGGGTCGATATGGACGGCATAGGTTTCGATCAGGGCTTTGCCCGCCTCGTAGTCGCCTTCGGACTTGATGCGCTGGATCTCGGCGAGGAGTTCCGCGAACAGGCCGCGTAGCCGCTCGTAGTCTTTTACCACGAAATAAGTCTTGCCACCCTTGACCTTCTTCACAATGACCTTGTCGACCGCCCCCTTCTCATAGCACCACTCCGCGATGAGCTTGCGGTTCTGCATGTGGGCTTCGGTGTTGGGCCGTCCGAGTTCGACACGGGTGAACTGGACCATCAGTCCGTTCCTGATATAGTTGTCGTATTCGGCCTTGTAGGCTTCAGGATCGGGCATGATGCCGAGCTCGACCATCTTCGGGTCGGCCGTGTAGTAGAGGCCGAACAGGTCGGCGCGCGCTTCTTCCAGGGCGGAGGCATATTCCCCCATCGCGGTGGAGGAGACGCCCGGAAGCATCTGCCCGGAGGCATGGCCGAGGCATTCGTGGAGGTCGGTATGGATCTCGTCCGCAAGGGTGCCCCACTTCCTGGCCCGCTCGATTTCAGCCTTGCTGTAGGCGAACTCGTTCAGGGTGCTCTTCGGCGATTCCTGGGCAGAATAATCATAGGTGTGGGTGATGTTGGCGATGGTCACGCTCTTGGATCCGTGCTCCTTGCGGATCCAGTCGGCGTTCGGAAGGTGGATGCCGATCGGGGTGGCCGGGTAGCTGTCGCCGGCGAGGCAGACGGCGTTGATGACCTTGGCGGAGACCCCCTTGACCGTGGCCTTCTTGAAACGCGGATCCACCGGCGAATGGTCCTCGAACCACTGGGCGTTGGCCGACAGGGTCTCGGTGCGGGCGGAAGCCTCGAAATCCTTGATGTTCACATATCCTTCCCACGAAGCCTTGCGGCCGAGCGGGTCGTTGTAGTCCTCGATGAAGCCGTTGATGAAATCCACCGTGCCGATGGTGTCCTTGACCCATTCGATGTTGAACTCGTCCCATTTGCGCAGGTCACCGGTGCGGTAGTAGTCGATAAGGATGCCGAGGGCCCGACGCTGGATGTCGTTCTCGGCCACCTGCTGCGCCAGGGTCAGCTGTTCGCAGATTTTTTCGAGGGCGGGACCGTAGATGCCGCCGACCTTCCAGGGCAGTTCCCGGATCATGCCGTCATCCCCCTTGACGACCTTGGTGTTGAGACCGTAAGAGATGGGCTCGGGATCGGACGGGTCCACGATGCGGGCGTAGTAGTCTTCCACCTCCTCGCGAGTGACACCCTCGTAGAAGTTGACGGCGGAGAGCTTCACGATGTCGCCGGAAGTCTCCGTGGAACGGCGCTGGGGATAGCGGTCCGGGTTGTAGATGACATCCAGGAGATCGTCGTCCGCGATGCCTGCCGCTTCCAGAAGAGAAGCGAAATATGTCTGCGGGCAGGCCGGGAAGAACTTGTCCTCGGCGTAATGGTGGTGGATGCCGTTCGAGAAGAACAGGCGCTTGGCATATTCGGTGAAGTCCGCAAAATCCTGTGTGGAGCGGTCTCCGTCATAGTTCTCAAGGATGGCTTCGACGGCATGGCGGACACGGAGGTTGTCCTTGCAGTTCTGATCCCAGAGGATGTCGCGCCCATATTTCGCCGCCTCGGAGAGGTAGTAGGCATATTCCTTCTGCTGCAGCGTCAGGTTCTCCCAGCCCGGGATCTGATAGCGCATGACCTTGAGGTCGGCGAAGGAATCGATGGTATAGCGGAAATCGGAACCGGCCGTCTTGTCAGCCGGCCCCCCGCAGGCGGCGAGAGCGGCCGTACCCATGAGCATGATCATCTTGCAGTATCGTTTCATATCAATCAAGGTCTTTGCCCTGAAACGGGCATTCCGTGCAAATTTATGAATAATTCATTAACTTTGTAGCCTTTGATAAGGTTTTTTATGACGACGGTCCGCAAAATATACCTTTTCCTGGCCGGGATACTGCTGACGGCGGTGTCCTGCACGAAAGATGATTTCGCCCTGCATCCGCAGCGGGGGGGCTTCACGGAAGGAGAGCCTCTGCCTGCCCGCGGAGTCACCCGGGAGACCCGGAAGGTCCTCCTGCTGTATTCGGCGGGGTTCAACAGCCTCCATTCCTACCTGGACCAGAACCTGGAGGAGCTGTCGACAGGCTTCATTCCCGGCAAGGGCCGCAATGACGATGTCCTGCTGGTGTTCAGCCATACGACGGCGGGCGGCTACGGCGTCCCTACCGCTCCCGTGCTGGTGCGGTTGTCCTCGGACGGGGAAGGGACCGTTGTCCAGGATACGCTCCGCCGCTGGCCGGCCGGGATGCCGGTCACCGAAGGATCCGTCCTGCGCGACGTCCTGACTTTCGTCCGGCAGGAATTCCCGGCCCGGAGCTACGGGATGCTCTATTCCTCGCATGCCACGGGCTGGCTGCCCCCCGGATATTTCACCAACCAGGCACCATACGAGGGGTCCAACCGGGGGAGTGGGACGATCTGGTCCAGCCCGGTACTCCGCAGCATCGGCCAGGAATATTATGGAGACGACCTGGGGGGCGGAACCTACGCCTCGCAGGAAATGAGCGTGCGGGAGATGGTCGAGGCGATTCCCTACCGGCTGGACTACATCCTGTTCGACTGCTGCCTGATGGGTTGCGTCGAAATCGCCTACGAACTGCGTAACGTATGCGGACAGGTCGGCTTCTCGCCGACCGAAATCCTGGCCAAGGGATTCGACTATACGACTCTGACGGGACACCTTCTCGGCGACGGCGACCCTGACCCGCTGGGCGTCTGCCAGGACTATTTCGCCCGGTATGCCGACGGTAAGGACGGCGGGGCGACCATCACGCTGGTGGATTGTGCAGCAACCGCAGCGCTGGCGGAGGCTTGCCGGCCGCTTTTCGACCGCTACCGGACGGAAATCCAGGGCCTGGACGGCCGCCTGCTCCAGCGCTATGACCGGACCGGTAGCGGCAAGGCCTATTATTGTTTCTTCGACCTGAAAGATATCCTGGACCAGGCCGGAGCCGCAGAGGAACAACTGGACGCCGTACAGGAGGCGTTGGACGGCTGTATCCTCTACCTGGACCATACCGACCGCTTCCTTTCCATCCCGATCGAGCGGTATTGCGGGCTCAGCATGTACCTGCCGGCCCGGGCAGATGGCCGTGCGGATACTTATCACGGGACCCCTTTCCTGGACAGGTATTACCAAGAAAACCTGTCCTGGAACGATGCCACGGAGCTTGTCCGCTAACCTTCCCGGTCTTCTTTCAACGCCTTGTTGTAGCAGTCCCGGCAGAGGGGCTCGTACGTGTCTTTCTCACCGAGGACGACGAGCTTGCGGCTGTCCGAGAGCCGGTGGGAATGGTTGGCGAGGGAACCGCAGCGGACGCAGATGGCATGGACCTTCTGGACATCCTCCGCGATGGCGAGCAGCCCCGGCATCGGTCCGAACGGCTTGCCGAGGAAGTCAGTGTCAAGTCCGGCGATAATTACGCGGATGCCCCGGTCTGCCAGCTGGGATACAACCTCGATGATGCTTTCGTCGAAGAACTGGGCCTCGTCGATGCCGACGACCTCTACGTCCGGGTCGACCTGGAGCATGCGGGCGGGATTCTTGATGGGAGTACAGGAAATGCTGTGGGAATCATGGGAGACGACATCCAGATCGGAATAGCGTTTGTCGATGGTCGGCTTGAAGGTGGCGATCTTCTGCCTGGCGAACTGGGCGCGTTTGAGCCTCCTGATCAGTTCCTCGGTCTTCCCGGAGAACATCGAACCGCAGATTACCTCGATGCTGCCCGTTTTTTTTGTGTTTTCCAAAAACATTTCCTTATCTTTGTTAGTCTTGTGAATCCAAGGTCAGACTTGCGTATGCAAATATAGTCATTTATGGACAAAAACAGTACAGAAATCTTGAGAGAAATCGAGGCGGATATCGCCTCGCTCAAGGACCGTCTCCGCGACCTCGAGGAGAAAGTCGCACAGTATCAGCTTTCTTCGGCGGCCGGGGAGGAGGCTCCCGAGGCCCCTGTCGATTTCACGGACATGGAAATCGGCGTCGTCGACCTGCCGGCCGAAGAGGTTCCTGCGGCAGAGGTCCCGGCCCAGGAGGAGGACCTTCCGGTCTTCGGAGAAGAGGAGGAAGGCCCTGTCGCCGCCGCTGCTCCCGATCCGGCCCCTGCTGCGACTCCCGGACCTGCGCTGGAGCCGGAACCGGTTGCAGAAGCGACACCGGTCCAGGAACCTGTTCCGGAACCGGAGGCTGCACCCGCCCCGGTGGAGCCGGTGGACACGAGCCGGATGCCCTGGCGGCTGGACAAGCCGGGGGCGACGGTCAAGAACATCCGCAGCGGCATCTCCCTGTACGACCGGGCTCTGTTCATCGGCACCCTGTTCAAAGAGGACTACGCCCTGTACGACAAGACCATCGGCGAACTCAATGCGATGGCCGGCCTGGACGAGGCGGTCGACTACATCCTCGCCGCCTTCCCTGACTGGAACCTCAAATCCGACATCGTCTACAGTTTCATCATGGCTGTCCGCAAGAAACTCGGCTGATGGCGGGGAGGCTCTACATTGTACCGACTCCGGTCGGCAACCTGGGGGACATGACCTTCCGGGCCGTCGAGGTCCTGAAGGCGGTCGACTTGATCTTGGCGGAGGATACCCGGACCAGTTCCGTCCTCCTTCACCATTACGATATCAAGGGACGCCTCCAGTCGCACCATAAGTTCAACGAGCACCAGACCGTCCAGCTTGTCAAGGAACGCATCCTCGGCGGACTGGATGTCGCTCTCATCAGCGACGCCGGCACCCCGGGCATCTCCGACCCGGGATTCCTCCTGGCCCGTACCTGCGCGGAGGAAGGCATCGAAGTCCAGACCCTTCCCGGCGCGACGGCCTGCATCCCGGCCCTCGTGAGTTCGGGCCTGCCCTGCGACCGTTTCGTGTTCGAGGGCTTCCTGCCGCAGAAAAAGGGGCGACAGACCCTCCTTGAATCCCTTGCAGGAGAGACCCGGACGATGGTTTTCTATGAATCACCTTACCGTCTGGTCCGGACGCTTGAACAGTTCGCAGGGTATTTCGGACCGGACCGCTTCTGCTCTGTCGCCCGTGAAATCTCCAAGGTCCATGAGGAGCACCGCCGGGGAGCCCTCTCCGAGGTGGCCGTCTGGTTCCGGGAACACGAGCCGAAAGGCGAAATCGTCATCATCGTCGCCGGGGCCGCCCCGGTGAAAACCAAGAAAAAGTATGGAAGAGGGGAAGAAAACGGGCAAGGACGGTAGCGGCCTTCCTGCATCCGTCACCACCGGCGCCATCGCACTGATTTTCCTGATTATCGGCTACCAGGTGGCCCTGTTCGTGCACAAGGCCGCCGTCGCACGGGTCGTCGCCAACCGGGATCGCCCCGACACGGTCTATGTCGTGGACCGCGACCTGGCCGCTTCGCTCCTTGCGGAGCTTCCGCCGGAAGAACGCCGGAACCGGGCGGAGGAGGTTCCCGGTCCGGTGACTGTCAAAAAAGCTGCCCGGCATGCCCCGGAAGCCATACAGATGCGCGAGAAGGCTGCTCCGCGCAGCATCGAGTCGTTCCGGTTCGACCCCAACACCGTCTCTGTGGAGGATCTCCGCCGTCTCGGCTTTTCGGAGGGGCAGGCCGCATCCATCGACCGTTACCGCCAGAAGGGCGGCCGGTTCCGCCGCAAGGAGGACTTTGCCAAGTCCTATGTCGTCGCCGATTCCGTCTATGCCCGCCTGGAACCCTATATACAGATTCCGAAAATCGACATCAACCGGGCGGACAGCGCCGCCTTCACGGCCCTGCCCGGCATCGGTCCGTACTTTGCCGGAAAAATGGTTTCGTACCGCACGGCACTCGGCGGCTATTCTACGCCGGAACAGCTGATGGACCTCTACCGTTTCGACCGGGAGAAGTACGATGGTCTCCGGGACCTTGTTACTTGTTCTCCTCCGGCGCCCTATCCGCTTTGGACCCTTTCCGAAGCAGAACTGCGGCAGCATCCCTATATCCGTGGCGCTGCCCGCGGCATTGTCCTCTACCGGGATCACCGGCCCGTTTCGGCCTGGACCCTCGAAGGTCTCCGCAAGGCCGGCGTCCTGACAGAAGAACAGACCGACCGCCTCTCCCGTTGCAGGATTGCGGCGCCCTGACATGGGGGTCCGGCCCCCGTTACCCGTCTACAATATAAAGAACGATATGGAAAAAAGATTGTTGACACTCGGCCTGCTGGCGGCGATGCTGCTCCCGGCCGGACTCCTCGGAGCGCAGGAGTACCATTACACCGAAGCCTCCTGTCTGACGCTCACCGGGAAAGTGTTCCCGGACACGCCGAACCCGTACCACCGTCTGGATACGGTGCGCTACAAGGGCTTCACCGACACGGAACAGCGGCTGCTGCAGAACGCGGCCGGCATCGCCGTGGCTTTCCGCACGGACGCTACGTCCCTCCAGATCCGGACCGAGTACGGCTACAAGTCCTACAGCCTCAACTCCAACGGCTTCATGGCCCGGGGATACGACCTGTATATCCGGCGTGACGGCCAGTGGCTCTGGGCCGCTTCCGGCGTCTCGGCCGACAAGAACGCAGACAAGCCGCTGACGCTGATTGCCAACATGGAACCGGGCCCGAAAGAGTGCCTGCTGTACCTCCCCGGGTTCAGCGAAGTCCGTTCGGTCGGCATCGGCGTGGAGGACGGGGCGACGGTGGAACCGCTTCCCAACCCCTTCCGCCACCGCATCGCCGTGTTCGGTTCAAGTTTCACCCAGGGTGCGGCCTGTTCCAAGTCGGGCATGGCCTACCCCTCCATCCTGGCCCGGGAGACCGGCCTCGGCTTCCTGAGCCTCGGGGTGAGCGGCCGGTGCAAGTTGCAGGACTACTTCGCCGCCGCCCTGGCCGAAGCCCCCGACGTGGACGCCTTCCTCTTCGACACCTTCTCCAATCCAAGCCTCCAGGAAATCGAGGAACGGCTGTTTCCTTTCATCGAGGCCATGCAGAAGGCCCATCCCGGCAAACCGCTGATCTTCCAGCAGACCATCTATCGGGAGCGCCGCAACTTCGACCGGAAGACGGCGAAGTTCGAGGCGGACCGCCAGGCCCTGGCCGCGCGCCTGATGAAGGAAGCGTGTAAGAAGTATGACGATGTCTACTATGTCACCGTGACCAACGCCACCTCGCCGGAGCACTACACCTCGGTCGACGGCACCCATCCCGGCGACTACGGCTACACGCTTTGGGCACATTCCATCAAGAAGCCCGTCCTGAAAATCCTGCGCCGATACGGAATCAAATGACCCGATATACGATGAAAACACTGATGATGACAGCGCTGGTCCTTACACTGGCCCTGCCCGGCCGGGCACAAGAAGGACCGCAGGTGCTCCCGGAACATATCGACCGGGCGGCGGCCCTGGTCCGCCAGATGACCCTCGAAGAAAAGATCGGCCTTCTCGGCGGCTACCGGGATGGTTTCCATACGATGCCCGTCGAGCGGCTGGGCATTCCCGAAATCCGCCTTGCCGACGGCCCGCAGGGGGTCCGCAACAACACCCGGAGCACCCTGTTCGCATCCGGCGTCGCAGCAGCCGCGACCTGGAACCCGGATCTTGTCTACGAGATGGGGGTCGCTCTCGGCCAGGATGCCCGTGCCCGGGGGGTGCATATCCTGCTCGGCCCCGGCGTGAACATCTGCCGGAGCCCCCTCTGCGGCCGCAACTTCGAATATTTCGGCGAAGACCCGTTGCTCGCCGCCGAGACGGCCGTCGGCTATATCCGTGGCGTCCAGTCCCAAGGTGTGATGGCGACGGTGAAGCACTTCGCCCTCAACAACCAGGAATACGACCGGCACCATGTCAATTCGGTGGCTGACGAACGGACCATCCACGAAATCTATTTCCCGGCCTTCAAGGCCGCCGTCGAGCGGGCCCATGTCGGCTCCGTCATGACGAGCTACAACCTTGTGAACGGCGTCCATTCCGCCGAGAACCCGTATCTGATCGGGGAAACCTTGCGCGGGAGATGGAACTTCCAAGGCTTCACCATGTCCGACTGGACTTCGACCTATTCGCCTTTGAACCTCGTCCAGGACGGCATCGACCTGGAGATGCCCCGGGCCTTCTGCATGACGGAGGCGGACTTGAAGCCCCTGCTGGAGAAAGGCATCGTCACCGAGGCCCAGCTGGATGCAAAGGTACAGCGGATCCTCCAGACCTTCATCGCCTTCGGCTTCCTCGACCGCCCGCAACTGGATGCGTCCATCTCCGAGGACAACCCCTACTCCCGCGACGTCGCCTACCGCCTGTCCTGCGAGAGCCTGGTGCTGCTCAAGAACGAGGGCGGCGTCCTGCCCCTCGGCAAGCGGCAGAAGGTGGCCCTGACCGGCCCCCACGCCGACATCATCCCCTGCGGCGGCGGCAGCGGCGCCGTCGACCCGCTCTACGCCATCTCCCTGAAGGCGGGCCTGGAGAAGGTCGGCGCCCGGTTGGTGGAGGAGGACAAGGCCCAGGTCGTCATCGTGGCCGTCGGTTTCGACAAGAAAACCGAGAAGGAGGACCATGACCGGACTTTCGCCCTGCCTCAGGTGCAGGAAGAGGCTGTCGAGGCCGCCATCGCCACCGGGAAGCCGGTCGTCGCCGTGGTCAATGCCGGCGGTGCCGTGGACCTGTCCCGCTGGAAGGACCGGGTCGCGGCCATCGTCTGGGCCTGGTATCCCGGACAGGAGGGAGGCGCTGCCGTCGCCGAGATGCTGACCGGCCGCTTTTCCCCGTCGGGCCGTCTGCCGGTGAGTTTCCCGGCCGCATTGGAGGACAATCCAAGCCAGGCTTGCTACTACCCGGGCGAGCCGAAGACCAAACGCGGCTTCACGTCCAAGTATGTCACCTATGGTGAAGGCATCTTCGTCGGCTACCGGGGCTATACGGACGTGCAGCCGCTCTATCCATTCGGCTACGGTCTGAGCTACACGACCTTCGCTTATGGCGATGTGCAGGCTGTGCCGGCCGGAGATGGTTTCGATGTCACCGTGACCGTCCGCAACACCGGCAGGTATGACGGTGCCGAAACCGTCCAGGTCTACGTCGGGGAGGACCATCCGGCCGTTCCGCGCCCGCGGCGCGAACTCAAGGCCTTCCGGAAGGTCTTCATCCCGAAGGGCAAGGCCGAAACGGTCACCCTCCACCTCGGCCCCGACGCCTTCGCGTACTACGACATCGACACCCACGCCTGGAAAGCTGATGCCGGCACCTTCACCGTCTCGGTCGGCGCTTCCGCCACCGACATCCGCACGCAGACTACCGTAACCCGGTGAATATTGCGGAAAAATCGACCTGCCTCATTTTTCCACCTTCGGACCCTCCGGGTCCTCGTCCCTCCCAGCCTTTGCGGGGGCGCCGCCCCCGAATGACCCCCGCGGCCTTGAAGCCCTTTCCGACTTTTCCCTGCAAAGTCCCGGGCACGGCCGGGCACATGATGGTACCTCTTAACGGCTGGGTCCCTCCCGCTCATATGCCGTGGGCGGCACGTTCCAAAATGAGGCAGGTCGATTTTTCTCTCTTTTTTCTAAAAAAACAGGGGGTCTGCTTACGTGTGGCGGGCCTCCTGTCTGTTTTTATAAAGATTGAGGAGGATTCCCCACGGACTGACCACATGGTTCCTGACGAGAAGATACTGCTCCACCGGCTCGGAGAAGGAGACAGGGATGCCTTTGCAGCCCTGTACAATACGTATGCCCCGAAGTGCCTGGAATTCGTCAACCTCCTCCTCAAGGACGACACGGCATCGGAAGACATCACCCACGACATCTTCATCAAGGTCTGGCAGAAGAGGGAGAAAGTCTCCCGCGTCGAGTCCTTCCACGGCTATGTGTTCATGATGACCCGCAACGCCGTCCTCAACCACCTCCAGCACCGAAAGACCGTCCGGACCTTCCTGCAGCATGTCGCGACGACCTCGGTCCGCGCCACCCGCCAGGTCGATGAGCAGGTCTCGGTCGACGAGATGTACATGCTGATCCTCCGGATAGTCGCATCGATGCCCCAGCGCCGCCGCGAGATCTTTTCCCTCAGCCGCTTCAAAGGCATGTCCAACCCCGAGATCGCCCGGCACTTCGGCATCAGCATCCGCACGGTCGAGACCCAGATCAGCCTCGCCCTGGCCGACCTCCGCACCTCCCTGGCCCGGATCTGATGCCTCCCGGGAAGGTTTGGAATCGGGATGATTGGAAACGGTCATTGCCAAACACTTAAAAACGGAAGATTCCCCAACCCTGTTGGGACCTTCCATCGTCGGTTTGATAACCGATTGAGAATCAATGTGCTCGTTTTGGGCAGATGGAAAGTCCCCCTCCTGTTGGGCAGACCTTCCATCCGGTGATTTGCAACACATTCTATTCCAGACGCTTACGAATGTCTCGATGGAAGGTCCCTTGTATCGTCCTAAAAAAAGTTTACCAAAAAACGATTAAAAATGGACGTATACAAGTTGATTCGAGAGGGTGAACGCAGAGCCCTGAAAGCCTACTTCAGCGGGGAGCCTCTGGAGCAGGTCTGCCGC
>JAFUZO010000060.1 GCA_017476575.1 Bacteroidales bacterium | reverse complement strand
TTTTGCCATTTTGTCGCCATTCTTCGGTCATGTAGCCACCGCTACACTCCCTCATCCTGTCAACAAAATGCCTAAAAATATCCTCATAAATCTTTTCGTCAATAAAATTTAAACAGCTTCTTATTTCCTGATATATCAAGAAAACCGGCCCTTTTCGGAGGACCGGTTTTTCAGGATGGGCTCCCCTTACTCGCTGAAGCGGGCCTTGAGGTACTCGCGGTTGAGGCGGGCGATGTGGTCGATGGTGACATGCTTCGGGCACTCCATCTCGCAGGCGCGGGTGTTGGTGCAGTTGCCGAAGCCGAGTTCGTCCATCTTGGCGACCATCGCACGGGCGCGGCGGGCGGCTTCCGGCTTGCCCTGCGGCAGGAGGGCGAGGGAACTCACGCGGGCGGCCACGAACAGCATCGCAGAACCGTTCTTGCAGGTGGCCACGCAGGCGCCGCAACCGACGCATGCCGCTGCATCCATGGACAGTTCGGCATCGTCATGCGGGATGAGGATGTTGTTGGCGTCCTGGGCGGCACCGGTGCGGACCGAGATGAAACCGCCGGCCTGGAGGATCTTGTCGAAGGCCGTACGGTTTACGACGAGGTCCTTGATGACCGGGAAGGCGGCGCTGCGCCAGGGCTCCACGGTGATGGTTGCACCAGGCTTGAAGTGACGCATGAACAGCTGGCATGTGGTCACCTGGTCGTCCGGACCGTGGGCGCGGCCGTCGACATACAGGGAGCACGCGCCGCAGATGCCTTCGCGGCAGTCATGGTCGAAGGCGACCGGTTCCTTGCCCTGACGGATCAGCTGGTCGTTGAGGATGTCCAGCATTTCGAGGAAGGAGGCGTCCTCCTCCACATCGGTGACATGATAGGTCTCGAAATGACCTTTCGCCTTGGCGTTGCGCTGACGCCACACTTTCACATTATATTCCATAGTCAGGTCAGTCTTTATAGTTACGGGTCGCGATCTTGATGTTCTCGTATTGGAGCGGTTCCTTGTGGAGTTCCGGCTCCACACCTTCGCCCTTGTATTCCCAGGCGGCGACATACATGAAGTTCTCGTCGTCGCGCTTGGTCTCGCCTTCCTCGGTCTGCATCTCCTCGCGGAAATGGCCGCCGCAGGACTCGCGGCGATGGAGGGCGTCGCGGGCCATGAGTTCGCCGATGTCGAAGAAGTCGATGAGGCGGAGGGCCTTCTCCAGTTCCTGGTTGAATTCCTCGTTCGTACCCGGAACCCGGACCTTCTGCCAGAATTCCTTGCGGAGGGCGCCGATTTCCTCGATGGCCTTCTTCAGGCCAGCCTCGTTACGGGCCATGCCGACATATTCCCACATGATGTGGCCGAGTTTCTTGTGGAGGCTGTCCACGGTCTCGGTCCCCTTGACGGCGAAGATTTTGGCGATGCGCTCGCGTACCTGCTTCTCGGCCTCGGCGAATTCCGGGGCGTTGATGTCGGTCTTCGGCTCTGCGAACTTGTGGGAGAGGTAGTCGCCGATGGTGTACGGCAGGACGAAGTAGCCGTCGGCGAGGCCCTGCATGAGGGCGGAGGCGCCGAGGCGGTTGCCGCCGTGGTCGGAGAAGTTCGCTTCGCCGATGGCATACAGGCCCGGAATGGTGGTCTGGAGGTCGTAGTCGACCCAAAGGCCGCCCATCGTGTAGTGGATGGCCGGATAGATCATCATCGGCTCCTCCCAGGGAGAGGTCGTAGTGATCTTCTCATACATCTGGAAGAGGTTGCCGTAGCGTTCTTCCACCCGCTGGTGGCCGAGGCGCTTGATGGCGTCGGCAAAGTCCAGGAAGACGGCGAGGCCCGTCTCGTTGACACCGTAACCGGCATCGCAGCGCTCCTTGGCGGCCCGGGAGGCAACGTCCCGCGGGACGAGGTTGCCGAAGGCCGGGTAGCGACGCTCGAGATAGTAGTCGCGGTCCTCTTCGGGAATCTGGGACGGCTTGATTTCGTGCTTGCGAAGCTTCAGGACATCTTCCATCTTCTTCGGCACCCAGATCCGGCCGTCGTTGCGCAGCGACTCGGACATGAGGGTGAGTTTGCACTGCTGGTCGCCGTGGACCGGGATGCAGGTCGGGTGGATCTGCGCGAAGCAGGGGTTGGCGAAGAAGGCGCCGCGCTTGTAGGCCTGGAGGGCGGCGGAGCCGTTGGAGTTCATCGCGTTGGTGGAGAGGAAGTAGGTGTTGCCGTAGCCGCCGGTCGCAAGGACGACGGCATGGGCGCCGAAGCGTTCGATCTCACCGGTGACAAGGTTGCGGGCGATGATGCCCTTGGCCTGGCCGCCTATGATGACGAGGTCCAGCATCTCGTGGCGCGGGTAACTCTTGACAGTACCGGCGGCGATTTCCTTGTTGAGGGCGGCGTAGGCACCCAGGAGGAGCTGCTGGCCGGTTTGTCCGCGGGCGTAGAAGGTACGGCTCACCTGGACGCCGCCGAAGGAACGGTTGGCGAGGTAGCCGCCGTATTCACGGGCGAACGGGACACCCTGTGCGACGCACTGGTCGATGATGGCCGCGCTCACCTCGGCAAGACGGTACACGTTGGCCTCGCGGCTGCGGTAGTCACCGCCCTTGATGGTGTCGTAGAAGAGGCGGTAGATGGAGTCGTTGTCGTTCTGATAGTTCTTCGCAGCGTTGATACCGCCCTGTGCAGCGATAGAGTGCGCACGGCGCGGCGAATCGCTGATACAGAAAATCTTGACATTGTATCCGAGCTCGCCCAGGGAGGCAGCTGCGGAGGCTCCGCCAAGACCCGTACCGACGACGATCACCTCGAGTTTCCGCTTGTTGTTGGGACTGACAATACGGATTTCGGCTTTGCGCTTCGACCATTTTTCGGCGAGCGGTCCGTCCGGAATCTTGGAGATAAGCTTTGTATCGGCCATATCGTTTAAGAATTTAACAGGATTTTCGCGTTTTATCCTGCAAGTTTACGCATTTTTCGGCAAACGGGCAATTAAATCAGGACTTTTCCGTCAAAAACCCGGAAAAATCGTTTCTTGCCAGTTTCTTCCGGATTCGTTCCGGGGCCGCCATCCTCCCGCGTCATATCCAGCCCCGGAGGATTTTCCGCGAAGCACCTAACCTGTTCGTATCCGGCCGTTTCCACGTTTTCGGGTGCAAATCCCGTTGCAACAGAGAATGCGGAACTGGTTGTGTGGTAAAAGGTTAAGTGCTTCTCCGCCGTGTGTCCTCCTGAGGGGATTCCGGGGTGGATGGAGAAGGTGCGGTTCCGGGTCATCCATCTCGGGGAGCAGGAAACACTTTTTCCAAACGGGTTTTCCATCAACGGCCCTTTGGAACCAAACAGGCGGCCCGGTGAGGGGTCGCCTGCTGGATAGGATGGGCCGGAGGGATTACTTGTGCTCGACCTCGGTGTTGTACTGGGTCTCGGTCTCGGGGATGGACCAGGTCCAATTGCTGTCGGTGGCCTTGATGGTCTTGGCCGTGGCGACATGGCAGAGGCCGCCGTCTGCGAAGGAGACACGCTTGATGTCCCGCTTCCAGCGCTTGTAGTCGGACCAGTTGTGACCCTCGCCCCAGAGTTCGAGTTCACGGTAGAGGACAATCTCTTCGAACAGGTCGGTGCCGGTCTTGGTGCAGGTGTAGGACGCGTCGCGGCCGGAGGTGGCGTTGAGTTTGACCAGGGCGGCCTGGGCATCGGCGGCCTTGTTGAGGAAGTAGTTGGCCTCGGCCTCGATCAAGACCATCTCGGAGGAACGGATGTACGGGAGGTACATGACGCCCGGCGTGTCGAAGACCCAGAACTTGAGCTGGCCGTTGATGTAGTAGTAACCACTCTGGTAGGCATCTTCGAGGCCGGAGGGCGTGCGGGACAGGATGTAGGCGTTCGCCACGTCCCACAGGTCGTCGTCGAGGATGAATCCGAACGACTGGTCGACCTTCTTGGCATCGTAGATGTCGGCATCGCCGAGTTTGTCCACGGTCAGGAAGAGCGCCTTGCGGATATCGTTGTCGGGAATCTGGTCCGTGCAGGCCTTCTCGATGGCTCCGGCGCCATATCTGCTGTTGTTGGCATAGTAGCCGTTGCAGGCGAACTGGGTGCCGAAGGTCCAATACCAGTTGTTCTCGGAGCCGTCACCGTAACTGCCGAAGATCCACTCGCTGGTCGGGTTGCAGAAACCGGCGGCATAGGCGTCGTTGGACATCAGCGGATAGCCGTCCTGGGCCAGTTTGGCGTTGGTGAGGGCCGTGTTGTAGTCCTGGCGGTCGAGGGCAGCCTTGGCATAGATGGCATAGGCGACATTGAGGTTGGTCAGCCACACCTGTCCACCCGGACGGTCCATGCCGGACGCCTTGAACAGGGAAATCGCCTCGTCCAGGTCATCATAGATCTGCTGGTAGCACTCGGCCATCGTGGAGAGCGGGATGCTGCCGGTGGACTCGTCCAGACGGAGGACGACACCGTCGGAAGCACCGTTGTTGCTGTCCTGCCAGCGGACGGAGTAGATCTGGAGCAACTTGGTGTAGGCCCAGGCCCGGTAGGTCAGCGCCTGCGCCTTGTAGAACTGACGCTCGGCCTCCGTGGCACCCGGGACACCGTCTACATTGACGATGATGGCGTTGGCGTTGGAGATGATCTTGTAATAGTAGAACCACGGGTAACTGGCATAGGTCGTCGTGTACCGGGTGTAATATTCATGGTTCATGAAGGTGGCCCAGCCCGGAGCATACTGGTTGTACAGGAATTCCTGGGACAGGTACTCGTTGTACAGGGAGATGATGCGGTTCTCGCCGCAGCAGCCCTGGGAGTAAGGTCCCTGCTGGGTGGTCATGTTGTAGGCGATGCCGTTGATGGCCATTTCCACGAGGGAGATGTCCGAGAAGACGGTGGAAGTACCTACGGAGGCGGTGGGAGACGTTTCGAGGAAATCCTTGGAGCAGGCTCCGAGGGTCAGCAGCGCGGCTGCTCCAGCGACGAATTTATTGAAAGTTTTCATAATCTATGCGCGTTTGATTAGAACTTCAGGACGGCGCCGACGTTGAAGATACGGGCCGTGATGTAGGTGGCATCCTGGCCGCCGGAGAAACTGTACTGCGGGTTGATACCCTGGCGGGCCGTGAGGGTGAATGCATTCTCGATACCGGCATTGACAGAGATACCCTGGACGCCGAGCGGACGGGTGATGCTGGCCGGGAGGGAGTAGGACAGCGTCACGTTCTTGAGGACCAGGTAGGAGGCATCGGTGAGCCAGCGGTCGGAAGTGGCGTTGTTGTAGGAGGAGAGGTTCATGTCGAACACCGGCATGCCGTTCGGGTCGATCCGGTCGGCGGAGGTCTCGGTCATGCCTTCCGGACGGCCGTTCCAGGACTTGAGGACGTCCTTGTGGAGGGCGCCGGCGCTGTTGGCACGCTGGTCGAGGAGGGACTGGTAGCCGCTGTCCAGCAACTTGCCGCCGATGCTGTAGGTGGCGAGGACGTACAGGGAGAGACCCTTCCAGGACAGGGTGGTGTTGAAGGAACCGTATGCCTTCGGCAGGGCGGAACCGGCCCAGTCCTTGATACCGTAGGTGATATCGGTGACATAGTCGACATCATTGATGGTCACGAGTTTGCCGTTTTCAGCGGCGGCCTCCTTCTGCTCGGGATCGAGAGTGTAGAGGGAATTACCGGTGTACTGGTCGACGCCTTCGAAATGATAGGTGTAGAACTCATAGATGGAGTGGCCTTCGGCGTAACGGCGGTTGCCGGACGGAATGTCTTCTCCATCAGGAAGTTTGAGAATCTTGTTCTTGATCAGGGTCACATCGGCGCCGAGGTTCCAGGTGAAGTTGCGGTTGCGGATGATGTCGACATCGGCGGAGATTTCCCAGCCGCGGTTGGAGACAGAACCGATGTTCTGGAGTTGGGTCATGTACGGATAGTCACCCCAGATGTAGGAACCGGCGGAAGACGGGAGCGGAACTTCGAAGAGCAGGTCCTTGGAGGTCTTGTCGAAGTAGCCGATGGAGAGGTTGGCGCGGTCGAAGATGCGGGCGTCGATACCCAGGTCGAGGGTCTGCGAGGTCTCCCATCCGAGTTCGTCGGCAGAGAGTTGCATCTTGTAGAGGGCCGGGTTGCCGCCGTTCTTGTCCAGTTCGTAGAGGGCCTGGTAGGCGTAGTAGTCGATGGAGCCGACGTTGCCGGCCGTACCGAAGGAGGCGCGGGCCTTGAGGAAGTCGATCTGCGGGACGCCCTTCATGAAGGCCTCACGGGTGATGTCCCAGGAGGCACCCACGGACCAGAAGTTGCCCCAGCGCTTGTCGGCGGAGAAGCGGGAGGAACCGTCCCGGCGGAAGGAAGCCTCGAAGAAGTACTTCTGGTCGAAGTTGTAGCGGGCACGGCCCAGGTAGGATTCGCTGTGGTCGGCATAACTGTAACCCGAAGGCGTGGAGGAAGCGGTGGTGAAGTTGCCCATCTCGTAGATACCCGGCAGCGACATGTTGGAGTTCATCGCGTACAGGTAGTTGTACTCGTAGGAATAACTCTCGTGGGCGGCCATTGCATCGACATGGTGCGCGCCGAAGTTGTGGTCCCAGTTGAGGATCTGCTGGAGGTTCACCGTGTTGTACTGGTACTCGTACTGGCTCAGACGGCCGTTGTTGGTGGCGCCGTCGCCGATTTCCGGGTTGTCGTATTTCTTCCGCTGGTTGTGGCGGTAGTTGGTATTACCCTTGAAAGTGGCCTCGAATCCGTACGGAAGGATGACGGTGGCGAAAGCGGCGGCATCGAGAGTCAGGCGGTTGTTGCGCTGGTAGTCGCGCAGGCGCTCGAAGATGATGTGCCGGTTGGAACGCCAGTCGGAAGAGGTGTCATAGACCTTGTCGCCGTTCTCGTCCAGGACGATGGAGCCGTCTTCGTTGTGGAGGTAGATCGGATAGACCGGGGCCTCGTAGCGAAGTTGGGAGAACGGGTTGGCGTAGTAACTGCTGTAGGCGTTGGAGTTGTAGTTCTGCTCCTGCTTGGTGGCATTGAGGTTCAGGCCGCCGCGGAACCATTTCACCGGGGTGAAGGTGGTGTTGATACGGCCGGACAGGCGCTCGAAGTTGGTGTTGAGGATGTAGCCGTCTTCGTTGCTGTAATCGAGGGAGGAGAACACATTGTACTTGTCTCCGCTGCTGGCGAAGGAAACGCCGTATTCTTGGCGGTAGCCCTTCTTGACCAGTTCATCCTCCCAGTTGAGGTCGGTATAGCCGTCCTTCATCTTGGCGATGAGTTTGCCGTTCGCGTCGAACAGGGCATTGTCGGCGGCATTGTAGATGTTGTTGCGGACCACGTCCTTGATGAGGTTCTCAGTTGCGAACTGGGCGGCCTGCTCGGCATCATAGTTCAACGAGGACAGGGACATCGCATAATTCTTGTAACCGATCCACTCCTGCTCCATCCACTGGTCGGGTTCCAGACGTTCGTATTCCGCGATGCCGCGGGTGTAGAGACCGTGGTTGGTCGTGAAGGTGACCGTCGGCTTACCTTCGTTCTTCGCGTTCTTGGTGGTGATGATGATGACACCGTTGGAGGCCTTGTTGCCGTACAGAGCGGCAGAGGTCGCGTCCTTCAGGACGGTCATCGACTCGATATCGTTGGAATTCAGGTCGGAGATGTTGCCCTGGAAGATGAAACCGTCTACGACATACAGCGGAGAGTTGCTGCCGTTGACCGAACCGAAACCGCGGATGCGGATGGAAGGATCGGAGCCCGGCTCGCCGTAGGTGTTGTTTACCTGGACGCCCGGAGCGGCGCCTTCGAGGGCGGCGGTAACCGAGTTGGAGATGGTCTTCTCGATGGTCTTGTTGTCCACGGCGGCGACCGAACCGGTCAGGGAGGCGCGGCTGGCCGTACCGTAGGCGACGACGATGACGTCATCCAGGAATTCGGTATCCGCCTCCAGGACGACATTCACCTTGGATGCAACGGGGACGACAACGGTCCGCATGCCGATGCAGGAAACGGTGAGGGTGGAAGCGGAGGCGGGGACGGTCAGGGAGAAGGATCCGTCGAAGCCGGTGATGGCGCCGACCGTCGTCCCGGTCGCGATGACCGAGGCGCCTGCGACGGGCTGTCCGTCATCGGCCGCCGTAACGGTACCGGAGACCCGGTTCTGGGCGTACAGGGCCGTGGAAAGCACGGTCAGGATGCACACCATAATCAGTCTTACTTTTTTCATAAGCATGAAAAATTAGTTGAACATAAAAATTGATACACTACCTTAAGTATTTTGCACCTTTAAACGGTCGTTTTTTGTTTCACGACTGAACTGCAAAGATTGAAAACAATTTTGAAAATTGCAAGTCGTGCCCAAAATGGCCCTGCGTGCAATTTTTCAACGGTTTTGCAGGTTATTAAAACTATTAAAGAACTAATTTTTCTAAAAGTAGTAATAATTTTTCAATATTCCTGCATAAAATCTTACAAAGTGAAATAATAATTTTTTTACAAAATAGTGACAAAAAAGCACCTTTATCCCTTAATATGAGCATCTTTCATGTATCTGCGGAGGGTGTTCCGATGGATGCCGAGGCGCTTGGCGATGGCGCCGTCCGTCATTTTCTGCGCCTGCATCCGGTGGATTTCGGGCAGCATCCGGTCGAACTGCTCCCGTTTAGCGGAACGGCCGCACGGACGTCCCAGATGCATCCCGGCCTGCTTTTTCGCGGCCAGGGCCTCGCGGGTCCGCTGCGAAATAAGGTTCCGCTCGATCTCCGCCGCGAGGGCGAAGGCAAAAGCGATAATCTTGGAGTTGAGATTGTCCGAAAGTTCGAAATGATCCTTGATGGAATACAGTTGGAGGCCCTTTTGCGAGCAGGCGTTGAGGATGGACATCACCATCATCATGTTCCTGCCCAGGCGGGATAACTCCGTACAAATCAACACATCTCCCTTGTTCATCCTGCGAAGGGTCCGTCCGAGCGTCCGCTTGTCGAGTTGACGGGTACCGGAGACCGTTTCCAATACCCACTTGTCGATCGTAATCTCTCGTTTCCGGCACCAGTTCTCAATTTCAAACCGTTGTCCCTCATAAGTCTGCGTCTCGGTGCTGACCCTGATGTACGCGTAATTCATAGCCACAATCTCCTTAAATTGAACATAAAGATAATACAAATGCCTCAATAAACGACCGTTAAGAAGTGTACGGATGCAAAGGTAGAAGTAAATGTTTCATTCCTTTTTCGAGGTCGTGACAAAGCCGTGGCAGCCCGCAATGGAAAACGACCTTTTTAAAGTGAAAAAGACGTAAGGTAGTGTATCAATTTTTATGTTCAACTAACTTTTCATGCTTATGAAAAAAGTAAAACTGCTCTTAGCGTGCCTTCTGATGGCCGTCTCGACGGCCGTCTTCGCACAGAACAGGCAGATTTCCGGTACGGTCACGGACTCCAACGGTGATCCGCTGCCCGGGGTATCTGTCTTCGTCGAAGGCACCAATGTCGGAACCGTGACTGATGTACACGGTAACTACACGTTGACCATCCGTGGCGGCAATGTCGTGAAATTCACCTTTTTCGGCATGCGCGACGTCGTCATCCCGGTCGGAAGCCAGGCCCGGATCGATGTGACGATGGAAGAGGATGCCATCGGCCTGGACGAGGTGGTCATCACGGCGACGGGTATGACCCGCCAGGAGAAGACCCTGGGCTACGCCTCCACGACCGTCCGCTCCGACGAGATCATCAAGGGCCACTCCGCCGACGCCCTCTCAGGCCTGTCCGGCAAGGTGGCGGGCGTGCAGATCTCGTCCGCCGGTGGCACCGGTACCTCCCAGAAGGTCATCGTCCGCGGTTATTCCTCGTTTTCCAGCAATGCCCCGCTCTACGTCATCGACGGCGTGCCCGTCTCCAATGGGACGATGGGCTACCAGGGCCTCAACAACTCCATCGACTTCGGCAACCAGGCGTCGGATATCAACCCCGAGGACATCGAGTCCATCACCATCCTCAAGGGTGCCTCCGCAACGGCGCTCTACGGTTCCCGGGCCGGCAACGGCGCCGTCATCATCACCACCAAGCGCGGTGAGCAGAACGAGGCGGTGAAGGTGACCTACGACGGCTCCTTCCAGGCGAGTTCCGTCCTCCGCATCCCGAACATCCAGAACAAGTTCGGCCAGGGATGGTTCTACTCCAACGACGGCTATGTGTTCGAGAATTATTCCCCGACTGAGAACGGTTCCTGGGGCAACCTCCTGGACGGCCGCGACGTCATCTGGCGTCCGGGTGCCGCCGAGCAGGGCTACAACCCCGGCGGCTATGACAATGTCTACGACAATCCGGAATACCATACCGCCTTCTCCTACAAGAAGAACTCCCTGAAGAACTTCTACACGACCGGCTTCGAGGCCAACAACACCGTCACCATCCAGGGCGGCAGCAAGACGACCGGCTTCGTGGCCTCCTACGGGAACATCTACTCCGACGGAATCCTCCCGGGCAACGACGACTACTATAAGCGCCACAACTTCTCCTTCCGCGGCAACACCCGGATCAAGGAAGGTCTCGCCTGGCTCAACTACAGCATCAACTATGTCCGCAAGGACGTCCGCAATGCGATGACCGGCCAGGGCGGCAACGGTTCCACCATCTACTCGGATATCCTCCAGTATCCGGTGAACATCGACTATGCCGATGTCAAGGACTGGCACAGCGTGCTGAACAATGCCGACAACTTCTACACCCCGTACGCCCAGAACCCCTGGTGGACGCTCGACAACAACTATTCGACCTATACCGACGACCGCGTCTACGGTAGCGCCGAGTTCGGTCTCCAGCTGGCCAAGGGCCTCCAGTTCATCGCCCGCGGCGGTGCGGATGTGACCAACTATATCCGGAAGGAGTTCAACAACATTTGGACCTTCAACCCCGGATCCTACGCCGACCAGAACGGTGCTTCCACCGAGAACGGCAACTATAACGAATACGCCTACCGGACTTCCCAAGTCGATGCCAACTTCCTGTTGAATGCCGACTACCGTATCGGACCGGACGTCTCCATCCACGGGGTCGCCGGCCTGAACGTGAACCAGCGGGCCGCCTCGACGGTCTCCGGCAGCCTGGACGGAATCGCCGTCTCCGGATGGGCCAGTTTCTCCAACACAAGCGGCGCCACGCCGACGGCCTCCTCGTCCACTTCGAAGCGCCGCCTGATGGGCGCCTATGCCCAGGCCGACTTCGGCTGGAAGGACGCGGTCTACCTGACCCTCTCCGCCCGTAACGACTGGTCCTCGACCCTTCCGATCGACGATAATTCCTACTTCTACTGGGGTGCCAACGCTTCCGTCATCCTGACCGACCTGTTCGACATCAAGAGCGACGTGCTGAGTTTCCTCAAGATCCGCGGCGGTTACGGACAGACCGGTAACGACGCGCCGGTCTACTACACCTCCAGTTACTACTACCTGGCCTCCGCGACCGGCGGATTCGGTTCCCTCACCTTCCCGCTCAACAGTTTCGTGGGCCTGAACAAGAGCGCCCGTATCCCGTCCACCGACCTCAAGCCGGAAATCTCCACCGAGGCCGAGTTCGGCATCGATGCCCGCTTCTTCCGGAACCGGTTGAACTTCGACTTCGCCTACTACGACAAAGTGACGGAGAACCAGATTGTTTCCGCCACCCTCGCTCCGGAATCCGGTTACACCTCCGCCGTCCGCAATGTCGGCAAGATCCGCAACAAGGGTATCGAACTGTCCGTGGGCGTCGTTCCCGTGCGGACGAAGGACCTGGAGTGGAGCATCGGCTACACCTTTTCCAAGAATACCAACAAGGTCGAGGAACTCTGGGACGATGTGACGGAATACCAGATTTACGGCCTGACCAACGGCCCTCAACTCCGGGCCATCGTCGGCGAGGCGGTCGGCACCTGGGTGGACTACAAGGTCAGGACGGTCGAGGACGAGAGCAGCCCGTATTACGGCTACACCATCGTCAACGCGACGACCGGCCTCCCGCTCTACGACAACACCAAGTACGAGACGCTCGGCAAGGCGGACGCCGACTTCACGATGGGCTTCAACACCAACCTCCGTTACAAGAACTGGACGGCGGGGGCGAGTTTCGACTACCGCAAGGGCGGCCTGATGTATTCCGCGACCAAGGGCATCACCCTGTTCGACGGCAATGCCGAGGAGACGATGTACAACCTGCGCGACCCGTGGGTCTGGCCGCACTCCGTGTACCAGAGTGGTGACGAATATGTCGAGAACGACCTGCCGGTCAACTCCTTCTACAACATCAACGGCGCCTGGTATCCGAACTACAACTATGTCCGTTACCGAGACCAACTCCTCGACAAGACTTACCTGAAATTGCGTGAAGTCACCGCTTCCTACCGCCTGCCGGAGAAGTTGTTCAAAGATATCAACTGGCTTTCCACCATCGAGGTGGGCGTCTTCGGGCGCAACCTCCTGATGTGGACGCCCAAGCAGGGTCTGGTCGATCCGGATATGACCAACTACGGAAACGACCTGACTTCCCTCTACGGCGAGTACTATTCCGCTCCTTCCACCCGCAACGTCGGTTGCAATGTCAAGATTGTGTTCTAAAAAAGGAGGAAATACCATGAAAAAGATCTTTACCGTCCTTGCCCTTGCCGCGACCCTCGCCGCCACGAGTTGCAACGATTGGCTGGATATCAATACCAACCCCAACTACATCTCCGACGCGGACATGTCGCTGCTCCTGCCTACGGTCCAACTCATGACGGCCGACAAGGTGGGGTATGACATTACGCTCTACGGTTCTTTCTGGGCCCAGTATGTGACGCAGTGCAGTACGACCAACCAGTACTACACCATCATGACCTACGATGTGACGAACACGTCCTTCAACAGTCCCTGGTCCTACTTCTATTCCTCTGTCCTGCCGCGCATCAAGGAAATCATCGCCAAGGCCGAGGAAGCCGGGAATGCCAGCAACTACATCCTGGAAGCCAAGTCCATGCTGGTCTACTCCCTGTACATGCTCACGTCCCTGTATGACCAGGTGGCCTATACCGAGGGCTACCTGACCGAGACGCGGACTCCGAACTTCGATTCCGGACAGGACATGCAGAAAATCCTCATCGGCCTCTGCGAAGAGATTCGCACGATGGATGCCGACGCCGTGGCCGCCGACGAGGCGATGAACCTGACCACCTCTTCGGACATGGTCTTCGGCGGTGACACCGAAGCCTGGTTCCAGTTCGTGAACACGCTCTACCTGAAGATCCTCCTGCGGGATTTCAGCGCCAACCAGTCTAAGATTTCCAGCCTCCTGGCGGAGGACGACTTCCTCGCGAAGGATGCCGCCTTCGACAACTTCCTGGACCAGGCCGATAAGTCCAACCCGCTGTATGAGAGCGACCGCCGCCAGCTCAACACGACCAACAACATCCGCTGCTGCAGCGACGTGCTGAATGTGCTGAGCGCCTCCGACCCGCGTCTGACCTACTTCTACGACAACAATCCGGGCGGCGTTGTCAGCGGCGGTCCCTACGGGACTTCCGCCGATCCGACCGAGACCAGCCGCCTCGCCCTCTATGCGACCGAGCCGGTCTACTTCGGGACGGTCGACGAGGCCGGATTCCTCAAGGCCGAGGCCTATGCCCGGCTCGGCAATGCCGCTTCCGCAAAGACAGCCTATGAGGCCGCTGTCGCTGCCGCCTTCGCCCGTGTGGGTGCTTCCGGAGCCGCCTCCTTCATCGCTGGTGATTACGCCTTCACCGCCGGGACGGCCGAGGCGATGGTCGAGCAGATCATCAACCAGAAGTGGGCTTCCAATGTCCACGGCCTGCCTTGGGAATCCTGGTTCGACCTGAACCGGACGGGATACCCGACCCGCGGGACCATCCTCACCGACAGCCATGGCGTCCTTTCCGAAGGCTATCCGCAGCGATTCATCTATTCCAAGAATTCAGCCGACTACAACCCGAATTCCCCGACCCCGGTCGATGTGAACGTCAAGATGTGGTGGCAGAAATAAAAACTGAACGACTATGAAGAAGATAATCACCCTTTCGGCCTTTGCCGCCCTGCTCGCGTGTGTCTTTTCCTGCGAGACCTACAAGGTGGACGATCCGGACATGACGGCCATCCACAAGGTCGACGGTAAATACATGGCCTTCGCTACCAAGGACGGCGCGACCGAGCCGACTACGATTTTCGGTATCGTCATCACTAACACGACCGATGATGCGGATGACGCCGGCTGGATTACAATCTCCGACCTGGACTATGCTTCTGCCGGCCTCCGCTGGTCACGGTTGTTCTCCGTCCGTTTCCGGGTGGACGTGGATATCAAAGCCCAGACCTTCTCTGCCAGCAATGTAGCGGTCATCGAACCCCGGACGGCCTGGAATCCCTATTATGAAGGAGCCTACGGAAGTTACGGGTCCATGTACACGGCGTTCTATCAGTGGGGCAGTTTCGGCTGTACGACCGCTTCCATCAGCGGCAAGGTCGTAACCGACGGCGTCGACACCGCATCCGGCTATAAGGCGGATTCCATCGAGTTCACCTACACGCTCAACTATGACGACGGAACCTCTGAATCCTACACCGTCAGCGGCATGAAGAAGACCGGCTGGGCCGAGGATTCCATGGAATATGAAAACTGGCTGGTCGAACACGACCTCTGGTAATCCGTTCCTCTCCCTTTCTCTCACAGGCGACCCCTTACCGGGCCGCCTTTTTTCCGTGTCTACTTTTCGCGCGCGGTAAAAACATCTCCGAAAAAATGGAAAAAACACGAAGATTCTTTCGGAAAAAGTGGAAATAATCTTGAGAAATCCCTTGGAAAAGTGGAAATAATCGGTTATTTTTGCCCGAAAATAGAAGTGTAAATGATTACAAGAAAATTAGATAGCGTCCTAGATCAGTTCTATGGGAACAAAAGGATGGCATTGATGTTGACCGGAGCGCGTCAGGTCGGCAAGACCGTCGCCTTCCGGCGGTTCGCCCAACGCCATTTCGAACGGTACGTTGAAATCAACTTCGTCAAATCGCCCGACGCCGTATCGATTTTCGAAGGAGTCAACAGCCCGCAGGAAATCTTGCTGAGGATATCCGCCTTCACGTCAGTCAAAATGGAACCGGGAAAGACCTTCATCCTCTTTGACGAAGTGCAGCAATGCCCGGAATGCGTGACGCAAATCAAATTCCTGGTGGAAGAAGGAAGTTATTCCTACGGTCTGACAGGCTCCTTGCTGGGCGTCGAACTGAAGGACCTCCGGTCGGAACCGGTCGGGTTCATGGACATCGTGGAGGTTTTCCCGCTGGATTTCGAAGAGTTCTCGCAGGCGGTCGGTGTGTCTCCGAGGATCATAGAAAGCCTGCGGGACTCTTTCCAGGCGAAGACTCCTGTCGACCCTGTGGTCCACCGGCAGATGATGTCCGTATTCAGGCTCTATCTCATTGTAGGCGGAATGCCCGCGGCCGTATCGAAATATATCGAGACCAACAACATGCAGAGCGTCGCGGCCCAGCAGCGCGCAATCATCCGGCTTTACAAGAAAGATATCGCGCAATATGATCCCGGCAACAAACTGTACCTCGACGACATCTTCAACTTGATTCCATCGGAACTGAATGCCAAGAACAAGCGCTTCATCCTGAAGTCGTTGAACCAGCATGCGAAATTCACGCGATACGAGAACAGTTTCCTGTGGCTGAAGAACGCCGGAGTGGCCATCCCCGTCTTCAATATCGAAGAGCCGAAGGTTCCGCTCCTCCTCAACAAGCAGCGCACTCTGTTCAAGTTGTTCCAGAATGATGTCGGCCTCCTGGCCTGCCAGTATGCCGGCGGAATCCAACTCAAGATCCTGTCCGGCGATGTGGATATCAACTTCGGCGCCATCTACGAGAATGTGGTGGCACAGGAACTGCTTGCCCATGGTTTCGACGGCTTGTATTATTTCAACGACAAAAAGGCAGGCGAAATCGACTTCCTTGTCGAGTCCGGGGACGGACATGTACTGCCCGTCGAAGTGAAATCCGGGAAAGACTACCATACGCATCATGCCCTCAACCATGTCATGGCGGAGGAACAGTATGCCCTTCCGAAGGCCTTGGTCCTATGTAACGACAATCTGTCGGAAGACGGGGAAGTCTTATACCTTCCCGTCTACATGACGATGTTCCTCCGGCGGAATGAAGACACGCCGCAAGAATACAGACTGGACCTGAGCATGCTCCGCTAGCGGCATCGCCGCCCCATCATCCCTCCATCCAACCGCTGGAACCGGCCCTCGGAAGCCGGTCCCGGCGGTTTTTATCTCCGGACGGTCCACCCCCGCCCGAGGGCGCCCTGTTGCGGAAAACGACCGTTTAAAGGTGCAAAATACTTAAGGTAGTGTATCAATTTTTATGTTCAACTAATTTTTCATGCTTATGAAAAAATTCAAACTGCTCTTAGCGTGCCTTCTGATGGCCGTCTCGACGGCCCTCTTCGCGCAGAACAGGCAGATTTCCGGTACGGTCACCGACCAGAACGGTGAACCCGTCGCCGGGGCCTATGTGCTTGTGAAGGACACGAATGTCGGAGCGACAACCGATTTCAACGGAGCGTTCCGGCTCTCCGGTGTCCCGGCCTCTTCCAGCACGCTTGTCATTTCCTTCATGGGAATGAAGACCGTCGAAGTCCCTGTCGCCGCACAGGTATCGGTCGTGCTTGAATCCGAATCCGAGTACTTGCAGGAGACCGTGGTGACGGCCCTCGGTATCACGAAATCCCAGAAAGCCATCGGCTATGCCGCCACGACGGTCCGGAACGAGGATATCACCGCCTCCCGCAACAACGACGCGGTTTCCGCCCTGGCCGGCAAGGTGGCCGGTATGCAGGTCTCCAATTCCTCGACGACGGCGGGCGCAGCCCAGTCTGTCATCATCCGGGGCGTGAGTTCCATCGGCCGCAGCAACCAGCCGCTCTATGTCATCGACGGTATTCCGCTGCAGTCCGTCACCGTCTACAACACCCAGTCGGGCTATGGCAACCTCGGCGCAGGCATCGGCTCCATCAACTCTGACGACATCGAGACCATGACGGTCCTCAAGGGAGCGGCGGCGACGGCCCTTTACGGTTCCCGTGCTTCCGGCGGTGTCATCGTCATCAACACGAAGAGCGGAAAAGGCAAGAACCGTACGCAGGTGACGGTCAATGCCGGTGTGCAGTTCTCTTCCGTATCCACTCTCCCTGAATTCCAGGACAAATGGGGAACCGGCTGGAACGGCGAACTCACCTTGGATGAGAACGGATCCTGGGGCCCGATCCTCAACGGCCAAATCCGCGAATACGGCCCCATCGTGAACAACTCGCAGATGATCAAGAGTTTCATCGCTATTCCGAACAATATCCGGAACTTCTACGAGACAGGTGTCCAGTACAACACCAGCGTCGCGCTCCAGGGCGGAAACGAAACGACCGGCTACTACGTGTCCTACTCCAATGTGACCGACGACGGTATCCTTCCGTATGACAAGGACACCTACAAGAAGAACACCTTGAGTTTCCGCGGCAACCATCAGGCCTACAAGTGGTTGTCCCTGGAGTCTTCCATCAACCTCACGACCCAGGCGACCGACCAGGTCGGACAAGGTTCCCAGAACACGTCCATCATCGAAGGCCTCTACCAATCCGGCCGTGACATCAGTTTCATCGACGCCAAAGACCTGACCAATGTTTTCAACACCCCGGCCGGCTGGTATACCCCTTACGGAATCACCAATCCGTACTGGCTGATTGAAAACGCCTACAACCATACTGACATGAAGAAGGTCTTCGGCAAGGTGCAGGCCAACATCACTCCCATCCAGCAGTTGACCCTTTCCTACCGTTACGGTTTCGACTACACGGATTTCGACCGGAAGTTGACCGAGGCGCAGATTGCCCTGCCTTCTACGAACCCGAACGCGTCCTCCACCAACATGGAAGGTACGGTTGTCGCCAGCTATGGCCGTTACTATGAGACCAACCATGATTTCCTGGCCAACTGGTCCGACCAATATGTCGGCGGCCGGCTTGACATCAACGCGACGGTCGGTGCCAACATCAACGAGCGCTACAGCACGACCGAAGCAGCCCAGGTTACCGGCCTTACGTTCGACACCGGGTTCTGGGACCTGAGCAACACGTCCAAGCAGCCGACTGCTTCGGAATCACAGTCAAAACGCCGCGGAGTCGCCATCTTCGGAGATTTCCAGTTCGGATGGGACGACCAGGTGTACCTCGACATCACCGCCCGCAACGACTGGACATCCACCCTTCCGATCAAGAACAACAGCTACTTCTATCCGGGTGCGACCTTGAGTTGGCTGCTGACCAACACCTTCGACCTGTCCAGTACACCGTTGAGTTTCGGAAAACTCCGCCTGGCCTACGGTAAGACCGGTAACGATCCGAATGTCTACCAGACCACGGCAACCTATGCCCAAGGTTCTTCCGGCGGTTATTTCGGCGCCGGAACGGCCCTTTCCTTCCCGTTCGGAGGATACAACGCCTTCATGAAGTCCGCAACGCTCGCTTCCGACTCCCTCCAGCCTGAAATGACCACCGAATTCGAGGTGGGCGCCGACCTGCGCTTCTTCAACGACCGCATCGGTATCGATGCCGCCTACTATGACAGGGTCTCCGACATGCAGATTTTCTCCCTCCCGGTCGATCCGGCTACCGGCTACAACACCATGGTCATGAACTTCGGCAAGGTGAGCAACAAGGGCGTCGAACTCCTTCTCACCACCACGCCGGTGCGCACCCGTGATTTCAAGTGGACGGTCGATTTCAACTGGAGCAAGAACCACAACAAGGTTGTTTCCCTCCCGGAAGGACTGGACGGCGGAAAGGCCTCCATCACCCGTGACGGATGGGGCGACATCTACATGTATGCCGAGGTCGGCAAGCCGATCGGCCAACTCTATGCGACCCTTCCTGTCAAGACGGATGAGGGACAGTTCATCTGCGACCCCAAGACCGGCCTTCCCAAGCAGAGTTCCGACCTGCAGGATACCGGTTACAATGTGCAGAACGACTGGGTGGGCGGTATCTCCACCGGCCTGACCTACAAGAATGTTTCGGTGTCTGCAACGCTGGACATCCGTCACGGAGGCAAGATCTACAGCCGCACCAAGAGCCTGCTCTGGTTTACCGGCAACTCCATCGAAACAACCTATAACGAGCGCCGCGCTTTCATCGTTCCCAATTCCGTGCTCGAAGACGGCAACGGCGGCTATGTGGAGAACACGGTTCCCATCGACCTGTACAGCGGAACGTTCCAGTACTATTTCGACGGCAACACCTCCAACCCGATCGAGGGTTCGGCGTGTACGCTCATCGACCGGTCTTACACCAAACTCCGCAACCTGACCATTTCCTACACGCTCCCCGAAAAGTGGCTCAAGCCGGTCGGCATCAAGGGTGCCACCCTCTCCGCAGTCGGCAACAACCTCTTCGTCTGGACCCCTTCCAGCAACCCGTACATCGATCCTGACCAGGGCTTCACCACCGACCTTACCGGTATGCTGGGAGAATACTTCTGCACGGTTCCCTGCCGTTATCTGGGTTTCAATGTCAAGGTCATCTTCTAATCGGAATCCTATCATGAAAAAGACCATCTATATCTTATCGACCCTTCTCGGACTCAGCCTGGTATCCTGCAACGACTGGCTGGATATCAATGTCAATCCGAATGCGGTGACTTCTGTGGAGAACGGCCTGGTCGTCCCCGTCATCGAGCAGAACCTGCTGAACAACTATGGATTGTACGGCCAACTTGTCGGCGCCTATCTCTCCCAGCAGTTCTCCGTGAAGCCGGGCGGACCGAACACCCTTGCAATGGCCCAGTGGCTCACCCAGGACGGTGCTTCCCTGGCCTCCCGTGCGGACAATATCTACTTCTACTCATACATCCGCGTCATCAATAACGCCAAGACCGTGCGTGAGCAGGCCCAGGCATCCGGTGCCTGGGGTGACTATCTCGCCGCCACCGTCTACCGTGCCATCGCCTATCAGATGCTGGTGGATACTTTCGGCGAGACACCGTACACCGAGGCGGAGAACACCGGCATCACCGCCCCTCACTATGACGAAGGGAAGGATGTCTATGCCGGCATCATCACCGACCTGGACGAGGCGCTCTCCAAAGTGACCGGCAGCGAACTGGTCTGCGACAACATGCTGTTCCTCAGCAGCACCGATGTGAACAACTACGTGCGCCTTGCCAACACCATCAAACTCCGCATCCTTATGCGCGAGAGCCGGGCCGTTGACGTGAAGAGCCAGTTGGCTGCCCTGGTGGCCGAGGATAACTTCATCACCGCCGACGTCAAGTTCGCCTCTTCCCTGTTCACAGACCAGGCCGGCCTCGACAATCCGCTCTACGACCAGTTCGTCCGCGGCGCCGGCAACATCAATGCCAAGCGCACCATGGACATCTGCGGACACATGGCTGTCCTCGGCACCATGACCGAGGTCAACGATCCCCGTGCCGCCGCCAAGTTCAATGCATCGGTCAAATTCAACAACTACGAAGGCGACTTCATCGATACCCAGCACTCTATCGAGATTACGGCCGGCTACTGCGATGGCGACACCTATGCCGAGCCTGTGCTAGCCTTCAACACGCCGGTATACCTGGTAACCCTCTCCGAAGTGGATTTCTTCCTTGCTGAGTATTACAGCAGTATCGCCCCGGATGCCGCCAAAGCCAAGCAGTACTATGAAGCCGCCATCGATGCGTCTTTCGCGACGGAGGGAGTCACCGGTTCCGACGCTATCTATGCAAGTGGCGCCAAGTATGCCTGGAATGCCTCCAAGGCTGACGAACTGATCGGTATCCAGAAGTGGGTCGCACTGGCCAACATCAACGGTTTCGAAAGTTGGTGTGAACTCCGGCGCCTGGGTTATCCGGCCTTCAACAGCAAGAACGGTGCGGCCATCTATGCCAAGTGGTCCGAACTGGCCGCTTCCAACAAGGCATCCAACAAGGAGAACCCGGCCCCGCTCGTTCAGGATCTGGTCGATGCCGGCGTGTATACCTACGGAACCATCCTCACCCCGCAGTCTGCCACGGAAATCGCTGACAATACCCTGGTAGGACGTCTTCTCTATTCATCCACCTATTCGACCAACCGCAACACCAACGCCCCCGCCCGGAAGGACAAGGCGGAAAAGGTGTTCTGGGCAAAATAATTAAAAGGATTGATCATGAAAAAAACCATATTTGGCAGCCTGGTCCTTATCGGAGCGCTTCTGATGGCATCCTGCGAGAAAGTCGACCACGCCCAGAACCAGAAAATCACCTACTATCCGACCCTGGAACTGTCCGGTGCATCCTCCATCATCATCGACAAGGGGAGCACCTTTACAGACCCCGGCTACTATGCAGAGATGCAGGGCCTCGATGTGACTGACCAGGTCGAGATTTCGTCCAACGTCAATATAAATGCCTCAGGCATCTACACGGTCACTTATACGATTGTCAACGAGGACGGCTTTTCCGCCTCGGCATCCCGGACGGTCATCGTTCTCGACCCTTCAGATGCTGTCGAGGGAATCTACACCGTCGACCCGTCGAGTTACCGTCTTTACAACGGTAGCCAGGTGGCATATGGACGTGCGTTCCAGATTATCGTCATCGGAGAAGGTGGCGGCAAGTATGCCGTCGACGACCTGCTGGCCGGCTGGTACTGCCAGCGCGCCGGTTACGGCTCCAACTATGCGATGCCCGGCCATATCCAAGTGGACGCTTCCGGCACCATCACGCTGCTGGACAGCCTTGTCCCGGGCTGGAACGACAGCGCCGAAGGGATGACAGACGGCAAGTTCGACGCTGCCACCTCCACCATCTCCTATGACCTGGAGTATACCAGCTATCCCTTCCATTTTGTTGTTACCATGACAAAGAATTAAGCGTATGAAAAAGATCATCTATACCTTGATGGCACTCGTCACCCTGGTCGGGTTGTCATCCTGCAACAAGTCTTTTCCGCACGAAGGTACGGCCACCGAATCCATCGCCGGCAATTGGTATTGCTCCATCTACTACAGCGACGGTTCCCAGTGGGTCGAGTATTACTACTCTGAATTCCAGACATTCAACACGGCGGCGAACGTCGCCTCCGAAATCTGGCTCGATGACGGTGAAGGATTCTGGGGAACCAAATGCAAGATCGATGCAGATGCCTCTTCCGCCACGTTCGGAAAGGAGGGCGCTGAATATTTCGACAACTACAACGAGGTAAAGCAGAAAATCTGGGGCGGAAAGGTCTCGGTTGACGCGGCCAAGGCTCCGAATTCCGGGTCGGTCTGCGACAAGATCGAGTTCTATATCGCCTTCGAGGATGACGATACGCCTTATGAGACCACCTTCTATGTGGTCGGCTATCGGCGCACCGGCTATCCCGAAGACAACAGGGCTTATAACTGGGACTGGGAACTTCCGGCCGTTCCGGCAGAATAACCCTTCCCGGCCCTCTATCTCTCACAGGCGACCCCTCACCGGGCCGCCTGTTTGGTTCCAGGGGGCCATTGAAGGAATATCCGTTTGAGAAATGTGTTTTCTGCTCCTGAAGATGAATGACCCGGACCCGCACCTTCTCCATCTACCCCGGAATCCTCTCAGGGGAACACACGGCGGAGAAGCACTTAACCTTTTACCACACAACCAGTTCCGCATTCTCGGTTGCAACGGGATTTGCACCCGAAAACGTGGAAACGGCCGGATACGAACAGATTAGGTGCTTCGAGGAAAATCCTCCGGGGCTGGTTATGACGCGGATTGAGGTCGAAATCGGACATGACAAGGGATGGGCCCCAGATTGGAATGAAGGGAATATGCGCGACAGCGCTCCGGAACGGGA
>JAFUZO010000059.1 GCA_017476575.1 Bacteroidales bacterium | reverse complement strand
CGCAGGGTGATGGCGACCTTGCCGACGCCGAAGCGTTCCACGAGTTGTTCCGCAACGGAGACATACCCCGCCTTGTCGAGCCGGCCGGCTTCGACATCACTTCCCTTGCCGACAATACCGAAGACGTCCGCCGCGTCGGCCTCATTGGCGATGAGGATATCGACATAGGGCATCAGTCCCGCCATCACCTCACCGGCCTTCTGCCGGGTCCATAACTTGCCCCGGTAGTTGAGGTCGCAAGATACCGTGATCCGGTGGGCACGGCAGTACTCCAGCGCATCGCGGCAGATTTGCGGAAGCGCTCCGCCGAGTGCGGGCGTGATTCCCGTGAAATGGAACCATGTCGCACCCTTGAAGATGTCCGCCCAGTCGAAATCGCTGCGCGAGGCCAGGGCGATGGACGAACCTGCACGGTCGTAGACGACCTTCGATGCACGCTGGGAGGCTCCTTTCTCGACGAAATAGAGGCCGAGGCGTCCGTCGCCCCAGACGATATTCCGCGTGTCGACACCGAAATGACGCACGGCGTTGCGGGCGGATTCGCCCAGCAGATGGGCCGGGAGTTTGGTCACGAACGACGCGTCGAGCCCGAAGTTGGCGAGCGACACGGCGACATTGGCCTCGCCCCCGGCATAGGAGGCTTCGAATCTGTCTGCCTGGGTGAACCGGAGATACCCCTCGGGATTGAGGCGCATCATGATTTCACCGAAAGTTACGATTCTCATAAGATATAAGGTGCTTGAAGGGTCTATTCCCAGATGCCGCCATGGGCCATCGAACCCACGTTCTTCACGAAAAGGTTCAGGTAGCGCGGATATTTCGACCCGTCGAACTTCCAGTTGAAATCCTTCTTGCGCGCTTCGAGGTCGGCATCGACATCGATCCGGCGGTTCGGAATGTCGATGGTGATTTCATCGCCGTCCTTGACAAGTCCCAGGGGACCTACCAGCGCGGCTTCGGGCGACACATAGCCGATGGAAAGACCGGAAGTGCCTCCCGAGAAACGTCCGTCTGTGATGATGGCGCAGGATTCGAAGAGTTCCTTCCGTCCCTTCAGCATTTCCTGGAAGGTGAATGCCGTGGTGCCGAAACGACCTTTGAGACCGAGGAAGCGGAGCACGCAGGCATCGCCGACCTGGATCCGGCCTTCCTTGAGTGCATCCAGGGCGTCGTCCAGTTCGTCGAACACGCGGGCGGGGCCCTTGAATGTCATCAGGTTGGACGGGACGGCCGCGATCTTGACGATCGACCCTTCCGGTGCGAGGTTGCCATAGAGGACACCGATGCCGGGCATCTTCATGACCGGGTTGTCCAGCGAATGGATGACATCGCGGTTGTATACCTTCGCGTTTTTCACGTTCTCGGCCACCGTCTTGCCGGTGACGGTCAGGCAGTCGCCGTCCAGTTTGGGCAGCAGTTCTTTCATGAGCGCGGGCATGCCGCCGGCGAGGCAGAGGTCGTGGACCGAATACCTGGGGCCGCTGGGCACAATGTGGGCTAGGAGCGGGATGTCGTTGGAGGCCTCATCGAAGTACTTCCACCACGGCTCGTCGTACCCTGCTTCGTTGGCGATGGCCGGGATGTGGAGCAGGAGGTTGGAGGAAGCGGCGATGGCCATGTCCATCTTGATGGCGTTGCGGAGGGACTCCGGCGTGATGATCTTCCGCGCGGTGATGCCGTTCTCGACCAGGCTCATGATGCGGTGGCCGGCCTGGTAGGCCATGAGATAGAGTTCGCTGGAGGTCGCAGCCACGGAGGAGTTTCCGGGCAGCGACATGCCCAGTGCCTCGGAGACCATGCACATGGAGTTGGCGGTGGTCATCGAGGTGCAGCCGCCGCAGGTTCCCCAGGAATGCTCGACGAGGTCGTTGTATTCGTCCGGGTCGATGCGTCCGGCCTCCATGGCGCCCACCTTGTCCTGGGCATGGATATGGATGACTTCCTTGCCCCGGCATACGCCGTGCGGCATATATCCGCCGGTTACCATGATGGCCGGGAGGTCGAGACGGGCGGCCGCCATGAGGTGGCCGGGGACGATGGAATCGCACGTGGACAGGAGCACCATGCCGTCGAAGAAATTGCCTTCGACGCTGATTTCCACCTGGTCGGCGATGGAATTGCGGCTCGGAACTTCGATATACTTCGGATCCTCCAGGACCATTCCGTCGCAGATACCGGTCGTCATCACCTCGATGGGGAGTCCTCCGGCATCGCGGACGCCGGCCTTCACCCGCTCGGCAAGATTTTTCAGATGGACATGTCCGGGATTGTATTCATTCCAGGAATTGACAACGGCGATACGAGGTTTCTTCTGTTCCTCTGCGGAATATCCCATCCCGCACATCAGGCCGCGGCGGCATTCGCTCGCCTGGCTGAAGTTCCATTGGCTTTTGAGTTTCATCTTTGATAGATTGTTGGTTATCGGGATGCAAAGATAAAGTTATTCTTTAATATTGAAAATAATCTTTTATGAATGTTTTTGTTAAAAACAATTCATAAAAGATTAAAGTCCTGATTTATAATATATTAATACTTATTTTAGGGTGATCCTATGTCCATTCTTGTTGAATTGGATTTCAATAATGATGAATTGTTGTATTTTTCACAAAAAATAGTGTCCCATGATGCAAGTCGTCGACCAGGGCGGCACAGGCGCCGTCTTCATATCCCGACTCGGCGGGGCTGGATGGTTCCTTTTCCGATTTTGGGAAGAGGAGGACCTTCCATGAGGCTGTCCGGAAGTGATTGGAATAGAATGTGTTGAAAAATGACGGATGGAAGGTCTGGCCCAAAGGAGGGGGACCTTCCATCCGGTGCAAATGGAGGCGTTGATTTTCAGTTGGTTCCCGACTTGGCGATGGAAGGTCCTTGGGTTTTGAATTCAATTTGCGTGTGGACGGGTGTCGTGGTTGCGGTGCCCGTCTTTCCCATCCGCAGGACCCCTTCCGGGGCGGAGGGGCAGGCGGCCTCCTTGTCGATGGCGTAGGGTTCGAGGTAGGCGTTCCGCGCCTTCGCCTTCACGCCGTCCGTGAAGGGATAGGCGTGGTAGCAGAAGAAGCGCGCCCCGCCCGCGTCCCGGAGGAAGAAGCCGTGTCCGGCGCCGCGCAGGTCGTCGCTGTCGGCGGAGGAGAAGACGGGATTGCCCTCGTACTTGACCCAGGAGCCGGTCTGGAGCGGGTCGTGGTAACCGTCGCGGCCGTCGCGGAGCAGGGTGAGTTGCCCCAGGCCGTAGTCGGACCAGTACCCGCTGCCGCTGTAGGTGAGGAAGACCTCGCCGTCGTCGCCGTACACGGCCGTGCCGCCCTCCACCACGCAGGGATGGGTCTCGCTGGAGCCGTGGGTCTCCCATTCCTGGGTCGGGGTTGTGATGACGCCCGGCTCCCCCGCGAGTTGCCACGGGGAGGCGAGGTGCGAGACCATGATTTTCTGGTAGAACTTGCCGAGCCCTTCACCCCGGCCGGTCTCCTCCACCCACATGAGGTAGGTGCCCTGGCAGGGACCGCCCGGGACGCGCAGCACGCTGGGACCGAGCGCCCACCGGGTGATGACGCTGCCGTCGGGGTCCAGCATCGGCTGGGTCTGGTTCTCCACGCCGTTGAGGGGGCTGGCATAGGGGCCGTCGACCCGTCCGGTGCTGGATTTGAGGACCACCATCCGCACGTTCCGCGACGAGCCCGTGCCGTTTTTCTCGACATATTGTTGCCGGAGGGCCAGGTACAGGTACCAGCCGGACTGCCCGGGGAACTCCTCCTCGGAGAAATAATGGATTTCCGGGGACCAGGTGCCGTTGATGACGGCGCCGTCGCCGTAGAGCCGTGTCACGGTGGAGTCCAGGGCGGAATCGTAGATGACGGCTGCAGAGGCGAGGGGATGGACGTCGCTGCCGAGGCGGGCCAGGGAGGAGTCCTTGACCATCACCAGTTTGGATGCTCCGGTCATCGTCAGGTAGTAGGAACCGTCGTCGTAGACCAGGCAGGGGTCGGCCGTGCCGGTACGGATGAGCGTGCCGTCCAGGATGGTGGTGCGGAGGCCGCCTTCGGAGGCGCAGGCCGCGAGAAGGAGGAGCAGGGAGGGGAGGAGGACCTTTTTCATGGCGGTCCCTATTTGAGGGTCACGCCCAAGCGGCGCAGGCGGTCCAGGGTCCAGAGGCGGTAGGCGGGCGGCCAGGAGACGAAGATGTCGTTCCAGTAGCCGGCCTCGATGACCGGGCGGTACTTGGTGTAGCGGGCTTGGAAGAAGCCCTCGTTCTGGGCGCCGATGGGACGCTGCATGTCGTGGTAGAACTCGCCGAGGCGGGTGGTGATGCCCTGGACGGCGTTGGCCCACATGAGGCGTCCGATGCGGTCCCACATCGGGTTGCCCGTGAGGCGGGAGAGTTCGTACAGGTCGGCCGCCATGATGCCGCCCCAGGCGTCGATGCACTGGTGCTCGGCGCTGACCGCCGTGCCGCCGGTGACATGCCAGCCGTACTGCACGAAGTCGGTTTCGGGCCCGTAGAGCGGGTCGAAGAAGAACATCCAACTCGAGAAGTAGGCCGCCGCCTTCTCCGCCCGTTCGAGGTGCTTGCGGTCGCCGGTCACGCGGTACAGGGTCAGGGACCCTTGCAGGAAGGGGTAGGAGGTCTCCTTGTCGATGCAGTTGCAGTCGATGGCGCCGGCCGTGCAGACGAACTGGTCGACATCCCGTGCATAGTAGAAGTCGCTGGCCTTTTCCGCGGCATCCAGGTATTTTTTCTCCCCGGTGACCTCGTAGAACTCGGCCAGGGCGGGAATCATGAAGCCGCCGATGGTGCCGGTCCGCTGGACGGGCTTCCCGTCCATCTTCCAGGTCTTGCCGAAGCCGTAGGTGTCGTCCCACTTGGCGATGAAGAAGTCGCAGATCTTGCGGGCGAAGGCCAGGTATTCCGGCTTGTCGATGCCGTGCTCCCGGAGGAGGGTGTACATGCGGACCGCCTCCGCCGCGCCCCAGCCGAGGTTGCAGACGTCGGCGGTGATCTTCTTCTCGTTGTCGGCGAAGTTCTGGTCGTAGCGGGTGTGGAGCAGGCCGTTCTTGTGCTGGGAGCCGAGGAAGGCGTCGTACACGCAAAAGGCCTTTTCCAGGAAGCTTTCATCGCCCGTGAGGAAGGACTGCGTCGCGATCATCCGGGCGTTGAGGAAGTTCTGGCCCGCCCAGCCGATCTCGAAACTCGGGTCGAAGGTGGCGATGTCGGTCCAGTATTCCCATTTCTGCCGTTCGGCCATCTCCTCGCGGCTGATGAGGACCTTGTGCTGGGCGTGGAACATGCGCTGCTTGCGGTTGGTGGCGAACAGCCACTGGTCCTTGTAATAGTACAGGAGGGAGCGCACATAGCGCAGGGAGAGGTCCCAGACCTCGCTGTCGTCCAGGCAGATGTCGAGGTCGGTGCCGAGGAGGTCCAAGGCGTGCTCCATCAGGGCGACGGAGGCGTAGTTCTCCCACTGGGGCGGGCAGATGCAGACGTAGGAGGTGGCCGTGAAGGTCTCGCTCGGGTCCAGGGTGATGCGCTCCTCGTAGCGGGGGCCGAAGACGCCCTTCGCCTCGTAGGAGTAGGGAGCTTCGATGACGGGGCGAACGATGACATGGACATACCGGCCGTCGGCGTCCTGCTCGATGCCGCAGGCGCTGACGAGCGAGGCGGGGGTGTCGTTCGCGGCGAAGAGGGCCAGCCCCGTCTCCCTGTTCTCCGTCAGGGTGCAGGAGGGGACGCCGGTACGCTGGTACGAGAAGAGCCAGGTCTCCCCCTCGCAGGAGATGCCCGTGGGGACCTTGACCTTGCCCAGCCGTACCCCGTCGGCGATGGTGGCGCCGCCGTCGAAATCGTTGCCGTTGTAACTGACGCAGGGGATGGTATAGTGCGTGGCGTCGAACAGGTCCCGGATCTTGAGCACGTCGTTGAAGGAGACGGGGGCGGGGCCGGTGTTGGTGACGCTGCGGGTGACGGCGTAGGTGCCGCCGCCGAGGAAGGTGATGGTCTCGGCGGTGAGTTCCAGGGCGGGGTCGGGTGCGGACCAGGGGACCAGTTCGGCCAGGGCGGCCTGGCGGTCCGGTGCCGGTCCGTCCGTGCCGAAATAGACTGGGCCCGCCGTTGCGGCGGCCGTTGCGGCAAGGGTCAGGACCAGGAAGGCGGCTTCTCTTTTCATGCGTTATCGGTTTTATGTGTCATGCAAAGATAGTACTTTTTCTTATTATTGAAAATCCGTAGGGCAAAAAATCGTCGTCAGAAATTCGGGTTTTTACTTAATCATTTGTTTATCAATGTAAATATAGGGATAATATATTCTATGGGTGCTGCAATAATGACGGGATATATTTTCAATATTAATAAAATAGTTGTACCTTTGCCGGAACTTAAAACAATAACCTGTATGAACCGCATGCTATGTCTGGCCGCCCTGGCCGCTTGGATGCTCTCCTGTTCCGGAACTTCCACCCCGGAGAGCCCGCGCCCCGAATCCGGGCAGCCGACCGACCCCGACAAAACCTGGAAGATCCTTTTCATCGGCAATTCCCTCGCCCTGGACGCCACCTATCTCCTGCCGTCGCTGCTCAACACGGCCGGGGTGAAGAACATCGAATTGACCCGCACCTTCCACGGCGGCTATACCCTGCCGCAGTACAACAACAACTACGCGGGCGGCAACATCTGCGCATGGACCATCTGGAAGCCCGGCCAGGCCCGCTGGCGGGGCAACCAGACCCTCTCGTACTCGCCCAAGGCCGTCGTGGAGGCTGACACCTATGATATCATCTGCATCCAGGAGTACACCGGGGCCTCCGCCTGCTGGGAATGGACGGCCTCGGAGAAGATCTCGGTGACCGGCCTGATATCCAAGATCCGCGACTCCCAGCGCTTGAAGGGGAACGACGACCCGCGCTTCGTCTATCTCTTTTCCACGCAGTTCGGCCGGGGGCAGCGGGTCCTCGTGGAGCATTTCGGCAACGACCCCGTCAAGCAGTTCGAGGCCAATGTCGCGACCGTCACCAGCCTCTTGGCGGAGACCGGCATCAAGACCGTCATCTCCACCGGGGCCCTGCAGCAGTCCCTGCGCACCACCGGGCTCAATACGGCCCGCGACTTCACCCGCGGCGACCAGATCCACATGGATTACGGCGCCATGCGCTACGCGGCCGCCTGCCTCCTGTTCAAGACCCTGGTCACACCCTTGACCGGCATCGAGGCCGAGAACATCCCCTTCAACTTCGAGGAATACTTCCCGCATCCCTCGGCCTACACCACTCCTGTGACGCCGGAGACCCGCCCCGTGCTCTTCGCCGCCGTGCAGGCCGCCTATGACCATCCCCTGGCCATCACGGACCTCGGTTCCTACACCGTCTCGCCCGCGTATACGCACAAGACGGGCAGCGTGATGCTGGACGAGGGCGACGAGGTCGAGCCGGTGACCTTCCCGGTGGCCTTCCCGGTCGGGAATGCCGTGAACGACACCTACAAGCAGCCCTACTGGGCAGGCTACGGCATCTGGTTCAGCGTGGACCAGCCCCAGGCCTACGCCAAGTGGAACATCGCCACCTATCCCGGCGGCGTGACGCCCACCCGCACCTTCGCCAAGGACAACCCTTCCGCCTCCTCCCCGGCCGTGCAGGGAATCGGGGCGGGCGACTACTTCGAGTTCGTCATCCCGGTGGAGCGGCTCGAGGCCGGTTCCCGGATCCGCTTCACCGCCCCCTTCCATACCGACGGCGCCGTGACCTTCTGGGCCTTCGAATGGCTGGATGGCGGCACCTGGAAGGACGGCTGCACGGACATCACCCTGGACGGGACCACCCGCAAGGCCAGTTTCGCCCTGGCCCCCGGCGAAACCTCCGTCTCCTGCACCGCGACATTCTCCGGTGCCGTCCCCGAAGGAAAACTGCGGTTCCGCGTCCGCTGCGTGGACTGTTCCGACTTCCAGGCCCAGTTGTATTTCTTCGGCACCGGCCCCGACGGCACCGCCATCGTGTTCGACCGGGAATAGCGCCGCATCGCGCTTTCCGGAGGGCTGGTCTGGGACTGGCGGTAGGTCCATGTGGACCTTCCATGAGGCTGTCCGGAAGTGATCGGAAAAAGATGTGTTGAAAAATGACGGATGGAAGGTCTGGCCCACAGGAGGGAGACCTTCCATCTGGTAAAAATGGACACACTGATTCTCAATGGGTTTCCGACTTGGCGATGGAGGGTCTTTGGGTGTTCCCTCGGGGATTTGGAAATGACGGAGGGAATCGTTACCTTTGCTGTACAATATCATGTACAGATGAAAACGACAAGTGTAACAGATTTCAGGGCCAACCTGAAGCATTATCTGGATGCCGTGATCCTCGATTCGGACAGTGTGGTCATCAACCGGGGCAGCACAGGCGCCGTCCTCATTTCCCTCGACGAGTATAATTCCATCAGGGGGACCGAGACCATCCTGGCTTCTGACAGGATGACGGCCGCCGTCCGCAGGGGGGTCGAAGAAATGGAGAAGGGCGATTTTGTGGAAGTGGATATCGATTCGCTATGAAACTTCTTTTCTCCAACAGCGCGAAGGCGGATTATGACCTGTTCAAGACGGACGCTCCCGCGATGGCGGAAAAGGTCAAGGCCCTCATCAAGGACACGCTTTCCCATCCGTCCGTCGGTTCCGGCAACCCGACGGAACTGGATGGTCCCTTTGTCGATTTGTGGCAAAGGAGTTACGGCCCGAATCAGGTAGTCATCTATTCCTTTGATGACGAGACCGTCAGGATTGTGTCGATAGGCGCACACGAGGTGGCACTGAAGAAGGTTTTCCTCGAGGCCTACACCGGTGCGGAAGAGCGGTCCGTCATGGAACAGATGTCTGCGAACCGCGGTAAGGACCGGCGCCCGAAGGTCGGGATTTTCTGGTATAACCGGGCCACCCATCAACTTTTCGGGGTTGTGTCGCACCCGCTGGATGACTATACGAAGGCCAATGCATCGGAGGGTCGGATTACCTGCTCGGAGATGCATGAAGACGTGTGGAAGAAGGAATACTATATACAACGCTATCAACATGGCGGGCAAGGCCCGTTTGTCGGAGCCTATCAGGATAAGCCGCGTGGCCGGGTGTTCTACCATATCGATGACGGGACGTTCGAAGTGGCAGTGGGAAAGTGGATGGAATCGTATCCGCAGGCCTATGACCTGGTCTTGAAGGAATTCAACCTGCCGGCGGAAAAGACGGTCGCCAAATATGCCATCCATTGGGATATCGGCCAATCCTGGCGATAGTTGCAGGAAGATGGGACGTGGACGGGTGTCGTGGCACGCTACCGGGTCGACGACAGTCCTTGGATGACGGCAGTGAACGTCCCGACGGCCGATGTGAATGTCGCCCGCACCTTCTCCCTCGACTCCGCCCGGTAGTCCCGGTATGCGTCTCGACCGGTTTTTACATACCGACGGGTCCGTACGAGGCGCTGGTGTGCAAAATGACCCCAGAACGCACACCGGGGGGGACGATGCTCGAAAACGCCCTCTGCGAACTTGCAGAAGGCGTTTACTGCGGAGAGGCCGGGATCCGGACCCCCAGGGTATGCTGCGGGGAAGTCCTGCGGGGTCCCGCCCGTCGACAAGTCCTTTGCCGCGGTCGGGGAGAATCTGATACCGACGAGACACGGTATCCTACGGCGATAATCATGTCCAGGCTGTAAAGGTCGATCTCATCGGAAACTTGGCCTCTGAAGCCCCTCTGCACGACAGTTTCCATTTTGGAAACAGTCGCCTCCGGCTTCAATTCTCCGGTTTCAAAGATGTGTTTGATGTGCTTGCTGATATCCGGAACTTGGACGCCGAACAACGCAGCCATGGCTTTCTGGCTGGCCCAGATGTTCTCGTCTTGAAGAAGGACATCCACTTTCACATCTTCATTGGGTGTGCAGTAGATAAGAAGTTGAAAATCTTTCATGGCTGTTACTTGCTGGTAAGTTCCTGGTAAATCTTGAAAAGCCTTTCTCGTCGCCCTTCCCGGTCCATTCCTTTGTCTTACCATATGCCACGTAAGCGTCTCCGCGTTGCCGTAGGCAGAGCATAAAGAAAGCAGGGTCAATCGCCCTGCTCTTTCTTCGTCCACTTGTCGTGTAGGAGGTTCCGGAAGGCTTCTGGCGGCGCTCCATTCTGCATTTCTGCCACCCTGTTGAGCACGTCGGAGAGGTACTCGAAGAAGTTGATGCGGTGCAGGCGGCAGGAGCAGGCCAGGGAGTAGAAGATGGCACCGCGCTCCGCTCCGGCATGGCTGCCGAAGAACAAGGAGTTCTTCCTGGAGAGGGAGACGTAACGGTTGATGCGCTCGATGAGGTTGTTGTCCCAGGAGTAGTCCCCGCCGGTGGCGATGGCTTCGATGCCATCCCACTCGTTCTGGAAGTAGTTCACGGCGCCGCACATCTGCGACTTTGGAGGATACTTGTCTGTCCCGGCTTGAACACGCAACAGGGTGGTCTTCAGTTTCTTCAGTATTGGGGGCGTATCTCCGTCGCCATCGCAGATTGTCTTCCACGGTCCAGCCGTCCTTGCCAATCTTGTGCTCATGCTCCTTTTCGTATAGCGAGTTGGCCAGTTCGAGTATCCGGTCTGCATCGGGATTGCCCTTCATGTCCACGAAGTCCCGCCTGCAGTGCTGCAGGCAGGAGAGCCTGAGTCTCTTTCCATTGGACTGGGCGGCCGCTTTCTTGTATGCCCCTAACCCATCTGACCGGATGGCCCCTTCATATCCTTTGAGTTCCTCCAGGATGATGTCCTCGCTGCGGGAACCATCATCGTAGAAGAAGTAAACGAGGCCCAGATGCACGGCGACGATGACCCAGAGACATCCCTTCCGGCTTCCCTTGCCGTCGTTGTCATCTGCCTTGACAAGTATCTTGTGATAGGTCTCGTCGCAGCACAGGTAACTGTCTTCCTTGACGGCCATCTGCATGGCCTTGTGCGGTTTCTCAAGCAGCCAGGCCGCCTTTTTCAACAGACCGTGGGCGGTCTGCTTGTCCAGGTCGAAGCCGTGCTCCCGGAAGCGGTTCACGGTACGTTCCACGGGCATCGAGTACAGATAGCGGAGCTGGGCTATGCGGGCGATGAACGAGCCGCCATAGCTGGAGTTTATCAGCGGGGGCAAAGGTGACCTGGCGCTGACAAGAGTGCCGTCCACTTTGACGGTATGGATGCGGCTCACCTCCTTGATGAAGCGGGGCGGTATCATGATATAGCGTACCGCTTCACGGGTGCTGAGGGGCGTGAGATTTTCGCAGCCTTCGGGATGGACATCCTTTACGACAGTCTCCATCTCGAAGTGCATGTTGCGCTTGGCGCCGTTGTTGCCGCGGGCTTTGCGTTCGGCCGCCTTGCGCTCCTCCTCTGCCTTCTTTTCCTCGTCCGTCTTGGGTGCAGGAGTCTCCGGCTTCTGCTGTTCGGACTTGTTCTCCACCAGTTTGGACAGGCCCCGCATCTGGTTCTGCGCCTTGACCAAAGAGGCGTCGCGTTCCTTGAGGAGGGCCTCCATATTGGCAATGGTGGCCTTGAGGTCTGCAACCGTAGCATCGAACGATGACTGCATGTTCTGTATGGCAAGGTTCAGCTGGAGGATTGTGGCGTTGGAAGCCTCCAGCTGGTCCTGCAATATCTTTATGATCATATCCTTGCCCATACTCGCAAAGGGGTCTCTTCCCAAGGGCAAATATAAGCATTTTATCCGGACTGTGCAAATATAACGATTTGGATATCAATGCATTAATGGCTATTTAAGAGCGCTTTGAGAGATGCGGTACCCCTTTGTTTGGAGGGGGCGATTGAGGATTTTTAAGACCGACAGAAGCCTTGTAAAAGGCCACTGATAGGCTATAGCCGATTGATTGCCAAAATGTTATTTTACGGCTGCGAACTTTTTCGAAAAAGTTTCAGATTCCGGCGAAGCGGGTGCGGTAACGCTTCCGGAAGCGGACGCTTTCCAGACGCTTTTGGTACAGCAGTTGTATCCCATCGCAGCAGTTTCACGCTCTGCCGGTTCTTGGGGAAGAACACGAACACGTCCCCGCTCATCGGCGACAGCGGAGACTCAGCCTGGATCAGGTTGAACAGGGAGTCTATGCCCTTCCGCATGTTTACGGGATGCCGGCACATGAAGTAGCGGTGGTTGGCTTATAGCGAGAACGTTCCGCCTCCCTCGCCGACCGGCGGCGCGCATAGGTGTCCAGAAGCGTGACAATACCTTCCGGGGTGCATTCCTGAAGGGTGAGTTTGACACCGTCAGGAAAGCTGATGCAGACTCCGTGCATGGGTGTTGACACCGCCGGGACGGATGCCGGAATGAACTGCATGAAGGCGCCCACGGTATCTTCCTGTCCGCTCGTCACGACAGGGGATGTCGCCGCTCTATGACTTCGTTTCAGCCGCCGGACGGACAGTCCGTTGGCGGCAACCCAATGCTTCATGCCGTTGTAATTGACATGGACCGATTCACAATAGGAGGACAATGTGGCCGAGCCTCCACAGCGAAAGATGGCTTCAAACCCACGCCAAGTACGCTGGTAACGCGTATAAGCCATTTCCGTAAACTCATTCATTTGCGTTTCCATTGGCATTATCTTCTTAAAAACGCCAAGGTAGGACCGGGTCAATAACACGTCAAGACGTAACTGCGGAGACGCTTACGGTAAAAGAAAAAAGTCTGTAACTTTAAAGAGCAAAAAAGAACCTGGTAAGTTCAACTTTAAAGAAACAGACTTATGCTAACTTTCACAAAGGAACAACTTTCTGAGGTAATGTGCAAGCATGCCGAGAAAGAAAACGGTCTTGATGACCTGTTGGAGATTATTTTGGAGAGCCTGATGGTGGCGGAGCGTGGAGAGTTCTTGCGGGAGCAAGAGGACCGGAACAAGGGGAACGGATACCGACTGGGCCATACCTACGGCCACGGAAGGAAGCTTGAGTTCAGGATACCGAGAGACCGTTTCGGCAACTTTCATCCGAAGATCCCGGCCATCCTTCGGGACCAGGAGGAGGAGTGCGAGAAGCTCGCCGGCAGTTTGTATACGAAGGGGCTGACACAGGCGCAGGTCGGACAGGTCTTTGACGAGATATACGGAGAGCATTATAGCAAGTCGAGCATCTCGGGGATGATAGAATATGTCCGCCAGGAGGTGTCCGCATGGTTGGTCAGGGGGCTTGACGCCTATTATCCGATCGTGTTCGTGGACTGCGTCCACATCAAGGTGTTCCGGAAGAAGAAGGCGGCGACGGAGGCGTTCTACGTGATCCTGGGCGTGACGGAGGAAGGGACGCGTGAGGTGCTGGGCATATACAGCAGCCCGATAGAGAGTGCAAACGGCCGGGGTAATATGTTTGACGATCTGCATGAGAGGGGTGTGGAAAGCATCGGTCTGATGGTCGCAGACGGGCTCTCCGGATTGGACAGGGTGATGGGAGAGAAGTTCCCCGGGGCGGCGTTCCAGCGCTGCACGACGCACCTCAAGCGCAACATGTTGGCGCGGGTGCGCCACGGCGACAAGAAAGAACTGGCAGACGACATGAGGGAGGTCTTCCGGACGGGTGACAAGAGCTACACGGTGGAGATGGGGATGCAGGCATGGAAGCACCTGTGCATGAAGTGGGGAAAGGCGTATCTCTCCATCAAGCGCCTGGCAGACAATGAGGACATTGCGTTCTACTTCACGTACCTGAACTATGTACCCCAGATACAGGCGATGATATACACGACGAACGGGATCGAGCGGCTCCAGAAGGACTTCAGGCGTGTCGCGCGGATGCGCGGTGCGATGCCGGACGAGAACTCGGTCATCGTCCTGATGGGCAAGACCGCTATGGACAAGGAGTCCTATCATCGGGTAATCCCGAGGATCCGGGAAGATGCAACACTCTTTCCCATTGATCCGACGTCAAAAGGAGACTGAGCAACCCGTAGAAGGGGCCAGTCTCCTTGGATAACAACAAAAATGATGTAACTTTGAACGTTCTTTAAATTGCAGACTCTACTCCGCTACCCGGACGAAAGAGAACATGGGGCTGACAACCTGGAAAAATTCACCGGATGGCCGAATCCTCAAGTCGGATGTATCCATCGCTAAAAACTATTTGGAAGAGAAAGATATACGCCGGTTAGAGCGGGCCGTGTCCGGTTATTTTGATTACATTGAAGATCTCATCGAGCGAGAGAATACGTTTACAATGGAACAGTTCGCCGCCAGCGTAAATGAATTCCTGGCTTTCCTCCGTTACGATATTCTTCCGGACCACAGCAAGGGACTGATTTCGCACGAACAAGCTAAGAAAAAAGCGGGAATCTGAGTATCTAGAATTCAATAAGACTTCAGAAGATCGTTTCCGATTTCGATAAAGAGGTTAATCACCTTTTGGAAGGCAAGAAATAATCATGACCCCGGAAGAACACCGCCAAGTTCGCAAGATTATCCTGCACTCCAGAATCGGATGCATCGTTGCGAAGATGTCCGAACTATTCTGCATCTCCCTTACGGAGGCGTTGGACGTGTTCTATAGAAGCGACACCTGTCGCCGGATCCATGATGAGAAGACGGGGCTGTATCTTTACGGGGATCTGTATATTATCGACGAGTTGGAGATTGAATTGCTGGGGGCGACGGGAGATAGTGAACTCCGCAGCATTCTATTTCAATGCTTCAGCACTGACGAGCAGATGTCTGAAGTGGAAAAGTTCAGGCGGTTTTTAAAAGATAATTCTTCCTTTCTAGACCCTCAACCTGCAAGCATCCAGGGTGCCTAGTAATGTTTAAAAAATAACTTGGTTCAAAAGAGAGGTTTGACGAGGTAGTTCCACTTGGGGAGATTCTGGTCGAAGACAACCTGCCAGCGCAAGCGGCGCTCTGAGTCCTTATCAATGGCTCTCTTGATTTCATAAGTTTTGGTATTTACATCGACATGAACAGTCAGACCGGTTTTCGTAGTAGTCATCGCAGCACGGCGGGCCGCATCCTTAAGGGAAAGGAGCGGCGCACCGCTCCAGCTG
>JAFUZO010000058.1 GCA_017476575.1 Bacteroidales bacterium | reverse complement strand
TGCTGCGCCGCTGCGCCGATACTGAGGGTCATCGCCCCCATCCATAGCCATTGCTTCATTTTTTGTCTGTTAGAATGATACGCCGAAACGCAGGGCACAGACCGTCCGGTGCGCCGCCTCGTCCGCTCCCACCGCGAAACGGCAGTCCGCATCGAGGCCGAGGTTGTAACGGACGCGCCCCCGGGAGGGCAACGTGCAGGTTGCCGCCGCGCCCACCTGGGCGAAATCGGTGCCGTAATAGATGCTGTCCAGGCGGTACATCTCGACCGCCGGGGAATCGACCTTGGTGCCGCCGTAGGTGTATGCACCCTCCAGCGACAGGCCGTAACCGGCACTGGCCTCCGCGAGGAGGCGGACCGCCTTGATACGGAACTGCCGGGCGGCGAACGCCCCGGCGAACAGGCGCGACCAGCGGAAGGACGACGCAGGGATGAAATACGCATCATCCTCCATCGTGAACGAGGCCCGGCCGCCGACCTTGGCATCATAGCCGTCCGGCTTCCCGGCCCCGAACAGGTGGTCATACGATGCCGCCACCTCGGTCCGGTCGTACCGGCTCATCTTGTTCTCGGCGATGGTGACCCACTTCTGGTTGAAGGCCGTGTTGTCCCGCTGCTGGACCTTCTCGATGCCGTCGGTCGTCTTATAACGCGCACGGGCAACCAGTTTGTTGCTGTTTGCCATGCCCCACAACACCTGCACCGAGCCTTCCAGGGCGGTCTGGTCCGTATGTCCCATGTTTTTCGGCAGGCTCTTCTGGTGCATCACCTCAACGCTCTGCAAGTGGAACGCCGCCTCGGCCAGCAACCGCCACGAACCAGTATAACCATACTGCACGGCTCCGCCATAGCGCCAGGTCGTATAGTAGTACTCCTTCATCCCGTCATTGCCGCCAACTTTCTGGAGACTTCCTTCCCCCAGTCCCAGCGCGGAATATACATCCTGGTTCAGAGAGGCATTGGCGTTGGAAGGATAAGAGCGCTCATAGTCGTAGCGGAAACGGGCATCCCATCCGAGGACATGGGCATCTCCCAGTTTCCACAGGATACCGGGGACCAGTTCGATGTCCATGACGTAGTCCTCCGAGCGGGGATCCTTCTGCTTGGCTCCCACCTTGTCGGCATAGTGCACGGAGAGGCCTGCCGCCCACCGGTCGCCCAGGGGAAGCGCCGCCTTCGCCCCCATCTCATATTCCTGCCGGATCCAACGGCTTTCATTGGCGTCCAGAAGGAAATAAGGCATGTCATCCGGAACCCCGTACATGGACACGTCGAAATTCCGTCCGCGATCGAAAATGTTACGAAAAGAGAAATCGCCCCACAACTGCATCCTGCCCAAGGCTGTTGCGCCCTCTGTATGGGCCGAGACCTCGGTCGAACCTACCGCTTCCCGTGCCGGACGGAAACGGCCGTCCACGATGCCGCCCGTCAGACTGAAATCTCCGTAACGGACCTGCGGGGCGACTGCAAGGCCGGATGCGTTGGCCGCATCCTTCCACAGGTTGCCCCGGGAAAAGGCCTCTCGCGCACTTTCCGACACAAAGCCCTGTGCCTGCCCGCACCAGACGGACAGGCAGAGCAGAAGGATGGTCAGGGCCGTCTTCCTCATGGACAGACTTATTTCGCCCACGTGTTCCAGGACGGCACCTTGGCGCCGTTACGATGGGCGACAGGGGCTCTTTCCACCGTGAAGTCGTTCACAGAATTGTTGGTGTCCTGATACACAGCAGTACCGTCCTCGCGGGTATAAGCCACTTTACGGACCATGGACGTGCCGGAGTACATCGATTCGACCGAGTAGCCCGCATCGATGGAGGACGGAAGATGGAGGTATCCGGGGGTCGTTGCATCGGCGAGGGTCGGCTTCCACTGAACCGCATCGATAATGTCGTCCAAGTACACTTCCCGGGCGCCCAGCGTGCCGTTGACGCAGCCGATGAAATTGTCATTCTCGACAGAAGAATGCGTCGGCTTGTAAAGGATGATGGTTCCGTTATCGACGGAGTTGAGCCACTGCGGCAACGAATAGTAGGAGTTGAAGACCAGGTTGAGGTTGACCGCATCGTTGTCGGTGATATTCGCATAGCCGCCGATGGCGAAGAGGGCTTCGAACTCTGCACCGCTCAGGTCCAGGGAATGCCCGTTGGCGAGATTCTCCGCCGTATGGTTGGTCGCCCACTGGGCCACGACCGCAGACTCACCCGGCTGGAGCGGATATTCGGTACCGCTGCCCGGGAACTGGAAGCCGTAGTAGACGAACAGATACTTGTCGGCTTCAGGGATATCATACTCATAAATGGTACTGTAGTCATAGGACGCATAGGAGAGACCGGCGCCGTTGCAGGTGAGCACCAGACCGTCCAGATAGACCGTCTCCGTGGAGTTGTTGTAGATTTCATAGAACTGGTCCCGGAAATAGGTCGTTCCGCTCCAGACATTGTCCGGGTCGGTCTGTCCGTATGCAAGACCGGTATGATAGACCTCTTTGAACACCAGGGCGGCCTCCCGCTGTATGGACACCTTGACGTCCAGTTCGGTATCTTCCAGGACAGAAACGGAATTGGCGCTGCCGGAGAACAGGTAGGTATAGCCGGCGTCCGCCGCCGTACCGCTCACCAGGATGTTATAGATGCCGGGCAGGAGTCCTTCCTTGAAAGCGACACCATTCTCCGTTTCCACACGCTCGGAGGCAGAGGTCGAGACATTGGTCAAAGTAACGACGAAGGTCTCCGGAAGGGTGATTCCGGAAATCTCGCCCGCATCGACCGTCACGGTCAGAGAGACCGTCTTGGTCGCTTTGTCGTTCTTGTTGCAGGCCGCGAGGACCGCGGCAACCATTGCAAGGATTGATACAATCTTTTTCATAATACACGATTATTTGATATTGACTTTCACTTCAAAGCCGAAGAACATCGGGATCCCGAGTTCCCGGAAGGCACCGGATGCTTCATAGCGGTCCTGCGGCCGGAAATTGAAGATATTGTTGACATAGAAGGAAGCCGTGAGAGCGTCGCCGATTTCCTTCGTCAGGTTCAGGTTGAACAGAAGGTATGGCGAAGTCTTTTCGACGACCTCCCGTGTAGAGGACGGTGTCTCGAACAGGTAGGAGAACTCGGGATTGCCGCGTTCCGACGCGTCGAAGTCATGGACCTGCCCATCGTGATAGGAGATATACTTTACGAACATGTCCGGGTTCCTGAAGGTGTCCCAATCGCGTGAATACCAGTCGACCTGTGTCGTCAAGGAGATGACGAAACCGATCTGGGGAATGTTGTGGACAGCCCGGAAGGTGGTGATCAGTTCCTCGGAATGGCCGGTCTTCCGTCCGGGATTATAGATGCCGATATGCCGCTCCCGCTCCGTTCCGTTGAGACGGGTCGAGAAACTGTATCCCTTGAAAGTCGAACTGCCGTACTGCCATGCGCCGTTCAGATAGAACGAGGTGCGGATGGCATCGAAGCGGCCGAGGTCGATCTCGTATTCGAGGCCCTTGTTGTGATACTTCCCGAAATTGTAAGGGCGGTACATCATAAAGAAGAGGTTGTAGAGCCGGTCTACGGCCAGGGAAGGCTGACTGCCGGGATGCGACTCGGCAATCTGGTAGACAGGAAGTTGAAACCAGGCAAAGGAAGGGAGCCCGAGTCCCATGGTATAGCCGTTGTCCATCCGCTCGTCATAATAGGTGACAGACAGGTTGTACCGGCCAGCCACCTTGAAATCCAAGCCCAGTTCAGCCTTCCGGTTCCGCGCAATCTCAAGGTCCGGATTGGCCGTATCGAACACATGGGTCGTTGCGACCAGCAAGCGCTCTTCCACCGGAAGGGTCTCTTGCATTCCGTTGAAATTCAGTTCATCCGAATACGCATAGTTCGGATAGAGGTACATCGCGGTCGGAGCCTTGGCCGTGACACCCCATCCGCCGCGAAGGGTCATCCACGGGAAGAAGTCGAAACTGGCGTTGATGCGCGGGGCCAGGCAAGTCAGTCCGTTCACCCAATCGAAGCGGGCACCTGCGGACAGGTGCAACTGCCGTTCTCCCCATTGCCCGAAGAAGGCATCCTCGGCGTAGAGACCGACCTGGTTCACGAAGGGGATGTCGGAATACGGGCGGCGACGGTAGCCGGACGAGGTGTTGCTGATGGAACGGAACGGCGGGAAGTTGTCATCGTAGACGGCGCCCTTGCCGAGGTTGCCGTCCGTCTTGAAGTCGGCCCCGGCGAGGAGGCGGTCCGTGAAGGCGCCCCAGGTCTTGGAGAAGTCGGCGTTGACCTTGGCGAAGGCATTGACCTCCTTTCCATAGATGTCGTAGGTGTAGAAGTAACTGTAAGGCAGGACGACACCTTTCAACCCGAGGTCGGCAGCATTGGTGACCTCGCTGCCGTCGGCATCGTAGAGATGCTGGCCGGGCGTATCTGTATAGGTCACACCGTCCACCAAAGCGGTGGAATAGAGATTCAGCGCATTGGAAGCGGTCGATTCGATGTGCGAGACTTTGTCGTTGAAACTGCCGGAAAACAGCCAGTTGACGTTCTTCAGCCAGCCCCGGTTCAAGAAGGCATGGCCGTTGTGGTTGAAGGCGACACCGGCGGTGTTGGCCCAACTTTGGTCCCGGCTGAAGGAGTCCGCGGTCAGTTTCTCGCGGTCGCGGGCATAGGTGAGGGTCAGCGAGGTGTTGGCGCTGGAGCGTCCCGAAGGGTCGAGCATCACCGACCAGAGGGCCTTCAAATTGGCCCGTTGGTAAGTCTTGTTGTCCTTGATGAGGGAGTTCCGGTTGTAGGCGTAGTCGCCGCTGAGGTTGAGGTCGCCGGCCTTCTTCGACAGGTTGAACCCTTTGGCTGCACTGATCTGGTAGATGTTCGGATTGGTCTTGAAGCGCACGGTCAGCGGCGAGCGGCCGGCCCTGGATCTGACCAGTACGGCGCCGGAGGTCATGTCGCCGTATTCGACGGACGGGATGCCCCGGATGACCTCGACCGACTCGACATTGTCCGTCGAAAGGCCGCGGATGTCGATGCCCGTGGCGGCCGAACCGGAGGTCGCCTCGTTCAAGGCGCTGCCGGTCTGGGCCGTGGACAGGAACTGCATGTTGGCGTTGTTCGACACTGGAGCGCCGTCGACAAGGACGGCGGTGCCGAGGCTGCCCATGGACGTCCCGGCGCTGTTACGGACGGAGAGAGTCTGGGCAGTGTTGAGGTCCGGATTGGAAATTTGCACCCCGGGCAGGAGGGCCATGATGTCGCCGAGGGAACTCGTCTGCATGTGGTCCATCGCCTGGCGGGAGATCTCGGAGGCGGTGCTGCGCCCGGCCTCGCTGCGCTTGGCGACGACGGTCACGTTCTCCAGGAAGAAGGTCGTCTCGCGCATCGTCAGCCTCAGGTCCACAGTCTGACCGGCCTTGAGGGTGAAGGTCGTATCCACCGGTTCCATGCCGTAGAAGGTCACTTCCAACGACACCTTGCCGACAGGTACCTTCCCGATGTCGAAGGTCCCGCGGCTGTCCGTCATCGTATACAGGCCAGCCGGTTTCACAACCACCGCCGCGAAGTCCACCGCACTCCCTTCTCCGTTCACGACACGCCCCCGCACCGTCCCGGTCTGTGCCGATACGGTCAATGCGCCAAGGAGCAGAGTCGCTCCACTTAAAACCGTATGCCTTAGAATATTCATAGCTTCATGAAGGAAACACCTCTTCTTCGAGACTTCTCCCCCAATGGGTATCCGGCCTTTGGTAAGAATGCCTCATCGAATGCTTACATTAGATCAACTAACCAATTTGCAAAAATAAAAAAAATTTCCCCCCAGTCCAATCCCCATAAATAGGGATAACGTCGATTGTACCTTCATATTTTCAGGCAAACGATGGTTGTCTGTAAAATAACAGAAGCAGCTGTCATTCGGCGGCGGGGCGGAGCCAGCGGTCCAGCCAGGCGAAGTAACTGCGGTGCCAGTAGAGGGCGTTCTGCGGCTGGAGGATCCAGTGGTTCTCGTCCGGGAAGACGATGAGCTTGGAGGGGACACCCATCAGTTGGGCGGCGTTGAAGGCAGCCATGCCCTCGTCATAGGGGACGCGGAAATCGCTGCCGCCATGGATGCACAGAATCGGAGTATGCCAGTTCTGGACTAGCTTGTGTGGAGAGTTGGCGTAGTGGCGGACTGCCTTGGGAGCGCTGCTCCACGGGGAGCCGCCCTGACGGATGCCGCCGAAGGTCTCGCCGTCGCCGTGCGGTCCCGTCTCGCCGGGAGTATAGGCATACTCGTGCAGGCCGCCGTTGTCCCAGTTCGGGAACCACATCTCCTCGGTGGTCATATACATGTGTTCCTCGTTGAAGATGCCGGCGTGGGCGATGAAGCAGTCGTACGTGTTGCCGTGGATGCCGGCGAGGTAATAGACGCTGTAGCCGCCGTAGGAGGCGCCGCAGGCTGCCAGCTTGCCGACATAGGGTTCCGCCTTGATCATGTCGGCAGCCGCGAGGTAGTCCTGCATGTTGAGACCGATGTAGTCGCCGGAGATCTGCTCGCACCAGGGCTGGCCGAAGGCGGTAGTGCCGTGCCGGTTCGGCAGCACGACGACATAGCCCTGATGGGCCATGAGACAGTAGTTCCAGCGGTAAGACCAGCCCTGCGAAAGGGTTCCCTGCGGCCCCCCGAGGCAGATTTCGATGGCCGGATACTCCTTGGTCGGGTCGAACTGCGGCGGGAAGAGCACCCAGGTCAGCATCTCGCCTCCGTCGGCGGTCTTCACGTAGCGGGCTTCGGTCTCGTGTTTGTCCAGCTGGTCCAGGATGTGGCCGTTCTCGAAAGTAATCTGCTCGATGGAGTTATCCTTGACGGCTACGAGTTCGGTCGGGAAGTCCATGCTGCAATACGTCGCAAGGAGGGTTCCGTCCTGGAGGACGGCGAACGGGGAGCCGAAGTCGAACCACAGGGTCGGGGCCGTCAGGCGGAAGAAGGCAGTCTCGCTGTCGGCGATGACGTTGAAGATACCCTGGAGGCCGTCGACGAGCGAATGGAAGTAAAGGGACTTGCTGTCAGCCGCCCAGACGGGGCCGTCGGCATTGTACGGGAATCCGGAGGTCAAGTCGACGATGTGGTCGACATACGGCAGGGCGGCCTGCCCTTCCGAGACCTCCTCGTAGTGGACGTCGCCCACCAGAAGGCGCACCTTGTCAGCCTCGTAACCGTCGCGCTCCATGCTGAGCCAGGCGAGGCGGCTGCCATCCGGGCTCCAGACAGGATCCGTATCGTAGCCTCCGCCCACCGGGATGACGGCGGTCTCGCCGGTGAGGATGCTGTAGAGGTAGATTTCCGTATCGGTGGAGAAGGCGTACTCCTTGCCGGTCAGTTTCTTGCAGGAATAGGCGATATAGCGGCCGTCGGGGCTCCAGGCGAGGTTCCCGATGCCACCGAAGGGACCGTTCGGAAGCTGGTAGGGGGCGTCCTCTCCGAGGATGTCCAGCCCTTCCGTGACGAGACCGTTGCCGAGCGGGGCGACATAGGTATGGTTGATCTCCTCTACCCAATGGTCCCAATGGCGGTACATGAGGTCTTCCGTAGCGTATGCCTTGGCCTTGTCGAGCATCGGGTCGGCGTCGGAGGGACGCTCGACGGCGCTGCGGACGGTGCTGACGTACATCAGCTGGCTGCCGTCCGGTGAGAGGGCGAACTCATCGACCCCCTTGGGAATGTCGGTGACCTGGACCCGCTTTCCGAGCTTCCCGCCCTTGTAGGGAGCCTGCCAGACCTGCCCGCCTTGCAGGAAATAGATGGAACGGCCGTCAGGGGCCCAGCGGGCATTGGAAATGGATTTTCCGTCGAGGGTCAGCGGGGTCTTCTCCCCTCCTTCGACCGGTATGGTGAAGAGGTTGCGGACACTGCGGTTCTCCGGAATGGAAGTGTAGGAGACGCCATAGAGGATGGTCTTGCCGTCCGGGGACAGCTGCGGATCGGACAGGCGTCCGAGTGAAAGGAGGACTTCCGGGCTCATGCGTCCGTCCGTCACCCGGATATCGGACGGTCCGATGTAACCTTGCTGCAGTTTCATGTCGTTGTCGTTGCAGGCGATGGCGGCAAGGGCCGCCAAGGCGAAAGTGAGATGTTTGGTTTTCATATTGTGTATTGTTTCAATGCTTGGGACAGCTCGTCGGCGACAGCTTTCCGAAGGGAGGCGGGTCCAAGGACTTCGAGGCGGTTTCCGTGCTTGCAGAGTTCCATGACGAAGTTCGGGTTGGGTATCACCCGGAGGGCGAATGTACAGGTATCGCCGTCATCGGAGAGAAGGGTCTGGGAGGGGTGGAGCGGAAGGTCCTGGAGGTAGGCGGCTTCGCGTCGGGTCGTCCGCAGTTTCACCAGCACTGGTTCCGCTTCGGGAAGGTAGATGCCGTAGCTGGCCTCGAAAAGCCGGTCCACGTCGAAGTCCTTCGGCATCCGGAACCGTCCTCCGGTCCGGTGCAGAGAGGCGATCCGGTCCATGGCATACACCCGCAGGGCACCGGCCTCGACGCTGTAGGCGACGATGTACCACCGCTTGGCGAATTCCTTGACAGCGTAAGGGTGGATATGGCGGAGTTCGCTGCCATCACTCATATACTTATGGTAATGCAATTCCATCTCCGCGCCCTCGAGCATCGCCTGGAGCACCGGGGTCAGGTACTTCTGTCCCGAAGGGATGTCCTCGACAGACACCCGCCCTGAAAGCCGCTCCTTTCCGAGGGACAGGAGGCTGTTGACCGTGAAGGTGTTGATCAACCAGTCCACCGACTGCCGCTGGTCTACGGCACTCTCCCCTGCATCGATATAATACCGGTTCGTACTGCGGTCGCAGGCGATGACGATGCCGAAAATCTCTTCCACGGCCGCCCGGTGGTTGTTGAACGAGCGGCGCGGATAGTCCGCCACTCCGTACCGCTCCGTCCAGCGCTCTGTCACCTCCCGTAGCGAAAGTCCGCCCGGTCCTGCATCCACGAAGGTCTGCACCAGCCAGATATATTTGTCTATCAATTCGGAAACCATAGATTGTGCATCGATTTGGCAAATATAACCTTTTTTCCCCGTTCCTGCAAACGGCCGGCCCGTTTTTCCATCTTCGGACCCTTCGGGTCCTCGTCCCTCCCGGCCTGACGGCCGGGCCCCTCCCACTCATATGCCGTGGGTGGCACGTTCCAAAACGGGCCGGTCGTTTGCAGGTTCTTACCTGTATTTTGAAAGATTTTTATTATATTTGTGGCCAGTAGTGTATATCAAAACGTAACTTATGGACAACTTCACCCGCAACTATGTCGAGGGTTTCATGGCCGATGTCATTGCCAGGAACCCCGGAGAGCACGAATTCCACCAGGCCGTCCGCGAAGTCGTAGAGAGCGTCGCCCCCTACATCACGGCCTATCCCCACCTGATGGACCTCAAAATCATGGAACGCCTCGTCGAGCCGGAACGTGTCGTCATGTTCCGTGTTCCCTGGACGGACGACCGTGGCGAGATCCACATCAACCGCGGCTACCGCGTCCAGTGCTCCAGCGCCATCGGTCCTTACAAGGGCGGCATCCGGTTCCATGCCAGCGTCAACCTCAGCATCATGAAGTTCCTCGCCTTCGAGCAGACCTTCAAGAACAGCCTCACCACCCTGCCGATGGGCGGTGCCAAGGGCGGTTCCGACTTCAGCCCCCGAGGCAAGTCCGATGCCGAAGTGATGCGTTTCTGCCAGAGTTTCATGACCGAGCTCTACCGCCACATCGGGGCGGACACCGACGTCCCCGCCGGCGACATCGGCGTGGGCGGCCGCGAAGTCGGCTACCTCTTCGGCCAGTACAAGCGCCTGCGCAACGAATTCACCGGCACCCTCACCGGCAAGGGGCTCGGCTGGGGCGGTTCGCTGCTCCGTCCGGAAGCCACCGGTTATGGTCTGTGCTACTTTACCGGACAGATGCTCGCCACCCGGGGCGAATCCTTCCAGGGCAAGACCGTCCTCATCTCGGGCGCGGGCAACGTGGCCCAGTATGCGGCCCAGAAGGCGATGCGGCTCGGCGCCAAGGTCGTCACCCTGTCCGACTCCGACGGCTTCGTCCACGACCCGGACGGCCTCGACGAGGAGAAGATGGCCTACGTCTTCGAACTCAAGAACATCCGCCGCGGCCGTATCAAGGAATATGCGGAGCGGTACCCGCGGGCGATCTACTACCCGGGACAGCGCCCGTGGGGCATCCCGTGCGACATCGCCCTCCCCTGCGCCACGCAGAACGAGGTGGAGAAGGCCGACGCCGAGCGGCTGGTCGCCGGCGGCTGCCAGTGCGTTGCGGAAGGCGCGAACATGCCCTCCACTCCGGAAGCCATCCGCATCTTCCAGGAAAACGGTCTCCTGTATGCGCCCGGCAAGGCCTCCAACGCCGGCGGGGTCGCCACCTCGGGCCTGGAGATGAGCCAGAACTCGATGCGAGCCCGCTGGACGGCCGAAGAGGTCGATACGCAGCTGCGCCACATCATGTCAGACATCCATGCCGCCTGCCTCCGCTACGGGACCGGCGAGGACGGCACCGTCAACTATGTGAAAGGAGCCAACATCGCCGGTTTCATCAAGGTGGCCGACGCGATGGTCGACCAAGGACTCGTATGACCCTATGACAGAAAGTACATCCCTGATGGCCAGGCGGATCCGGAGGATCCTGCTCGTGTGCAACAACTACGACAATTTCTCGCTCGAAGAAGATGGGCGGCTCGATGCACGGATCACCCGTGAATACTCCGAACTCAACCTGTCGAACCCGCCGGTCTTCGAGCGGGTGGAATCGACCCTGGAAGCCTTGGAAAAAGCCGAGGCCGGGGAGCGGTTCGACCTGGTCATCACGATGTACAATGTCGGCGAAGTGGACGTGTTCGACTTCTCCCGGCGGATGAAGGTGTATTCCCCGGACACACCCATCGTCCTCCTGACCTCCTTCTCCAAGGAAATCTACCGCCAGATGGAGGACAAGGACCGCAGCGGCATCGACTACACTTTCTGCTGGAACGGGAGCACGGACCTCATCATCGCTATCATCAAACTGCTCGAAGACAGCCTCAACGCCGACCAGGACATCCGGGAAGGCGGGGTGCAGTGCATCCTCCTCGTGGAAGACTCGGTCCGGTACTATTCCACCTACCTGCCGCTCCTGTACAAGCTGGTGCTCCAGCAGAACGTCGCCTCCATCCGCGACGCCCTCAACGAGGACCAGCAGATCTTCCGCAAGCGGGCCCGTCCGAAAATCCTCATGGCCACCAACTATGAGGATGCCGTCGGCCTCTACGAGGCGTACAAGGACAACCTCCTCGGGGTCATCTCCGACATCGGCTTCGTCCTCCACCGGCACGACAAGCCGTCCGAGGAGAAGCTGGATGCGGGCGTGGACCTCTGCAACCTCATCCGGCGGGAGATTCCCAAGATGCCCATCCTCATGCAGTCGTCACAGGAAAGCATGCGGGCCGTCGCCGATTCCCTCCATGCCGGCTTCTTGATGAAGCGCTCCAAGACCCTCACCCACGAACTCTCCGAGTACATCGGTCGCGAATTCGGCTTCGGCGACTTCGTGGCTACGGACAGCCGGGAACACGAAATCGCCCGGGCCCATGACCTGCGGGGCGCCGAGCAGATCATTGCCGCCCTCCCCGAAAAGGTGCTGGAGAAGCTGCGGGGCAAGAACTACGTATCCCGCTGGCTCCTGGCCCGGGGTATCTTCTCCGTGGGCAACCGGCTCAAGAACGGAGCCTTCAAGGATACCGAGGATTTCAGGGCCATCGCCGTGGAAGCCATCCACGAATACCGCATCGCCCAGGGACTCGGCGTCGTGGCGCGGTTCGACCCGGACACCTACAACGACACCATCTGGTTCTCCCGGATCGGCGAAGGGTCCCTCGGCGGCAAGGCCCGCGGACTGGCCTTCCTCAACCACATCCTCTACAAGCACAGTCTCTACGGGAAATGGCCGGATGTGCACGTCCTGATTCCGCGCACCCTCGTCGTGACGACCGAGTTCTTCGACCGGTTCATCCTTGAAAACGGGCTCCAGTACGTCATCAATGCCGACATCTCGGACGAGGAAATCCTCTCTGAATTCGTGTCGTCCACCCTGCCCGGCGAGTTGACCGACGCCCTGCGCGTCTTCGTCCGGGAGGTGCGGAAACCGCTCGCCGTACGATCTTCCTCCAAGCTGGAAGATTCCTATTACCAGCCGTTTGCGGGTGTCTACTCCACCTACATGATTCCTTGTACGGAGAACGAGGATCAGCAGCTGCGTCTTCTCTCGAAAGCCATCAAGAGCGTCTACGCCTCCGTCTATTTCGCCGCTTCCAGAGGTTATATCACCGCCACTGCGAACGTGATTTCAGAAGAGAAGATGGCCATCATCCTCCAGGAGGTCAGCGGCACGGAGGACGGCGGGTACTACTTCCCGACTCTTTCCGGTGTAGCCCGGTCCGTCAACTTCTACCCGCTCGGTTACGAAAAGGCGGAGGAAGGGATTGCCAAGGTCGCTTTCGGGCTCGGCAAGGCCGTCGTCGACGGGGAGCAGGTCCTGCGCTTCTCGCCGTGCTATCCCCGGAACGTCCTCCAGACTTCGACCCCGGAACTGACCCTGCGGGACACCCAGCAAGTGATGTACGCCCTGAACCTGCTTCCGGAGAAATTCAAGACCTCGGTCGACGATGCGGTCAACCTGGAGCGGATCCCTGTCAATGAATGCGGACGGTTCAAGGCTTTCTCGCGGGTGGCCTCGACCTACGATTACGAGAACCAGCGCATCGTGGACTCGCCCTTGCCACGGGGGCCGAAGGCCGTCACCTTCGCCCATATCCTGCGGTACAACACCTTCCCGCTCGCAGATATCTTGCGGAAACTCCTGGAAATCTGCGCCGACGAGATGAAATGCGGGGTCGAGCTGGAATTCGCCGCCGACCTGGAAGGCAGCCTTTTCCATGTCCTGCAGATCCGGCCCATCTCCGCCGACAGCCTCCATGCCGAGGTCGACTGGAAATCCGTCGACCCCTCCGGCGCCATCGTCCGGTCGGAGAGCGCCCTCGGCACCGGCTGGATTCCGGACGTTTCCGACGTGGTGTACCTGCGACGGGACCGGTTCGACAAGATGAAGACGGTCGAGATGGCCGCGGAACTCCGCGAACTGAACGCCCGGATGCGGGCCGAGGGGCGCACCTACGTGCTCATCGGCTACGGCCGGTGGGGATCCAGCATCCCGACCCTCGGCGTCCCCGTCGCCTGGAGCGACATTTCGGAAGCCAAGGTGCTGGTGGAATCTGCTTTGCCCGACTTCCGCGTCGACCCGAGCCAGGGCACACACTTCTTCCAGAATCTCACCTCCTTCAACGCAGGCTACGTCAACGTGGACCCGTTCACCCGCCGCGGCGACTTCCTGGACACCGATGCGCTCGACGCCCTGTCGGCCGTGGAGGAAACGCCCTATCTCCGCCACGTCCGTTTCCCGCAGCCCCTCCGCATCTGCGTCGACGGCCGTGCCGGACGGGCGCTGGTAGCCATGAACCAATAATTTTTGACAAAAAGAGGGATTCCCGCCATAATTTATTACCTTTGTAAAAAACGAGCGATGGAATCCTTCCTGAACGACATCAGCGGGCGCTATGCCCCCATGAAGAAACTGATCCTGAACCTGTGCGTCAACGACGGCTACTTCACCCTCAGCGAACTGAGCCGGGAAATCGGTGCGAGTATCCCGAAGACCTCCCGGATCATCGCAGAGATGATCAAGGAAGGCTATGTCATCGAGATGGGCAAGCTCGATTCCGCCAGCGGACGGCATCCCTCCATCTACGGACTGAACCCCGGCGCCGGGTACTTCGTCGGCATCGAGGTCAACGCCAACACCCTCAACCTGGCCGTCACCGATTTCAAGGGGCGGATCGTCGACTACACCGACCGGTATCCCTGCCGGCTGGAAGGGACGGAGGAATCGGTCCTGCACCTGTGCGCCACCGTGCGGAAGTATCTCGACGGCCTCGGCATCGACCAGACCCGCATCCGCGCCTACGGTGTCAACCTCACCGGGCGCGTCAACCACAACACCGGCTTCAGTTACTCCTATTTCATCAGTGAATCGCGCCCGATCCGGGACGTCCTGCAGGAAGGCTTCGGCGGGCCGGTCTTCGTCGAGAACGACTCGCGCGGCATGGCCTACGGCGAATATGTCTGCGGCGTCGCGCGGGACGAGGGCACCATCCTCTTCCTCAACGTCGGCTGGGGCCTCGGCATGGGCATCATCCTGGACGGACAACTCTTCTACGGGAAGTCCGGCTTCTCCGGCGAGGTGGGCCATTTCCCGCTCCTGGACAACAACCGGATCTGCCATTGCGGCAAGAAGGGTTGCACCGAGACCGGCGCCTCCGGACGGGCCCTCCACCGGATCTTCACCGAAAAACTCAAGGACGGCCAGACCTCCTGCCTGTCGGAGAAGTTCCGCACGACCGGAAACGTCTCGCTCGAAGACATCCTGGAAGCCATCCGGGAGGAGGATGTCACCGCCATCGAGTCCGTCGAGGAGGTGGGCGCCACCCTCGGCCGGGCCATCGCCGGGCTCATCAACATCTTCAACCCCGACCTCGTCATCATCGGCGGCCGGCTGTCCGCCGCCGAGAAGTACCTCATGCCGCCGCTCAACAGCACGGTCAACAAACTGACCCTCACCCTGGTGAACAACGACACGACCATCAAGGTGTCCAAACTGGGCAAACAGGCCGGTGCCGTGGGCGCCAGCCTGCTGTCCAAGATCAGGTTGCTGAACCAGCAGGCATGAACACCGCCATGCGGGAGAGATGACCCGGCGCTAATCCGCCAGATAGCAGATCCGGTGGGCCTCGAAGGCGTCCGCCAGGGTGACGGCCATCGGACGGCCCGTGCGGATGGCGGCGACGAAGTCCTCGACCAGGAGCCGGTCCGCCCCGGCATGAAGAGGCTGTGCCGCCAGGGCGCTGAAATCCTCCCGCCGTCCACCGACTTCGATCAGGGTCCCGGCAGCGGTCAGGGTCCCTTCCGTCCCGCGGATAACCATCTTGCGCCCTTCTTCCAGCGAAATGCCGTCCAGGCGCATGGTGAGTTGGATGCCGTTGTCAAGATGGATATGGACCTCCTGGGTATCATTGACATCGTTGTCGCAGCGGTAGACGCAGCGGCCGTACCGGCCTGTACGGAGTTCTTCTTCGATGACCGCTTCGACGGTCTCCCCTTCCGGGACACCGAATCCGTCGATCCACGCGCGCCGTTCCCGGTAGAGGTCGACAGCGGAATAAGGGCAGGAGACCGGGCAGTCCAGGCAACGCACCGTCGCTCCTGCCGGCGCCTCCGAAACCTTGAACTTCGTACGGGCGCCTTGTGAAACGACCTCCTGGGCCCGGCCACCGGTCATCCACAGGAGGAAGTCGGCATCATGGCAACATTTGGACAGGAAGATGGGACCGGTATCCGCCCGGCGGGACCAGAGGCCCCGGACGAAGGTGTGTCCCATCCGGTCCGGGCCGATGGATTCGACGTGGTCGATGGACTGCACGGCACCAATCTCCCCGGACGCGACGATGTCCCGGATCCGGCGGAAATAGGGATGGTAGCGCATGACCATGCACACGCCGACCTTCCTGCCGACATCCAGCCGGACGAGGTCTTCATATTCAGCGAGGGTCGGGGCCACCGGCTTTTCCAGCAGGACCGGACAACCCAGGCTGAGCGCTTGTCGGCAAAGGTGGTAATGCAGCCGGTCCGGCACGGTGAGGATGATCCCGTCGACGGACGGTCGTGCCGCGAAGAAGGCGTCCGGGGTGCTGAAACAATGTTCTGCCGGGACTCCGTACCGGCGGGCAGCCTGGGAGAGCCGCAGCACATCCGGTTCGACCAGATACGCCACCTCCGCCTCCGGAGGAAGGCACGAAAGATATTTCCCCGCCCGGTTTCCGATGCCCAACGCTGCAATCCGCATCTCCACTACTTCAGGAATGGTTCGACGAGCGCTTCCATGACCTTGTAGCCAGCCTTGTTCGGATGGACCGCATCCCGCTGGTAGGCCGGATTCAGCGACCGATCCTCGCCATAGACCATGGCAGAATAATAGTCGACGTAGGGAATCTTATGGGCCCGGGCATATGCCTGGATGCGGGCGTTGAGAGAAGCAATCTTGTCCGCCGCGTCGGTCACTTCCGGCCGCCAGGGAAAACGGGAGGCAGGCAGGACAGAGGCCAGGACGACCTTGATCTTGTGCATCTTGGCCAGTTCGGCCATGGAGATGATGTTACCCAGCGTATAGTCCTCGTTGTAGTCGCCCAGGTTCAAGGCAATGTCGTTCGTCCCGCCTCCGATGACGACGATGGCGGGTTGCAGGGCCAGCACATCGCTCCGGAAACGCAAGAGCATCTGAGCGGTTACTTCCCCGCTGATGCCCCGGCCGATATAGCGCCCGTCCGCGAAGAACTCCGGATCCTGGCGCTTGCTCCAGCCCTCGGTGATCGAATCGCCGATGAACACGACCCGGCGCTCTTTCCGGGCCGGAGTCGGCAAGGCCTCGTTCTCGGCCTTGTAAGTGTACAGATGGACGACATTCTGGGCACCGGACTCCTTGCTGCAAAGCAAGTTGGCAGCGATGAGCACCCATAGGAGGAAATGGCAGGAAGTCTTCATATCCGCTCGTCTTATCATTTTGAAATGCAAATATAACGAATAAAAAGTTGGGAAGTCCACAAAATTTATTAAATTTGCAGTCCCAAACCGGGATGCCCCTGTAGTTTAAAGGATAGAATTTCAGATTCCGGTTCTGACGGTCCCGGTTCGATTCCGAGCGGGGGTACGGAGAAAAGGGGTGGACAACCACCAGGGTGACCGCCCCTTTTCTTTTCAAACAATTAAAAAATCAACGTGTTGTGTGTTTTTCTGCCTCTCGGTGACGGGGCGGATTCTGTCGTCTACTTTGAGGATTTTCAAAGCTATTTTGGGTATCTTCAAAAGAAAAGTACCCACAAAAGTACCCACGGCAAGAAATGGAAAAACATCTCCCCCTCTGCCAGATGAACCTTTATTCCGAGAAGAAAAAATCGGAAAACTGGCCAAGCTGGACAATGTCTATATGGAGAACCCGAATCTGCAGCATGCCCTTTCAACGGGGAGGGTGGATACCGGTACGGCCAGGGAAAGTTTTGCCGTAGGCCGTAGCCAGCCTGTCGGAATCCCACAAGGTAGAATACAGAAAAGCACAAGGTGATTTTAAAGTGGATGCCCAATACACCTTTGAGATGGGGGGCCGGAACAAGGACCTTTCCCAGATAGCCGGATGGCCGGATCCATACATTTTTGCCGATGACTGGGACCTGCCCGACGGAGCAAAGCTTCCGCTCTGGATGCTCGGTTTCCTGTATTGCCCCCTTATATAATCAGTTTCACCCGGGAAGCCCCGGCCGGTGGGTTCCTACGCTACCCTGCTGGCACTGGCCGGAGAGTTCGCTGCGCTGCTCGCCCGCCAGCGGTGTTGTTTGCATATCCTCCAACATGAAGTCAGCAATGTCGGACATTCCGCTGTGGGTGATGCGGACGGTGATGGGGCACCAGGCTCCGTCTCCAAGCTACAATGACCAGTCAAGCGAATCGCTCTGCAAGCGGGCCATCCTGGCATAGAAACCTCCGCCCAAGGAAAGCTCCGAAGGGGTTCCGCTTTCCGTGACACGGCCTTCTTCCAGGACGACGATCTTGTCGGCCCCCGCCACCGTACGCATCCGGTGGGCAATGAGGATCACCGTCTTGTCTTTCACAAGGCGGGACAGCGATTCCTGGATAAACGTCTCGTTCTCCACATCCAACGAGGCCGTTGCTTCGTCGAGAAGGATGATGGGAGCGTCTTTCAAGAAAGCCCGGGCAAGGGAGATACGCTGACGCTCGCCGCCAGAGAGTTCGCTTCCGTTCTCACCGATGAGGGTGTTCCACCCGTCAGGAAGCCGCCGGGCGAACACATCCACGTGCGCCAGCCTGGCGGCTGCGAGCACTTCTTCATCGGACGCATCCTTCCGACCGATGCGGATGTTCTCCAAGATGGAATTGTTGAACAGCGTCACATCCTGGAACACGATGGAGTACAGTCCCATCAGGGTCTCCGGGTCGACCTTGGAGATATCCATACCACCTATGGAAATCTTTCCTGACCGGATGTCCCAGAAGCGGGCCGCAAGTCTGGAAACAGTGGTCTTGCCGGATCCGGATGGACCGATAAGCGCCGTCACCTCGCCCTGACGGGCTGTGAAGCTGACTCCGTCAAGGACCGTCCCGGATGTCTCATAAGCGAATCGCACGTTGTCAAAACAGACATCATATCCTTTGTTGGACAAGGCCTCGACACCGTTCTGCTCCGGATGACTCTGGATTTCATCAATCCGTTCGCATTGGATGTTCAGGGAAAGCACGGCTCCCAAGTTGATTAGCGACGAGGACATCGGATCGTACAGGCGTGACGCCACCAGCAGGAACATAAAGAAGGTCATGAGGTCCAGACTGCCTGCGGCAAGGAGAGAGGCTCCGGTCAACGCCACCGTCGCAATCCCCAGTTTCAGGATCATCTGCCCGCTCACCACGAAATAAGCGACCCCCAGTTCCGCCTCGACAGCCCGTTTTTCCACCAGGTCGATTCTCGGCCACAAATCATCCAGATACTTCTTCTCTGCATCGCAGGAGCGGATGTCCTGGAAGGCCTCCAACCCCTCCTGGATATGCTCGGCCAAATCCACTTTGGCCTCCCGCTGGCGCCGCGTGAAGCGGTTCTGCACTTTTTCGGAGAAAAGGACCACACCGATTGCAACCGGCACCACCCAGACGGCGGCAAGGGCCATCCTCCCATCGAAAAAGAACAGGCTCAGGCCGATGATGACCGTGGAAATCATGGACCCGAAGAGTTCCGGCACCCAGTGGGAGGTCCCGCTCTCGATGGTAGCGCAATCGGCCATGATGGTGCTGGTAAGGTCGGCAATATCCTTCTTTCCGAAGAACGACAGGGGCAGCTTGCGAAGTTTCTCCGCAAGGGAGATCCGCCGACGGCCGCTTTCCAGATAGACGGAAGTGAACTGCCGGTTGTACTTGATGTATTCCGTGATGGCAATGGCCGCGAGGCAAGCTGCGGCCTTCCACAGATAACTGCCGGGATGTTGAAGGCTTCCTGCGTCGGACAGGTCTTTGACCATCAGGTACAGAAGGCCCACAGGCAGCATCAGCACCATATCCATCACGGCACTGGCGAGGATGGATCTTACAAGATCGCGGGCTCCCTGCTCCGTGAGAGCATACTGATGGCGGAGGTGATCCAAAAGTCTCATTTGATGTTCCATTTGATTGATTCTGCATATTGTTTCCACATATCGGCATATTTGCCGCCCTTTTTAAGGAGAGCCTCATGCGGGCCCTGTTGCGTGATGTGTCCGTCTTCCAGCAGGCAGATGCAGTCCGTATCCGTCACGGAGGACAGCCTGTGGGCGATCATGATGATGGTCTTGCCTTCGGAGGACAGCTCGGAGAAGGCCTGTTGTACCCGGACTTCATTATCGGCATCGGCAAAAGCCGTCGCCTCGTCCAGGATCATGACGGGGCTGTCCTTCAGCATCACACGGGCGATGGCGATACGCTGCTGCTCGCCGCCCGAAAGATAGGTCCCGCATGTCCCGATCACCGTATCTACCCCTTGTGGCAGTTTCTCCAGGATATCATCACATTGGGCTTTGCGAAGTGCCTCCAGGACCTCCTCACGCGAAGCCGTCGGCCGCCCCATCCGGACGTTTTCCAGGATGCTTGTCTTCAGCAGCCGGCTGTCTTGGAAAACAAAAGAGATGCGGTCCATCAGTTCTTTTTTCCCGATATCCCGGATGTCGACACCGCCGAGTGAAATGGAACCGCCGCTGACGTCGAAAAATCTGGCGATCAGGCTGGCGAGGGTTGTCTTCCCGCCGCCCGAAGGGCCGACAAAAGCGATCTTCATTCCGGCAGGAATGGCCAGGGAGATACCCTCCACGGCATTCCGCTCCGCCTGCGGATAGCGGAAATGCACATTCCTGAGCTCAATGTCATTATTTGAAGGAATCTTGGGCTCCACAGGTTCCATCAGCGGCTCGATCGAGAGAATGTTATCCATCTTTGAGAGAGCCTCGGCCACAATCATTTCATTCTCGCTGGCGAACATGATACGGTTCAGCGTCACGGCAATGGCCGGTGTGATAATGATATAGTAGAGCAGATTCAGCAAGAATCCATGGGAGGGAGATCCGCCTTCGAGAACTACCAGCGTGATGCCGATGAGGACGGCGAAAGAACTGTTCACAAGTACTGTATAGAGCGTCATCGGCAGACGCAACTGAAGTGTATAGGCGATGACCCATTTCTGGTATTCGTCGATCGCCGTCTTGAAGCGCTTGAAGGAGAATACGGACTGCCCGAAGGTCTTTACGACCGGAATGCCCCGTACATACTCCACCGCCTCATTGGACATCGCATCCAGCGCCAGGCCATATTCTGCCATCTTTTTCTTCAACGCAGGTCCCGTCATCAGGGATACCATCACGATGAAGGCCAGGAAGACGGTCGCAAGACAGAGCAGGCCCATCCTCCAGTCGAAGAGGAACATCAGCACGGCCAGCCCCGCCATTGTTGCATACATCCCGGCTTTGTCCGGCAGCTGGTGGGCCAGATAAGTCTCGGTGGACTCCGTAGAATCCTGCACCCATTTGCGGATTTTCCCGCTTCCGATACTGTCCAGGAAACCGATGGGGAGGGTCATGATATGCTGCAGCAGTGCCTTCCGCATATTGGATACGATCCGGAAGGCTGCAAGATGCGAACACATCAACGCGCCGAAATAGACAAGGATGGACGCGATGGCAAAGCCCACCGCCATCCACCCGTAACGGGTAACCCCGGATGCCGCTGAAAAGTCCGGCGCAACGTCCAGCACTTCACGCAGGATCGCCCAGATACAGATAAACGGCATCAGGGCGAGCAGCTGGCCGACCCCGGAAAGGAACATGGACAGCCAAGTCAATGCCCTCCGTTTCCCTGCATAATCCAGCAGGGGTTTCAAAATGTTCTGTCTCTTTTCCATAATCAACTCAAAAGTGAACAATGTTTCATTTTGTTTCCAATAAAAAACGGCCGCCCGCAGGCGATCGTCATAGATTGAACATCTTCTTCCAACCCAATATCTCAAACCGGACATAATCCGAAATCACCGCCCGCATCTCCTCCTCGGGCAAATTGTGCATCAGCACTTCTTCCAGCAGCGCAAACATCCACACCGTATTCAAGTGGATGAAAAAGTCCGAGACATGGCCCTTCATCTCAGGATGTTCCGCCTGCATCCTTTCCAGCCAGGCGAGGACCTTCGTCGTAGATTTATCGACGTAATACTCCTTGTAGTCCTCCAGGCTGGATCCTTGTGCATTGAACAGCAACAACCTCAGATGCATCCTATGCCGACGGAGAAGGGTGGCATATTCCTCTGTCGTCTCCGCACAGAAACGCTCGTCACGCAGCTTCAGCACATCGCTGCCGTTCACTCCGTGGTTCTCGTCCAGCATCTGCTCCAGCGCTTGCATGGCCGGGGAGACAAGCGTACAAAAGATCTGGTCCTTCGAGGAAAAATAATGATAGAGATTACCCGGAGTCACCCCGGCCGCAGCGGCGATTTCCCGGGTAGTCGTACCCCGGAAACCCTTTCTCAGGAAGAGTTTCCGGGAAACGGCCAGTATCTTTTTCCGGGTATCTGCCTTCTGCACCTGCATAGGACGATGTTTTTCTTTCAGAGTGCAAAGGTAAGGCTGAAAGAGACCTTCTGCAATACCAATTTGTAGGGATTGTGTATTGCTTCAGGCCTCTCTCTTCCTCCCATTTCTTGCCGAGGCTTTCTCCTCCCCGCTGTCTCCATTCCCCGCAAGATGATGGACAACCCCGCTCCTTCTTCCAAAGACTATTTCTCCGTCATCAAGTCATGCAGGGCATAGCGGAGAGTACCGTCGGTGGTATCTTCACGGTATTCCCAGGCAAATGCACCCAACATTCCCTTCTGTTTGACAAAGGCGACACGATAGCCGAGCGACTCGACATCTTCATAACTGGCATACATGTTTCCGAGGGCGTCTCCCAGGTAGCAATTCTTGCCGGTATCGTCCCAATGACGGATATTATACCCGGCTACACTTTTACCGTTGCACAGGCCCTTTTCCAGAATGTCCGGCACACGGTAATATTGTACTGAGGACGGATATATGTTGCCATCGCCATGGCCATAGAAGGCCATTCCATAGTTCATCCTGTCATACGGCACTCCTTGACCATGGAAGATTTCGATACTTTCCGCCCCGGACCGGCTCTTGGTAAGCGAGGAATGGTACAGAGGAGAATTATGGTAAGGCGGGTCTCCCATAGAGTAAGTCATCACATTTATATAATCGACATACTGAAGGACTGCCTTATTGTCGATGTATTTCCCGTTCGAAGGAGCCGCATAAGATATCAGCCTGCCATCTCCCAATACTTCGCGAAGTCCTTTCATCAACAAGGTGAAATTCTTGGTGTCGGACGGATCCGCACCGTTGCCTTCCGCAGCGTATGTCGGATACTCCCAATCAAGGTCGATTCCGTCAAGCCCGTATTGGTCGCAGATCCGCGCACATTCATCACAGAATGCCTTGCGCTTGGTATCATCCCGGGCCATCATCGAAAATCCGTCAGCGTTTTTTCCCCATCCTCCGATCATCAGAAGAATCTTGAGTTCAGGATATGAGGCCTTGTATGCAACAAGTTTTTTGAGCAATTCCGGCTTGGCGATATCGATTCCGCCATCCCCGGTCGTCTTGTTCACAAAACGGCCGTGTCCATAATTGATATGCGTAAAGCAGCGGATATCTGCCTCCGACGGAAAGTCAGTAGTATACTCGGTAAGATATGTACAGATGACAGGAGTCTGCCCAAGCCGCGCCAGGCGGGCAGACTCTTGTCCATCATTTCCGGCATCTTGTTCCGATGCAGCTGTCTTTTTCTCGAAAGAAGGTTTCTCCCCGATTTTCGAGCAGGACGACAGCCCTGCAAAAAGCAAGATGGCCAGAATCCGCAAATAGCCGCAATATCGAAGGTGTGGCGCATCAGCACCACCGGATCACCGACAATGGAGCGGGCCGCCGCAGGATCTTTGAAGACTCTCCGCATAAATGAGGCCGTGTCGGGGACATGGGCGGCGGCTTGCTCGTCCAATATCCCTTGTACCTTTTTCTTGACATCGCGGGAATCCTCTGTGCTGCATATCTTCATAAACTCTGAACCTGTATCCCAACTTATATCCAGATGGCTGTCGCGGGAAAGCAGTTCTCCAGTGAAAGCAGCCATGCTCACAATACAGCGTGGAGCAATGCTGGAAATCGCCCGCACCCTGCGGGATCCATCATGGAATACTCCTTTATATCTGGTATACATCCGGCCCGCTATCTGCCTGTGTTCCGAAGCGCCGCGCCGAGTCAGGCGGCCGTCCATCCCGGCGTGCAAACGGATAATCTCCTTGACACGTGCGAAAGCAGACTCTCCCTCCGTTGTCAGCAGGCCGGCCTCCGAAGCCTTGCTATACCTGTCGAGTAGTGCCGGATAGGCAGTCCCTGCCCAGTCACTGCGTGATCCATGCCGGCCGTAATGACTGATATAAAACGGCTTATATCCCTTAGGAACAGGCGTTTCAGTTGTCGGGAGATACTCGTAAGGATTGGTATTGATTCCGGCCCTGAAAAGATTTTCATGAATCATGCGGACCATTTCGGGGTTCTTGGTCTCTACGGACTTCTGCTCCTGGGCGCACAAAGCAAACGGCAACAGCAGACAGTTGATAAGGATGATTTTTTTCATTGGTTTTACAATTTCCCCCATAAGATAGTCAAAATTTGTGCAGCATGAGCGCAAAATGCGATTTTTTCACACAATATGCGCAAAATCAGGCTTTCCGCACATGGAAGCCTGACCACGCCTGATGCATGGTAATGGGTCTGAGCGGGCACTTCCATCGTTGATCCGGTGTCAGGAATGTGAGCCCGCAAGAGGCAGACACTCAGATTGATACGCCCAAGTGAGGCAGGAGGATCCTCTGAAGAATAAAGGTGTGGAACTCAGCAATGATGACAGGGAAGATACGCTGGACATCCTTGTCATCATCTCCGGAGACAGCGCAGTGACAAAGGACCGGTCCACCGGGCCCGGGAGAGGGTCCGTTACCGGGGCATCCCGGCGGCGCACTGCGCGGCGCAGTTGATGCCGTCGAGGGCGGAGGAGACGATGCCGCCGGCATAGCCCGCCCCTTCGCCGCAGGGGTAGAGGCCGGGGAGGGAGACGGATTCGAGGGTCGCAGGGTCGCGCGGGATGCGGACCGGGGAGGACGTGCGGGACTCGACTCCCAGGAGGAGGGCATCGTTGGTGTAATACCCGTGCATCTGCCGGTCCACCTGGGGAAAGGCCCTCCGGAGACGTGAAGCGACGTGATCCGGCAGAAGTTCATGGAGCGGCGACGACCAGGCGCCCGGATGGTAGGAAGTCCTGGGCAGGTCCTTCGACACGATGCCGCGGCAGAAGTCCTTCATCCGCTGGGCCGGAGCCATGAGAGGGTGCCGACCGCCCGACGACTGGACATACTCATACATCCGCCGCTCGATATCGCGCTGGAAGTCCATCAGGGCGAAAGGCCCCTGGTATTCCGGCGGCTGGTCGCCCGGTTCGATCTGCACGACCACCCCGGCATCGGCCCACTTGGAGTTGCGGGCGGAGTTGGACATGCCGTTCAGCACAACGGTCCCCGCCTCGGTGGACGAAGGGACCAGGATGCCGCCCGGGCACATGCAGAAGGAGAAGACCCCGCGGCCCTCCACCTGCTGCACGAAGGAGTATTCCGCCGTGGGCATGAACGGCTGGTACTTGCCGTGGTAACGGATCTGGTTAATGACCCATTGCGGATGCTCGACACGGACACTGAGAGCGAACCCCTTCGCCTCGACGGCCCATTCCTTCCGCTCGAAGAGTCCGTAGATGTCGCGGGCGGAATGGCCGGTCGCCAGGATGACCTTCGCCGCCTGGTAGACCGCACCGCCAGCCGTCACCTTGAACCCGCCCTCCATCGGGGAGATGTCGGTGACACGGCAGTCGAAATGGTATTCCCCGCCGTGCTCCTCGATGCAGCGGCGGATGTTCTCGACGATACCGGGCAACTTGTCCGTCCCGAGGTGCGGATGGGCGTCGATCAGGATGGAGGGATCGGCGCCGAACTGCACCAAGGCATGCAGCACTTCGCGGATATCGCCCCGCTTGGAGGAACGGGTGTACAGTTTACCGTCGGAGAAGGCACCGGCCCCGCCCTCGCCGTAGCAGTAATTGGAATCCGGATCGACCACGCCCTCGACCGAGAGCCGGGCCATGTCCGCCTTGCGGCGGTGGACATCCTTGCCACGTTCCAGGATGACCGGCCTGAGTCCGCACTGGAGCAGTTTCAGGGCCGCGAAAAGACCGGCCGGACCGGCGCCGATGACCAGGACCGGCTCGGCGCCATGTACATCCTGGAAAAGTGGCAGCCAGTAAGGCTCATACGTCTCCCCTTCCCGGCATGCCTGCACACGATAACGGTACAGGACATCCTGTCGGGCATCGACGGAGCGCCGGACAACGGTCACGGTGCCGACCTTCTCCGGCCGGACACCGAGCGCCTTGGCGGCCGCTTCACGCAGTTCCGCTTCCGTCAGGTCCTTCCCGATCTTCTTGGCGATTTCGAATTCTTTCATATCCTCAATAATCTGCGAGACGGGAGACAGGGGCGATGTCGAGCGGGGCGCACTCCCCGGCCCGGTAGCGGAACCAGCCCGCCACCGCAATCATCGCCGCATTGTCCGTAGTGAACTTGAAGGGCGGAAGGTAGGTCTTCCAGCCCCGCCTGCGGCCTTCCGCCACGATCCGCTCCCGGAGTCCGCTGTTAGCCGACACTCCGCCGCCGATAGTCACCTCCCGGATGCCGGTCTGCCGGGCCGCTTTGACCAGTTTGTCCATCAAAATGTCGACCAGCGTCTTCTGGAAGCTGGCACAGAGGTCTTCCTTGTTGTTCTCCAGGAAGGTCGGATCCTTCGCCAGCTCGTCCCGTACGAAATACAGCAGCGAGGTCTTCACCCCGGAGAAACTATAGTCCAGCCCGGGGATGTGCGGCTTGGCGAACGTAAACCGCCCGGGGTCGCCCGTCCTGGCCAGCCGGTCGATGACCGGACCGCCCGGATAGCCGAGTCCCAGCATCTTCGAGCACTTGTCGAAGGCCTCCCCTACCGCATCGTCGATGGTCTGGCCGAGGATCTCGTAGTCCAGCGGCGAGTCCACCTTCACGATCTGCGAATTGCCGCCCGAGACCAGGAGGCAGAGGTACGGGAACGAAGGCTCGGCCACCGGCACGTCCGGCTGCCGGATGAAATTCGCCAGGATATGCCCCTGGAGATGGTTGACCATCACCATCGGGATGTCCAGCGACAGGGAGAGCGCCTTGGCGAACGAGGTGCCGACGAGAAGCGAACCCAGCAGGCCCGGTCCCCGCGTAAATGCGACGGCGGTCAGTTCTGCGGCGGAGATCCCCGCCTGCGAGAGCGCTTCAGCCACCACCGGAACGATGTTCTGTTCATGTGCCCGCGAGGCCAGTTCCGGCACCACGCCCCCGTATGCCTTGTGTACCTGTTGTGAAGCGATGACATTGGAAAGCAGCACGCCGTCGCGGATGACGGCGGCCGATGTATCGTCGCAGGAGGACTCGATTCCCAGTATGATGTCAGCCATGTTCCAGTCTGTTTTCAACCTGCAAAGATAAGCAAATAAATCGGGATTGACGACGGCCAGGCTCTCCCGCCGCCCCATTCCGTCCGCTCGGGTCCCCGGGCAGGAAATCCATCCACGATTCTGCTTGAAAACATGGATGGGGAGGGACGGGCGATTCGGAATAGGGCGCCCGGCAGGGCTGGAATTACAAAATATTTCTTATTTTTGTAGATTGATGAAAAAAGGGCTGAAAATAACCGGATGGGTCCTCATGGCGATAGTGCTGGTGCTGCTCGCGGGAGTGGTCGCCATCCAGTCGCCGAAGGTGCAGACCGCTCTCGGACGCCGGGCTGTCGCGATGCTGCAGGGACGGCTGGACGGAGACATCATCTTCGGAGAGGTGTCCGTCAGACCCTTTGATGCCGTCGTGCTGAAGGATGTGGTCATCCTGGACCGCCATCCTTTTGAAGAAGAGGGCCTGCCGAGGCAGGATACGTTGCTGCGGGCCGGAGACCTGTCCGCCCGCTTCTCCCTCAAGGGGATCATCCGGAGCAACACCCTCTCCGTCACCCGGCTGAACCTGGAACACGCTGCCTTCAACCTCGTCATCGAACCACGCTCCGACCGGCCTGGCAGCCAGACCAACCTCCAGCGGGTCTTCCAGCTCACCTCCGATCCCGACAAGCCGAAGAAGGAATCCACTTTTTCCCTGGACGCCAGGAAAGTGGACATCAAGGACCTGACATTCCGCATGGTCAATATCGCAGCCCGGCGCAACCAGATAGCCAAGGGACGTCCTGATCCCCCGCCGGAGGTCATCAATTGGAACGATCTCGAGGTCCGCACCAGCCTCCGGGCCCATGACATCTCGTTCCGGAAAGGCATCGTCAGCGGTACCATGGACCACATGGAACTTGACGAAAAATCCGGCTTCCAAGTCTCCCATCTGTCCGGAAAGGCCAAGGTGGGCGGAAGCAAGGTCCTTCTCGACGAGCTTACTATCCTGGAGACGGACTCCAGACTTTATCTCGACCGGTTGCAACTGCTGGGAGGCCTGGATCTGTACAAGGACTTCCTTGACCGCGTCCGCATCGAGGCCGGCATCCTGAGACCGTCCTCCTTCTCCATGCGGACCGTCTCCCATTTCGCCCCCAACCTCGACCGCTTCCAGTTCATTGCCGACCTCCAGGGGCAGGTCAGCGGTTATGTCAATGATTTTACCGTCAAGGGTTTGTCCTTCCAGGAGCACGGAAGCGGCGTGGAGGGCCGTGCCGACGGCAGCATGATCGGCCTCCCGGACATTGCAAATGCCCTGCTGGACTTCCAGATCCAAGGCCTCCAGTTCGACCTGGACGGCCTGGAAACCTTCATCCAAGGATGGGCCCCCCAAGTCCGTCTGGACCTTGGACGGTTCGCATCCGGCTCCGATTTCCGGTTCGACGGCTCTGCCAAGGGCCCTTTCCAGCGCCTCCGCGTGAACGGAGACATCGATTCAGATATCGGACAAGCCGTCGCCGACGTCACCTTGCGCAATATCCTGGACAAACGGCACCCCATCATCATCGGCGGTACGGTCCGGACCGTGGACCTCGATGTCGGCCGCATCATCGGGACGGATGCCGTCCACCAGCTCACCCTGGACACCGGCATCGAGGCTACCCTCGCGCCGGGCGACCTCCAGGTCCGCATCGACTCGCTCGATATCCACCGGCTCAACGCCCTGGATTATGACTACACCGGTATCGCCGCTGTGGGAACCTATTCCGACAAGGCCTTCGACGGCCGCATCATCGCGAGCGACCCGAACCTCAATTTCATGTTCCAGGGCTTGTTCAACCTGTCCCCGCAGACCCGGAACGCAGCCTACCAGTTCTATGCCAACCTCGGCTATGCCGACCTGGAGGCCCTGCATCTGGACAAGCGCGGCCGCTCCAAGGTCTCTTTCCAGACCAGCGCCAACTTCATCCGGACCGATGGCCGCGACCTGCTCGGAGAAATCACCGTCGAAGGCCTCACCCTGGAGAACGATGCCGGACGCCATGACATCGGTGCCATCTCCGTCAACTCGCATGCCAACGACGACATCCACCGCATCCGGTTCCATTCCCGGTTCGCCGACGGGACCTTCGTGGGCAACAAATCCATCTTCTCCCTGGTCGGCGACCTCAAACACCTGGTCGTCGAGCGGGAACTTCCCGCCCTCGTCACCCGTCCCGGCGCTGCTTGGGAAGGGACCCCGTACGAGGTCAACTTCACCGTCCATGACGCCCGGCAACTGCTCAGTTTCGTCGCTCCGGGAGTCTACATCGAGAACCATACCACCCTGAAACTCAAAGTGCAGGAGGATGGGACGGTCCAGGGTTCCGCCCGCTCCGGACGGCTTGCCTATGGGGGAAAATATCTGAAAGACTTCCAGCTCGCCTTCAACAACCAGGGCGACGCCCTTCATGCCGACATCACCAGCTCTGCCCTCAAAGTGTCCGGCATCGAGCTTCTGAACAACAGCTGCACCCTCTTCGCCGATGACAACCACATCGGTATCGGATACAACTATGACAATGAGACGGAGGCCGCCAACCGGGGAGAGATTTTCCTGAGCGGCGAGCTTTCCCGCCATGCCGGAAGTCTGGGACTGACCGCCCAGGCCCTTCCGTCCAACATCTACTATAACGGCAACGGATGGAGCCTCCATTCCGACGAGGTCACCCTCAAGGACGGGAATATCCAGGTCGAAGGCTTCAAGCTCACTTCCGACGAACAGACCGTCCTCGTGAGCGGAGGATTCTCTCCGAGACGGAAGGATACCCTTTCGGTCCGCATGGAGAAATTCGATATCTCGCTGTTGAATTCCCTCCTGGTCGGAGGCAGACTGGACTTGCAGGGGCGGGCCACCGGACGGGCCCTTGTCGTCTCTCCTTCCCGACCCTCGATCGGCCTCCTGGCCGGTATCACCTGCGATTCCACCCTCATCGCCGGCCACCGGGCCGGACAGGTCCGCATGGCCAGCCTGTGGAACGAGGAGAAACGCCGGTTCGACTTCTATCTCCGCAACAACCTGGACGAGGTCCGCAACTTCGATGTCAGCGGCTACCTTATGCCGACCACGAAGGAGATTTCCGCCCGGGCAACCCTCCAAAGGGTGGATATCGGCTATGCCAGACCTTTCCTCGACGGTATCTTCAGCGATTTCGGCGGCTATCTCGACGGCACGATCCGGGCCGCAGGTACCCTGGACAAGCTGCACCTTTCCAGTGAAGGGACAGAACTCGTCGACGGCCTGCTGGAAGTCGCCTTCACGCAGGTCCCCTACTCCGTCAGCGGACCGGTCCAGATCGACGACCGGGGCCTCACCTTCACGGATGTCCGTATCCGGGACCGCAGCGACGGGCGCGGGACCGTTACGGGCGGTATCCGTTTCGGCGGCTTCAAGGACTTCCGGATGGATACCCATATCAACTTCGAGCGGATGCAGGCCCTCGGCATCAAGTCCGATGCCGGACAACCCATCTACGGCAATGTCTACGCTTCCGGCAACGTGGATATCACCGGCCCGTTCAACGCCCTGGTCCTGAGCGTCGACGCGATGACGACCAAGGATGGCGACCTGCATATCCCGATCAGCACTTCCGCTTCGGCCGGTACCCGCAACCTGCTGACCTTCACCGAGCCACCGGTAGAGACCGAGATCGACCCGTACGAACTTCTGATGAACACGCATACCAGCACCGCCAAGGGGGCAAGCGACATCGATATCAGGCTCCGCATCCATGCGACGCCGGCCGTGACCGCCAACATCGACATCGGTGAAGGCAACACGCTCAACGGGCTCGGGAGCGGAACCCTGGACATCGAGACCCGTCCATCGCAGAACCTGTTCACCATCAACGGCGACTACACCCTCACCTCGGGCAACTTCCACTTCTCGGCCCTCGGGCTGGTCAGCCGGGACTTCGCCCTCCAGGACGGCAGTTCGATCCGGTTCAACGGCGACATCATGGACTCCGACCTCAACGTGGACGGCCTCTACGTCACCAAGACCTCGCTGTCCAACCTGCTGTCGGATTCCACCTCCGTCTCGCGGCGGACGGTCGAATGCGGCATCAACATCACCGACAAACTCCGCAATCCGACGGTGAAGCTCTCCATCAATGTCCCGGACCTGGACCCGGCCACCCAGGCCCAGGTCGAGAGCGCCCTCAATACCGAGGACAAGATCCAGAAGCAGTTCCTGTACCTGCTGATCACGGGCGGCTTCCTCCCCGATGATGACTCGGGCATCACTACGGGCGGGTCCAACATGCTGCTATCCAACGTGACCAGCATCATGGCCGGCCAACTCAACAGTATCCTGCAGAAACTGGACATCCCGCTGGACCTCGGTCTGAACTACCAGCAGAACGATCGGGGCACCGACCTGTTCGACGTGGCCCTGTCGACCCAACTCTTCAACAACCGGGTCATCGTCAACGGCACCATCGGGAACCGGAAACTCTACGGGACGAGTGCCAGCAACGACGAGGTCAGCGGCGACCTGGACATCGAAATCAAACTGGACAAGCCGGGAACCTTCCGGCTCAACCTGTTCTCGCATTCCGCCGACCAATATACCAACTATCTGGACAACAGCCAGCGCAACGGCGTCGGTCTCGCCTACCAGCGGGAATTCCGCACGTTCCGCGGGCTGCTCCGCGACCTGTTCTCCTCCAAGCGGAAACGGGAGGAGCGGGCGCTGGAGAATGTCCTCAACCCTACGGAAAAGGTCACCCTGCAGGTCGATTCGACCGGGAAGGCCGCCTTGCAACGCGATGAGTAAAGGAAAACTCTACCTGATTCCGTCTCCCCTGGGAGACAATGAGCCGGCCGAAGTGCTTCCAGGACCGGTGCTTTCGGTAGCCGCGACCCTCGACTGCTTTGTCGTCGAGGAGGTCCGGACCGCCCGGCGCTACCTGTCCCGGGCCGGTCTGAAGGGCCGGATTGCCGACCTTGAATTCCATACGCTCAACGAGCATACGACTCCCGAAGAAGTGGCGGGCTACCTGCGCCTGTTCGACGACGGACGATCCGTCGGCTTGATTTCCGAAGCCGGCCTTCCCGCTGTGGCCGACCCGGGAGCGCAACTCGTCGCCCTCTGCCACCGGGAAGGCATCGAGGTCGTGCCCCTGGTGGGTCCCTCCTCGCTGATGCTCGCCCTCATGGCATCGGGGCTGAACGGCCAGTCCTTCGCCTTTGCCGGCTACATTCCCGCCAAGGCTGAGGAGCGCCGCAGCGCCATCCACCGGCTGGAGAAGCGGTCTGCCGCCGAGCACCAGACCCAGATCCTCATCGAGACGCCCTACCGCAACGACGCGCTCCTGGCAGACCTCGTGGCCGGTCTCTCCGGAAAGACTCTCCTGACGGTCGCTGCCGACCTTACCCTCCCCTCCGCCTTCATCCAGACCCATCCTGTCTCCTGGTGGAAACAGCATCCCCTCACCATCGGCAAACGCCCTTGCGTCTTTCTCCTGCTCGCATGAAAATCGCATTCACTACCCTGGGCTGCAAGCTGAACTATGCAGAGACCTCCACCTATGAGCGGGGGTTCGTAAGCCATGGTCTGGACGTCGTGCCCTGGAGCCAGAAGGCCGATGTGTACCTGATCAACACTTGCGCCGTCACGGAAACGGCGGAGAAGAAGTCACGGAACCTCATCCGGCGGGCCCACAAACTCGCACCGGAAGCCCTCATCATCGTCACCGGCTGCTATGCCGAGCTCAAAAAGGACCAGCTTGCGGCCATGGACGGCGTCGCCCGCGTCTTCGGCGGCGGGGAAAAATCCCGCGTCGTATCCGACACTTGGGACCTCCTGTCCATGAAAACTTCCGGGAAAGGAAGGGCAGTCCAAGCCGTTCCATCCCTGGACGTAGAGGCAACGCTTCCCGCCTACTCGTCCGGCGAGCGGACCCGGTCGTTCCTGAAAGTGCAGGACGGGTGCGACAACTTCTGCGCCTACTGCACCGTGCCCTTCGCCCGCGGACGCAGCCGCAACATCCCGGTCTGCGAAGTGGTGGCGCAGGCCCATGCCATCGCTGCCCAAGGCATCAAGGAGGTGGTGCTGACCGGTGTGAACACCGGCGACTTCGGCCGCACCACCCATGAATCTTTCCTGGACCTGCTGAAGGCCCTGGACGCCGTGGAGGGCATCGAACGCTACCGCATCTCCTCCATCGAGCCGAACCTCCTCACCGAGGAAATCGTGGATTGGATTGCTTCCGGGACCAAGTTCCAGCGGCATTTCCATATCCCGCTCCAGACGGGCAGCGACATCCTGCTGAAGCGGGTCGGACGGCGCTATACGACCGACCTCTTCTCCCGCCGCATCGACTACGTGCGTTCAGCGTTGGAAAGACCGGGGCGGTCGAAGGTTTTCTTCGGGATCGACGTCATCGTCGGACTACCCGGCGAGACCGAAGAACTGTTCCAGGAGACCTACGATTTCCTGCAAGAACGCATCCGGCCGGCCTTCATCCACGTCTTCCCCTACTCCCGCCGTCCGGGGACCCGGGCCGCCACGATGCCCGGCCAGGTGGACGAGGCCGCCAAGAAAGCGCGCGTCGCCCGTCTCGAAGCCCTCTGCGCCGGACTGCATGATGCCTTCGTCGCCGGGAACCGGGGCTTGCCGGAGCAAGTCCTCTGGGAATCCTCCGTCAAGGACGGCCTCATGGGCGGCTACACCGGCAACTACATCCGCCTCGAAAGGCCCTACGATCCGGCCCGGGTCGGAACCATCGAACCTGTCATACTATGACCAGACTGACTTTCTTGGGAACGGGAACCTCGCAGGGGGTACCGATTATCGCCTGCCCCTGCGATAGGTGCCAGTCCACGGACCCGCATGACAAGCGCTTCCGCGCTGCCGCCTACATCGAATCCGAAGGCTTCCAGGTCCTTGTCGACGCCGGACCGGACTTCCGCATGCAGATGCTTGCCCGGAACATCCGGCATCTGGATGCCATCCTCCTCACCCACAAGCACAAGGACCATACCGGCGGCCTGGACGATGTCCGGTCGCTGAACTACATCGACCGGAAGGCCGTCGAGATATACTGCGAGCCGGAAGTGCTGGCAGCACTCCGTAACGACTACGCCTATGCCTTCGCCGAGCACAAGTATCCCGGCGCCCCGGAGTGGCATGTCCACCTGCTTGACGGGCGGCCGTTCCGCATCACCTCGCTGGAGAATACGGGCGAGCTCGAATGGGTCCACGACGTGGGCTATTTCTTCCGGCAGCCCGACGGCAGCCTCGTTCCTTCCGACAATGCCGTCGTCGATGCGCTCCCGGCCCTGCCCGGCCCCGACTGCGGGGTTGCGGATGGTCACCGCTACCTCAACATCACGCCGATCCGCGGCATGCATGACCAGATGCCCGTCCTCGGCTTCCGCTTCGGGAACATCGCCTATCTCACCGACATGAGTTCCATCCCGGAATCGGAATCCGTAAAACTCGAAGGCCTCGAACATCTCACCCTCAACACGGTCGGCTACAAGCCGCACCATTCGCATTTCTCGCTGGACGAGGCCCTGGCCCTGGCCAACCGCATCGGCGCCCGCCATACCTGGCTCACCCATCTCAGCCATACCTTCCCCCCGCACCGCCAGTTCTGTGAAGACCTGCGGAAACTCTGTCGGGAACGCGGTATCCGTTCCGATGTCCAACCCGCCTACGACGGTCTCACAATCACGGCTCCGTAGCCGACGTATCGTCGGAAGCGGGGTTGCACATGCATCAAAAAATACCCGGCGGGACGGAGGGTCGCGCCGGGTATAGGGGAATGCAAGTCGGGGCCTAGAGTTTCGGACCGGCCTTGACGAGGGCCTTGCCGGCACGGTTGGACTCGTACTTGTGGAAGTTCTTGATGAAGCGACCGGCGAGGTCCTTGGCCTTGGCTTCCCACCGGGTCGGATCGGCGTAGGTGTCGCGCGGATCGAGGATACCGGTGTCGACCCCTTCGAGGACGGTCGGAACGGTGAAGTCGAAGTAAGGAATCTGCTTGGTCGGGGCTTTGTCGATGGCACCGCTCAGGATGGCGTCGATGATGCCGCGGGTGTCACGGATGGAGATACGCTTGCCCGTACCGTTCCAGCCGGTATTCACGAGATAGGCCTTGGCGCCGCTCTTGCGCATCTTCTTGACGAGTTCCTCGGCATACTTGGTCGGATGGAGCTCCAGGAAGGCCTGGCCGAAGCAGGCGGAGAAGGTCGGGGTCGGCTCGGTGATGCCGCGCTCGGTACCGGCGAGCTTGGCGGTGAAGCCCGAAAGGAAGTAGTACTTCGTCTGTTCCGGGGTCA
>JAFUZO010000057.1 GCA_017476575.1 Bacteroidales bacterium | reverse complement strand
GCCGACAGTTTCCGGGAGCCGAAGGGGGTGCCGGCCGCCGAGAGCGAATCCTTGAGGGCCGCCACCTCGCCCGTCACATCCAGCACCTGCCGGAGGAAGGAGACGGATTTTCCGTGCAGCGGGATTTCGTCCTGCCGATGGAAGGCCCAGAAACCATCCTCCAAGTAGTTGTGCTCCTCGGTAGAAAGCGCAGCAATATCACTGAACGCGCAGTGATGGTTCGTAATCAGCAACCCTTCATCCGAAATGATACTGGCTGTACAATAGAATCCGAGCGAGACCACGGCATCCGCCAAGGTCGTTCCCGGAGCTTCCGCATCGTAGATGGCGCGGGCAGGAAGCCGGAGCCCCCGCTCCTGCATCCGCCGTTCCAGGGCCTGGTCGATGGCATGGACCATCCACATGCCCTCATCGGCCGATGCCGCCCACGAGAAGGATGCAAGGGCGAAAATCAGGACAAAACGTTTCATATCACAAAAATAACAAAAAAATCCTCCCGACGGGATGCCGGGAGGAAAAACGCTCAAAAACGGGTCTAATTGCGGACGCAGCGGAGTTCGTAGCCGGAATAGAGGTTGCCGTAGGAAACGGACAAACGCCCCTCCTTATAGGAGGAAGAGAACGTGTTCATCAGACTGAAGAACTGGAGGTTGATGGCCGTATTGGTCGGCGTGAAGCCGGTGGACCCGAGCAGGTACGTCAAGCGCTTCTTGCCGAGATACTGCTCCACGGAGCAGACGGAGGCATCCAGCACCAGTTTCTGATAGGCACCGGTCGTATTCGCATTGGTCCGGTTGACGGAACCGGTGAATCCCCAGTTGAACCCGTCTGCATCCAGGGCCGTAACCTTGCCCGCACCGTAGGCCTCATCATAGTACGCCGCCTCCTTGTTCTCCTTGTTTCCGGTCTCACCGTCAGCCTTGTTGGAAAGACCGACCAGGTCCAGGAAATCCTGGCGGCTCGGAATATGCCATCCATCCGGGCAGATGCCCTGGGTCGCCTCGAAGTCCTTGAAGTTGTCCGGGGTCAGTTCCACACTGAAGGCTGTCTGGAAATCATAGAGATAGCCGACCTTGGCGATGACTTCCGCATCCGTGACCGCTGAGACATCCGTCCCGTTGCTTTCATAGGGATACCAGATGCCGGCTGCTTCCGCGGGATCGGCAGAGGGTGTCTTCCCTTCCGGGACGAAAGCGAGCCCCTGAGCCATCCACCATTTTCCATCTTTGAGTTTCACGACGTTGTATCGGACATCCTCATAGAGGAAATAACCCTCCTCCAGATGCTCCTCGACATTGGTGGACGGCTCTTCCGCCCCGATCTCACCACCGTCGCCCCAATTCTCGATCTCGCCGGAGAGGACGACCTGGATGTCGGTCGGATTGACGATCATGTTGATGGTATACTGCTTGCCGGGGGCCAGCGTGGCTTCCGCAAGTTTCTGGGTCATCTCGACGCCGGCCGCGGTGACGGCCGCGGTGAGGGCGACCTTCTGCGCCGGAAGGATGACATAGTAGGTGTCGCCGTCGGCAAAGGCCTTGATGTCGGCCGCTTCCGCCTGCTCATCCACGGTGGCGGTCAGGTCGTCGGCGATGGCTGCGGTAGGGACAGCGCCCTTCAAGACCAGTTGGTCGAGGGTGTAATCCGCATTGTTCTTCACCTTGATGACCAGGCGGCTGAGCTGGTGCTTGAACACCATGGACACCGCGTTGGCGGACGGCAGGACGTTCTCCTTGACGGCGGACATGAAGTCGGATGCCGATGTCCCGGCGGACTGGTCGGTATCCACCGTGAAAGTCGTCGGATTCCGGATGCCTTCGTCCGCCAGGCTGGCGGGATAGTATGCCTTCAGCGTGGCGGCATCGGCTCCTTCCTCGTACCATTTCAACTGGCCGGAGAAGGCGGTGCCATCGTACGTCAGGAGGGTGTTCACCGCATACACCCCGGCGGCACGGGTGATGCTGAGGCCGATGGCGTCACCGGTCTCGAAGTTCGTCTCGGTGGCCCGGGTGATAACCGGCTCCACGCGCACGAGATAATCAGTGGTAACCTGGCTTTCGTGCTTCTGGCAGGCCGCCAATGTCAGGACGGCCACACCCATCAGAAAAATACTTTTTTTCATATCGTAATACATTAGATTATCAGAAAGCGTATCCTAATTTCAAACCCGCCTCCCAGCGGTCCGTCCCCAGATATTCAAGACGGAAACCATGGAGCCAGGAGCCGGAGACCTCCGTATACAGTCCGGGGAAGGGCAGGTAAAACCGCACGGAAGCCTGGAGGCCGAAGCGCCCTGCGGACATATATTCCCGTTTCCGGATCCAGTCCGCCGTAAGCCGGAAAGGCTCCCCGACAGGAGCAGCATCCGAAGGAAGCGCCTCCAGCCCCTGTTCGTGCACATGGGACCATTGCCCGAGGAGGGCCAGCCCATATTCCCGGGAAGTCCGGTGCCGGAAGCGGCCGGACAGAGAGAGGCGGTGCGTATCGAGACCGAGCGTATCGGTGTAGGGATACATCAGGGTCGAGTACTCCCGATGGCGTGACCGTCCGTATTCCAGCCGGGCCTGCCGGAGCCAGGCGTACCCGTTGCGGCCGTCCACCTCGACGCTGTGCCGCAGGGAGGCCGTGCGACGGCGGAAAACGGTGTTGGAGCCGTAGATTTCCGGTGTCGTCACCCCGCCGGAGGTCACCTTGTCCAGGACGGTCTCATCCAGGGTCTGGCCGTCCGTATCGAAATGGAGGCGGTAGGTGACCTTGATTACATCCAGTTCGGGAGTACGGAATGCGAAATCCGTGTGGAACTGCCGACCGGGGAAACGGAACCAGGTGTAGCCCTTCTCCCCGACCTCACCCCGCGAGACATCGTAGCCCGCTTCCAGGAAGAGGGAACTGGACAGGCTGGCCTGCAGGGCACCGCCGTGGGTGGTCTCCCGGACGGGGAAACGGCCCACGCCGGCTTCGGCGAGATGGATGCCGGCCCCGTCCCACACCTGGTAGGTCCCATACCGCATTCCCTTGTCCAGGAAGGCGAAATAGGAATCGGCGGTGGCGGAACCGACCTGCTCCGCATCGATGGATTCCGAGGTCTTGCGGAACCGGTAGGAGGCGCCGAAGTCCAGATCGAGGTCATCCCCGAGATGCCACCGGTACAGGATGCCGGGCGCGATGCCGAGGTCCAGCGCGTAGTTGGTATGGCGGATGTCCTTCCGCTTGGCGTAGTTGGAGGACGTGAAGCCCAGGTCTGCCCCGACGACCCAGCGGTCCGAGACTTCATGGGCGATGCGGCCGGACAAGCCGTAGGTCTGGAGCGTCTTGGGGCCGGGTGTAAACTCCACCACATCCACGGGATAACAGCCGGGATGGATGAACATCGAGCCGCGCATCTCCTGCCCTTCCTGCTGTTCGAAACGGAATTCGCCCGCCAGGGTCGTCTTCGGGAGGTCGGTCAGTGAACAGGCGGAAGCCCCGGCCTTCCAGACTGAGGAACCCACATGCAGTGGTTTGAAGCCGCCGTCGCCGTAACTGCCGTAGAGTTCCGCAAGGGAATAGCGGCGGGAACCACCATACCAGTTCCGGCTTGAGGCATCCGTATAATCCCGGAGCGGGGTGTCGATGTATTCCAGGCTCCGGAGTCCGGCGGCATTCCGGCTTCCAGCCCACAGGCTCTCCTGGACAGCGGCCCGATACGGCTGCCCCCAAGCCGTCAACGACAACAGCAGGCTAACGGTGAAGGCTTTGTATCTCGCTCTCATAGAAGTCATTGCTTGAATTGTTCGTATCCACCAGCACCTCGAAGCCGTTCGTGGCCGTGGCCTCTTCATCCACCTTCCGCATGAGGGAATGCCCCTTGAAGACATCGCTCTGGATGGCAAAACCCGCATCCACTGAATCCGGAAGCCGTTTCTTGTTGCCGGTCGACCGTCCGTCGAAGACCTCGATACCGTCGATGACCCAGCCATAGGGAATCCGGGTTGCCCGTTCTGTGCTCCCCGGCGCCTGGAGGATATTCTCAGCAACTTGGACATGGTCCTGGATGGTCGCTCCTTGGGCACGGAAGAGAAGGAGAGTCGGCGAGGAGATGGACAGCGGATAGGCATTGGCCTGCCCGGTCTTGATGACGACAGACAGGATCCGCTCCGGACGGACCTGGTCGCCCGGAGCCGGATGGTAGACCGGATTAGGATAGGAGACGGCGTTGTAACAGACAAAGACATCCGGGCGGTTCAGATTGATCGAAAGCGGATACTGGAGAGTGTGGTCGATGGCCCCGTTGATGGCGACGACCGCATCGCCGCCCGGCGGAAGCGGGAAATCCGTCCCGGAACCGCCGACCTGCCAGACCGCCTCGACCACCGGGGCGAACGCGGGCAGCGCCCCCGAAGCGTCAGCCCAGTGGTTCACCGCCGTGGCGTTATACGGCGAGACCATGCCGAGGCAAAGGCTGTCGAGATAGACCGTCTCCGTATCGTTGTTGTGCAGGATGGCATATTTGTCGCTCTGGTAGGTCCCCTCCTCGGGCGCCTTGCTGCATCCGCCGCAGTAGAGTTCCTTGATGACAAGGGTCCCCGCCAGGGAATGGGTCAGGGGAAGGTCGACGGTACGTCCTTCCGTGACAACCACCTTGTCAGCCGTCCCGTTGAAGATGTCCCGGCCGGTCCGGTCGCTCGATGAAAAGCGCCAGATGCCGTCCGGAAGGCTGAACCGCGCGATACCGTCTGCATCGGTCGGGGCGGTATAGGCAGTACCGGAGGAGATTTCCTCCACTTGGACTTCCACCCCAGGCCGGGCCGGATAGCCGTCCGGATAGATGACCCGGACCGTCACGGCATGCAGCGCGGAGGGCCAGGTGTCCGACGGGGCCGGCCGGGGGACATCCGCCGTCTCCAGGCAACCGGCGGCCAGGAGGGCCGTCAACAGAAGGAGGAGGAACCTTTTCATAACTTGATCCTGCAGGTGAGTCCGTAATAGAAGGCCGGGGTGAAGATGGCGCTGACTCCGGTGGCGTAGCTTTTCCTCCAAGGCCGTGCATCCGTAAAATTGTTGGCGAAAAACGACAGAGACACATGGTCTCCGATCTCTTTCGTAATGCTGAGATTGGCGCTCAGCCAGGGGTCGTAGCCGTCCCGGGCGAACGTATAGATGTTGCCGGAGCGGAGGATGAGACGGGAAAGTTCCGGGTCGGAGGCCGATGCTTCGCTCCAGGCATGCTCCACCCCGTCCAGTCCGATGTAGGCGACCGGGTAGACCGCCGTGTAACTGTTCCCGTCATAGATGTCTCCGCCAGTCGGAACGTAACTGTCCGAGCTCACCGTGAATGCATGGGAAGAGAGGTTCTGAGCATTGCGGAGCAGGGCCGCCTCGACCCGGCAGGTGATGACGAGCCGCACCTCGGGGATATGCGTGATGGCCGTCAGGTTGGCGTCGAGGTATTCCGTGCGACGTCCGTTCGACACGGAGGCCCCGCCGGCATAGACCCCGGCATACGGATAGGAGCGGTTCGCCAGGGAAGGGTGCGACCACCCCGCCTGGTAGTAGGCGTAGGGCTGCTCGTCCAGGTATTCCGTGTGCGTCCAGGAGGCATCCAGGCGGAGCCGGGTGCGGATCGCCCGGATTTCCGGGAAATCGGCGGTCAGTTCCACTCCGGTGCGGGTGATGTCCGCCCCGCCCCGCTACATCCGCCCCGCCGCGAACGTCCGGTCCTCGACCAGCACGTCCATCGGCGTGTAGTATTCCTCGTCGGCGCCCCGCATCCAGACCATGCCGGTCTGGTGGTCCGTGACGACCTGCGGGTCCGCAGGCATCACATAACCGTCCGGCACCTGCATGACCGTGTAGGAGAACGGGGTGTAGAGGGTGGCCAGCGTATAGGGGTCCTTTGTGATGTTCCGGAAGCCGGCCAGCGACACCTTCCATCCCCGGCGCTCCCAGTCAAGGCCGATTTCGGCATTCCGGTTCGACTGCCACCGGAGGTCCGGGTTGCGGGTCAGCGTGTAGGGCTGCGTGTAGTAGACATACGAGGCGCCGCTTCCGTGCGAGAAACCGAAGGTCTGGATGTCGCGGTACTCCTGCTTCGGGTAGAGGACGTAGAAACCGGGCAGTTTCCGCGTGATGCCCCAGCCGCCCCGCAGCGACAGGCCTTCCAGCAGTCCCAGCCGGGCGTTGAGCCGCGGGGACAGCGTCTGCAGGTGGTCATAGGCGGCATCCCGGACGAAGGTCCGTTCCCCCCGGAGCCCGGCGCTGACTTCGAGACGGCGCCAGGCGACCTTCTCCTCGGCATAGAGGGCCAGGTTGTGCATATAGGGATAATCGGTATAGGGCCGGGGACGGTAGCCGTCGGCCGCCAGGGACGGGTCCTCGTAGTATTCGCCCCGGCCGACATTGCCATCCGCCTTCCATTGGAGACCGGCCTTGAGGGTGCTCTTCACCGGCCCGAAATGCCGCATCCATCCGTACTTGAGCGAGGCGGCCCAGTCCAGTTCACGGGAGTCCGCGATCCGGTCGGCATAGAAGGTCGGCGGCAGGGCCGCCGCCAGCCAGTAGCCTTCCGTCTCGGCATGGACGGCCGGCTGGGAGGAGCCGTAGGAGTTGTACAGATGCTCGTGGGAGCGGTTGTCGTGGTAATACATGGAGGCCTCCAGGGTCAGGTTGGTGACCCAGGGGCGGTTGAGCAGCCAGGTCATCCGGGCATGCGGGGTCAGCAGGTTGTCGCGGGCGCGGGTGTACTGGTCGGAGTAGGTGTCGGGGTCGTCGCGGGAGTCCATGCCGCCGATGTTGCCCGTCAGGCCCGCCTCCAGCCGCAGGACCTTGCGGAAGGTGCGGCTGTACTCGGCCGTGAAGCCCCGGCGGGTGTAGGACGTGTACGGCGACGTGAGTTTCTGCGTGGCCCGGGTCCATTGTCCGCTGAGGTTCAGGATCCCGTGGCCGACCTCCACACCTTTCGACACCGAAACATCATAGGTGCGGGGATTGATCGAGAACGTGGCCATGACGGGGGTGCGGCCCTTGCGGGTCGTCACCCTGACCATGCCGCTTCCGAGGTCGCCGTATTCCGCCGAAGGAACGCCAGAGATGACTTCCACCGATTCGATGTTCTCCACCTGGAGGCTCCGCGTGTCCGTTCCGGAAAGGCCGCCGAAGCCGGCATTGTCCCCCATACGGACCCCATCCACTTCCACGGCCGTAGCGAAAGCCGCATTGCCGGCCGTGTTCCCGCCGCCCCGGACACTCAGCTGGGCGGATACAGTCAGGTCGGGATTGACCGTCTTACCCCCCGGCAGGAGAGCAGCGATATTCGACAGGCCGGATACCTGGAGGTGGTCCAGCGCCGTCCTGCCGATCTGCTGGGTCGTATTCAGGTTTTCTTTCGAAAGTTCGGCCGTGACGACCACTTCCCGCAACGCGAGAGACTGGACCTGCAGGGTGATTTCAAGCTGCTCTATATCTTTGTTTACAAGAATCTTCCGGAAATCTGTCACATAACCGAGGCAGGCCGTCTCCAACTGATAGGTACTTTGCTGCACTTCGTCAAGCACGAAACGGCCCTCTGCATCCGTGACCGCCCAAAGGTACTGCTCATCCAACTGCACTACGGCACCGGGGACGGGCGTTCCCGCCGCCGCCTTCACCCGGCCCCGGACCCGGAATCCTTCTGCACCTAAAGTTCCCCCAGACAGCGCCAGCAGCCCCATCACTATGACCAACCGTCTTTTCATATTGCAAAGGTAGCGAAAATCCCCCGCCCCTGCAATCCCCATGAATGGGGATATCCCCGGCCACATCTCCATCCCGAGGTTTTATGCAAGAGTATGGAAATGAGGCGGTTGCTTGTTTTAACCCATGCGGATTTCCCTTTGCACCCGAAAACACGCAACTCACATAAAAACCATTGATTAAGTATTGCGAGGACAGCTATTTGACGATGCCGACCTCGTCGATAAGATAGCCCTCGGACGGGGCCTCTTCAAGGGTGAGGAAGTTGTGTTCCGTGTCGCGGAGGATGCCGCCAAGCCCCTGCCCGGAGGTGCCGCCGTTCGTCTTCAGGTAGTCGCCGCAGATGGCGATGTCCCAGTCCGTGCGGGCCGCCCAGGCCGCATCTTCTGCCTCGTCCAGGAATGTGCTCCGTCCGACGGTCTCCCCGGTCTCCAGCGAGAAATAGGTCCAATGCTCCGCATCCAGGCCGGACAGGACGATGCCGGCATCTTCATGGACATTCGGAAGGACGGTCTGTCCTTTCTTTCCGCCCTGGCAGGCCGCCAGACAGAGGACGGCAAGGGCCGCCCCGAGGATCATCTTTTTCATTGCAGGTTCCTCCCTCCGTTCGGGTTATAGACAAACTTGATCCGGATGGTCCCGGCCGTACGGTCGTAGTCGCTCAGGCGGACCTTGGCGAACTTGCCGTCCGCCGTCCGGACGACCAGCGGCGCGGCGACCGGCTGGTGCGACTGCTTGTTCAGCCACTCCACCGGGTTGTAGGAAGTCTTCGCAGGCGGCACCGTGGAGAGACCGAAGACATTGTCGCCGCTCGACAGGTCGACCGGTTCCGGGAGGTCGTAAGTATGGACCACCGGCACCCCGCCGACACGATAGTCATAGACGGAAAATGCGGTGAGACGGGCCACGGTGGCCGCCTGGGTGCCACGCTTGTTCCGGGCGACGGTCAGGAAATAGCTCGGATGCTCGATGGCATCCACGGTGGAGGCGTAGGCACTGAAATCGAAGCCGAACTCGATGTCGGAAGGCCACCAGGAGCCCTGCATCGGATAGTCGCCACCCTGGTAGTCGGCAATCCGCACCTGCATCGACTGCTTCGGCGTCGTGTCGGAAGCCTTGTCAGAAACGCCGAGTTTGAAGGACAGATCGTTGCGGGAATCACATTCTACCCCGACCTTGAAGACGATCTTCGGCTCCTCGTATTTCGGCTCGACCGTGGTCACGTAGGGAGACAGGTAGGCGCTGCCGGCATTGTTGAAGAAGAACCAGTAGGGCAGGTAGAAGCGGCCGTTGTCGTGGCTGTAGGAACCCCAGGTGTTCACGACGATGAAAGCGCCCTTGGAGACTTCTCCGGACGGGGTCGTGAACTCCACGAGGTCGTCGTATCCGGCGATGGTGAGGGCATGGCCACCCTCGGTCGCCAGGGCGGTCAGGATGGTATGGTAGTCCGTGGCCGAAGGGCCCGTATAATTGTTGTCCATCTTCCAGTTCGAAGCCTTCGTCGAAAAAACGACAATGCCGCCCGGCCTCCCCTCTTCGCCCCGATCATAAAGGAACTGCTTGACCTGCGCGAGGTCATCCCACTTGTCGATGTCGATCATCTCGAAGGACTTGACCTTGTAGCGGATGCCGTTGAAGTACTTCTCGTAACCGCTTGCCCACCTGAAGGAAGAGGCGCTGGAGGAGGGCCAGTCCGCCTCGGTGATGATGCCGTTGGCTGATGCTATGCTCAGACCGTCCCAGCCGAAGGAACCATTGTCCTCGCCGTCGTTGACGAAATTGTAGGTGTACTGGTAGGAGAAGCGGTAGGCCGCCGACGCAGAAGCATCACGGTCCAGCAGGCGGTTCATCTCGTAGGTGAACATGTAGCCGATGGCCGATGCCTGGGCGCAGGATCCGCCTTTCTGGTCGATCAGCGGCGGAAAATATTTCTGAGCCGTATTGTCCACCGAGGCCGGCAAGGAGGAGGCCCGCACGGCCAGTGGGGCCTTCTTGACAACGGGAGCCTGCGCCGCGGCGATAAGGACCGGCAGGAGACAGGCCAATGCCAAACCTATCTTTTTCATCGTGCAAGTCTCTTCAGGGTCTTGAGGAGTTCGCTCTGCAGGATGGCAGGCATGTCCTCAAGATACACCGCACCCAATGCTGCACGAATCTCGCCACGCACCGGCGTGCGGTCGTACCAGCCCAGCGTCTCCAGGGCCACCTGGCGCACATCCGGGTCCAGCGAGGTGTCCAGGGCCACGTCCACCAAAACCGGGACCGCCTTCAGGTAGCGGTAGTTGCGGAAGGTCCGCATGGCAAAGATGCGCTGGCGTCCGGGCAGGGAGGCATCGGCCGCCTTCGCCATCTCCTTCTCCAGGTGCTCATGCCCCCGGATCATCGTCGCGGCATCGTCGGCATCCCATTGCACCCGGGCCAGTTCCGGATGCTCCGCCAGCAAAGTATCCATCGCCCGCACCACGCAACTGTCCCGCCCGGCATCGGCCCGGGCGGCGGCGAAGCGGCAGGCATGGCGGACCACCTGTTCGAAGGGGTCCCGCGCAGCCGCCACGATGGCCGCGTCGGCATTCCCGTCCGACCGCTCCTGGAGGACATCGAGGGCGCTCATCCGGACCATCCAGGAAGGATCCTCCCGGAGGAGGCGCAGGGCCTGGTCCGAAGCGTCGGCGGCACCCGAGTACCCCAGATGGAGGATGCCCGCAGCACGGAGCAGCGCCTCGTCCGAACGGAGACGGCTCCGCCAGAGGGACGCATCCAGCGGACGGCGCACCAGGTCCCGCTCCAGGCGGGCGGCCTGGCGGGCCTCCGCCTTCGAATGCGGGGTGAAGCGGAAGGTCGGGTCGCCGACCAGGTGCGACTCCAGGTAGGAGAACTCCCGCTGCCAGAAACCGACCCGGAGCCCCGCCGACAGGTAGCCGAGCAGTTTGTCCTCCCATTTGTCCTGGAGGACGTTGACCGTATTGCCCTGGGCGACGACGCAACGGCCCGGCCCGAACACATGGACCCCGGCCACATAGCCGTCGGGGTTATGGAAGGAGCCGTTGTAGCAGGCGTTCAGGACGACGACCCGCGGGTTGCTGCGGATGGCAAGGAGGTCATCCTGGTAGATGTTGGAGCGGCGGCGGGCCACCGAATCCACCCGCCGGTAGTACGCCAGGGCCTCGTCGGAAACGACGCTCCGGGGCAGGTGGAAGACCGAATCGAGGGCGGCTTTCTGGAAGCCTTCATCCTCCTTCGTCCCCTTCCATTTCAGGTACTGGCGGGCGGTCACGCTCTTGAGCAGGTACAGGTTCTCCTCCAGCGTGCGGCCGGTGCCGGTACTGCTGATATACTGCGTATCCGGCGCCCCGTGCTCGGAGAACTGGAACACGTCCACATCCTCGCGCTGGAGTTCGGAGAAGAGGTTCCCCTTCATCACGTCCTCCTGATGGAAGTTCAGGAAACGGTTGCCGGAGGCCTTTCCGAAGGCATAGGGGAAGTATTCCCGGTACAGGACGGGGCGTTGCCGCCAGAGGTTCATGTCCTCGGAATTGTAGCCGCTCCCGAAGAAGTAGGTGAACCGGTCGAGCGGGTTCTCTTCCCGGTGGGCGGCGACGACCTTGCGGAGGTAGGCCCGCAGGATCGCATGGGCATCCCCGCCCGCATCCAGCATGACCTGCGGCACCTTCATCCGGGCCGAATAGATGTCCGGCCGGAGGGTGACGGCGCCTTTCTCGGTCAGGCGGTAATAGAATACGCCCGCATGGGTGGTGTCCCGCTGGAGGAATTCGAAGTCCAGGTCGAAGTCGTCGTAGTAGCGGTCCGAAGCCACGCTGGACTCGAAGATCGGGAACAATTGCTCGTTCATCTTGAAGGCCGTGGTGAGCCACTGGGCCTCCCGGACCATCACGACGGGAATCTCGCCCACCAGGACGATGCCTTCCAGCGGATGTTTCCGGTCGGCGGCGAGGCGGAGGATGGCGGAGCGGACCTGTTCCGGGGTCTCCCAGGCACCGGACAGGATCTCGGCACCGAGCCCTTCCGCCCGCAGGCAGTCGCGGTAGGCGTCCAGTTCGGCCGTGCAGGCCGCGTAGGTACCGCTGTCGACGAAGATGCCGAAGGTATTCTGTGCCCCGGCCACGATGCCGGAGAGCCAGGCTCCGAAGAGCAGGAGGAATCGTTTCATCGCATGTACACTTTCAATCGTCCGACGGTTTTCGCCACTTCGGTGCGGAGCGCTTCATCGGCGGGCTGATACCCTTCCAACTGTGCCACGATCCAGTCCCGGTTGCGGGCGATAGTGAACCAGCCCAGCGCTTCCGCCACCTGGATCCGGATGGCAAGCGGTTCCTCCTCATCCTGGACGAGGGCGACCAGCCGCCGTACCAACTGGGGATAGGGGTTGTTCCGCAAGACCTGGAGCATCGCGCTGCGGCTGCGGGAGCCGTCGCCGTGCCGGTCCAGCGCCTCTTCGGCGTAGGCCCGGAGGCCGAGGGCGCCGACCAGGGCCTCGCGCCCTTTCCGGAGGTAAGTGCCCTGTCCCGGGACCTGCAAGGAATCCGGCACGGCCGGCTCCGTGTACAGGAAGTCCTTCGGGGCCGCATCATAGGCCTCCAGGAAGGTGCTGTCCGGGAAACAGGCGGAGTTGTTGACGATGTTGAACTCGATGCGCTTGGCATTGAAGTCTTCCAGATAGGCCGCGACGAGGGCCGGGACGTCATCCGGGTCGCCGACCCGCGAGAGGTAAAAGGCGGCCTTGCGGCGGGTATATTCGTAAGGGTCCTCCAGGGCGGCCCGCAGGCCCTCGCGGTAAGTATCGAGGTCGTAGTGCTGCAGGAGGGTGAGGGCGTTCAGACGTTCCATATAGGTCGGCGCCTCCTTCACCTCCTTCAGCAGGAGGCCGGCCATGCCGGGGGCGCCGAGACGGTGGAGTTGGTAGAGAGCCAGGGAACGTTCCTCGCCACGCGCCCGGGCGAAGGCCTTCTGCCAATACCGGATACCGGTATGGTGCAGGTCGAAGCACCACTTCCGGTCCGGAGCGAAGGCGAAGGTCGGGTCGCCGATGACATGGGACTCCAGGATGGCCGTCATCCGGTGCCATTCCCCGACGTTGTATCCGCTCGCGAGCATGCCCAGCAGCGTACTGGATGCCTTGTCCTGCAAGACGTTGACCGTATTGCCGAGGCCGACCACGGCGTTGCCGCCCGAGAAGATGTACCGGCTGGCGATGCAGTCCTCCTCGCGGAAGTCACCGTTGTAGCAGGCATCGAAGATGTACATCCGGGCATTCGGCCGGGCCGCCCACACGTCTTCGAGGATGATGCCGGTCTTGAGGTCTTCCAGGGAGTCCGCCGCAACCGCCTCCGGCGAGAACGTATCGGCCACCCAGGTCGAATCCAGGCCGAACCGCTGCATGACGTCCGCCATCGCCGCCTCCCGCGTGCTGCCGAAACGGACCTTCCGGCGGACCAGTTCGCGGGCCTGCAACCGGGCATGGGCATAGTACTCGTCATCGAAGGTGGCGACCGGCTGGTTCTGGATCCATTGCCGCTCGGGCGTCCCATGGCAATGGAAGAGCACGAGGTCGACGTCGTCCCGCTGACATTCCTTCAAGATGGCGTCTTTCATGTACGGGAACTGGTAGAAGACGTAGAACTTCGCGCCGTCGATGTCCCGGAAGGCAGCCGGGACCTGTTCCTCCAGCGTGACGGTCTCGTCCTTCCAAGCGATCATGCTGTCGGAGAAAGACCCTTGGCCGGTGTAGGACACGATACGGTCCAGGGGATTCCATTCGCGCTTGATACGGACGAGTTTCTCCAGATAGGCCGCCAGTTCCACATACCGGTCCTGGAAGTGGCCGGAAGGGCAGATGCGGCCGGAGAAGATGTCGCAGGTGATTTCCTGCGGGGAATCCGGGGCCAGGTCGTAGTAGAACAGCCGCGTCTCGACGGAGTCCCGTCCGACAAAATCGAACCGGAGGTCGAAGTCGTCGTAGAAACGGTCGGAGGGGACGGAGGAATCCCGCATCGGGAACCGCTGCTCGTCCATCTTGAAGGCGGAGGTCAGATACTGGGCCTTGCGGACCATCGGCACCGGGATGTCCCCGATGAACACGGTCCCGACCAGGTTCCGCTCCCGGTACCAGCGGTAGAGCGAATCCCGCACCGCTTCCGGCGAAGCCCAGTCACCGGCCGCGATGAACGCATCGAGCCCGCCCTCCCGGACGGACTCCGCATAGGCTTCCAACTGGGAGTGGCAATGCGCATCGCTTTCCGTGTCCACCACGATGGCGAACCGTTGCTGCGCCGCT
>JAFUZO010000056.1 GCA_017476575.1 Bacteroidales bacterium | reverse complement strand
GAACATGGCGCCGCTCTCCGGTCCGACCCGCTATTACCCGACCGATATGCAGGCCGGTTACAAGATTTCACCGTATTTCAAGATTGCATCTTCCTATGGAAAGACCTCTGTGCTAGCCAATTACGCTGCCGCCGAGATGCGCTGTTCCGCCTACCAGGAGAACGGCTACCCGGCCGGACGTTGGCGGGTCCCTTCGCCCGGTGAGATCTCGTTCATTGTGAACCTGTCCTCGAACGGGGTCATCCCGTCGCTGTTCGACGGCTATTATTGGGCGTCGGATGGAACCAAATACAATTCTTCCAATGGGCAATTCGTAACGGGAAATACTCCGTCCAATGCGGTCCGCTGCGTCTACGACCTCTGGTATTGGGGCGAAGGACAACTCGACAACCTGACGGCCTGGGGCGGTTATCACGATTAATTCTGACGACTATGAAAACTTGGAAATATATCTTGGGCCTGGGCCTGCTGGGCGGCATTTTCGCCTGCAGCAGGGAGGCCGTCGCCCCGGAAGATGCCGGGGATGGCACGACGGTGACCGTCCCGTTCAGCGTGACGGTGCCGGAGGAAGGCGTGGTCACCAAGGGCGCGATGGGGACTGTCCCCGAAATGACGGAGATGTGGGTGGCCGTCTTCGACGACGCCGGTTTCCTGGCGGAGTGGGTGCGCGCGACACTGACGGCGACTGCACCCGACCGGGGAAATTACGAGGTGACGCTCCTGGCTTCATCCACGCCGCGGACACTCCATTTCATCGCCGATCCTCCTTCCGAGCCCCGGTTTGCGGGGGAGGCGGAAGTGATTCCGCAGATGGTGACGACCAGCGGCGAGAGTGCGTATTGGCAGCGGGTCGAGGTGTCCCGGATCAAGGCGGGAGACGCTGCCATGGAGGCGGCGCTGCAGGACATCCCGCTGGTCCGGAACTTTGCACGGATCGAGGTCACGAGCAGCACGACCAAATTCACCGTCTCGCAATATGCCCTGGTGAACGGGCCCGAGGCGGGTTCCGTCGCCCCGTATGACCGCGACCGCGCGCGCTTCGCAACCGCATATCTGTCAGCCGGTTCCGGTATTACGTAAGCACAGGTGCAGGGCAGCGGTTATGCCGGTTACCTGCCCTTGTCGGTCGGCATCGATACCAGCGAGCCGGACACTTTCAAGTCGCCCGGCGACGCCGACCCGTACCTGTTCGTGTATGAGCGGCCCCGGCCGACGGCGAATCCGACGGCGGTGCTGGTCGGCGGCACCTGGACCGAGACCGGAGCACCTTCGTGGTACAAGATCGAACTCATGGACGACCGGGGGCGCTACACGCCGTTGTACCGCAACTTCAACTACCGGCTCAACATCACGGACCTCTCCGCTCCCGGGTTTGCATCGGCCCACAAGGCCTTTGTGGGCGCTGCGATCGGGGATGTGTCTTCGTCCTTGGAAACAACTGATTTGACAGAAGTTTCCAATGACCAGTCGGAGCTGAAGGTGTCCACCATCGATTGGACGGATACGCAGGGCGGTACGGTAGAAGTGTTCTTCCGCTTCGTCCCGGACGTGTCCGACGGCACGGTAGACAATTCCTATGTCCGGATTTCGGTGCAGGCGGTCGACGGCTACGAGGCCGCGGTGACCGCGACGGAGATCGTGGGCCTGGACGGGGAGACCTATGACGGCACCTCGGACTGGGGAAAGGTTGTCGTCACGGTGTCGGGAGAGGGTTCCGACGTGCTGCGCAGCATCGTCCGGGTGGAGGCGACGTTGGAAGAGGATGGACGGCCGCTGTACCGCGACATTTCCTTCCGGATGATTCCGACGCCGGCACTGGGGGTGGACTGCACTCCGCTGGGGACCGATGCGGCAGGCCAGGAGGTGACGCTCACGATCACGCTTCCGACCGACCTCGGACGGGCGCTCTTCCCCCTGACCTTGAAGATCGAGGCCAAGAACCGGAGCCTGAGTCCGCTCGACGGCGACATGCCGGTGGAGACCGGGCCTTCCGCCTTCGACGACGTGACCGGCAACACGTTCTACTTCCTCAAGACCATCACCTACGCCGACTATTACGATGCGGCGGCACATACCTACACGACGTCTTTCCAGGCGCGCTTCAAGACGACCAAGTCCAGCGGCAACGCGACCACGGTCAAGGTCTCGGACAAGAACGGCCTTTTCACGGCTGCAACCACCGAACTGCAGTGATGCAACTCGCCCCAACTTGTTTCGATGGCGGCATCCCTTTCCGGGGTGCCGCTTGTGTTATTGACGTTTGCGCTCCGTGTGCGTCGGGGTGCCTTTTTGCGCACGCGGCATGGTGGTGGGCCCCTTCCGTGTGTGTTCCGGGGTGTTTTCACACACCGGGGGCCTTGTCCTGCCTGGTCCGTGTGCACTGGGGCTTGTTTTTGCACCGATGGCGTCTGGCACAATTTCGGCCAACTGTCGCATCAAAAATCGGCCAACTGTCGTATCAAAAAAACAGAATTATTTGATTTTTAAATCAATAAATCGTACATTTGTCCCTAACAAAAATGCGGAAAATGGAGTACAGGAAAAGAATTGCCGATCAATTGCTGGCGGACAAATTAGAGGCTATGGGCGCTGTCCTGATAGAGGGCCCCAAATATTGTGGGAAAACGACGCTGGCCGTCCAGCAGGCGGGAAGCGTCCTCTATCTTTCCGACCCCGATACGCTTACCCAGAATCTCCAACTCGCACGGACCAACATCACGCGTCTTCTGACAGGAGGGACACCGCGCCTGATCGACGAATGGCAACTGGCTCCTCAATTTTGGGATGCTGTCAGGAACGAGGTGGACCGGCGGGGAGAGGACGGGCAGTTCATGCTCACCGGTTCCGCCGTCCCGCCCAGCCCTATGACTGAGGCTGAAGCCATCCATCATACCGGGACCGGCCGGATCTCCCGATTGAAACTCAGGACGATGACCCTCTGGGAATCCGGTGATTCTTCGGGCGAAGTCAGTCTGGCCCGGTTGTTCAAAGAACGCGGTCCTGTAGACGGGGAAAGCCCTATCGACCTGGAGCGCCTGGCATTCCTTACCTGCCGCGGCGGCTGGCCGAAAGCCGTCTTGAAGAAAAACGAGAGGGCATCCTTGATGCAGGCGGGAGAATATTACGAATCCGTCGTCAACTCGGATATCTCCCGCGTTGACGACATTGACCGTGATCCGGAATTGGCCAAACGCATCATGCGCTCTTACGCACGGCTCCAAGGTTCCCAGGCAACGGCCGGAACCATCCTTGCGGATATCAAGACCAACGGTGACTCGAAGATGAGCGACAGCACCGTATACAGTTATATCACGGCGCTGAAACGGATTTTTGTCATCGAAGATTCCCTTGCATGGAATCCGAACCTGAGAAGCAGGACGGCCATACGGACATCGGATACGCGCTATTTCATCGATCCGTCCATCGCCGTCGCCGCATTGGGCCTGGGGCCGGAGGACTTGATCGACGACCTCCAGACCTTCGGCCTGTTCTTCGAGACGCTGGCCGTCCGCGACCTTCGCGTCTATGCCGAGGCCTTGGGTGGCAACGTCTACCACTATCGCGACAAGAACGGATTGGAGTGTGACGCCGTCATCCACCTCAAGAACGGATCTTATGGGCTTGTCGAGGTCAAACTGGGGGGAGATGCCTTGATTGAAGAAGGCGCCACCAGCCTGAAGAAGTTGGCAGACAAGATCGACACGGGCAAGATGAAGGCTCCCTCCTTCTTGATGGTTCTGACAGGGGTCGGACAATATGCCTATCAACGGCATGAAGATGGTGTCCTGGTGGTCCCGATCGGCAGCCTGAAGGATTGACGACACGAAACCGTCAGAGACCGGGATCCCTCCCTCCAGAAGTGCAGACAAAGCACTATTTACAAAGCCGCCAATCGCTCCTACAGCGGTCTGTGGCCTCATTGTGTCGGAAAGTTTATACTCCGAAGATATAAACTTTCCTGAAATTCAGGCGGGTCTATGTGTTCGCTCTCCACGATCTCGTTATCAGGCATTGGCGACCGGACGGCTCCGTCCGTGTGCGTTTCGGGGTATTTCCGCACACCAGCCCCGACGACACCGTGCAGGAGTGGAGGATTCCGTTGACGGGAGGTGGCCCTTGCTTACAATTTGTAAGCAGGGGCTTTTTCCTGGGAGGCGGGGACGCTTGGGACGGGGACTGGAAAAGGGTCTGGAAGAGGAGGTATCCACTCACATGTTGGTGGGACTTTTGCGGATTCCTTCCAGATGGATATGTGGTTCTCGGGCACTCCTAGCGGCGTTTCCGTAGTCCGGAAAAGTACAGAAAATATCTCTGCCCGAGAGATTCGGTGAAAAAAGTAGTGCAAAAGGACGTCATCAGGAGCAACGGAACGGGGTCCGGGCATGCCCCGGCAGGTGCGAGGTTCATCTTCGTCCAGGACGCGGCGATGTCGGTCCTGGGCTCGCTGCTGTCGGTCCTGATGGCCCGCTGGCTGAGTGACCCGATCCCGGGCTTCTCGCGCCTGGTGGTCCTGTGGCTCTCGGCCTCGCTGGCGGGGTCCGCGGCGGGGCTCCTGCTGAGCGGGAGCGCGAGGGCGGTGCGCCGCTACGTCTCGGCCCGGACGCTGGCCCGGCTGATGGACGCCGTCCTGGTGAAGGAGGCCGTCCTGGCCCTGGCCCTCGTGTCGGGGCTGGTGCGCCTGCCCTCGGCCGCCCTGTGCTGCGCCGCCCTCGCGGTGGACGTGCTCGCCACGGCCGTGTTCTTCACCTTCCCGCGGCTGATGGCCGCCGTGCTGCGCCGCGAGGAGCGCACCGCCGTCACCCGGCGGGCCGCCCGCAAGAGCGCCCTGGTCCTGGGGACCGGCCCCGGATCGGTGGCCCTCGCCGAAGAGGCCGAGCGCACGGGCGGGGTCAGCGTCGTGGGGTTCGTCACCCCGGACCCCGGCATGGCCGGGCGGGTGGTCGCCGACCGCATCGTCTACCGCTGCGCCGGCCCCGGGGACCTCGCCCAGCTGCAGTGGCGCCTCGGCGGGGTCGACTGCATCCTCATCCCCCCGGGAGGGACCCCGGCGGGGGACGGACACGCCGCCGCCCCGGAGGAGGTCCCCCATGCCGACGGGATGGGGCGCACCGAGCACGCGGTCAAGCGCACCTTCGACGCGGTGCTCTCGGGGGTGCTGCTGGTGGTGTTCGCCCCGCTGATGGCCCTCTGCGCCCTCGCCGTCAGATGGGAAGACGGCGGACCGGCCCTCTACGCACAGGAGCGGGTCGGGAAAAACGGACGCCCCTTCCTGATCTACAAGTTCCGCTCGATGCGGGTGGACGCGGAGTCCGGCGGCCCGGAACTCTTCGCGGGCGACGCCGACACCCGGCTGACCCGCGTGGGCCGCTTCCTGCGGGTGCACCACCTGGACGAGCTGCCGCAGCTGTGGAACGTGCTGCGGGGCGACATGTCGTTCATCGGGCCGCGGCCGGAGCGGCTCTGCTACATCGAGCGGATCATGGAGCGGAACCCGCGGTACCGCTACCTCTACCAGATACGGCCCGGGGTGACGAGCTACGCCACCCTGTACAACGGATACACGGACACCCTGGAGAAGATGCTCACGCGGCTGGACCTGGACCTGTACTACCTGCGGAACCGCTCGGTGGGGTTCGACCTCCGGATCCTG
>JAFUZO010000055.1 GCA_017476575.1 Bacteroidales bacterium | reverse complement strand
TGGTCCTTGACAAGATATTTGATAGCTTCGCGGACCTTCGGGGCCTTTTGGATCTCATCGAAGATAATTACGGACTTTCGAGGTTCCAGCCTTACGTTATAGATGAACTGGAGCAGGAGGAAGAACTGGTCCCTGTCGGCGATATGAGCGACAGCTTCCCAGACTGCATCCGGTGCGTCGGCAAAATCGACCTTGATATATGAGGTGTACTCCCGTTTGGCGAATTCTTCGGCAATGGTGGATTTGCCGACACGTCTGGCCCCACGGATCAGCAGGGCGGTACTCCCATCTTTCGACCTTTTCCAGTCTACGAGTTTCTCGTAGATCTTCCTCTTAAATACTCTTTCCGGGTATTCCATTTCCTCAAAAAGTTTAACGTTTCCGATGCGAATTTAGGTCATTTTGCTGGATTCTCAAAATGTTTTTCGTTTATTTCCGTTGGATTCTCAAAAAGTTGCTTCCGTCACTCAGCTTCGACAGCTACCAGAATGCACCCTGGCCGTCCTGATGAACACCGTCCCGGACGATGAGCTCTACGGATTCATTACCGTTAACCTCGGAAGTTTCCTCCAGACAGACCGCCTGGCGTTCGTCGACGAGAACAACCTGCCGGGCATCGGAGCCTGGCTCCGGAAGAACAAGATCGCCTCCCCGCTGGGCTACACTGAGCGCAGCGGGTTCTGCCAGTACGAGCTCTAAGTCTTCCACCGGATCGCGTAGAATTGCTTCTATGAACCGGTCCCGGCGAATAGGAACTGCAGGATCGAGCTGTTCGTCTACTGAGGCCGAAAGGTCAGGAAAGATAAAAGTGAAGGGCGCTGCCGATGAAGGGGACGCCCTTTATGGCATAAGTCCGCAAGCCGCCTGTCCTCATGATCGGGACCGTGAGGAGGCATCCGAATCGCTAAAGATGGGGATTGATTCCCAACGGGATAATCATGAACTTTGCGGTATAAACTCTCAAAGCAATGAAACCGTTTCTCAAGATCTTCCTGATGTCCGTCGCCTATCTCGGCATCTTCATCCTCGGCGCATCGAGCGGAGCGATTCACCCTGCATGCTACGCCTATGCGGGTGCCGTCCTGCCCCTGCTCTTTGCGCTGGTCTATCTCAATACGTGCTCCGCAATCCGTGGTTTCGGTGCCGCGGCCGTGCTGAACGGATTCGTGCTGGTGCTGTTCCTGATCGCCGGGGAGGCGGACACGCCCTGCATCATCGGCCTTGCCGTCCTGGCGCTGCTCGCCGAGCTCGTCAGGTATCTCCTCGGGTATGAGACGCGGAAAGGAGTGCGGTGGAGCTTCGTCCCTCTGGCTTTCTCCTTCTTCGCTTACTCCGCCCACTGGTGGACCGACACGGAAGGGTCGCTGGCCGCCGCAGTGGAAGAGATGCGCCCGGGATATGACCAGATGATGATACCGGTCATCGACAACATCCCCGCACTGGTCGTGGCCCTGGTCCTGACCGTGCCCGTCGCGCTGCTGGGCATCCGTCTGGCGGAACGTGCCCTGAAAAGGCAGGCCGCGACATTCAGATAACGATTAATCCTTATGCATATGAAAAATAAACTCAACCCCTGGGCCGCCATCGGAGTGGCGCTCCTGTATTTCCTTTTCGTTTTCGCGTCCTGTTTCATCGGCTTCCTGCATCCGGCCTGCTGGGCCTATTACTCCGTATTGGCCGCCATTCTTGCCGTCGGCCCGTATTTCTGGCTGGCAGCACGCTGGCAGAAGTTCGGTGTAGGAACTGTCCTCGCCCTAATCGTCTGCCTTTTCTGCCTTGCCACCGGTGAGGCCGGAGGACTGCTCTCCAAGGCAATCATCTTGGGCGGCGGAGTCCTGGCCGATATCGTGCGCCAGTTCATGGGTAACGGTTCAAGGAAGGCACTCTACTGCGCCTACCCATTTCTTGCGATAGGCAACATCGGCTGGATCATCCGGCTCTGGTCCGACAAGCAGTTCTATTATGACGGGGCGGTCGAGGAAATGGGCCAGGCCTATGCCGAGGGCATCAAGGCCCTGCAGACACCCGGCCATCTTGTTGCCGTTATCGTCTTGACCGCAGCCGTTGCCGTCCTCGGCATCTGGCTTTGTGCCAGGACCGACAAGAAGTCCGCAAAGCTCCTTGCATAACGGATTGTGATGCGGCACAGCAGGGTCCTGGTGTATGGTGCCGGTGTTATCGGCACTTTTTACGCGGAGCTCCTTGCCGCCGCGGGCGAGGACGTTTCGCTGCTGGCCCGTGGCCGGAGGCTGGAGCAGCTCCGCTCTCGGAAGGATATCACCGTCCTGGACCGGCTGGATGATGGCGACCGTTTCGACTTCATCTTTGTCGCCGTCCGCAGCAATCAGATGCCCTCAGCCCTTGAGGCCCTGCGTGGCAACGTTTCAGAAACGCTCGTCACCCTGGCCAACTCGAATGGCGATTACACAGCCTGGGAGGAGATCGCAGGGAAAGGGCGACTCCTTCCCGCGTTTCCTGGAGCGGGCGGATCGATCGATTCCGAAGGCTTTCTACACGCCAAGCTGACGCCGCGGTGGATACAGCCGACGGTCTTCGGGGAGATAGACGGAAGCCGGACGGAACGCTCCGCCGCCCTCGGAGCCCTTTTCCGCAAGTGCGGCATCCCGTCCTGCGAAGTGAAGGACATCTCGGCCTGGCAGCGCTGCCACCTCGGCCTGGTTGTCCCTTTGGCCGATGCCTATGCGCTCTCCGAAACCCCGGAAACGATCTGGAAAGACCGGTCTGTCATCCGTCGGACAGCCATGGCACTGCGCAGTAACGTTAAGGCTCTCCGGCGTGAAGGTGTCCGCCTTGATCCGGTATGGCTGCACGCTATCCGGATTCTGCCCACCTTTGTTGTCATCAGCGTCCTCAGGAAAGTCTTCGCATCGAAGTTCGCCTCTGTTTTCATGCGCCCTCACGCCATCAGCGGCCGCGAGGAGATGGCCTTCCTGCACGAACTGTTTTATTCAGCAACATGCGTAGGCCCCTTTTTTTGACAAAACCGCGACAGCGCAGGGGACCCGTCCTTCAATCATCGTGAAAGACACATCCTTGTAACCCGCTAAAGTGAAGAACCGCTGGTAGCTGGAGTAGGTGAACTGCCGCTTGAAATCCGCACCGGCTTTCCCGACAGCGGTCGCGAACCCGCTGGTCTTGCCTTTCTCACGGTTCATATACGTCGGAATAATAATGCTTCCTCCTTTCCGGCATACTCGGTCCAGTTCGGAAAGTGCCTTCAGCGGCTCATCAAGAAGATGAATGACATTGGCCGCGATGACCTTGTCGAAAGACTCGTCGGGATAGTCAAGGTGGAGAATGTCGGCATACTCAAAGGAGGCGTTGCCGTAATCCAGGCATTTCCGCCGGGCCCTCTCCAGCATCTTTTCGGAAAAGTCAGTCGCTACGATATGTCGGCAGACGGGAGCGATGTGCCGGGTGAGCAGACCCGTCCCACATGCACATTCCAACACGTCGTCTTCGGAGGAAACCAAAGAGGCGACTTCCTGGCAGAGAACCCTGTGAGTCCCCGCATTGTAGTAATTGGCAAAAAGGTCATAGACCCCGGCGACACGGTCCCAGAACATGGTCAGATTATCGATCCGGTTTTCCGAACATGGCGGCATAGCGCCCGTTCATGACAAGATTGAGGGGTTTGTATTCT
>JAFUZO010000054.1 GCA_017476575.1 Bacteroidales bacterium | reverse complement strand
ACCAGTTCGAGCAGCTTCCGCTTGGACATCAACGTGTACGTGAGGTTAAGCCGTGCAAATTCGTACTGATGAGACGGATAGATGCCCAGCGTCTCGATGAACCAGTCATAGAGCGGGCGATGGACGTCGAACTCCAGCGTACAGATGGAATGGGTGATATGCTCGATGGAGTCGCACTGGCCATGGGTGAAATCGTACATCGGATAGATGCACCACTTGTCACCGGTGCGATGATGGTGGGCGAACTTGATACGGTACAGGAGCGGATCCCGGAACATCATGTTCGGATGGGCCATATCGATCTTGGCGCGAAGCACCTTCTCCCCTTCCGCATACTTGCCGGCCTTCATTTCCCGGAAGAGCCGCAAGTTTTCTTCCGGCGTCCGGTTCCGCCAGGGGCTGTCCACGCCCGGCTTGTCCACCGTCCCGCGGCCGGCACGGATTTCTTCCTGCGTCTGGTCGTCGACATAGGCAAGACCGCGCTTGATGAGGTCTTCGGCCCACGTATAGAGCTGGTCGAAATAGTCAGACGCATACAGCTCCTTGTCCCACTGGAAGCCCAGCCACTGGATATCCTCCTTGATGGAGTCCACATATTCCGTGTCTTCCTTGGTCGGGTTCGTGTCATCGTAACGCAGATTGGTCTTTCCGCCGTACTTCTGGGCAAGACCGAAATTGAGGCAGATGCTCTTGGCATGTCCCAGATGCAGGTAACCGTTCGGCTCCGGAGGGAAGCGGGTCACGATGGAGTCCACCTTTCCGGAGGCGAGATCCGCCTCGATAATCTCTTCAAGGAAATTCAGTTTGCGTTCTTCCATAGCTCAACAGATTAAAAATAATCTGACAAAAGTACAAAAAAATGCCTTCCGGTGCAATATACCGCCCTTAATTACCATATTAAAATTATTTTTACTAACTTTGGGGCGTACTACTAAACCATTTGAACCTATGGGTCTCTTACATGCAAGACTGGCCAAGTACGACTTGCCTCAGAAAATGATGGAGAAGGGCATCTACCCTTATTTCCGTCAAATTGTCAGCAAACAGGGCACCGAAGTCGAGATGGATGGACACAACATCCTCATGTTCGGTTCCAACGCGTATACAGGTCTCACCGGTGACGACCGCGTCATCGAAGCCGGCGTCAAGGCGCTCCGGCAATACGGTTCCGGCTGTGCCGGTTCCCGCTTCCTCAACGGCACCCTCGACATCCATGTCCAGCTCGAAAAGGAACTGGCCGCCTTCGTCGGCAAGGATGAAGCCCTGTGCTTCTCCACCGGTTTCACGGTCAACTCCGGCGTCATCCCGCAGCTGCTCACCCGCGACGACTTCATCATCTGCGACGACCGTGACCATGCCTCCATCGTCGACGGACGCCGCCTGTCCTTCGCCAAGGCCCTCCACTACAAGCACAACGACATGAAGGACCTCGAACGCTGCCTGAAGCGCTGTCCGAAAAATGCTGTCAAACTTATCGTCGTGGACGGCGTGTTCTCGATGGAGGGCGACCTCGCCAAACTGCCGGAGATCGTCGAATTCAAGCACAAGTACGACAACGTCGCCATCATGGTGGACGAAGCCCACGGCATCGGCGTCTTCGGCCGTCAGGGACGCGGGGTCTGCGACCACTTCAATCTCACGAAGGAGATCGACCTGATCATGGGAACCTTCTCCAAGTCGCTCGCCTCCATCGGCGGCTTCATCGCGGCCGACAAGGTCATCATCAACTACCTGCGGCATACGGCCCGTACCTACATCTTCAGCGCCTCCGACACCCCGGCCGCCACGGCCAGCGCCTTGGAAGCCCTGCATATCATCCAGAACGAGCCGCAGCGCATCACTGCCCTCTGGGACGTCACGAACTATGCCCTCCGCCGGTTCCGCGAAGCCGGTTTCGAGATCGGTGAGACCGAGAGTCCGATCATCCCGCTCTACGTCCGCGACCTGGAAAAGACCTTCATTGTCACCAAGCGGGCCTTCGACGAAGGCGTCTTCATCAACTCCGTCATTCCGCCGGCATGTGCTCCGCAGGACACCCTCATCCGCTTCTCGCTGATGGCCACCCATACCAAGGAACAGGTCGACCGGGCCGTCGAAGCCCTCACCAAAGTCTTCAAGGAAGAAGGTATCATCAAGTAGAGACACCCATGATCCGCTCCATGACAGGCTACGGCAAGGCCGAAGCCACCCTTGCGACCGGGAAGGTCACCGTCGAAATCCGCACCCTTAACGGCAAGAGTGCGGATATCAATATCAAATCGCAGCTGCTGCCCAAGGACAAGGAACTCGCCGTCCGCAAGAAACTCGCCGACCGGCTCGTACGCGGAACCATCGACCTGTACCTGACCTACGAGCCCAATGCGGTGGATGCGGCCAAGCCCATCAACGGCGAACTGGTCAAGGCCTATCTCGGGCAGTTGGAAGGTCTGGTCGGAGGTCTGGACACCTCCATCATCCTGTCCGCCATCCTCCGGTTTCCGGACATCATGGATGCGAAGAAGAACGACGTCATCGACGAGGGCAACTGGCCGCTGGTCGATGCTGCCCTGGACACGGCACTCGACCAGCTGGAAACCTTCCGTGCCCAGGAAGGCGAGGCCCTCTATGCCGACGTCACCGCCCGCGTGCAGCGCATCCTCGACCTCTATGACGAGGTGGAGAAACGGGAGGGAGAGCGTATCGAAACCGTCAAGGCCCGCCTCCTGAAGAACCTCGAAGAACTCCAACAGAAGCCCGACCCGCTCCGCTTCGAGCAGGAACTCATCTTCTATCTCGAAAAATACGACATCAACGAAGAGAAGGTCCGTCTCCGCCAGCACTGCAAGTATTTCATGGAAACCATCGACGGCGAACCCTATCCCGGCAAGAAGCTGGGCTTCATCATCCAGGAGATGGGCCGCGAGATCAACACCACCGGCTCCAAGGCCAACCACGCCCTCATCCAGCAACTCGTCGTCCGGATGAAAGACGAACTCGAAAAGATCCGCGAGCAGTCGATGAACATCCTGTAGCGTTCCTTCTGCCAGACACCTGGACATGCCCGGCCCGGTCATCCGGTCGGGTATGTTCCACTTCGACACACAGATTGCACCAGGACGCGATTCCGTGTCGGAGTGGCAGGCAACAAAAGAGGCTGTATTCCTTGGAAAAGTCTTAGAATACAGCCTCAAGGCGTTACGAACAGACAGAGGCGCTACATCCAGATGTCGACCTGTCCGACATAGAGGCCCCAGCAACCGTCCTGGACGACGGGGATGTCCTTGCCGGCGAGGTTCTTGTGGTACTTCATCTCTTTCAGGAAGGTGTGGGAATGGCCCCCGACGAAGAGGTCGATATTCCGGGTCTTCGAACAGAGGACCGGGTCAGTGACATCGCCCGGATTATGGGACTCATAGCCGATATGGGTAAGGGCAATGACGAGGTCGCACTTCTCGTCGTCGCGCAGGTAGTCGGCCCAGTGCTGGACGGTCGGGACGAGGTCGAATTCAGGCACACGCTCGGCGACATCGCCCGAGACCATGTCCTTGAGGTTGCACAGCACGCCGAGGACGCCGATCTTCAGTCCTGCCTTCTCCACGATGGCGTAAGGAGTGATGTACTTCCCGGCCTCGAACGGGGAGAAGTCGTAGTTGCACACGACAACCGGCATCTCCAGCGAGGAGAGGCGGCGGCCCAGGTCATCCAGCCAGTTGTCGAACTCATGGTTGCCGAGGGTGACGACGTCGTAGCCGAGGGCATTGAGGCCCTCGATCTCGAGGTTTCCGTCCAGTTCGGTGAAATAGGTGCTGCCCTGGCTGAAATCACCGGCATGGAGCAGGAGGACATTCTCCGGCCCGTCCGCCTGGCGGACACTGTCGATGTAGGCGGCCCGTTCGACGATACCACCGAGCCCGGCCTGCTCTCCGGCCCGGACCGGCTCGAAGTGGCTGTGCGTATCGTTCAGGTGGATCAAGGTCAGATGGTGCTGCGGCTTCTGCCCGCAGGAGACGGCCATCATGAGAGCGGCCGCGAGAATGCAAAGGTTCCGGTTCATATCTTAGTTCTCCATGACGACGCGTCCGTCGGTGAAATACGCGATGGGCTCTTCCGCCGCTGTCCGGCGGGCCACCTCTTCCAACATCATCTCCTTCAGCAGGACCTTGGACAGCCGGACATCCGTGGCCATAGCGCCGATGGCGATACGGTCTCCCCCGCTGAGGAGGAAGTCGATGGTGGTCACGTTGTAGGTCCGCGCATCGTCCAGGGGCTCGTTCCCGATCTCGGCGGAGACGACCTTGTGGTCCTTGACGACAACCTTCGCGCCACTGATGCACTGGAAGGTGTCCGTCAGGGCCAGCTGGTCGAACAGACGCCGCAGCTGCGCCCCGGGCACGGTCGCATAGACCACATAGTTCCTGAAGGGGAACATCGACTCGATGTCGTCCTTGATGACCGGCCCGGCCGGCAGGTCGCAGCGGATGCCGCCGAAGTTGGAGATGGCGAAGTCCATCGGGACACCGAAGATTTCCTCGCCCTTGGCGCGGAGCACATCCACGAACCAGTTGCTGAGGGTGCTCTCGGGAGCTTTCTTGGCCATCGGCTCGGAGGCGAACCCGATCACCTGCTTGAGGGCGCGCATCTTCGGCTGCACCTCGATCAGGGCGGCGGCGACTTCCGGTGTGGCTCCACCTGTGAAGCGGCTTCCGTTCGGAGCCACGTAGACATCGTCCTCAAAGGTGCCGACCGCTTCGTCTACATTGTCGGCATTGATGGAGCGGACGCCGGTACGGCTTCCGTCCATAAGGACGCGGTGCCAGGTCATCTGGGGTCCGCGCTGGCAGGATGCGGCGGAGAGGACCGCCGCGAAGATATACAAGATTCTTTTCATAAGGGGAGGTCAATTCTGTTTAATCCATTTCCAGAGGTCCTTGAAGGTGGATTTCTTGCCGTACATCAGGATGCCGACCTTGTAGATCTTGGCCGAGGCCCAGGCGCAGGCGATGAAGGTGAAGATGAGGACGGCGATGGAAACGGCCAGCTCCCACGTCGCAACGCCGAACGGAATCCGGGCCAGCATCACAATCGGGGAAGTGAACGGAATCATCGAGAACCAGAACACCAGTTGGCTGTCCGGCGCCTTGAAGGCATACAGGGCCACGAAGAAGCCGAGCAGAAGCGGGATGGTCACCGGCAGTTGGAGCTGGTTGGAATCTCCCTCGTTCTCGACCGCCGAACCGATGGCTGCAAAGAGCGACGCATAGAGCAGGTAGCCGAAGACGAAATAGAAGAGGAAGGCAATCAGGATCTGTCCGAAATTGAGGTTCCGGACCGTGCTCAGGATGGCATCCATGCCCGTCGGCCCGGCGACGTCCATGCTGTCCGAAGCTGCAAGGGCCGTATCGGCCGGAGCTCCCGTCAAGGTGCCGAGGTCGATGCCAAGGGTGCTGGACACCTCGTCGCCGGAGACGCCGGCCATCTCCACCACGGCGGCCGGATCATCACTGCCCATGAAACGGTCGAAACCGATGATTCCGCCGACAACCCCTACGATGACCCCGGTCAGCACGATCCACAGGAAGAACTGGGTCAGTGCCACCAGGGCGACCCCGATGATCTTGCCGAACATCAGTTCGGTGGACTTGACCGAGGACACCAGCACCTCGACCACCCGGCTCGACTTCTCCTCGATGACCGAGGACATGACCATCGCCGAGAACATCGTAATGAACATGTACAGGGCCATGCCGAGAATCATGGATATGGCCATATAGACACCCGATTCCGAAATGGTTTCCTTGCCGGTCTTGTCGATAGTATAGCTGCGCAGGCTGATGTCGGACTTGACGGAGGACATGATTTCCTCCAGTCCGTCGATACCGTAGGACTCAATCCGCCAGGCTTCGACGGCATCGTTGATCCGGCTCTCGATGAGGGCCCCGCTGTCCATCCCCAGCGGCTTTTCGGAGAATGAATCTGCTGAGAGGGACTTCGTCGCCGGGTCAATCTCGGAAATGGTCAGGAGGATGTCGACCCCGTAGCCCGACAAGTTGTTCTTGACAGAATCGGCGGGGGTGACGCCGAGGTCGATGTAGCGGGTGACCTCGTTGTTCTCCAGATACGGCAGGACGATGCCGGACCGGTCGATGACACCGACCACCTTGGCTTCCTCCTTGGTCCCCATCATGATGACCGAAGGAAGGATGCAGATGGCAGCGAACAGGACCGGCGCCAGAAAGGTGATGATAAGGAATGATTTCTTCTGTACCTTGTTGCGGTACTCGCGGCCGATGATGATACCGAGTTTGCTGAAATTCATGCTACTGTTCCTCCCCTTCCGTTACAAGTTGGATGAAAATGTCGTTCATGCGCGGAATCACTTCCTTGAACGAATTGAGCCGGGCTCCCGAAGCGATGAGACCGGTGAGACGTTCATTGACCTCTTCCCGGGGAACGACGGCCGTCTTGCGGACGAGGTCTTCGGTATATTCGATCTCGACATTGTCCTCGCCGAAGCGGCGGCGGATCTCGTCGACCCCGCCAGTGATCACGAGTCGGGCCTTGTCAAGCAAAGCGATGTTGTCGCACAGTTCCTCGACCGATTCCATATTATGCGTCGAGAGGATGACGGTCGCCCCTTCCTCCTTGAGACGGAGGATCTCCTTGCGGATCAGATCGGCGTTGACCGGGTCGAAACCGGAGAACGGCTCGTCCAGGATCATCAGCGAGGGCCGGTGCACGACCGTCGTGATGAACTGGAGTTTCTGGGCCATCCCTTTGGAAAGTTCTTCGACCTTCTTGTTCCACCAGTCCTGGATGCCGAAGCGGACGAACCATTGTTTCAGCTCATAAGCGGCATCCCGCGCAGACATCCCCTTGAGCCGTGCCAGATACATGGCCTGCTCACCGACCTTCATCTTGCGGTAGAGGCCGCGTTCCTCCGGCAGGTAGCCGATCCGGGCGACATCCTCCGCAGAGATCGGATGTCCCTGGAACAGGACCTGGCCGTCCGTCGCCAGGGTGATGCGGTT
>JAFUZO010000053.1 GCA_017476575.1 Bacteroidales bacterium | reverse complement strand
GTCGGCCTCCAGGTTGAGGTTCTTGACAACCGCGTTCTCGATGGCGCCGAACAGGCCCCAGGTGGCGCCGTCCGGGATGGTGGCGGCAGCCTTGAAGTTCTTGATGGTATGGCCGCCGCCGTTGAAGGTGCCGCTGAAGGAGTTGCCCGTGAGTTTGCAGGCATTGTTGCCGTTGCCGGTGGATTCGACATTCCCGATCGGTGTCCAATCGTCGATTTCGGCGAGGTCGAGGTCGTCGAGCAGTTCCACTTCGCCGGCCTCGTTGAGCCAGCGGACGATGGCGTCGCCGTTGTTGACGGCCTCCACGAATGCCATGAACTCATCCTCGTCCGGGATGCCGCCGATGCTGGCGTCCGGATCGATGACCCCCTCATGGCCGAGTTGGTTGACCGTCACGATGGTCGAAGTCATGCCGCCGGAGAAGCGGACCTCGCCGCTGCGGGGGAAGGTATCCGTCGATTCGTTCCGGTAGTTGGAGGCGATGGTCAGGGTCACGATGGTGCTCTTCCCGCCGCCGGGCGCCGTCACCGGATCGATCTTGATCCAGTCGGGCGTCTGGGCGATCCAGTAGGGGGCGTCGGTCGTCACGACGATGACTTCGTCGCCGGGATTGTTTGCCGCCACGTTGCCGACCGTCTCCCGGTCGACCGTGATGGTGCAGGCGGAGTCCTCTTTCTCGTTGCAGGAGACCGCCAGGGCCGCTCCGCAGAGCAGCGCAAGGGTTATTGTATGCAGTGTTTTCATATCGGTTTTATTTTACTTTTCCCTGACAAGCAGATAACTCAGGCAACTGCGCTCCTTCCCGTTGGAGGAGTCGCTGGGACTGCTGACGAGCGCACCCCGGCCTGCGGAGGCATCCCAGACCCACATCGCCGACGAGCCGCCGCCGTCGAACCGGGTCACGTTCCAGCCGCCGAGTTTTTGGGCGATCCGGTAGATCTCATAGCCTTTGACGCCGGTGGAGAACCAGTCCTGCCGTCCGTCGATTTCCACGATCCACACCTTGCTGCCGTCCTCGCTGACCACCGGGAAGGTCAGCGGGTCGTACTTGGTGTAGAGGGTGGAGGAGGTGCCGGGCGAACCGGAATTGTCCTTTCCGTCCGTCATCAACTGGAACATCGTGGAGTCGAGGGTCAGGATGGGTTTGGAGGCATCCCCGTCGATGGCGATGGTGCAGGACAGTTCCACCGTGTCGCCGACCTTCACCGACCCGGCCCACTCGGTGGCATAGGTCCCCGAGAGGGCGATGCCGACCCGGTTCCCGGCCGTGATATACGGAAGCGTCTGCAGCCGGGCGGAGCGTCCGTCCTGGATGCTGACGACCCGGGCCGCGGCATAGCCGGTGTTGACCTTCATCGGGGCGCCGGTGTACTCGCAGATGACATAGAGCACGTTGTCCGCCAGTTCGTTCACCAGGTTGGGATAGGCTGCATGCGGCGTCCGGACATAGCGTGCGGTGAAGAGGTTGACCGGCGAAATGTCCGGCGAGGCATGCCGCAGCGTGGTGTCGTTGACCGTATAGAAGGGATATTCCTTGCCGCCGGTCCGGAGACGCCCGGTGAACTTCTTCTGGCCGCAGGAGGCCGTCCCGTCGGCGAAGACGGTGAAGCCCCACAGGTGGTTGGGCAGGGAAGACACGACGGAAGGGTTGTTGATATAGACCGGTTCGCCTTCCTCCACGTGGAAGCCGCGTGAGATGCCGTTGTGCGAGTCGAAGAAACAGGCGTTGACACCGCCCAGGATCTTCTGTCCCTCGCTCCGGCGGCGGGTGCAGAGTTGGGAAAGGGTTTCCCGGATCTTGAACCCGTTGTTGCTGTTGTTGTTGCCGTTCGGATTCGGGACCACCTCATTGGCGAAGGCCGAGGTGATTTCGATGCCCGGGTCTTTCAGGTCGACTTCCAGCACATGGATCTGCCGGGGGACGTTGTCGCAGGAATAGTGATGGTACACGACGCCGCTGTGCAGCGTCCGCGTCTCCTCCTCCGTCCAGTCGTAATAGGCATCGAGCGTCCAGTCGACCGTGTTGTTCTCCAGGTCGTAGGCCTCCTCGTAGTTCATCATCGCGTTCTTCATCATCGCCGGGACCGCCCCTTCCGGCCGGGCGGCATGGAGGTCGTAGTCGCCGACATAGCCATAGCCGTAGTTGGAGGTGACATTCGCCTTGGTCCGGTTGTAGGAACAGAGCCAGCCCGGGCCGTAACTGCCGTCGACCTTGCCGAGGACCGCCCCGTAGTTGGTGCAGTTGGTGACCTTGCCGGACAGGTAGCCGACCAGGCCGCCTTCCTGCGCCGCGACGGTCACGAGAAGATTGCCGTTGTTGACACAGCCCTTGGTCGTGCGGAGGTCGCCGCCCACGACGCAGTCGGCATCGGCATAGCCCGCCAGGCCGCCGATGATCAGGTCGTTGCCGGTGGCGGACTTGCCGGTCACCGCGAGCGTGGCGTTGTTGGTCACCCGCTCCAGGGTGACCCCCTCTGCCCGGCCGACGATGCCGCCTGCCCGGACCTTTCCGGAGGCCTCGCCGGAGAATTCGACCCGGCTGCCCTCGCTGCCGAAGGTGAGCCGTTCGATGGTGATGTTGCGGGCCGCGCCGACCAGTCCGGCCAGCGGGTACTTCGACACATCCACCTTCCAGTTCACGTTCCGGATGGTGTGGTTGCCGCCGTCGATGCTGTAGGTGAGCGGCGAGGCGGAGGTTCCGGCCGGGATCCATTCCGTGATCGAGGATGCGTCGATGTCATTCATGATCTTCACCACGCCGTCCACGAGGTAGAGGGCGATGGAGCCCTCCCCGTTCACCGCCTTGGCGAAGGCGACCAGGTCGGCCGCCGAGGTGATTCCCCGCGCCCCGGCCTCGCCGGAGCCCGCCGCCTGTTCGATGGTGACGGTGACTTTCTCGTCACCGAGGTTGGAGACGGTCAGTTCGGCGGTCCGGGCAGACACCGTCTTGTTCTCCTCGGCGGAGACGGTCAGCGAAGCGGCGCTGCCGCTCCCCTTCCCCGTCGCGGTGACCACCTTCAGCCAGGACTGCGAACTGCGTGCATACCAGTCGGTGGACGAGGTGACCGAGAAGGTCTTCTGTTCACCCAGGGCGGCGACCGTCGCCGAGGTGGGCGAGACGGTCAGCGGGGTCTGGCTGCCCGCCGGTTCCTTCCCGCTCCCGCCGCAGGAGCCTGCGACGGCCAGGACAGCCGCCGCAAGCAGGATCTGGATAGAGACGTTCCGGACCATCACTCGTCGAATGAAACGCCGTCCGTCCAACCCGGGTTCTGGGACAGGGCACCGTGGGTCAGCGTCCGCTGGTCGGCCGGGATGGGCCAGAGATAATCCCGTCCTTCATCCCACGTGTAATCCTCTGCGGCATAATAGGTCAGGTAGCCGCCACCGTCCGTGCCGCCCGTGAGGGTGAAGGCGCCGCCGATCTCGATGATGTTGGTGGCAGGGGCCGTCGTCGTCGGCTTCGTGCCCTGGTACAGGCAGATGTCGATGCTGCCGTCCTTGTCGATGTCATATTCGCCGAGGCCCGGGAAATAGAGGCCCCGGACACCGCCGGTCGCTTTCGGTGTGAGCCACTTGCCTTCGCCCCAGCGCAGGAGGTCCCATTAGCGGAAGCCCTCGCAGAAGAGTTCCACGGTCCGCTCGCGGCGCACCTCCAGGATGGCGGCGAGTTGGGAGCCCTTCGCATGGGGATAATACTCCTTCATCAGCGCGTCCTCGGTGGTCGGGACCGTCGCCAGGGCGGGCATGCCAACACGGGCGCGGACCACGTCGATGGTCGCGGCGATGTCCGCATCCGTCAGTTGTCCGAGTTCGGCCTTGGCCTCGGCGTAGTTCAGCAGGACCTCGGCATAGCGCAGCACCGGGAAGTCGGTGGTGGAAGTCGTCGCGGTCTCATGACCCGAGTCGGAGATGTACTTGATGATCCGGTACCCGTTGAAGGTCCGTTCGAAACTGAGGCGTTCATGCGAGGTGCCGTCGACCGCCACATAGGAAGGTCCGTGGAGGGTCTGGGCCATCCGGGGGTCGCGCTTGGAGAACACATCGCTGTAGGTCAGGGTCTCCCAGCCGCTCCGGTTCTGGATCGGCGTGCCGTCACTCTGCAGGTAGTGGTTGACCAGCCGGGCGGCCGCGCTGCGGTGCGCGTTCTTGTAGTCGAACTGGACGCCGTGGCGCACTTTCAGGTCCACGTTGTAGCGGCGGGACAGGATGGTCTCGTCGGTCTCGGCATCCTCCAGGATGAAGTATTCCCGGTAGGAGGCATCGGTCGCCTTCTTGGCGATGCCCTTCGTGTTGCCCGTGTACAACTTGCGGCTGCCGAGCATCCGGCCGGCGGCATCGGCCGCCTGGGCGAGGAACCATTCCGAGGAGACGGTCACCCCGTCGAAGGTCTGCTCGTCCACCGGCAGGTACTCGCTGCCCGCGTGGTACTTGCGGAAGGTCCCTTCGAAGAGGGCCGCACGGGACTTGAGGGCGAGGGCCGCATCCTTGGATACATGGTACACCGCATCGGACGACCACTTCGCCGGCAGCAGTTCATAGGCCATGTCCAGGTCCTGCAGCACCTTGAGCATCACGTAGCCGCGCGGGTCGCGGGGACGGTTCAGGTCGTCCGTGTCGGCGGAGCCGATCACATGGTCGTACCAGGGCATGTCACCGTACTGGCGCACCGCGTTGTAGTAGAACCAGGCCCGGAAGAAGTAGGCCACGCCGTCGTACATCGTCTTGACGGAGGCGTCGGTGCACTTGTTGTTCTCCAGCATGTAGTTGATGTTGCGGAGCGGCTTCCAGGTATCGGCGGTCCAAGTCTTCGAGGAGGGTGTGAGCGTCCCCCGCTGGATGGCGCTGAGCGACGTGGAAGAACAGTTGTCGTCCGCATTGAGTTCGGCCAGGGTCTCGGCGGTGGGGACGATGTCGCTGTAGAACTTGTTGGCCCACAGGTCCAGTTCCGCCCGGGACGAGAAGTAGGCGTCCGGGGACAGGCTCGTCTCCGGCGACTTGGTCAGGAAATCCTCGCAGGAGGTGAGCCCCAGGGCGGCGACCCCTATGGAAAGAGAGTATAGGATCTTTTTCATAATTGTCAGAATGTAATGTCAACACCGAAAGAGAAGGTCTTCGAGTACGGATAGGTGCAGTCCTCGCTGATGGAGGTGGTCGCCACTTCCGGGTCGATGTACTTGGTCACCTTTTTCAACGGCGACAGGTAGAAGAGATTCTCGCCCGAGAAGTAGATGCGGGCCTTTTCCAGCACGCGGCTCTTGATCGGCAGGGTGTAGCCGACCGTGAGGTTCTTCAGACGCAGGTAGGCGGCGTTCTGGAGCCAGTAGTCCGAGGTGACGAGGTTGCCTGACGTGGCGACGCGGCCGCGCTTGCGCGGATAGATAACGTTGCTGTTGTCGGCACCGGGCTCGGAAGACCAGCACAGGTCGTTGAAGTTCGTCGGGATGAACGTGGGGCGGTGGTAGGAATACGGTCCCCAGAAATAGATGCAGTTGTAACTCGGCATCCAGTCCAGTTTGCCGACGCCCTGGAAGAAGACGCTGACATCGATACCGTTCCAACTGAAGTCGCCCTTGAGGGCGTAGTTGTAGCGCGGACGGGAATTGCCGATGACCTTGCGGTCGCCCGGGTCGTCCAGGGTGTTGGCACCGGTGTTGATGACGCCGTCGCCGTTGACATCCACATACTTGATGTCGCCGGCCATCAGGTGGTTGTAGGGAGCGACGGAGCCGAAGACGCCCTTGTTGACATTCCGGGAGTCGATGGCCGCCTCGTAGGCAGCCGCTTCCTCGTCCGTCGCGAACAGGCCGTCGGTCACATAGCCCCAGATGTCGCCGAGGCGCTTGCCGACGAAGTTGTCGCTGAGGACCTTGTCCGCATTCTCATAGCGGGTGATGTGGGTCACGAAGTCGCCGAGGGTGGCGGTGACCCCGTAGTAGAGCGGCTTCCCGGCCAGGGTGGTATTGTCCTTCCAGCTCAGGGCGAGTTCATAGCCCTTGGTGCGAAGGTCGGCGGCATTCTCCTTGGGAGCGGACTCGCCGTAGACGGCCGGAAGCGTCATCGCGGCCGTCAGCATGTCCTTGGTGTCGCGGATGAAGAAGTCGGCGTTGAAGGTCAGCCGGTTCCGCAGGAAACCGAGGTCGATACCGAGGTTCTTGGAAATCACCGTCTCCCAGGTCAGGCTGGAGGAGACCGGGGCGTCGACCTTGGCATAACCGGCCTGGTTGAGTCCGTCGAACGTGTAGGACAGGAGACCGGTGGACAGTTTCTCCCAATAATAGTAGTTGTCCACCTGCTGGTTGCCGAGCGTACCGTAACTGGCCCGCAGTTTGGCATTGCTCACATACGGACGGATCCCGGCCCAGAAGGGTTCCTCGCTGAGGCGCCAGCCGGCGGAAGCCGAAGGGAAGAATCCCCAGCGGTGTCCTTTCGGGAAGCGCGAGGAGCCGTCGTAACGGCCGGAGAGTTCCACCAGGTAGCGGCCCTTCCAGTCGTAGTTGACCCGGCCGAAGAAGCCGAGGGTCCGGTAGGAGGAGTTGGACTGGGAAGCCTTCTCGATCTCGCCGTTGGCCATGTTGATATAGGCCAGGGTCTCGCTGAGGGAGCCCTTCTGCTGGACGGTGATGCTGCTTCCGTAGTAGTCGTCGTAGTTGCCGCCGAGGGTGGCCGCCACATGGTGCGCCTCGCCGAAGGTCCGGTCGAAGGAGAGGTAGGCGTTGATGATGTTGCCGTCCGGGTAGTAGCGGTATTCGCGGGTGAAGTCATAGACCGAACCGTTGGAGAAGAGGCCGCCGGTCAGGCCGTTGCCCTCGTACATCCGCTGGTTGACATTGTCGTAGCAGTTGGCAGTCGGCACGCTGCGGAAACCGGCGCGGCGGTCCCGGCGGCGGTAGGTGTAGTCCGTGATGAAGTCCAGGCCCTTGACGATATGGGCGGTGAACCGGTTGGTCCAGGTCCAGTAGTTGTTGGCGTTGGAGTTGTGGTTGCGGCCGTCCATGAACACGCCGCCGCGGCCGGACATCAGCGGGGAGGTGGCACCGTCCATGAAGCCGGGCACCATCGCGATCGTGCCGTCCGGATTGTAAGGGACGTAGTTCGGACCCACGTTCTGGGTCACGTTCCACATGATACCCTGCGACACATAGCCGGTCGAGCCGTCCATCTCCCAGAAGCCGCCCCAGTCGTACCGGGTCCGCTCCAGGCTGACGTTGGTGGAGAAGTCGAGCCAGCCGGTCAGTTTGGCGTCGACCTTGCTGCGGATGGAGAATCCGTTGTAGGTATCCTGCGCGGCGCCGGCGAAGAGGCCCTTCCGGTAGAGGTAACGAGCCGAGGTGTAATACTTCACCTTGTCGGTGCCGCCGCGGACCGTCACGTTGTGCTCGGTCTCGGGACGGGTGCGGTTGAAGATGAAGTCGTACCAGTCGAAGTTGCCCAGATAGACGTAGGTATAGGTGCCGGTCTCATCGGGAATCACCCAGGGGCGCTCCGGGTTCTCGGTCTTGTCGTTGCGGCGCTCGTAGAGCATCTGCATCTGCTCATCGGAATAGGTCCAGGCGCCGGTACCGTGGAAGTTGTTGTAGAACTCGTTGGTCAGCGTCACGTAGTCGTAGCCGTTGGTCATGTAGTCCGTGCTCGTCGTGTTGGAGGAGATGCTGTAACGGCCGTTGTAGGTGACCTTCGCATCCCCGGCGGCACCGCTCTTGGTGGTGATCAGCACCACGCCGGCGCTCGCCTTGGCACCGTAGATGGCGCAGGCGGAGGCGTCCTTCAGGACCGAGATGCTTTCGATGTCGTTGGGGTTCACCTGGTTGAGGGAACTTTCGACGCCGTCCACCAGGATCAGCGGGGAGCCGCTGTTCAGGGAGAGGCTGCCGCGGATGTTCACGCTGTAGTTGGTCCCGTCAATGGAGCCGCTGCTGTTCGTGATGACCAGCGAAGGGTCGGCGCCCTGGAGGGCCATCGCCGTGTTGGTGACCGGACGGGCGTTGAGGTCCTTGCCATCGATGACGGACACGGCGCCGGTCAGGTTGACCCGCTTCTGCGTACCGTAGCCGACCACCACCAGTTCATCGAGGACGGTGTTCTCGGTGTCCATCACGATGGTCCCGGTGGCGGCGGTCAGGGTGACCTCCTTGTCGTCATAGCCCATGTAGGAGACCGTGAGGACGGCGGGATAGTCCGTATCTTCCAAGACGAAGGCGCCGCTTGCATCGGTCAGGGCATATTTCCTCGTTCCTTTGACGAAGATGGAAGCGCCGATCAGCGGATCGCCGTAACGGTCGACGACGATGCCGCGGAGGGAAGGCCGGGCAGAGGAGACCTGTGGAGAGGCTTTGCGCCGGTTCACCGATACCGTGTTGCTGTTGACGGAGAAATCAAGATCCTGTCCCTTGAAAATCTGCGCGAGAACTTCAGACAGGGAGGCGTCCTTGGCCGAGACGGAAATCCGTTTCTGCAAGTCCACATCGTCAGAATTGATGACAATGGTGTAGTTGCCTTGGGACTGCAGCTGAGTCACCGCCTCCTGGACGGTGACATTCTTCAATTCCAGCGTCACGTTCTGGGCGCCGAGATGCAGTGGCGGCAGGAAGGCAAGCGACACCAACATAGCGCATAGGATGCGCAGGAAGTCACATTTGCTCATGTTTTGTGGTTGATTGATTAGTTTTAAGTTGTTTCAGGATTTCTTTCCGGACAGATAGACCACCTCGCCGGAACGGGAGACCCGGAGGTTTCCATTCGCAGCAAGAAGGGTCAATATTTCATCCAAACTTTCGTGATTGGTGAAGAACGCCAGGAAACGGCGTGATGCGACAGTCTCGTCAGCGATGACGATCCGGGTTCCGAAGGAACGCTCGAGGTCGGCGGCGATGTCGGCCAGCGGTAGGTTGATGAAGGAGAAGGAGCGGTTATCCGAGAAGGACCTGAACCCGTCCGGTGGCACTGTGCCGAGGGAGATGTCACCGGCCTGACGGTCGAACTGGGCGAAGTCACCGGGGGTAAGCCGTACCTCCCGCTTCCCTTCCGACGCTGCGATATCCATGCTCACCGATCCCTCCATCAACATCAACTCTACCATCATATCACTCCGGTAGGCCTTGAAGTTGAACTTCGTCCCATGGACCCGCACGTCGACATCCCCCGCTTGGATGAGGAAGGGGCGCTCCGGGTCCTTGGCCACATCGGCAAGCACCTCCCCCTCCAGGAACACGCGGCGTTCCTTGCCGGAGAAGGTCTCCGGATAGGTCAGCCGTGAACCCGCGTTGAGGACGAGGACGGTGCCGTCGGACAGGGTGACGGATCGGGTCTCGGCATTGGGCACAGAGACCTCCTGCCAGACAACAAGCGGCTCCCTCTGCATCCGGTAACCTGCCCAGAATGCGGCCGGGACAGCAAAGAGGGCGATAATGGCAGCTGCCCATGCCATCACCTGCGGACGGACGGGAGCATGGCGGGTCATCCCCAGCCGGATCCGCACGGCCTCCAGGGAGCGGGGCGTGGACGCCTCTACTGCCTCTCCTCCCTCAAAATGTCCGGCAAGGAGCGAGACCACCTCCGGGTCGTCGATATGTTCCGCCAGCCAGACCTGTACCTCCAGGTTCTCGTGGTCGGACAGCCTGCCGTCCAGGTAGGATTCCAATATCTCAGTATCGATGTTCATGTTCTTGCAAGGTTATGTTACCCCTAAAGAACGAACATTCCGACCTGTCTACGTAATCTCTTTCTGATTATTTTTTCAATTGAAATTCGTCCTCAAATCCTTCAATGCGAGCTCGATGTGCTTCTCGACCGTGCGGACCGAAAGGTTGAGGGTCCGGGCGATTTCGGCGTTGGAAAGGTGTTGGAAGCGACTGAGGCGGAAGATGAGTTGCCGCTGGGGCGGCATGGAGGCGACACCCCGGCGCAGGTCGTCCTGGACATCGCGGAGTTCGGCTCCCTGGTCGGCCTTGACGTCCGCCTCCCGCTCGGGCAGCGTCGCCGCCACCGTCATCACGAGGTTGCGTTTGGACTTGAATACATCCAGAGCTGCATTGCGGGAGAGCACGAACAGCCAGTTCTTCAATGATTTGGAGGCATCCAGTCGGTCCCGGTGGAGCCAAAGCTTGACGAAAATCTCCTGCGAAAGGTCCTCGGCGAGTGCCGGGTCCTTTACCAACGAAACCAGGAACTGCTTCACATGCGGGAAGTGCCGGAGGAAGGCCGCCTCATAGGCGTCCCGGTCATCGGCCATGATGGCGGCGACCAGTTCGTTGTCCGTAAGGGCGCTGTATTTGTCCTTCCGTTTCATGCCCGCAAAGATAAGCATTTTTTCCGCATGATGGAAAGCCCCTCCTTCCGCGCAGCACTTAATGCACTATCAAACAGTCACATAATGGAAATCGGGTGCAAGGGATTTGCACCCGAAAACATGTATCGTACTGATTGTCAGCGGGAAGTCTGCTTCGAAAGCGTGGGGTTTTTACTGCTCGTCCGGTCCCTGGTCAGGGCCGTTCTGAGGACCCGGCTGGGCGCCGAAAGGACCTTGGGGACCGCCTTGGAACGGGCCTTGCGGACCGCCCTGCTGGTCACCGGCGCTTGCCTGGTACATCTTCTCGAAGGCCTTGTTCAGCGCCTCGGAATAGCGGTCGATGTCCGCGATATTCTGGGCCTTGACCGCCTCCTTCAGGAGGTTCACGTTGCTCTCGACCTCGCCCTTGATGTCGGAGGGGACTTTGTCTCCGTTGTCCTTGAGGAACTTCTCGGCCTGGAAGGTGAGGGCGTCGGCGTTGTTGATCTTGTCGATGCGCTCCTTCTCGGCCTTGTCGGCGGCCTCGTTGGCCTTGGCCTCGTCCCGCATGCGCTGGATCTCATCGTCGGAAAGGCCGGAAGAAGCCTCGATGCGGATATGCTGCTCCTTGCCGGTCGCCTTGTCGGTCGCGGAGACGTTGAGGATACCGTTGGCGTCGATGTCGAAGGTCACTTCGATCTGCGGGATGGCACGCGGGGCCGGGGCGATACCGTCGAGGTGGTAGATGGCGATCTGCTTGTTGTCCTTGGCCATCGGACGCTCGCCCTGGAGGACACGGATCTCGACGGAAGGCTGGTTGTCGGCCGCGGTCGAGAAGACCTGGGACTTGCGGGCCGGGATGGTCGTATTGGACTCGATCAGCTTGGTCATGACGCCACCGAGGGTCTCGATGCCGAGGGACAGCGGGGTGACATCCAGCAGGAGGATATTCTCGTTGTGCAGCTCGCCGGTGAGGACACCGCCCTGGATGGCGGCACCGATGGCGACGACCTCATCCGGATTGACGCTCTTGTTGGGTTCCTTGCCGAAGAAGTTCTTCACGAGCTCCTGAACATAAGGGATACGGGTGGAGCCGCCTACGAGGAGGACTTCGTCGATGTCGGAAGGGTTGAGGTGGGCATCCGCGAGGGCCTTGCGGCACGGCTCGATGGAACGCTGGAACAGATTGTCGGACAACTGCTCGAACTTGGAGCGCGTAAGGGTCTTCACCAGATGCTTCGGAATCCCGTCGACCGGCATGATGTACGGAAGGTTGATTTCCGTGGAGGTCTGGTTGGAGAGCTCGATCTTGGCCTTCTCGGCGGCCTCTTTCAGACGCTGGAGGGCCATCGGGTCCTTCTTGAGGTCGATGCCGCCGTTCTCGGAGGCGAACTCGGATGCGAGCCAGTCGATGATGACCTGGTCGAAGTCGTCACCGCCGAGGTGGGTGTCGCCGTTGGTGGAGAGCACTTCGAATACGCCGCCGCCGAGCTGGAGGATGGAGATATCGAAGGTACCACCGCCAAGGTCATAGACTGCGACTTTCATGTCCTTATCCTTCTTGTCGAGGCCATAAGCCAGGGCCGCTGCCGTCGGTTCATTGATGATGCGCTTCACGTCGAGCCCCGCGATACGGCCAGCCTCCTTGGTCGCCTGGCGCTGGGAGTCGGAGAAATAGGCGGGAACGGTGATGACCGCCTCGGTCACATCCTGGCGGAGATAGTCTTCCGCCGTCTTCTTCATTTTCTGGAGGATCATCGCAGAGATTTCCTGCGGGGTATAGAGCTTGCCGTTGATGTCGACACGCGGGGTGTTGTTCTCGCCGCGGACGACCTTGTACGGCATCCGCTCCACTTCCTTGCCCACCTGGTCATAAGTCTCGCCCATGAACCGCTTGATGGAGAAGATGGTGTTGTTCGGGTTGGTGATGGCCTGGCGCTTGGCCGGGTTGCCGATCTTGCGCTCGCCGCCGTCGGTGAATGCCACCACGGACGGGGTGGTGCGCTGTCCTTCATTGTTGATGATGACGGTCGGCTGGTTGCCTTCCATCACGGCCACGCATGAGTTCGTGGTTCCAAGGTCGATTCCGATGATCTTTCCCATGATATGCTGTTTTTTACTTGTTCCTGTTATCAATACCTGCCGCCCGCCATGGGCGACGTCCCCACTTCAACGAACTTCGTGCCAGCTGCCCGTTTCTGACAAAATGTCACTATCTTTGCAGAAAATCATGACAGCCATGACGTACAGACAGCTCAGCGAAGCGGAATACAGGGACATCCAGGGACGGATCCTGTATGAGGACAACCATATCCTGATGTTCGACAAGAAGGCCGGGGAAATCGTGCAGGGAGACAAGACGGGAGACGAGCCGGTCTCCGAGACATTGAAAGCATTCATCGCACAGCGGGATGCCAAGCCTGGAGCGGTGTTCATGGGTGTTCCCCACCGTCTGGACCGCCCGGTGAGCGGCATCGTGCTGCTGGCCAAGACCTCGAAAGCCCTGGAACGACTCGCCGAGATGTTCCGTACGGGCGCGGTGCACAAGACTTATTGGGCGCTTTGCTGCGCGAAGCCGGCCACGGAATCCGCCACCCTCACCGACTGGATGGTCCGCAACGAGAAGCTGAACAAGTCGTACATCGTCAAAGAGGCGCAGCCCGGAGCCAAGAAGGCAGAACTCTGCTATACCTTCCTGAAGAGCACGGAGCGCTACCATCTCGTGGAGGTGGAGCTCCTCACCGGGCGCCATCACCAGATCCGCTGCCAACTCGCCCATATCGGCTGCCCGATCAAAGGGGACCTCAAGTATGGTGCCCCCCGCTCCAACCGCGACGGCGGCATCTCTCTCCATGCACGCAGCATCCACTTCATCCACCCTGTCCGGAAGACACCCGTCGACATGACTGCGCCGCTTCCTGCCTCCTGGAAAATAGATTGACAAACCGCCCCAGGCCGAAGCCTGGGACGGCCGTCATCCGTACCGGACAGGAATACTACTTGGTCTTCTTGCCGTATCTCTTCATCCTCAACCGTGCGCACCAGGTGCTCGGAGATTCGTCCATGACCGCCTTGAACGCCGAGTTGAAGGTGGTCGAGGAATGGAATCCGGACAGATCGGCCAGCTCGTTGACCTTGAGTCGCATATCGTTCCGGAAAATTTCCATGGCATACATCACCCGGTAATGGTTCACATACTGCCGGAAATGCTTGCCCGAGAAATGGTTGATGGTCTTGGAGAGATACACTTTGTTCGTGTACAGCGCAGCGGCAAGATCGCCCAGCGAGAAAGATTCCACCAGGAAAGGTCTCCGCTCCGCCATATATCTGCAACACCTGTCGTACAGGAACTGATCGATCGCCACTGAGCCATGGGTTGCAGGAGAGGTGCCGCTTCCGGAACCGGAAGGGGGCGCGGGGTCGGGCAACGGACTGTCCTTATGGCCCCGGGCCAGCAGATATACTCCGACAAGGAAAGCCAGAGCAATAAACAGGATCAGAACAATCTTCATAATCACACCGTTTATGCCCGGCACGGAAGAAAGGGGCCTGCGCTACTTCCCTTTGATGGTATCGAAGCCGCGGCCGTAGACGCCGTTCACCGAGGAGACGGAGAGGAAGGCTTCCTGGTCGATGGCCTTGATATAGCGAAGCAGAAGGTTGAGATCGTTCTTGCGGGTGATGACCATCAACACTTCGGTCGTCGCCTGCGTATACCAGCCCTTGCCGTCCAGGACGGTGACACCCCGGTGGAGGTCATGCGTGATGGCATCGGCAATCTCGGCGTACTTCTTGGACAGGATGAACAGCTGGACACTCTGTTTCGATCCGGACAGGTACATGTCGATGACGTAGCCGTTGACCGTCACGAGGATGAGGCCGTAGACCACGGTCGTGACCTTCTCCGAGAACGGCATCAGATGCGACAGCGGTGCGCCATCGGGGCCGGTCAGGGCCTTGCCGGTCTCCGGATCCAGGTCGGGGACCACGGAAGGCACCAGCAGGGAGGACAGGATGATGACGAAGTCCAGGTAGAGGATCACCTTGCCCGGAGAGACATTGCGGTACTTGGTGTAGATGATGGCGATGATATCCGTCCCGCCGGTCGATCCGCCGTTGGAGATGGACATGCCGATACCGATACCGGCCATGATGCCCCCGATCAGGGTGGACATCAGCTTGCCGTTCTGGATCGCCAGGGTCTGGATGATTTCCACCGGAATCAGGCCCGGCAGGAAGCGGAGCCCGATGGAGGCCAGCAGGATGGCATAGATGGTCTTGGCACCGAAACCCATGCCGAGGATGATGAAGGCCGCGACAAGAAGCAGGGCGTTGATGACGAAATAGGTATAACCCATCTGGATATGCCCGGCCGTGGCATATTGGATGATGGAGCTGATGCCCGAGACACCCCCGCCTACGAGGTTGTTCGGAATCAGGAAGATGGACCATCCGGTCACATAGACGAGGATGCCGAGGGTGACGAGGGCCCACTCCTTGACGATGGTCCAGGAACTTTTTGCGAGAGGTGGCATATCAGGATTTCTTTTTACGTTGGATACCGGTCTTGATGACATCGAATCCTTCCCCGTATACGTCATTGGCCGGGGCGACCGAGACAAAGGCCTTCGAGTCGATGGCCTTGACCGCCCGGGTAACCTCGCTGAGCTGGTACTTGCGCACCATCACCAGCAGGACTTTCCTGTCGGCCTTGGAATACCATCCGACAGCGTTGAGGGCGGTCACGCCCCGATCCAGAGCCTTGTTGATGTGGTCGGCAATCTCGGCATACCGCTCGGAGAAGATCAGCACCTGGACGGTGGACTTGCGTCCCATCAGGACATAGTCCACCCCGAGCGAGAAGACCAACATGGCGATATAGCCGTAGATCACATCCGAGAAGGTGTGCCCCGGAATCAACAGGATCGTGGCGATGATGACCAGGTCGCTGTACAGGAACACCTTTCCCGGCGAGACCGGCCAGAACTTGTTGATGATGAGGGCCAGGATATCCGTTCCGCCGGTGCTGGCACCCCGCTGGAAGATCAGGCCGATGCCGATGGCCTCCAGGAGGCCGCCGATGATCGGGACCAGGGCCCGGTCCTCCACGTAGAAGAACTCGCCCGGAAGGGATTTCATGAAGTTGAACGTATCGCTGCCCAGCACCCGCAGCAGGATCGTGGCGACGAGGATGGCATAGATGGTCTTGAATCCGAAACTCCGTCCGAGGACGAATGTGGCGAGGATGATCAGGAGGGCGTTGATCGTGATATAATAGATATCCACCGGGACACCGGTCGCCATCGACAAGATGGCACAGGCTCCGGTCAATCCCCCGCTGACCATCCCCTGCGGCAGCATGAAGGAGGTCCAGGCCACCACGTAGATGAAAACACCTACGGCAATCAGGAAGTAGTCCCAGATGATGGACGAAACCTTTCTCAGCATGGCTATTTCTTCAAGACGACATTGACAATCCGGCCCGGAACCACAATCATCTTGGCGATGGAGAGGTCTCCGACATACTTCGGCGTCAGTCCGTGGCTCCGTACCTGCGCCTCCACCTCGGCAGGTGTCGCAGACGCAGGCACCTCCAGGAAGAACCGGGTCTTGCCGTTGAACGATACCGGGTATTTGATGCTGGAGTCCACGGTATACTCGGGGCGGTATTCCGGAAATGCGGCATAGACGATGGAATCCTCATGGCCCAGCTGGTGCCACAGTTCCTCAGCGATATGCGGGGCGAACGGCGACAGAAGGATCAGCAGCGGCTCCAGCACGGCCCGCTTCGAGCAGCCCTGGAGTTCATTCAAGGCGATCATGAATGCGGAAACGGTCGTGTTGTAGGAGAAGTTCTCGATATCCTCCTGTTCCTTTCCGATCAACTTGTGGAGGGTCTTGAGCTCGGCCCGGGTCGGCTCCCCGTCGGTCACAAGCCACGTGTCGCGGTCCCAGAACAGGCGCCAGAACCTCTTGAGGAAGCGGTTCACGCCGTCGATGCCATCCGTGCTCCAGGGCTTGGCCTGCTCGATCGGACCGAGGAACATCTCGTAGAGCCGCAGCGTGTCGGCGCCATAGGTGTTGCAGACATAGTCCGGATTGACGACATTGTACATCGACTTGGACATCTTCTCAATGGCCCACCCGCAGACATATTCCCCGTCCTCGAGGATGAATTCCGCATGCTCATATTCCGGGCGCCAGCGCTTGAAGGCCTCGATGTCCAGCCGGTCGTTCCGGACGATGTTGACGTCGACATGGATCTCGGTCGTCTCATAGCGGTCCTTGAGGCCGAAGGAGACGAAGGTATTGGTATTCACTATCCGGTAGACGAAGTTGGACCGGCCCTGGATCATTCCCTGGTTGATCAGCTTGCGGAACGGTTCGTCCTCGCAGACATAGCCGAGGTCATAGAGGAACTTGTTCCAGAAACGGCTGTATATCAGGTGTCCCGTTGCATGCTCGGTGCCACCGATGTAGAGGTCCACGTTGCGCCAGTACCCGTCCGCCTCAGGGCTGACGAGGGCCTTGTCGTTGTGCGGATCCATGTAGCGCAGATAGTAGGCGCTGGAGCCCGCGAAGCCCGGCATCGTGCTCGTTTCCAACGGATAGCCGCCGTACGTCCAGTCCTTGGCGCGGGCCAGCGGCGGTTCCCCGGCCTCGGTCGGCTTGTACTCGTTGATTTCCGGCAGGGTCAGCGGCAGTTCCTCCGTCGGGAGCGGAGTTGCGATGCCGTCCTTGAAATAGATGGGGAAGGGCTCACCCCAGTAACGCTGGCGGGAGAAGATGGCGTCGCGGATACGGTAGTTCACCTTCCGGTGTCCAAGGCCGTTCGCCTCGATATAGTCGATGGCGGCGGGGATCGCCTCCTTCACCGTGAGGCCGTCCAGGAAGCCGGAGTTCATCATGACGCCTTCCTTGGCGTCGAAACTGTCCTCTGACACATCGGCGCCCTCGATGAGCGGGATGACGGGAAGGTCGAACTTCTTCGCAAAGGCATAATCTCGGCTGTCGTGGGCGGGAACTGCCATGATGGCACCCGTGCCATATCCTGCGAGCACATATTCGGAAATCCACACCGGCACTTCCGCTCCGGTCAACGGGTTCAGGGCATAGGAGCCGGAGAAGACGCCGGTCACGGCCTTGCCGGCGATGCGCTCGCGCTCGGTCTTCTTCTTGACCTGCTCCAGATAGGCCGCCACGGCCTCCTTCTGCGAGGCGGAAGTCAGTTTCTCCACCCATTCGCTCTCGGGAGCAAGGACCATGAAGGTGACGCCGAACACCGTGTCGGCCCGGGTCGTGAAGATGGTCACGTCATGCTGCTTCCCGTCACAGGTCACCTTGAACACCATCTCGGCACCCTGGGACTTGCCGATCCAGTTGCGCTGCATCTCCTTCAAGGAGTCGGTCCAGTCGAGCCGGTCCAATCCTTCGAGGAGCCGGCCCGCATAGGCCGAGACCCGGAGCTGCCACTGCGTCATCTTCTTCTGGAACACAGGGTATCCGCCCCGCTCGGAATAGCCGTCCTTGACCTCGTCGTTGGCGAGGACTGTCCCGAGGGCCGGGCACCAGTTGACCGTCGATTCGCCCTGGTAGGCGATGCGGTAGTGCATCAAGATATCGGCTTTCTCCTTCTCCGTGAAACCGGTCCACTCGTCGGCCGTGAAGACAGGCGCGTCGTTGTTGGCTGCATCGACGGCCGCAGAGCCGCCTTCGGCGAAGGCCGCTTCCAGTTCTGCGATGGGCCGGGCCTTCTGGAGGCCGTTGTCGTACCAGGAGCCGAACATCTGGAGGAAGGCCCACTGGGTCCATTTGTAATAATCCGGATCGGAGGTGCGGAATTCACGGTCCCAGTCGTAGGAGAAGCCGATCCGGTCCAGCTGCTCCCGGTAGCGGGCCACATTCTGGTGGGTGGTCTTCTCGGGGTGCTGGCCGGTCTGGATGGCATACTGCTCGGCCGGGAGCCCGAAGGCGTCGTATCCCATCGGGTGGAGGACGTTGAAGCCCTTCAGCCGCTTGTAGCGGGAAAAGATATCGCTGGCGATATATCCCAGCGGGTGTCCGACATGCAGGCCCGCCCCGGAGGGATACGGGAACATGTCGAGGACATAGTATTTCGGTTTCGTCGTGTCCGGCTCCGCCTTGTACGTCTTGTGCTCCGCCCACCAGGCCTGCCACTTCTTCTCAATTTCAATGAAATCGTAATCCATATGCTTACTTCAGTTTATATCCATTGATACCGAACGACCCGTCCGACTTCTTCTGCAGGCGGAATTCGACCGGCAGGGTCACCGCGACCTTGACCTTCTTGCCCCGATGCCGTCCCGGTCGCCATTTCGGCGAGGCGGAGATGACCCGCACCGCCTCCTCATCCAGCGACACATGCACCCCGCGGGACACCTTCACATCCTGCACATTGCCCTTCTCGTCGATGATGAAATCCACCATCACACGCCCCTGGATGCCGTTCTCGAGGGCATATTTCGGATATTTCAGGTATTGGTAGACCCATTTTTCCAGGAAGACGCGCGGGTCGCTGGAGGTCAGGAACATCGGCTTGACATCGACATCGCTGAACGACACGGTGCCCGGGACCGCCTCCTTCCGCTCTCCCGGACGGAACAGCGGACGCGGTCCGTTGCAGAGGGCGACGGCATAGCTGTAGATGTATTCCAACTCCTTCTCCATCGCCCCGAAATCGACGATATCGTAGCTGTCGCGGCCCGTATCATGCTCAGGATAGCGCCCGGTCGTGAACAGGACGGAGGGAATCTCCCGGTCATAGAAGGCACGGTGGTCGGAAGGATAGGGCTCTTCGGTGGTGAGGGCGGCATCCATCGGCAGCAGTTCCCCTTTCAGGGTCCGGACAATCTGGTTCATATCCTCGTTGGAGGAAGTGTAGGCATACAGACCGGAGGATCCCGTGCCCAGCATGTCCAGGTTGATCATGGCATCGATCCGGTCCGCATCGGAGAACGACCGGTTGAGGAAATACCAGGAGCCGGCCAGCGTCTCCCGCGAAGCGCCGAAGGCCACGAACAGGACGCTGCGGCGGAGCAGGACGCGGTTGGTGGACATCTTCGCGGCGAGTTCCAGGAGCATGGCCAGACCGGAGGCGTCGCCATTCGCCCCGTAATAGATGCGGCGGACCGGCTCGCCATCCAGAAGGTAGGTGTCGCTGCCGAGGTTGTCCAGGCGGGCACCAATGACGATATAATGGTCTTTGAGGGACTTGTCCCAACCTGGCAGGAAGCCGACGACGTTGCGGGAAGTCAGGGTATCCGCTCCGGATGTGACGCCGAACTCCTCGCCCGAGGACGGGGAGACCAGGTCGATGCCGGCCGCATCCAGGACGGAAGCGACATATTCTGCGGCGGCCTTCTCCCCTTCCGAACCGGCCTTCCGGCCTTCCATCCCGGCGGAGGCCAGGATGGAGACATGCTGCTTGAGAGCATGGACCGTCTCGCTGTCATACAAGTCGTCATACGCCGCTCCCGTCCGGAACTGGGCGGAAAGCATAAGGCCTGGAAACAGGACAGCTACGAGGGAAAGGAACTTCTTCATATCACGCATTGACAAGGATCCAGCCGTCCGCAGGACAGATGCCGTTCCCACGCAGTTCGCGCAATTTGCGCAGTGTCTCGTCCAGGCTGTCGGAGGGGCAGACGGCAACGGCCAGCAGACCGTTGCGGAAACTGATGATGGTGGCCGTGTAGCCGGCCTCGTTGCACCGCTGGAGCTTGCGTTCAGCGTAGGAGCGGGTGCGGAAGGCCCCCACGACAATACAGTAACGGGTCTCTAATTTGGTGGTATAGAGTCCACCCAGCTTGGAAGGGTTCAGGATGGTGCCCTTGACCTGGGACAGGGAATCCAGCAGGCGGGCCTCCAGGGCAGCCAGGGAATCGGCCATCTCTTGCTCCACACGGCGCAGGGAATCCAACCGGGCCTGATGCCGGGCCTCCTCGGCTGCGGCGATGGCCACCCGCTTCGCCTCCAGTTCGGCAGCCGTCGGCCGGCCCGCCACCTTCCGGGCGAAATCACATCCGCCCGAGAGCACCACCGTCAGGGAAAGGAAAAGTATGACAGACTTCTTCATCATTTAACCTCAAGGTATCGATAAAAATAACCCGGCTCAACGCCCTCTGTCGCTTCGAGACCCCGGGGCCCCGGAAATCTGTGATTTTTGGGGTATCTCTATTCCGGGCAGATGTCGCTTTTGAAGCAGGTCATTTTTACATATCTCTAAACTGCAAATTTAACGGTTTTTCGGAGGCCCGCAAAATTATGGTTCCGAAATCATGGAATTTTCGGCGAGACCGTCGAAGGCGCGGACGATCTTGGTCACGAGCGGATGCCGGACAATGTCGTCGCTGGTGAAAGTGATGGTCGCGACGCCCTTGAGATCCTTCAGCAGATGGATGCCGGCCAGCAGGCCCGAATCACTCCGCCGGGGCAGGTCGATCTGGGTGGCGTCGCCGGTGACGATGAACTTGGCACTGGCGCCCATGCGCGTGAGGAACATCTTGAGCTGGCCGAGGTTGGTATTCTGAGCCTCGTCGAGGATGACGCAGGCCCGGTCCAGGGTCCGTCCGCGCATATAGGCCAACGGGGCGATCTGGATGGTGCCATCAGACATGAACTCCTGGAGTTTCCGGGAGGGAATCATGTCCTCCAGCGCGTCGTAAAGGGGCTGGAGATAAGGGTCCAACTTGTCCTTGAGGTCGCCAGGAAGGAAACCCAGGCGCTCCCCGGCCTCGACAGCGGGACGGGTGAGGATAATCCGCCGGACCTCCCGGTTCTTGAGGGCCCGGACAGCCAGGGCGATGGCGATATAGGTCTTTCCGGTACCTGCCGGGCCGACGGCGAAGACTAAATCGTTGTCGAAATAGGCCTTGACGAGTTCCTGCTGGGTACGGTTGCGGGCGCGGATGGGCTTGCCGTCTGTCCCGTGGACGATGATGGCGTCGCCGCTGAGGCGGAACTTGTCGGCGGAACTCTCCCCGTCGAAAATGTCTTCCACATCATATATCGTCAGGTTCATCTTGTGGCGGCGGCGTTCGATCAGTTCTCCGAGACGGATCTGGAATTCTGAAATGTCGCTTTCTCCGCCGTCCAAGATCAGTTCGTTGCCCCGGGCCACGACTTTCAAGTGCGGGAAATAGGTGCAGAATTCGGAGAGAATCTTGTTGCCGGCCCCGTAGATCTCAATAGGGTCGATGGTTTCCAGCTGGATCGTTTTCTTCATATATTCCGGTTATGTTGCTCACTTTCTCATAGGTCCGGGCCATGTCGTCATAGTCCTCCGGCCGTCTCCACTGTTCTTTCCGGCCGAGGAAGTCCCGGACCGGGACCGTCGCGTAGGAGTCCTCCAGCATACCCGGCTTGGTGCACCAGAGGTATTCGACGGCAGGTTCCAGCAGGTAAGGTTCTGCCTCATACGGAATCACGATGCGGAGGGTGACGGCCAGTTCCAGGCGTGCCGGCAAGTCGTTCTGGTTGGAGACCGCATTGCCTAGGGAATAGAGGACGGGGGCGCCGCCGACGGACTGCCGGTCCTGTACGACATGGGGATGGGCTCCGATGACGGCATCTACCCCGTTTTCAAGGAGGAACCGGGCCAGGTCTTCCTGGTCGGCCGAATGGTGATGCTGGTACTCGATGCCCCAATGCGGGAAGGCCAGCACGAAATCGGCCTTCCTGGCCCGTCCAAGGGCTTCCCGGATTTCATCGCGACGCAAGCGGTTGACTTTGGGCCAACGGGTCGAAGCCCCGGTGTTGGTGCCGTAGGTGAAGTTGAGAAGGGCGATGCGGACACCTTTGACGGCGACCATGAGCGGATAGCGGAGCGTGTCCTCGGCCGCATTCGCTGCGATGCCGGTATACAGCAGGCGGCCCTCCCCTTCCAGGCCGTCCAGCACCCCGACGGTACGCCGGAGTCCTTCGACTCCCTTGTCGAGAATATGGTTGTTGGCGGTCAGGAGGATGTCGAAACCGATGTCCGACAGATACCGTGCATATTCATCCGGCCCTGAAAAAGAGGGGTATCCGGTATACGGGACTCCGGCCAGCGGGAACTCCATGTTGCCGACGGCAAGGTCGGCTCCGGCAATCCGCCCTTCAAGGTGGCGGAAGAAGGTGGAGTAGTCAGCTCCGCCGTCCCGGAAGGCGCTGCGGGTCATTGCCTGGTGGCTCATGATGTCCCCGACGATGAAGATGGAAACCGTATCGGGCTGTTGCGGCATCAGCTCGAAGCGCATCGGCCGCAACGACTCCAACGGTGCCGGCACATACCGCCCCGGCAGCCGCTGCCCCGGGACCGGTCCCGCCATCAGGAAGGCGGACAGGATGACCAACCATCTTCTCATGCTGCAAATATAAGGAATTCATGGGCAAAATCGGAGGATTCTGCCCATGAAACCTTCAAAATCATCATTCCAAGACCAAAAAGATTCTTCACTTTGTTCAGAAGGACAGTCTCGTGTCATTCTGAGGCAGGTTCACCTGCCGAAGAATCTACTTTTTGGCCAGCCTCATAAGTCTATTACTCGCCGCCGAGGATAGCGTTGTATTTCTCGTAAGCTTCTTTGTACTCGGCGCCCTGGTTGCGCAGGTTGAAGTAGACCCGTTTGAGGTTGTCCGCCGTAAGTTCCTTGAGGTCGGCGTTCTGCGTCATCTCATAGCACTTCTCGAGAGCAGGGATGGCCTCCTTGAAGCAGTCATAGACCTGCTTCTGGAGCTCGTCGAACTTCTTGTATTCGTTGTACGGGAGGGCGTTGGCCTCCTCATTGATGTCGACGGCCTTGTTCATCCAGATGATTCCTTCGCCGAAATAGCCCCATTCGTAGTTCGGGTCGATCTCGGAGGCCTTGCGATAGGCGGCGATGGCGGCATCATAGTTCTTGAGGTCTCGGTAGATGTTGCCTTCCACATAGTAGAGGGACGCGTTGTCCGGCATCTGCTTCTTGGCCTCGTCCAGGAGCTCGACGATCTTGGCCGGATCCTCGTTGATGTTGAGATAGAGGTTGATGAGGTTGGTGAGGATGGCGGAATTGTCCGGGTACTGCTTCAGGCCTTCGGCCAGGTAGTTCTTGGCGGCCAGGGTGTCCTGGGCGGCCAAAGCACAGTCGGAGAGGGCGGCATAGACCGAACCATCAGAGGTGTAACCGAGTTCAAGGCACTTGTTGTAGTACTCGCGGGCCCGGTCGTACTGCTTGGCACCGACGGCGGTGAAGGCGGTGTTGTAGACGGCGTTGGTATCGATCTTGGAACTGGGCTCGGTCATGGACACTTCGGCCGCCTTGCCGAACAGTTCACTGGCCTTCGCCAGGTCGCCGAAAGTATAGGCGTTGAACGCATCGTTGTAATAGTTGGAAACGATGGTCTGGAGTTGGGCATCGACATCCTTGGCCTTCGCACCCTTCTGGTAGGCGGTCACATAGGCATCGGCGGCCTTGGCGAGCGCATCGCCCGGGTAGGAGGGCTTCGTCACTTCCGTGAGGGCCAGCTGGCCGTTCTGGTTGAAGTAGACATTGGCATGGGAAAGGACCTGCTTCTCGAAGGACTGGCCTTCGATCTCGACCATCTCGGTCGTGACCGGTTTCTCTCCGGCCATCAGGGCGAAGGTCGCCTTGTCGATACCGGAGGTAATGTTGGCCGTCGGGTTGTTGTAAGCATTGAGGTACGCCTGGCCGAGCTTGAGCCATGCGGCCGGCTTTGCACCCTTCTTGGCGTCGTTGGCGGTTGCCTCCGCCTTCTCGATGGCCTTCTGGATGTCGGCATCGGACTTGATCTGTGCATTCATCACCTGCATCGAGGCAAGGAGTGCAAGGGCAAGAAGAATCTTTTTCATGACTATGAGAGGTTGATTAGTTATTTTCTTGTTCCTGGTTCTCGGCGGCCTGGCTTTCTTCTTCCTCGCTGTGGGCGACGACCGAGACGGCGGCGATGGCATCACCCTCACGGATGCTCACCAGTTTGACGCCCTGGGTGGCCCGGCCGGCGATACGGATGGTAGAGACCGGCATCCGGATGGTCAGACCGGAGCGGTTGATGATCATCAGATCGTCCTCGTCAGTGACGTTCTTGATGGCCACGAGCTTACCGGTCTTCTCCGTGATGTTCAAGGTGCGGACCCCCTTCGCGCCACGGGCAGTCTGCCGGTATTCCAACGGTTCGGAACGCTTGCCGAAGCCGTTCTCGGAGACGACAAGCACCTGGCGCCGGGTTGCATCTTCGGCGCCGGGATCCTGGCTCACGACACCGATTACATGATCACCTTCATCAAGATTGATGCCACGCACGCCGGTGGAGGTCCTGCCGAGCGGACGGGCTTCCTCCTCGTCGAAGCGGACGCAACGGCCGTTGTGGGCGGCGATCATGATGTTGCAACGGCCGTTGGTCAGGATGGCCTCCAGCAATTCGTCGTCCTCGCGGATGTTGATGGCGTTGACGCCGTTCGTGCGCGGACGGGAATAGGCTTCGAGGGAGGTCTTCTTGACGACACCTTTGCGGGTGACCATCATGATATAGTTGCTGTTCACGAATTCCTCATCTTTGAGGGTCTTGACGTTGATATAGGCCTTGATCTTGTCGTCGGCATCGATGGAGATGATGTTCTGCACTGCCCGACCCTTGGAGGAACGGTTGCCCTCCGGAATCTCATAGACCTTGAGCCAGTAGCAGCGGCCTTTCTGGGTGAAGAGCAGCATCGTCGAATGGGTGTTCGCGATGTAGATGTGCTCGATGAAGTCGGCGTCGCGGGTGGCACTGGCCTTGATACCTACGCCGCCACGGTTCTGGGTGCGGAACTCGGTGAGCGGGGTGCGCTTGATGTAGCCGAGATGGGAGATGGTGATGACCTGGTCCTCGTCGGCATAGAAGTCCTCGGGGTTGAATTCGTCCTCGGCGAGGGTGATCTCGGTGCGGCGGGGGTCACCGTACTTCTCCTTGAGCTCGCGGGTCTCGGCCTTGACGATGCCGAGCTGCTCCTCGACGCTCGCGAGGATTTCGTTGCACCGGGCGATGAACTTCATGAGTTCGTCGTACTCGGCCTGGAGTTTCTCCCGTTCCAAGCCGACCAGCTGGCGGAGACGCATTTCGACGATGGCAGCGGCCTGGACCTCGGAGAAGGCGTAACGCTCCATCAGCATCTGCTTCGCCTCCTCGATGCTCTTGGTCTCGTAACGGATGATGTGGACGATCTCGTCGATGATGTCCATGGCCTTGAGGAGGCCCTCGAGGATGTGGGCCCGCTTCTGGGCCTTGTCCAGGTCGAACCGGGTGCGGCGTACGACAACCTCATGGCGGAAGTCTACGAAATTCTGGATGATCTCCTTCAGGGAGAGGGTCCGCGGACGTCCCTTGACGAGGGCGACGTTGTTGAACGAAAAGCTGGACTGGAGCGGAGTGTACTTGAACAGGGTGTTCAGCACGACGGAGGAGTTGACCCCCTGCTTGAGGCGGATGATGACTCGGATGCCCTCGCGGGAAGATTCGTCATTGATATAGGAGATGCCCTCGATCTTCTTCTCCTCGGCCATCTGGGCGATCTTCTCGATCATCTCGCGCTTGTTGACCATGTAGGGAATCTCGCTCACGACGATCGTCTCGCGCCCCTTGTCGTCGACCTCGATGTCTGTCTTGGAGCGGACCACCACGCGGCCGCGGCCCGTCTCGTAGGCCTCCTTGATGCCGCTGCGGCCCATGATGATGCCGCCGGTCGGGAAATCCGGACCTTTGATATATTGCATGAGTTCCTCGGTGGTGATCCCGGGATTGTCGATGTAGGCGCAGATGGCGTCGCAGCACTCGCCGAGGTTGTGCGGGGCCATGTTCGTCGCCATACCGACAGCGATACCGGACGCACCGTTCAGGAGCAGGAGCGGGGCCTTGGTCGGCACGACCGTCGGTTCCTGGAGGGTGTCGTCGAAGTTCAGGGTCATGTCGACCGTATCCTTGTCCATGTCGCCGAGGACATCTTCGGACATCTTCTCGAGCTTGGCCTCGGTGTAACGCATGGCGGCCGGAGAATCGCCGTCCATAGAGCCGAAGTTGCCCTGTCCCCAGACCAGGGGGTAGCGCTGGTTCCAGTTCTGGCCCAGCCGGACCATGGCATCGTACACGCTGGAATCGCCGTGCGGATGGTACTTACCCATGACGTCGCCGACGATACGGGCCGACTTCTTGGTCTGCCCGGTATATTTCACGCCCATCTCGTTCATGCCGTACAGCACGCGGCGCTGCACCGGTTTCAGACCATCCCTCACATCGGGGAGGGCGCGGGACACGATGACGGACATCGAGTAGTCGATATATGCAGTCCGCATCTCGTGGTCGATCTCCACCTGCTGGATGAAGCCGGCAGATTCCGGTTCCTCCATCAGATTCTTCTGCTCGTTGTTATCCATTGACTTTTCGCTTTTACTATAAACATGCAAATATAGCGATTTTTATCGAATTATCCCAACGCACGGGTCATTCCCCAGTCCGTCCAGGAAATCAGCCGGAAATGTGGACAGGAGGATACCCTACAGGATGAGGCGGGCGAGGTCGGAGGCGGTGTCGACGATGGCGAAGGGATGGAAGGTCTCGAGTTCGGCGCGGGAACGGAAGCCCCAGGTGACGCCGACGGTGTTCACACCGGCATTGAGGCCGGTCTGCATGTCCACGTCGGAATCCCCGACGTAGAGGACTTCATCCTTCGTGACGCCGGCCGCGGTGATGCAGCGGTCCACAATGGCCGGATCCGGCTTGATCGGGAATCCATCCCGCTGGCCGAGGACGGGATCGAAGAGGATGTCCGGGAAGAAGTGGGTGACAATCTTCTCGGCGCCGGCCTGGTACTTGTTGGAAGCAAGCGAAATATGGATGCCCCTCGCCATGAGGGTGCGCAGGAGTTCCGGAATGTCCGGATAAGGATGGGTGCGGTCACACATGTGCACGTCGTACCAAGCCAGGAAGAGTCCTTTGATCCGGGCGAGCGTCTCCTCGTCGGCCCTCCCGTCGGGGACAGCGCCGCGGAACATGTTCATGATGCCGCGACCTGCCAGCCTATAATAGTCCGGAACGGGACGTTCGGGGAAACCGCAACCCTTCAAGGCATGGTTCGTGGCATGGCCCAGGTCCTCCACGGTATCAAGCAGGGTCCCGTCCAGGTCGAAAATCACAGATTTTTTCATATTTTGTTCAAATGTACAGCAGTTTGGCCCAAGGTAGCCGTACCTTTGTCCCAGCAATTAAAAGAAATGTGCCATGAGAAACACTGACTTCAATATCAACGCCCTCGGCTCCTTCATCTCTTCCGACATCTCTTTCCAGGCCCTCAGGGACATGATCGACGACCTCGGACTCGAACTCGAAGATATCACGACTCTTTGAGGGTGACGGCGATGCTCTCCTTGTTCTCGGACAGGCCCACTTTCAGCGTCCTGACCTCGCCGGCCGCCTTGCGGCGCGAGACAAGGATGCGGTCGGAGATGATGAACTCGGAGACAGGGTCCTCGATGAACTTGGTGACAGCCCGTTTCAGCGGCCGCGCCCCGTATGCGGGATCATAACCCGCATCAGCGACAAAATGCTTGGCAGCCGGCGTCACAGTGACCTTATAACCGGCTTCCAGGGCCCGCGCCTTCAAGTCTTTCAGTTCGATGTCGATGATAGCCTCGATGTCCTCCTTGGAAAGGGAATTGAAGTAGACCTGTTCGTCCACCCGGTTGATGAACTCCGGAGGAAACGCTTTCCGGACAGCCTTGGCGACAACACTCTTCCGGTCGGCCGTGACATTCTTCGAGGCAGTGGTGAAACCGATGCCCGTGCCGTATTCTTCCACTTCCCGGCTCCCCACGTTGGAAGTCATGATGACCAGGGTATTCTTGAAATCCACCACGCGTCCGTTCGAGTCGGTGAGACGTCCTTCGTCCATCACCTGGAGAAGCAGGTTGAAGATATCCGGATGAGCCTTTTCGATTTCGTCCAGCAGGACGACGCAATAGGGCTTGCGCCGGACCCGCTCGGAAAGCTGGCCTCCTTCTTCATAGCCCACATAGCCCGGAGGCGCACCGATGAGGCGTGATACACTGAATTTCTCCATGTATTCACTCATGTCGATGCGGACCATGTTGTCTTCGCTGTCGAACAGGTATTCCGCCAGGGAGCGCGCCAGCTGGGTCTTGCCCACGCCGGTCGGGCCGAAGAAAAGGAAGGTACCGATCGGACGGTTCGGGTCTTTGAGACCGGCCCGGTTGCGCCGGATGGCCCGCACGACGGTGTCGATGGCCTCATCCTGGCCGATGATACTCTCCTGGAGGCGCTTTTTCATCTTGAGGATGCGGTTGCCCTCGGATTCGGCGACCTTTTTGACCGGGATGCCGGTCATCTTGGAGACGACGGAGGCGATATCTTCCGCATCGACGACGTCGGCACGGCCCTTCTTCTTCGCCAGAGAAAGCCGCACCATGGAACCGGCTTCGTCCAGGGCATCGATGGCCTTGTCCGGCAGGGACTTGTCGGTGATGTACCGGTCGGTCAGCCGCACGGCGGCCTCGACGGCGTCGTCGGTGTAGGTGATGTGGTGGAACGCTTCGTAATGCGGCTTCAACTGTTGCAGGATCTCGATGGACTGCTTCACGTCAGTCGGTTCCACGACAATCTTCTGGAACCGCCGGTCAAGGGCTCCGTCCTTCTCCACGATCTTGGTGAATTCGTCCATGGTCGTCGCACCGACGCACTGGATTTCGCCGCGGGCGAGGGCCGGCTTGAGCATGTTGGCCGCGTCCAGGCTGCCCGAGGCGCCCCCCGCCCCGACGATGGTATGGAACTCGTCGATGAACAGGATGAGATCCGGGTTGTCCTGCGCTTCCTTGATAATGGACTTGAGGCGTTTTTCGAAGTCGCCGCGATACTTCGTACCGGCCACCACCGAGGCGATGTCCAGCGAGATGATCCGCTTTTTGGCAAGGGCGGGAGAGATGTCGCCGGAGGCGATGCGGAGGGCGATACCTTCCATGATGGCAGACTTGCCGACACCCGGCTCGCCGATGAGCATGGGATTGTTCTTCTTACGACGTCCCAGGATTTCGATGACACGGGCGATTTCCGTATCGCGCCCGACGACCGGGTCCAGTTTTCCTTCCCGGGCCGCCTTCGTCAGGTCATAGCCGAATTCCTCGATATCCACTTCCTTCTTGGGGGCACCGGGGCCCTCTGGCTCTTCATCGTCTGCCTGGGCGGCCTGCTGTTCCTTCGGACGGAGCTGCAGCAACCCTTCGTCCTCCATATAGGCAAGGAGCCGGCCGTAGTCGATGCCGTTGGCCCGGAGACAGGCCTGGCCATAGCTCTCGGTCGTACGGCACAACGCCAGCAGCAGGTGGTGGGCCCCCGCTTCGGGACTCTTCAGCCGGGTAGCTTCCATCACTGTGATACTCAGCACATTCTGCGCCTGACGCGAGAAGTTGATATGGTCGATTTCAGAATAGGGGATCGTCTCATTGGTGAAGATGCGTCCGTCGATGAACTCCTTCAGGCGGGCCGGTTCCATCCCCAGCCCCTGGAGCACCCGGAAGGCGCTGTTCTCTTCGTGGCGGATGATGCCGAGGAACAGGTGGTCCGGACCGATGCCGTAGCTGCCGGTCCGCATTGCCTCCTCCCGGGCATACTTGATGATCCCGTTGAGTTGTTCTGATATCTGTATCTGCATAATGTCAGGGTAAAGTTATACAAAAATAATCAATTTCCCTGACAATCAACAATCGCGCCCCGTCTTCATCCCGCCATTTTGGCAGGTGCTTTCCATCCGTGTTTCTATCCTTTTTTGTGGATGGCGGCCAGGACCAAGGTGTGATTTTCGGGAAAAACACGGGCTGGGAATGGCATCTCTGAGTATATTTATTAAATTTGCAGCCATGAACAGATTGATGACCGCGGTGTTGACCGCATTCCTCTGCCTTTCCGCCGGGGCGCAGAACCTGACCGGCACCTACATGTACGCACAGCGCGACACATGCGACCTTTATCTGGATGTGTACGACCCGGTCCCGGACGCAGAACTGACCCACAAAAGCATCACCAAGCCGACCCTCTTATTCGTCCACGGCGGCGGCTTCGTCGGCGGCTACCGGTCCAGCGAGCGCTATTTCCCGTGGTTCAAAACCCTCAACGAGAACGGCTACAAGGTCATCACCATCGACTATCGCTTCGGCCTGAAGGGCGTGAAGATGGACTTCGGGCCCATCGGCCAGATCAAGACCGCCCTGAACACCATCAAGGCCGAATACATGGGTGTCGAGGACCTCTTCTCCGCCGTGGAATATATCATTGCCAACCAGGATGCCCTCGGTATCGACCCGGAGAACATCGTCCTGGCAGGCAACTCCTCAGGCGCCATCGTCTCTCTGGCAGCAGAACTTTCCATCTGCAACCAGGACCCTTACGCCGCCGTCCTGCCGGAAGGATTCAACTTCAAGGGCCTCATCTCTTTCGCGGGCGCCATCGTCGGCAAGCATGGCACACCGAAATACAAGCGGGCCCCCTGTCCCACCCTCCTCATGCACGGCACCGCCGACAACACGGTCCAATACCGCAAGACCCAGGTGCTGAACCTGGGCCTGTGGGGCACCGATGTCCTGGCCGCACTCTACAAGAAGAACGGCTATCCCTACTGCGTCTACCGCTATCATGAGCACCAGCACGACATCGCGGACAACTATTTCGCCCTGTGGCCAGTCCAGAAGGAATTTCTGGAGAAGAACATCATGGAAGGGTGGCTGCGCATCGTCGATGTCTACGTCGACGACCCGTCCGTCCCACGCTGGGAAGCTGCTACGCTGGACAGCCTCTATTAGATACCGATAGTAGATTCTTCGGCAGGTGAACCTGCCTCAGAATAACACGAGGCTGTCATTCTGAACAAAGTGAAGAATCTTATCGGTCTCAGAGTTGCGAGATCCGCTCGACGCAGAGTCCGACGAGGCGCCGGATGGCCGGCTTGTAGTCCGGGTTGGAACTCTGGAGGTAGCGGTTGGCGATAACGCAGCACACTGTGCAGGCATCGTGGCCGAGATGGGCAGCGAGACCGGCCAACGGAGCGCTCTCCATCTCGAAGTTGGTGATACGGTACGGCTTGCCGTCGGCCTCGAAACGGAAGGATTCGATGTTCTCCAACATGTCGGGCATGGCGAGCGGGACGCGGACAACCCGGCCCTGCGGCCCGTAGAAGCCCGGCGCGGAGATGGTTACGCCCTGGATGGTCACATCCTTCATCAGGTCGATGATCTTGGGGGATGCCTTTACGAAATACGGCGAGGGCAGGGTCTTCTCCCAATGCATGTGCTCCTTGAAAGCCTCTTCGACGGCCGGGATGGTCACCTTCTCCCGGTTGCCGTACCAGTTCATGACTCCGTCGAAGCCCACCGAGATATGGGACAGGATGTAGGAACCCAGCGGGATGTCGGCATGGAGGGCACCGGACGTGCCGATGCGCAGGATATTGAGGCGCTTGTGCTCCGGCTTGACTTCGCGGGTGGCAAAGTCTACGTTGGCGAGGGCGTCCAGTTCCGTCATGACGATGTCAATGTTATCGGGGCCGATGCCGTGGGACAGGACGGTGATGCGCCTGCCGTTGCGCCGGCCCGTCACGGAGACGAACTCGCGGGAGGCATGGCGGAATTCGATGTCCTCCAGGTATTCAGCTACCATGTCGACCCGGCCCGGGTCACCGACGAGGATGACGTTGTCCGCCAATTCTTCCGGTTTCAGATGGATATGGAATGCGGAACCGTCTCCATTGATGATCAGTTCAGATTCAGGGATTCTCATAGCAATTGGTCATTTAGTTCAATAAAAGACAAAAATAGCGAATTCCGTCGATAAAAGCAAGCTGGTGGATTCGGAGAATATTGTTACCTTTGCAGAAACGTTTGAAACCATGTGGCAGAGAATCCAGACCCTATATCTTGCGATTTCAGCCGTCCTTGTGGCGGTGCTTCTCTCCGGTGACGCCTATATCCCCGACGGGGGTGGAGAACCGGTGACCTATCTGGCCCTACAGAAGCCGTACTTCGGCATCCTCCTGGGCCTGGTTGCCGCCATGATTGCCGTAGCGCTCGTCGCCTTCAAGGTCCGTATCCTCCAGATGCGCCTCTCGGTACTCTCCGGCCTCGTCGCCCTCGGAGCCCAAGGATGGCTCGCCTTCCTGTATTTCTCCATGCAGGAGGTCACGTTCAACTGGACGGTCATCTTTCCGCTCGTCATCGCCATCTCCAACTTCCTTGCGGCCCGCGGCTGCTACCAGGACCAGCTCATGGTCGAGACTGCCTACCGCATCCGCGAATCCCGCCGCACCCGCCGGAAGAAGTAGGCTGCAACGTGCCACCCACGGCAACCATCGGCTCGGGCCTGCAACGCAGGAAAGGGATCCAAGCCTGCGGAGCTTCATCCGGGGATACTGCCTCTGCAAAAGGAAATCCGTCCATGGAATCAGATGATTCCGTGGACGGACTGTCATTTTTCCAGGCTTCACCAACCAAGACGGGATCCTCCTGGACAGGTGGCAGGTCAGCCTTGTTTCGGGACCAAGGCGAAAGTCAGTTTGCCACGGCAGCAAAGCTTGCCGCCGACTTCAAGTTTCGCCTCTGCAAAATAGAGGCCGGCCTTCTTATCGATCATCCGTGCGGTAATTTCGCAAAGGTCGCCTGGACGGACTACGTTCTTGAACTTCACATCGTCGATGGCCCGGTAGAAAGTGTCGTTGTCGGGGATGTCATCCATCATCAGCATCGTGCAGCTCTGGGCCATGATTTCGCAAAGGACAACGCCAGGCACCACCGGATTGCCGGGAAAATGCCCCCTCGTGAAAAACTCGTCGTCCCGGATGCGGTACTTGCCATGGGCAATCCCGTTCTCGTCCAGGGAGACTTCGTCCACGAGCAGCATCGGCGGCCGGTGGGGAATGTGTTGTTGGATTTCTTCTCTATTCATAATTTTACTGATAGCGGCGGAAGGCGACGCAGGCGTCATGACCGCCGAATCCGAGAGAGTCGGAAATGCCGAGGGTGATCTCGCTCCGCACGGCGACGTTCGGGGTGTAATCGAGGTCGCACTCCGGATCCGGGCAGTCGAGGTTGATCGTCGGCGGGATGATGCCGTCCTGCAAGGCGAGGATGGTGGCGATGGCCTCTGCGGCCCCTGCAGCGCCGAACATGTGTCCGGTCATGGACTTGATCGAGCTGATATGGGCTTTGTAGGCAAAGTCACCAAGGGCGACCTTGTAGGCGATGGTCTCGGCCACATCATTCAGATGCGTACCGGTGCCGTGGGCATTGATATAGAGGTTGTCCCGGGTCTCGTCGAAACCGGCTTCCTCCAAGGCTTGGCGGATGGCACGGGCCTGGGTCGAACCGTCCGGACGCGGGGCGGTAGCATGGTAGGCGTCGCAAGTGTTGCCGTAGCCGACCATCTCACCATAAATCTTGGCACCGCGCGCCTTGGCGTGCTCCAATTCCTCGAGGATGAGTACGGCGGCACCGTCTCCCATGACGAAGCCCTGGCGGTTCTTGTTGAACGGCAGAGAGGCGTATTTGGGATTTTCGGCACGGGTCAGGGCTTTCGCGTTGGCAAAGCCGGCGACACCGAGCGGGACGGTGGCATTCTCGCACCCTCCGGCGATGATGGCATCGGCGTATCCGTGGCGGATGGCCCGGAACGCTTCGCCGATACAGTGGGAGGAGGTGGCACAGGCCGTCACGATGTCAAGACACGGCCCCTTAGCCTGGTGTTTGATCGCGATATGGCCGGCCGCGATGTTGGAGATCATGGTCGGGATGAACAGGGGGGACACCCATTTGCCGGAAGGGTCTTCCAGCATCTTGGCGGTCTCGCGGATCTGGACCTCGAAACCGCCGATACCAGACCCGACATACACGCCGAGGCGGAACGGATCGATGTTCTGCTCCTCGCCTTCGGCGTGGAGAGAGGCATCTGCCATAGCCTGGAAGGCGGCCGCCATCCCGTACTGGCAGAACTTGTCCTGTTTGCGGATGAACGGCTTGTCCATCCCGTATTGCTCCGGATTGAAATCCTTTACTTTACCTGCAATGGTGACCGGAAGGTCGGTTCCCTGGAAGTCGTCCACATAATCGATTCCGCACACGCCGTCGAGGAGGTTCTTCCAGAAGGTAGGGACATCGTTTCCCACGGAGGAGATGACACCCATACCGGTGATAACTACTCTCTTTGTTTCCATTTTATACAATTAGGTTGGGGGCACCGGCAAGCAGCCTTTCCGCCCCGCCGATAATATCGTTGACAATGTCGGCCGCCGTCTCCCGGCGGGTAATCATGCCGGCCACTTCGCCGGCCAGGAAACTGCCGCCGGAAAGGTCTCCGTCGAAGACGGCCTTGCGCATGGAACCGGTTCCGAAGGCGCGTACTTCGTCGGCAGTGACGTCGGGGTCGGCCTCCATCTTCGCAAACTTCTTGGCAAACGGCGTCTTGAGGCTGCGCACGGCGTCGCCCAGGGATTTGCCGGTAACCATGGTGCCGACGTCGGAAGCCTTGATGAGGCGGTCCTTGTAGACATCGTGGACATGGCACTCGTCCGCAATCAGGAAGCGCGTCCCGACCTGCACGCCGCAGGCTCCCATGAGAAACATGGCGGCAGCGCCGCGTCCGTCGAAGATGCCGCCGGCCGCCAGGACCGGAATCGAGACCGCATCGATGATCTGGGGCACCAGGGCCATCGTATGGATGTCACCGACATGCCCTCCGGACTCGGCTCCTTCCGCGACGACCGCGGTTGCACCCAGCTCCTGCATCTTGAGGGCGTAGGCGACGGAGGCGACGACAGGGATGACCTTGATGCCGGCCGCAAGCCACCGCTCCATGTAAGGAGCTGGAGACCCGGCTCCGGTGGTAACGATTTTCACGCCCTCTTCGACAACGAGGGCGGCAATGTCGGCCGCATTCGGGGCCGCCAGCATGATATTGACACCGAACGGCTTGTCTGTCAGCGTCTTCGCCTTCCGGATTTCGGTCCGGACAGCTTCGGTTCCATAGTTGATGGAGGAAATCAGGCCGAGACCGCCAGCATTGGAGACGGCAGCGGCGAGGTCCGCATCGGCGATCCAGGCCATTCCGCCCTGGAAGATCGGCTTTTCGATGCCGAGAATATCGCAGATTACACTTTTTATCATAACAGTCCTTTAGTGATGGGCAAAAAATAACTTGCTTCAACGCTCCTGTCGCTTCGCGACCCTATTCCGGGCAAATGTCGCTTTTGAAGCAGGTAATTTTTTTCCGGTTTCTTACTGCAATTTTGCAAATATAACAATTTTTCAGAAACTACCACTCCATCAGGGCGACGGCAGAGAGGAGTCCCGCCCCGAAGGCGCTGAAAACGATCTTGTCGCCCTTTTTGAACAGACCCTTCCGGTTACATTCATCGAGGAGGATCGGGCAGGAGGCCGAGGAGGAGTTGCCGTGGTCCTGGATGTTGGTCGGGAATTTCTCCTCAGGCACACCCAGCCGTCCGCGGATGCCTTCGATGATGCGCATGTTGGCCTGGTGGATCATGAAATAGTCCACATCGGAAGCCGTCATGCCTTCCTTGGCAAGGATTTCATTGATGTCGCGGACCGAAGTCGTCACGGCAAAGCGGAACACTTCACGACCGTTCATCTGGAGCGGGACATTCGTCTCCGTCTTCCGCACATAGGGTGTCGGTTCGAGCGGACGGTACTGCCAGATCTTGTCGACAGAAGGCTCCGCATTCAACTTGATGCCTTTGACATTGTCGCCCGCCGTGAACACCGCTGCGCCGGCCCCGTCCCCGAACAAGACGCAGGTCGAACGGTCCTCCCAGGAGGTCATGCGGGTCGGTTCCTCTGCACAGACGACAAGGACGTTGCGGGCCCTGCCGGCGGCGATATAGGTATCTGCGATGTCCATGGCATAGATGAAGCCGGGACAGGCGCAATTGATGTCGATGCAGGGACACCGGAGCCCGATGCCGGCCGCAATGATACAGCTCAATCCCGGGGTCAGGTATTCGTTCACCACGTTGGAGCAGATGAACATGTCGATATCCCCGACCTGGAGGCCGGACTGGGCGATGGCCGCGCATGCCGCCGCCATACCGAGGTCTTCGAGTTTTTCGTCCGTGATGACATGGCGGGTCCGGATCCCCGTCCGGGGAAAGATCCATTCGTCAGATGTATCGAGAAACTGCGAAAGGTCGTCGTTGGTCACGACTTTGCGCGGAAGGGCGCTGCCTGTTCCTATGATTTTCATAACGCTTCGGTTTTGTACGGTGCAAAAATAACCGGTATTTCCGCTCCTGCGAAAAAATTGTGGCGAAGTCCGCGCCCGTGTGGAAGGTCGCACAGGCATGGGGCGAATCCCGGCTATGCGGGGCGAAAATTCTTTTCTTTACATCGAAAAAAATGCTTACATTTGTCCACTTTGAACAAGGGGAAAATGGAGGAAAACAGCAAGAAATACCTTCCAGGTTACCTGAGGGAATTATATCAGCTGCTAGGCACGGTGACATTCGCCGCGCTATTCTCCGTCCTGTTCCTCCTCGTGAGCATCCCGTTCTCCTACAACGCCTGGTTCCGCCTCGGCAACAGCACCTTCTTCGGCTTCACCGCCCTGTTCGCCCTCGTCTCCCTCACAATCATCATTATCAGCAAGGTCGTCATGTACAAGACCCGGAACCTCTTCCAGATGACCTATTGGCAATATGCGGCCTGGTGCATGGCCGAGATTATCCTCATCAGCATCCTGTACACCCTGTTCACTGTTTCCATCGCCCAGCCGGAAGACCAGGATGCCGCCGCCATCTTCATGCATTCACTGGTCTACGCCTTCATCTGCCTGGGTGTACCCTATATCATCGCAGGCATGTTCTTCACCATCATCGACCAGAACCGGATCATCAGGCTGATGAACATGCAGGATGTCGTCACCGACGAAGTTTCGGACATCCAGAAATTCACCCTGTTCGACAACAACGGCGTCCTCAAACTCTCCGTTTCGAGCGCCAACCTCTATTACGTTGAATCGGACGACAATTATATCAAGGTGTGGTATTCGGACAACAAAGGTGTTCTCCAGACCTACATGCTCCGCTGCCGTCTCAAGACCGTGGAAGACAGTTTCGCCGGATCCAAACTGATCCGCTGCCACCGCAAGTTCATCGTCAACATGGAGAAGGTCAAGGTCCTCCAGAAGACCCAGAACGGCTATGAACTCACCCTCGACAGCGAGGCTATCGCCCCCATCCCTGTCACCAAGACCTACGCTGACAACGTCCTACGCCATTTCCAAGCCCAGACCTGATACCCCGGTCCGGCCGGCATGGCGGTGGTTCACAAGCCTCTCTCCCCTACCAACCATCCGGACGGAAATCCGGCCCTTTTCCCGACCCGACAGACCGGACGGAGGATTCGGACGGGTAATTCTCCTTTTTTTTCCGACCGGAGGGAACCGTATCAATGTCCGTGCAGGAAAACGGGCACGATTCTGCCCATCCTGCCGACCTTTCTTGTCGATGGTAATGGCTCTCGGGCAGGAATACTGTCTGCCTCCGGATGATAACCAGGACTGTTCCCGGAACTACTCGTGGGAGGCGAAGCGCTGCCCGGCGAGACGCTCCCACTTGGTGCCGGGACGGCCATAGTTGGCGTATGGATAGATGGAGATGCCTCCACGAGGCGTGAAGAATCCGGAAACTTCGATGTACTTGGGATCCATCAGGGCGATGAGGTCCTTCATGATGGTGTTGACACAGTCCTCATGAAAATCGCCGTGGTTGCGGAAACTGAACAAATACAGTTTGAGGCTCTTGGATTCGACCATCCGGACATCGGGCACATAGCTGATGCGGATCTCGGCGAAATCCGGTTGGCCGGTGATGGGGCACAGGGTGGTGAACTCGGGGCAGTTGAACCGCACCCAATAGTCGTTACCGGGGTGTTTGTTCACGAACGTCTCCAGCACCTCCGGGGCATAATCGTCCTTGTATTCGGTCTTGGCGCCCAGCGCCTGCAGACCTTCTTCTTTCCGTTCCATGGTTGATCGGTTTCCGGTTCCAGGGCCGGATGGCCGCAAGTTCAGCCCCCTCTGCCCTGAAGCCTCATGTTTATTCTTCGCCTGCCTCCTTCAGCCGCTCGGCGTTCTCGGCAATCTGGAGCTGGTCGATACACTCCTGGATGTCACCGTCCATGAAGACGGGCAGATTGTACATGGACCAGCCGATCCTGTGGTCGGTCACGCGGCCCTGGGGGTAGTTGTAGGTACGGATCTTGGCGGAGCGGTCACCCGTGGAGACCATGGTCTTACGCTTCGCCGCGATACCATCAAGATACTTCTGGTGTTCCAGATTGTAGAGCCGGGTACGGAGTTCTTCCATGGCCCGGTCGAGGTTCTTGAGCTGGGAACGCTCCTCCTGGCACTGGACCACAAGACCGGACGGGATATGGGTGAGACGAACGGCGGAGTAGGTCGTATTGACGCCCTGCCCGCCCGGGCCGGAGGCACAGAAGAGGTCCTTGCGGATGTCGGCCGGATTGAGTTCGACATCGAACTCGCCAGCTTCCGGGAATACGGCTACCGAGGCGGCAGAGGTCTGGATCCGGCCTTGGGTCTCAGTCTGCGGAACCCGCTGGACGCGGTGCACGCCCGACTCGTACTTCATGATCCCATAGACCCCCTCCTCGTTGGAGGAGAGTTTGAAGACGATCTGCTTGTAGCCGCCGGCCGTACCGGGAGCCTGGTCGGAGACCTCCAGCCTCCAACCTTTACGTTCGGCAAAATGCTGGTACATGCGGAAAAGGTCACCGGCGAAGATGGCCGCTTCGTCGCCGCCGGTACCGCCCCGGATCTCGACCATAGCGTTCTTGCCGTCGTCCGGATCGGCCGGAATCAGGAGCAGCTTGATCTTCTGTTCCATATCCGGAAGTTTCGGCTCGATGCCGGTGATCTCGTCCCGGGCCATCTCGCGCAGGTCCTCGTCTTTTTCGTTGATGAGGATATCCTTGGCCTGGGCCAGGTCGTCGACCATCTTCTTATATTCCCATCCGGCCTGGATGATCGGCTGGAGTTCCTTGTAATCCTTGTTCAGCTGCACGAACTTCTTCATGTCGGCAATGACCGCAGGGTCACTCAGCGACTCCTCCAGCTTCTTGTATTTGTCCTGCAGGCTCAGCACCTTCTCCAGGAGTGTATTATTCTCTGCCATTGTTCTCAGATTTGGACTGCAAATATACGGAATTCTTCCGATATGCCGAACAACCGGGACCCTGTCCTTCCCGTTCCATGTCAGCAGTACGGTCAAGAGCGCACGCCTATACACATTCGTAAACAAATGATTATCATATATTTGGATAGTTCAACCTATGCAATTCGAGGCAGGTTAAAACCAACATCT
>JAFUZO010000052.1 GCA_017476575.1 Bacteroidales bacterium | reverse complement strand
TCCCGGCCTGGAAATTGCAGCGGGAGTTACGTGCCGGCCGGCCTTCGCCTGTCGTAGATAGAAATGACTGAACCATGAAAAGAACCGTACTTCTCCTTGCGTGCCTCGTGGCCGCGCTTCCTTCCCTCTCCGCCGCCGGCCTCTGGGTCGAGGCCGAATCCTTCACCGACAAGGGCGGCTGGTCGCTGGACCAGCAGTTCATGGACGAGATGGGTTCGCCGTACCTCCTGGCGCACGGCCTGGGCGTACCGGTGGCCGACGCCTCCACAACCGTGACGATTCCCGAAAAGGGCCGCTGGCATGTGTACGTGCGGACCTACAACTGGACCTCGCCCTGGTCCCGGCAAGAGGGCCCGGGCCGTTTCCAGGTCTGCCTCGGCAAGAAGACCTTGAAGACCGTCCTCGGCAGCAAGGGAGACGCATGGGAATGGCAATATGCCGGGAGCGTGACGCTCCCTGCGGGGGAGACGGTCCTGTCCCTCCACGACCTGACCGGCTTCGAAGGCCGCTGCGACGCCGTGTGGCTGACGACGGAGGCTGTGGCCCCGCCGACGGAGAAGGAGGCCTTGGAGGCCTTCCGTCGGGCGGAACTCGGCCTGCCCGACTTCCCGGAGCAGACCGTCGACTATGATTTCGTCGTGGTCGGCGGCGGCATCGCCGGCATGTGTGCGGCGGTGACAGCGGCCCGGCAGGGCCTGAAGGTCGCCCTCATCAACGACCGGCCCGTCCTCGGCGGCAACAACAGCGCGGAGATCCGGGTCCATCTCGGCGGCACCATCGAGGTGGGGCCCTATCCGGCCCTCGGACGGATGCAGCGCGAGTTCGGCCATTCCCGGCGGGGCAACGCCCAGCCTGCGGAGAACTATGAGGACGGGAAGAAACAGGACTGGATCGACGCGGAGCCGGGTGTCACCCTCTACGTTTCAAGCCGGGCCGTCTCCGTGCAGACGGCGGACGACGGCCGCATCGCCTCGGTCGTCATCCGGAACATCGAGACCGCCGGGGAGACCTGCCTCCAGGCCCCGCTCTTCGCGGACTGCACCGGTGACGGCACCGTCGGCTATCTCGCCGGGGCGGATTACCGCTACGGCCGCGAGGCACAGGCCGAGTTCGGCGAATCCCTCGCCCCCGAGGAGGCCGACCGCTTCGTCCTGGGCGCCTCGGTCCAGTGGTATTCCCGGGATACCGGCAAGCCCTCGCGTTTCCCTGTCTTCGACTACGGCCTGAATTTCAACGACGAGGATGTCCAGCGCGTCACCATGGGCGAATGGACCTGGGAGACCGGGATGCTCCACGACATGACGACGGAGTTCGAGTACGTGCGCGACTACGGCCTCGCCGTCATCTACTCCAACTGGAGTTACCTCAAGAACCGCCTGGGCCTCTACCCGGAGCGGGCCCTCGACTGGGTGGCCTACGTGTCCGGCAAACGGGAGTCCCGGCGCCTCCTCGGCGACTACATCTACAAGCAGGACGACATCGACAAGTGCGTCTTCCATGAGGATGCGACCTTCGCGACCACGTGGAGCATCGACCTGCATTTCCCCGACCCGGACCTCACCCCGTATTTCCCGGGCGAGGAGTTCAAGACCCGGACGGTCCACAACCGCATCTACCCGGCGGCCGTTCCGTACCGCTGCCTGTATTCCCGCAATGTGGACAACCTGTTCATGGCGGGCCGGGACATTTCCGTGACCCATGTGGCCTTCGGCACCACCCGCGTCATGCGCACCTGCGGCATGGCGGGCGAGGTCGTCGGGATGGCCGCATCCATCTGCCACCGGCAGGGTGTCCTTCCGCGGGCCGTCTACCAGCGTCATCTCCCGGAACTCCAGGAATTGATGCGGAAAGGTGCCGCGGTGGAAGGCCCCCTGCCCGATAACCAGCGCTTCAACGAGCAGAAGCCGTTGGAGGCGCCAAAAGCCTTGAAATGATTCAAAAGACGCTGATCGTGGCTGCCCTCCTCTGCGGAGGCGCAACGTCCGCACAACCGTATGCCCGGCTGGAGGGAGATACCCTCCGGCTGGGCAATGTCTTGATAGAGAGGTCTTTCGTCTGGAACGACGGCGACCTCATGACCGCCTCCCTCACCGACAAGGCGGCCGGCGTGACCCGCCGGACCGAGGGGCTGCGGCCGGATTTCGTCCTCGGGAAGGCCCGGGGTGCCGGCGGCGTGCTGGAGACCGTCCCGGTCGCGGCGTCCGCCCATGCCCCGGCCTACCTCCTCGCCCGGGTGACCTATGCCCTCGGCCCGGTGGAGGTGCGGCGCGAATACCGGATCTATGAACAGGTGCCCGCCATCGCGTGCGATACCTGGCTGCGCGGGACCCTGGCGGCGGCACCGGACGGATCGGACGTCTCGGCGGCCGACCGCAAGAACATCGAATCCGAGGCCGACATGGCCTCGCAGGCCGTCTCGAAGGCCGTCTTGGACCAACTTTCTTTCAAAGGGAAGCATTGGCATGGAAAGGCGGTGGAGTTCCGGGATGTGACCGACTGGCGCAACAACCTTGTCCATGTAGAGGACTTCATCTCTTTCCATAAGACTGGTTGGCGGGGCAACCTGCTCTTCCTGCGGGACGGCGTCGACGGCGGCGGCCTTTTCTTCTTGAAGGAGGCCCCCTGCTCGTCCGTCCAGTTGCACTACGGCGGCTCGGACTTCACGACGGACTTCGGCCGGTTCCAGGCCGTGGGCCTCGGCATCGGGCCGGAGGACGTGTCCCCGGACGGCTGGACCCGGCTCTACGGCTGCGTGACCGGGGTGTTCGGCGCAGGAGAAGGAGCGGCCCTGAAGGCGCTGCGGTCCTACCAGAAGACCGTCCGGACCGCGGAGGAGATGGTGATGATGAACACCTGGGGCGACCGGAGCCAGGACGCCAAGGTGGACGAGGCCTTCTGCCTGGCGGAACTGGAGAAGGCCGCCCGGCTCGGCATCACCCACTTCCAGATCGATGACGGCTGGCAGAGTGGACGGAGCCCCAATTCCAAGTCGGCGGGCGGTTCCTTCAAGGACATCTGGGTCAACCCGGACTACTGGGTTCCCGATCCGGTGAAATATCCGCGGGGCCTGGGTCCCATCGTGGAGCGGGCCCGGGAACTCGGCATCGAGGTCGGCCTGTGGTTCAACCCGAGCGTTCAGGACGATTTCGCCGACTGGTCCCGCGACGCGGCGGCCCTCGTCGCCCTGTACCGGCAGTACGGCATCCGCGTGTTCAAGATCGACGGCCTCCAGATTCCCTCCCGGAAGGCCGAGGAGAATCTGCGCCGTCTGCTCGACACCGTCCGGGCGGAGACGGGCGACGCTGTTCTTTTCGACCTCGACGTTACGGCCGGCCGGCGGACCGGCTACCATTATTTCGGGGAATACGGCAACATTTTCCTTGAAAACCGCTATACTGACTGGGGCAACTATTACCCTTACCAGACCCTGCGGAACCTCTGGCAACTGGCGCGCTATGTGCCGGCCGAACGGCTCCAGGTCGAGTTCCTGAATCCCTGGCGCAATGCCGGGCGCTACCCCTCGGACGACCCGTTCGCTCCGTCCCGCTACCGTTTCGACGACCTGTTCGCCCTGACGATGGCGGCCCAGCCGCTGGCCTGGATGGAGGCATCCAACCTGCCGGAGGAGGCCTTCTCCCTCGGCGGCCTGGTGCGGGACTACCGCCGGGTCATGGCGGACTTCCATGCAGGTGTCATCCTGCCGGTCGGGGCGGAACCGGACGGACGGGCCTGGACCGGTTTCCAGTCGATGACGGGGGAGCGGGACGGCTATCTGCTGATCTACCGGGAACAGTCCTCCGCGCCGGATGACGCCGTGCCGACCTGGCTCCCGGAAGGGGCCCGGGTGCGGCTCGTCCCGGTCCTCGGGGAAGGGAAACGCCGGGTCGCCCACGTCGGGGCGGACGGTGCCGTCCGTTTCCACCTCTCCCGTGAAAACGCCTTTGTCCTCTACCGTTATACCCTCCAGCCATGAAACTGATCTTCCTCCTCCTGTCCCTGCTCGTGAACCCGTACGGGCGCGAGGCGCTTTCCCTGAACGGGAACTGGTCCGCTATCCTGGACCCTTCCGACGTCGGCGAGGGCAAGCGGCTCTATACCGACGCCCGCCCGGCGGGCAGGGACGACTTTGTCGAATACTCCTACGACGGCGCCCTGTCCCTCGATGTTCCGGGCGACTGGAACCACCAGGATCCGCAACTGCGCTGGTATGAAGGGACGGTGTGGTATGCCCGCCATTTCCAGGCGGAGCGCCGCGCCGGGCACCGCCGGATCCTGTATTTCGCCGGGGTCAGCCAGCGCTGCGACGTGTATCTCAACGGAGATCGGGTCGCGGTCCATGAAGGCTCCTTCACCCCTTTCCAGGCCGATGTGACGGACCGGCTTGCGGACGGTGACAATTTCCTGGCCGTCCGGGTGGACAACCGGCGCCGTCCGGACGCCATCCCGGCCCTCCGGTTCGACTGGTGGAACTACGGCGGCATCACCCGCGATGTGCTGCTCCTGGACGTGCCGGAGCGCCATATCGCCGACTATTTCTTCCGCCTCGCCCCGGGCGTCCCGGACCGCATCCTCGCCGAAATCACGTTGTCGGTGGCGGAGGCCGGGCAGCCTGTCACGGTCTCCATCCCGGGCTTGAAGGTCCGGCAGACGCTGATGACAGACGCCGATGGCGTGGCACGGGGCTCGTTCCGGCTCAAGGGACTCCGCCGCTGGCAGCCGCTCAGGCCCTTCCTGTACGCGGTCACCGTCTCCTCGGGGACCGACACCGTGACCGAGCGGATCGGCTTCCGTGACATCGCCGTGGACGGGACGAAGATTCTCGTGAACGGGGAGCCGACCTTCCTGAAATGCATCTCCTTCCATGAGGAAATCCCGATGGAGCAGCGGCGTGCGTGTTCCCCGGAGGATGCGGAGGTCCTGGTCGGTGCGGCGGTCGGACTCGGCTGCAACGCCATCCGGCTTGCACATTATCCGCAAAATGAGTATATTGTGCGACTGGCAGAGGAAAAGGGCCTGCTCGTGTGGGAGGAAATCCCGCTCTGGCAGGGCATCGACTTCACCTCGGAGGAGACCTGGCACAAGGCGGAGACCTACCTGCGTGAGATGATAGGCCGGGACCGCAACCGCTGCGCCATCGGGTTCTGGAGCATCTCCAACGAAACCCGGCCGGGCCCGGAGCGGGATGCCTTCCTGACGCGCCTGCTCGCCCTCGGGCGTTCGCTGGACGGTTCGCGGCTCTTCACGTCGGCATTCGACGTGGCATATTACCGGCCCGAGGCGGACGAGTTCCGGATGGAGGACGGCTTCGCGGGGCAGTTGGATGTCATCGGCATCAACAAGTACATGGGCTGGTATGCCCCTTGGCCGAAACCTGCCGCCGAACTGCGCTGGAACGTGTTTCCGGACAAGCCGCTGGTGATTTCCGAGTTCGGCTGCGAGGCCCGCGCGGGGGTGTATGGCGACGCGGATACGGCCTCTTCCTGGAGCGAGGACTACCAGGCGGCCCTCTACCGCGACAACCTCGTGATGTTCGGGAACATCCCGAACCTCGCCGGAGTCTCGCCCTGGGTGCTCTACGATTTCTTGAGCCCCTTCCGCCAGCACCCGGTGAACCAGGGCTTCTTCAACCGGAAGGGGGTGCTCTCCGACCGGGGGGAGCGGAAGAAGGCGTGGTATGTGATGAACGAATATTATAACGAACGATAGATGAAACGGTTCATTCTGGCCCTTGCGGCCTTCACGGCGGCCCTCGGCTGCCTTGCCAGACCTGCGCAGCAGGACACCTTGCGGATTCTCGCCATCGGGAACAGTTTCTCCCAGGACGGGGTGGAGCAATACTTGTGGGACTTGTTCGATGCGGAAGGGATTCCGGTGGTCATCGGCAACCTCTACATCGGCGGGTGCTCCCTGGAGCGGCATGACCGCAACCGGGCGGAGGACCTGCCGGACTACCGCTACCGCAAGGTGGTCGGCGGCGTCAAGACCGAACAGCCGGGCTTCACGCTCGCCCGCGGCCTGGCCGACGAGCCCTGGGACTATGTGAGTTTCCAGCAGCAGAGCGGCCGCTCCGGCCTCTATGAGACCTACCAGCCCTACCTGCACAACCTGGTGGGCTATGTCCGCTCTCATACGAAGAAGGGCGTGAAACTGATGTGGTACCAGACCTGGGCCTATGCACAGGATTCCGGACACAAGGAGTTCCCGAACTACGGCAACAACCAGGCGGCGATGTACAAAGCCGTCGTGGAGGCGGGCCGGAAGGCGGCGAAGGCGGAGGGACTGCGGCTCGTCGTCCCGGCGGGCACGGCCATCCAGAACGGCCGGGGCACTTTCCTCGGCGACACCTTCAACCGGGACGGTTATCACCTGGAGAAGAATTACGGCCGGTACACGGCGGCCTGCGCCTGGTTCGAGACCATCTCGGGCCGCTGTGTCGCGGGCAATGCCTACCATCCGGATTCCGTCGCCCCGGAAGTGGCGGCGGTCTGCCAGGCGGCGGCCCATGCGGCCTGCCGGAAGCCCTACGCGGTGACGGACCTGCCGCAGTATGCGGGACCGGCGTACAAGAACCCGCTGGCCCCCGAGGCGCTGCGGGTCGAGGACCTGCTGGGCCGGATGACCCTCTCGGAGAAGGTCCTGCAACTGAACCAGTACACCCTCGGCCGTAACGACAATGCCAACAACATCGGCGAGGCCGTGCTGAATATCCCGGCGGAAACCGGCTCGCTGATCTATTTCGGGACGGACCCGGTGCTGCGCAATGCCATGCAGCGCAAGGCCGTGGAGGAATCCCGGTTGGGCATCCCGGTCCTGTTCGGCTATGATGATATCCACGGATTCAAGACCCTGTACCAGATTTCGCTCGGTCAGGCCTGCTCGTGGAATCCGGCGCTGGTGGAGCGGATGTGCGCCCATTCGGCCCGGGAGGCCCGCCGCAGTGGTGTGGACTGGACCTTCTCGCCGATGATCGACGTGGCCCGCGACCCGCGCTGGGGCCGGGTGGCCGAGGGTTATGGCGAGGACCCGTATGCGAACGGCGTCTTCGGGGCTGCCTCGGTCCGGGGCTACCAGGGGGCCGGACTGGCGTCGCAGGACGCCGTGGCGGCCTGCCTGAAGCATTATGTGGGCTACGGCGCCTCCGAGGCGGGCCGGGACTACACTTATACGGAAATCTCCCGTCCGACCTTGTGGAATACCTACCTGCTGCCGTACCAGATGTCGCTGGAGGCGGGCGCGCAGTCGCTGATGAGTTCATTCAACGACATCAGCGGCGTCCCCGGTTCGGCGAACCGCTATACGCTGACCGAGGTCCTGCGGGACACCTGGGGCTTCGACGGCCTGATGGTCTCCGACTGGGGGGCGGTCGGCCAGTTGATCAACCAGGGTTACTGCGCCGACCTGCGCAGCGCGACGGCGGCGGCCCTCTGCGCCGGGGTGGACATGGACATGATGTCGCACGGCTATGACACCTTCCTGGCCGACCTGGTCGAGGCGGGCGAGGTGCCGATGGCGGTCGTGGACGAGGCTGTCCGGCGGGTGCTCCGTGTGAAGTTCCGCCTGGGCCTGTTCGAGAACCCGTACACGCCGGAGTCTCCGGAGGCTTCGCGTTTCTTCCTTCCGGAGGCGATGGAGACGGCTTCGCAACTGGCCGCCGAGTCGATGGTCCTGCTGAAGAATAACGGGGTGCTGCCGCTGCGGGATGTCTCCCGGATCGCGGTCGTCGGTCCGCTGGCGAAGAACGCCTGGGACCTCATGGGCAGTTGGAAGGGCCATACGGAACCGGAGGACGTGGAGGTCTTCCTGGACGGGATGGTGCGGGAATTTGCAGGGAAGGCGGAGGTCCGTTATGCCGAGGGCTGCAAGGTCCGGGCGGAGAGCACGGAGGGTTTCGCCGAGGCGGTCGAGCTGGCCCGCTGGAGCGATGTCGTGGTCCTCTGCCTCGGAGAGATGCTGAATTGGAGCGGGGAGAACCAGTCGCGTTCTTCCATCGCCCTTCCGGCCGGGCAGGAGGCCTTGCTGGCGGCCTTGAAGGAGACTGGGAAACCGGTCGTCGTGACGCTCACCAACGGCCGTCCGCTGGAGCTGAACCGGATTGAGCCGCTCTCAGATGCCATCTTGGAGACGTGGCAGCCGGGTGTCAACGGGGCTTGCGTCTTCGCAGGCATCCTGAGCGGCCGGATCAACCCGTCCGGCAGATTGGCCATCACCTTTCCGTACAGCACCGGCCAGGTTCCCATCTATTACAATCGGCATAAGTCGGGGCGGCGGGGCACGCAGGGACTTTACAAGGACATCACCTCCGACCCGCTCTATCCGTTTGGACACGGGTTGAGTTATACGTCCTATTCCTATGGCGACCTGCATGTCGTCGGTTCGGCTTCGCTGGATGCGCCGTTCACGGTGGAGGTCTCTGTGACCAACACTGGCGACCGGGATGGTCTGGAGTCCGTCCTATGGTACATCAGCGACCCGTATTGTTCGGTGGTGACCCGTCCGGAGAAGGAATTGAAGTTCTTCGAGAAGAAGCTGGTGAAGGCGGGGGAGACCGTCGTGTACCGCTTCGAGGTGGACCCGCTGCACGACCTCGGCTATCGCGACGGTGACGGCCGTCTCTTCGTCGAGCCCGGCGAGTACCACATCCTCGTCGGCGACCAGGACCTTCGGCTTGACTTATAGGTAATGGATAAAAATAACCGGCCCCATTTTTCCACCTTCGGACCCTTCGGGTCCTCGTCCCTCCCAGCCTGGCGGCTGGGCCCCTCCCGCTCATATGCCGCAGGCGGCACGTTCCAAAATGGGGCCGGTTATTTTTATGGTCAATTAATTCATTTGATTCATGCGGACATTCTATCGAATCATGGCGGCGGTTGCCGTTGCATTGTTTTCGCTGACGGCCTTTGCGCAGCGGAGTGAGGTATTGCTGGAAAAGGGGTGGAAATTCCACCGGGGAGATGTCTCCGGGGCGGCGGAGGCGGCGTATGACGACGGGGCATGGGAGACGGTGCGGGTGCCGCACGACTGGGCGGTCTTCGGCCCGTTCAGCCGTCTCAACGACCTGCAGAACGTCGCCGTGACGCAGAATTTCGAGACGAGCGCTTCCATCAAGACCGGGCGGACGGGCGGCCTGCCCTATGTGGGCTGCGGCTGGTACCGGCGGACCTTCGAGGTCCCGCAGGGGCGGCGGGCGACCCTCGTCTTCGACGGGGCCATGAGCGAGGCGCGGGTGTGGGTCAACGGTCGGGAGGTCTGCTTCTGGCCCTACGGCTACAATTCATTCCATTGTGATGTCACCGATGCCGTCCGATCCGGGGAGAACGTCCTGGCGGTGCGGCTGGAGAACCTGCCGAACTCGTCGCGCTGGTATCCGGGGGCGGGTCTGTACCGGAACGTGCACCTGGTGCTCACCGACGATGTCCATGTGCCGGTGTGGGGAACCTATGTGACGACCCCGCATGTCGAAGAAGCATTCGCCTCGGTGCGCCTGGAGACCCGTCTGGACGGTCCGGATTCGCTTGCGGTGCGGCTGGAGACCGATATCCTGGCCCCATCCGGTTCGGTCGTGGCCTCGCGGGCTGTGGCGGGACGGGCGGGGACGTCCTTCGTCCAGCAGTTCCTGGTGGAGCGGCCCGCGCGCTGGTCGCCGGAGCATCCGTCCCTGTACAAGGCCTGTTCCCGCGTGTATGTCGGGGAGCGGTTGGCGGACACCTACGAGACCGTCTTCGGCATCCGCTCCATCGCGTTCATCCCGGAAAAAGGTTTTTCCCTGAACGGCGAGCCCCGCAAGTTCCAGGGGGTGTGCAACCACCACGATCTGGGCCCGCTCGGTGCTGCCGTGAACGAGGCGGCACTGCGGCACCAGTTGACTCTGCTGAAAGACATGGGTTGCGACGCCGTGCGGACTTCACATAACATGCCGGCTCCCGAACTGGTGCGCCTCTGCGACGAGATGGGCCTGATGATGATGGTGGAACCGTTCGATGAATGGGACGTCGCCAAGTGCGAGAACGGCTACCACCGCTATTTCGCCGAGTGGGCGGAGCGGGACATGGTGAACATGCTGCACCAGTACCGCAACCATCCGTCGGTGGTGCTGTGGAGCATCGGCAACGAGGTGCCGACCCAGTGCAGCCCCGACGGCTGGCGGGTGGCGGCCTTCCTGCAGGACATCTGCCACCGGGAGGACCCGACCCGTCCGGTAACGTGCGGCATGGACCAGGTCTCCTGCATCCTGGAGAACGGCTTCGGGGCCGTCATCGACATTCCCGGGCTGAACTACCGGACATTCCGGTATCTGGAGGCGTACGAACGGCTGCCGCAAGGCTTCATCCTCGGGTCGGAGACGGGCTCGACTGTCAGTTCCCGGGGCGTCTACAAACGGCCTGCGGAAAAACGTTTCAGTGCCCGCGACGCCGACCACCAGTGCTCGGCCTACGACCTTGACGCTTGCGCTTGGTCGAATGTTCCCGACATCGACTTCGCCCTGGCGGACGACTATCCGTGGACCCTCGGACAGTTCGTCTGGACGGGCTTCGACTACCTCGGCGAGCCGAGTCCCTACGACACGGATGCCTGGCCGAATCACAGTTCGATGTTCGGTATCATCGACCTGGCCTCCCTGCCGAAAGACCGCTATTACCTGTTCCGGAGTGTGTGGAACCGTGGCGACGAGACCTTGCATCTTCTCCCGCATTGGAACTGGAAGCGCGGCGACCGGGTTCCCGTGTTCGTATATACCAGTTATGACGAGGCCGAACTTTTTGTGAATGGTGTTTCGCAGGGACGGCGCTCGAAGATGGTGAACTACCCGTTGACCCGGGGGAACCAGCGGGAGGCGGTCGAACCGCGTTACCGGTTGATGTGGGAGGATGTGCCGTATGTGCCCGGGGAAATCTCGGTTGTAGCCTACCGGAACGGGGTCGCGATGGACAGCACTTCGGTCCGGACGGCTGGTAAGCCGCACCATCTGGTGCTGGAGACGGCTTCGGCCGGTCTGCGGGCGGACGGCCGGGACCTCGCCTACGTGACCGTCTCTGTCGTGGACAAGGACGGTACCCTCTGCCCGCTGGACGGGCGGGAAGTGCGTTTTTCCGTCAACGGTGCCGGTACTTTCCGGGCGGCGGCGAACGGCGACCCGACCTGCCTCGACCTTTTCCATGAGCCGCACATGCATGCCTTCAACGGTCGCCTGACTGTCCTCGTCCAGTCTGCCGAAACCCCTGGCACCGTCTACCTGCATGTATCGGCCCCTGGCCTCCGGACCGCTACCCTTTCCCTTCCTGTCTCGGGGTGATTTCCTGCCGGAGCAGTTGGGTTGGAGTGTATTGTGCTTAGAAGTAATTGAGAGATAATACTTTATAAATATAATCGACTCCCGCCCCTTTCCCTGAACGAAGGGTTGGGAGTCGAGGTTTTCGGGGAGCCTTGATAATGAGCCGATTGTGGAAAGCGTGCCTCCCGACTTTCTCAAGCGTAGGCGTGGAGGCCGCCGAGAAGGAGGTTGACGCCGAAGTACGTGACGAGGACGGTGAGGAAGGCGCAGAGGGTGTAGGCGTGGAAGAAGCGGGGACGCCGGAAGGCCTGGAGGGAGCCGCCGTGCAGGGCGGCCGCATAGACGAGGAGGGTGATGAGCGCCCAGGTCTCCTTCGGGTCCCAGGCCCAGTAACTGCCCCAGGAAATATTGGCCCAGACCGCACCGAGGAAGGTTCCGAAGGTGAGCAGGAACACGGCCGGGTACAGGATGACGAGGCTGACCTCGCGCAGCATCAGCGTGGCGGCTGATGAACGCACGGCCAGGCCCATGCCACCGTTCAGCGCGACGAGGCCGAACAGGGTGTAGGAAATCATCATCGACAGGACGTGGAGGGATAGCAGGGGAGACTGGAGCACCGGCATCAGGTGCGTGATCTGCGGGTTGGCGCTGGACAGGGAAGCCATGAGCATCGTGAAGCCCGCCAGGATGAAGCCCAGGGGCTGGACCATCGGGAAGCGGCGGTACAGAAGGAGCATGGCCACGGTGGTGAGCCACGCCATGAGCATCATCACGTTGTAACTCCCGGCGAAGGGCGCATGGCCGGATACGTACCACCGGAGGCCGAGGGCGAGGGTCAGGTAGAGCCACAGGAGGGCGGTGACGGCCGCCAGGACGGGCAGGAGCTGCCTGGGCGCTCTCCGTCCCCGGGACAGGCCGATGCCCATGAGCACGAAGAGTACCAGGCCCAGCGTCAGGGAGGCCATGAATGGGACCATCGGCCGTGAAAGCCGGTTGTAAGCTCGCTCGGCGCGGATTTTTGAAGGACTCGGCAATACGGAAGCGGCCGTCTTTTCCTGGTAGGCCTTGATCTTGCCGACGATGCGGACGACTTCGTCCCAGTCTTCGGCGCGGACGGCGGTCTCCACAACATCCATCACCTTGCGGATGAAGACCCAGCGGTCGTAGTCATCGTACACGTGGGCGGGCAGCGGCTCGTCGGCGCTGAACCAGGCGACGGTGCCGTCCCCGTCGGCGACGGGATAGAGCCGGAGGGCGTCCCCCGAGGCGACGGAGCGCTGGATGAATTCCTTCTCGCCCTCCTTGGCGGTGCCGCGGTCCCGCGCCTTGACCTTGAACGGGACCCCCTGCCAGGAATCGTAATAGAACAACCAGCCGGTGACGACCTGGACGGCGTCGTAGCCGTGCCAGCGGGCCTTGCCGTAGGCCTTGAGGCAGTAGTCCCGGGCCAGGGTCTCCAGCGGGCAGATACGGTCGTTGTAGTAGACATAGAGGTCGCCGAAGGCATCGGCGACCGGGCGGGGGAGGGCTTCCGGCCGGCTTTCCTGCGCCCGGAGTCCAGTCGGCAGGACGAGGGCCAGGACGAAGGCGGAGGCCTGGATGACCTGCCGCAGGACGGTGCGGAAGTGGGAACCCTTCTGGAAGAAGAAACCGAACATCGACAGAAGCAGCAGAAGATAGCCGGTGTAGGTGATGCCGATGCCCCACGGGTCGTGGGTGACGGAGAGGGTGCTGCCCTGGAGGTCTTCGTCATAATCAGCCTGATAGAACCGGTAGCCGGCGGCCTTACCGATGTGGTTCATGGAGATGGAAAGGGGCGTGCCGGGAAGGACGGAGACCTCGCTGCGGTAGTCGGCAGCGGCCTGTGAGCCGGTGTAGTATTCGACGGAGAAACGCTCCAGCGTGAGGGAGAACGGGAGTTCCCGGACCCGGCCGTCCTCGGTCTCGAAGGTGGCGACCGGTTCGCCGGTCCGGAGATGGACCCGCCCCTTTTCACCGGTGAGGTAGGTGGTGAGGGCCCCCGCGAGGATGACGGCGAAGGACAGGTGGAGCAGGAGGGTGGCAAAGTGCCGCTGCACCCTTCGGGCGAGGAGCCAGGCGATGCCGCTTGCGGCCACCACGCCCCAGAGCGCGATGAAGGCGGGGTTGTGGTAGACCCACCGGAAGGCGGCGGGCGTCCCGAGGCGCTTTTCCAGCACGGTAGCCGCCATCATCAGGAGGATGAGGACGGCCATCGTGCAGCATGAAAGGTATTTGAGCCAGCGCTGTCTTTCCATGGGCGCCGGGGTGTCAGATCGAGTCGATGAAGCGGACGACGGCGTCGCGGTCTTCCTTCGAGAGATGGTAGAACTGCTCGGCCGACCGGTAGGCGTCGCTCTCCTTGCTGAAGCCGTGCCACATGACGGCCTCGACGACGTTGCGGGCGCGGCAGTCGTGCAGCCGGTCCTCGGCGCCGGTGTTGGCCCGGGAGAGGCCCCTTCCCCACAGCGGCGTGGTCCGGCACCAGGTCCCGTGGATGTCGTTGGCCATGTAGAGGCGGTGCTGGATGAAGTCGGAGTAGGGATAGATGGTCTGGTGCGCATAGCGGGGCAGCGGCTTGCCGCCGTTCATCGCCGGCGACCAGTAGTTGTCGTCCCGGGTCTCCCACTTGGGACGGTGGCAGGTGGCGCAGCCCATCTCCAGGAAGAGTTCCTTGCCCCGCTGGACGTCCTTCTGGTTGAGGTTGCGGGCGCGGGGGATGGCGAGGCCGCGGTGCCAGACCATAAAGTCATAGAACTCTTCCGCGGACATCTCCGGCTCGAAGTTGTGGTATGGGTTGTCGAACTGGTGGGTCGAGGGGCTGAGCAGGGCCAGCACCGCTTCGGAAATCTCAGCATCGGTCACCGTTCCGTCCTTGTCCACATCCACATAGTAGGGCGAATCCGTCCCCTGCCTGCGGATGGCCGCGATGACATCGGCATTCTGCGACATCGCCGTGGCCCAGGCCCGGGTCGTGTACAGGTACGGACGGTCCGGACGGGACACGTTGGTGATGTTCCAGATGGCGTTGGCACCGGCGCCGTCCTGCAGCGTGCCGCGGGTCATGGCATAGGTGAACTTCTTGAGGAGTTTCCCGTCGCGGTAGGTATCCCTTGCGTAGAACGTCCCGTCGGCGTCGTAGCCGTCGCCGAGCGTCCCGGCCGCCCAGTTGTGGTAATAGGCCGAAGCGGCGAAGTCGTCTGCCTCCTTGTCCCAGAAGGACGGGTTCAGTTCCACGTAGGGCGCTTCGGCCCGGTACTGCTCCCGGATGTCGTCCTGGTCGATGGCGTCGATGATGCCCGACCCGATGACGCCGATGGTGGATTCCAGGCGGTAGGCGACGGTCGTGCCCGTCGCAGCGGCCGTGGCGTGCGGGGTCGGGACCGTGTTGTAGGCGCTTTCCGGAATCAGCACCTCCGGATAGATGAGCGAGTAGGTTTCCCCGTCCGCGAACTGCATGGGCAGGCCCGACGGCATCGCGCTGACGGTATGCCAGTTGATGGTGATCTGGCTCTCGTCGATGGGCGGCAGGAACGGCTCGTTCGCCATCGTCTGCGGCATGCCGGTCACCTCGGCCACATACGGGCCGTCGTTGGTGGCGTCGGTCCCGTAGGGGTTGTTGGCCGCACCGGTCGCCTGGTAGACGACCAGCAGGTAGCCGTTGCCGAAGGAACGGCTGTCGTTGGCGACATAGGTGTCCTGCCATTTGCCGTGGCCGTAGCCGGGGTGGCAGTCCAGGCAGGACTTCCGCACGGCGGCCGGGCCGAGGCCCCGGAACGGCGGCGTGTCGAGGGTCACGTTGCGCTCGAAGAACATCTCGCCGTGGTTGAAAGCGTCGGAGAGGCCCTGGGCCGTGGTGGCCGGGGTCTCGTCCTCGTAGCACCCGCGGGAGACGTTCATCGTCGTACCGAGCGTGCCGCCCGGATACCATTCATCGGCCGTGAAGTTGCCGACGGCCTGTCCGACATAGTTGGCATCGGTCTCCCGGGAAACCACCGGGCCGTCCGCACGGTTTCCCGTACAGGCGGCCAGGAGGGCGCAGGTGCCGATGGTCCAGAGGATCCTTTTCATGGCATTATTGTTTTACGACCCACTCTGCGGTCTTATTGAGTTCCGCATCGAAGGCATTGATGGCATTGATGGCTTCGCCGACATAGGTAGCCTGCGGGGCGTCCACGAAGGCCACGCCGGTGGCGAGACAGGCATCGAGGGCCGCGAGGGCGCCTTCCAGGGTGGACTGGAGGGCCTTCGCCTGCGCAGCGTTATGGTCCTGGAGGAACTTCATGATGGAGTGGCTTCCCGCCGACTTCGCCTCGAAAGCCCCGTACAGAGAATACTGGCAACTGAGGATGTTGTCCTTGAAATCCTGGAAGGACTTCTTGGAGTACGGCGACTCGATGTAGTTGGGGTCGTCGCCGCGGAAGGCCTCGCCCATCTTGGTGTTGCCCACTTCCTGGGCGATATTGGAGCAGCCGTCCACCAGGATGGAGGAGATGGCTTCCTGGAAGGTCGCATAAGTCGAACCGGGTTCGGTGGCGGAGAGCATGTCCTTGCCGTAACTGTTGCCGTTGCGGAGGGTGCAGGGCAGTTCGGCTTCCTCGACCCGTTCCACATGGTCCTCGGGAGCATCCTCGTTCCAGGACACTTCGAGTTGGAAGCACTTGTCGCGGAGGTCGGCGGCGACGGCGGTGGCGAAGATCAGTTCCTCGCGGCCGGTCACGTCCTTGCCGGCGAATTCGGCAGCGGTCTCGGTGCCTTTCAGGGCGGCGACGGTGCGGTTTTTCCCTTCCCGGAAGAGGATGAACTCGATGCCGTGGAACCCGAGGGAGGATTCTCCGACGTTGCCGACGGCGACATCTTCGTCGAGGGCTTCCACGATGGATTTGTTGCTCAAGGAGTTGGCCAGGTCGGTGCGGTTCAGCGGCCAGGTGTCGATATGGGGGTCGATGCCGAAGTCGGTCGCGGCGCCGTAGAGGAAGGCTTCCGAGGCCTCCCAATAGGCACGGGCCTGGAGGAAGGTGGTGCAGACCTGGTCCACGTCGGCCTGCTTGACCTGGTCCGGATTGGCCTTGAAGGCTTCCTTGAGGGCGTCGAGTTGTTCGTAGAGGGTCTGGGTCTCGTCGGCGAGGTGGCCGTAGATGGTCTGGATGACGTTCGGGACGTACTGGTCCACGATGGCCTTCATCTCCTTCTCTTCGGAGGAAAGGCCGGTGTTGCCGGAGGAGTCTTTCTGGCAGGCGTTGAGGAGGACGGCGCCGAAAGCCGCCACGGAGAGGAATTTGAAAATCTTTTTCATGGCTATCTATTTTTTGAAAAACGCTTGGTAGACGATGCCGATGTTGACGGCGGGTTCATCGTTGTACTGGGCGGAGAGGAACCGGTGCAGGTATTCGCACTTGACGGCGATCTCCGGAATCGGGAACCAGTTGATGCCGGCCGAGACGACGGTCCGTCCCGTGTAGGGGAAGTCGGTCTGTCCGTCGGCCGGGAGGAAGGAGTCGTAGCGCTCGCCGCGGGCGAACACGTACAGGTGCTGCTCCCGGACCGGGACGAGCCGGTCGAAGAGGTCGTAGCCGGCCTCCAGCCCCGCGGCATAGGCGCCCTTCCCGACGAAACTCTTCTGGTAGGGGGCGTTGTTGGACGTGCCGTTGCGCTTGAGGCGGCTGATCTCGTAGGCGTCGGTGAGGCTGCCGTAGTCGGCGTTGCCCCGGACGATCCAGCCGTGTCCCCGGTAGGCGAAATCGAAGGCCCCGATGAGGGTACGGCCTTTCAGGGACTTGTACTTGTTGTCGGTGATGGTGTAGGTACCGTCCTCCTCGCGGCGGGCGGTCGTCTGCATGTCGTTGGGGTAGGAGTTGTGCATGCTGTTGCCCCAGTAGCCGCTGAGGCCCAGCCGGAGACCCTTCACTGACGTGTTGTCGATACGGGCGGCGAGGCCGTAGTTGTTGGCCACCTTGAATTCGTAGGGGGAACCGGCCCCGTTCTTGACGAAGTTGTCGCGGTTGAACAGGAAGGCGTCCAGCCCGGCGACGACCTGGGCCTCGTAGCGCCAGGGTCCGGCCTGTCCCCAGATGCTGATGCCGGTGTCGTGCCACGTCGAGGGGAGGATGGTGTATTCCCCCTCGGGGCGGTAGACATTGAAGAAGTTCAGCGGCTCGTGGGCGTTGTTGAGCCCGCCGACCGGAACGACGATATGGCCCATCCGGACATTCAGTTCCGGGAAGAACGACTTCTGGATCCAGAACTGCTCCAGTTCGACCTCGCCGCCCTTCTCGATTTCGGTCTCCCATTCGCCGGCTTCCTCGAACTCCTTCTCGACCGCGGCGCCGGTGCCGGTGTGCTCGAACTCGATCTCCGTCTGCATCGTCCAGCCCTTGCCGAAGTCGTAGCCGAGGTAGATGACGGCGTGGGGGATGTCGAAGCGTCCGTGGCCCGGGTCCTTCGCATAGGCGCCCGCCGTGGAATAGCGGTACACGTTGTCGCTGTAGAAGTTGCGGCTGAGGGCCACTTCGCCATATCCTCCGACGGAGAGCCGCTGCGCGGAGAGGGTCACGCACCCCGCGAGGAGTGCCATCGCTATCGATACAAGTCTTTTCATCTGTCCTGCCTCGCCAGGCCTGTCCGGAAAGGCAGTGCAAAATTACGCCGCGCTCCGGGGCGGGTCAATCCTCACAAATGGGGATTCGTCCGCCCCGCCATCCCCATTTGTGGCCAAAAGGGCAGTCTCCGGTTGGGATTTCGGCAAAACCGGGCTATCTTTGCACCCGGATCAGAAAAGACCTTGTATGAACTGGAATGGAATCATCGTGGGGACGGCCGTATTCCTGATTATCGGAATCTGCCATCCCATCGTCATCAAGATGGAATATCATTGGGGCAAGAAGAGTTGGTGGGTCCTGCTGGTGGCGGGCCTCGCTTTCGCCGCCCTGTCCCTTTTCGTGGACGGACTTGTCCTGTCCACCATCATCGGCGCCGCCGCCTTCTCCTGCTTCTGGGGCATCCATGAAATCCTGTCCCAGGAGATGCGGGTGCTCCGCGGCTGGTTCCCCGAGAACCCCCGCCGCCATGCCTACTATGAGCGCCGCCGCGCGGAACTCTCCGACCTTGGCCCTCACCCCGACCATTCCCGGATGAAGGAGAAGTTGAAGGGCTGACCCTTCCGCATCACTTCCTGTTGCCGGATGGGGGAACCGTACACATGGATATCAGAATGTCATGTAGCGGAACGCACGACGAGACGGCGGCGGAAATCCGCATCGGTGAGGGCGGTCTGGATAGTGACGGTCCGCTCGATTCCAGGTTCAAGGTCGAAGAAATTGTCGGAAAAATGTTGTCCTGCCTCGCCGATGGAGAGGTAAACCCCGCGCAGGAAGATCGGGGAGAGGAGACAGACTTTGAATCCTCCGCTGGCGGGCTGGATCTCCACATGGGGCGGAAGTGCTTCCAGGCGGGCATCGTGGACAGAGGTAAGAAGCCGGGTGCGGGACCAGGAGCCTTCAGCCGTAGAGAACCGGGCTGTCAGGTACGTCTCGTTCCGTGCGGACCCGTGCAAGAGATCCCGGAAGGCGCGTCGGACAAGGCGGACAGAGGCGTTGCCCGGTATGGTCGTGGATAGGGACAGGCTGTCGACAAGGGTCCCGTCGAAACGGCGCAGGCAGATTTCCAGCCACCCGGACAACGGTCCGGTTCGGTCCGAAACGACCCAGACATCGAGGCTGTCCTTCGTCGTCGGGACTGAAACCAGGACCGGGTCGAAAGCGTCCCGGGCGAAATAGTGAAGGGCCTTCCAGGTACCGTCGTATTCCCGGCTCGACCAGGAGGCCGCCGGCCAGCAGTCGTTGATCTGCCAGAAGAGACTTCCTTGGCAATGCGGTTTGTCCCGCCGATGTGCCTCGATGGCGGTCCGTACGGCATCTCCTTGGGCGAGTTGGCTCAGATACAGCAGTTCCGGAAAATCCGCAGGCCTCCCGTAGTCCCGTTCCAGGGCATGGAAGATCCGCTCATTCGCCGAATTTCCACCCCGCTGGTGGAACAGCATCACCTCTGAATCGATCCGCCAGTCGGCCGGGTCCGGCGCAAAACCTCTCACCGTCTCCAAGGAAGGAAACGACTGGAAGCCATATTCGTTGAAGAACCGGCTGTTCACCCGGTCGAAGGTCGAGGTTGGACGGCAAGGAAAATCAGGAGAGGCAGGAGGCGCATCGGTCAATCCTCCGTTTTGCGCGGCTCGTCGCCGTGGGAATCCTTGTACTTGAAGCGGCGGATCTTGGAGGTGGCGGTCTTCTCGAACGGCTCCTTCATGGCATCGACCTCGCCGATCTTGGAGTTCTTGCCCACGGCCTTGTTGACCCAGTCCATGACGGCCTTCTTGCGGGCCTCCAGGTTCTCGAAGAACTGGTCCTCGGTGGCCTGGTTCCAGTCGAGCACGTTGTCGTCGAACTTCACGAGGGCGACGAGTTTGCCGTCCCGCTCGATGACGAGGGATTCGTTGACCCCCTCGATGTCGTTGATGACCATCTCGATCTCCTCAGGGTAGATGTTCTCGCCGGAGGGGCCGAGGATGGTATTGTTGAGGCGGCCTTTGATGTAGTAGTAGCCGTCCTTGTCGCGGCAGGCAACGTCGTTGGTGTGGAACCAGCCCTCGTCGTCCAGGACCTGGAGGGTGCGTTCCGGGTCCTTGTAGTAGCCGATCATGACGTTGTCGCCCCGGCAGACGATCTCGCCCTCGCCGGTCTCCGGGTTCATCCCGTCCAGGCGGATGTCCACACCCCAGGTGGCGACGCCGATGGAACCGACCCGTTTGCGTTTGGTGACGATGACGTTGCACACCAGCGGGGAGGTCTCCGTGAGGCCGTAGCCGACGGCATAAGGGAAGTGGCAGTCCTTGAGGAACTGTTCGACGGCGGGGTCCATCTTGGCACCGCCGACACCGAAGAAGCGGACCTTGCCGCCGAACGTCTTGACCAGTTTCTGCCCGATGATGCGGTGCAGGACCCATGGCAGGTGCTTTTCCATCCAGGTGAGGATGCGGCTGCCCCGTATGGTCGGGAAGACGCTGTTTTTGACGACCTTCTCGATGACCAGCGGGACACTCAGCATGATGGTCGGCCTTACCTTCTTCATCGCGGGGACGAGAACCGCCGGGGCGGCCGGCTTCTTGAGATAGTACACGCAGGCACCCACAAAGAAGGAATAGACGGACGATACCCCCATCTCATACGTGTGGGCAATCGGCAGGATCGAGAGGAACCGGTCTTTCTTGAAGCAAGGCTGGGCCTTGAACGCGGCCACGAGGTTGTGGCAGAGGTTGCGGTGGGAAAGCATGACACCTTTGGCCTTGCCCGTGGTGCCGGAGGTGTAGATGATGGTCGCAAGGTCGTCAGGCGGCGGGTCCTTGACCCAGCCGTCACATTGGAAGTCCTCCTGGTTCTTCTTGATGAATTCGAAGGTCTCGATGTCGATGACAAGGGTCAGCCGGTCGTAGCATTCCTGGCTGAGTTTGGGCAGCAGCCGCTTGGAGATGAAGATGACCTTGGACTCGGAGTGGGCAAGGATGTTCGCGACCTCGTTCTCGGAACTGTCCGGAAGGATGGGAACAGCCACCCGTCCGAAGGCGGTGGCGCTGAAAAAGGCCACCAGATAGTTCGGCATGTTCTGGGAGAGGATGGCCACCTTGTCGCCGGCGCTGATGCCATAACGGGACATGCGGGTGGAAAGGTGGTCTGTCGCCTCCTTGAAGGAGCGGTAGGTATAGGCTTGTCCGCCGTCGACGAACTGGGTCGCCTTTCGTTTCCAGTATTTCGTGGTGGAATATTCATAGACGCGGTGCAGGGTGGTGCACCAAGTCTCACGATATTTCAGTTTGGTTTTGTAGGGGCTTTTGATTTTCTTGGCCATAGTACACGATGTCTTGTCAGGGCACGATGAATCCGTCCTTGTTCTTGCCTTGCAGGCCGAGGGGACGGTAATGGTCATAAATGCGTTGCAGGTCGGCCTTGGGGTCGTCTGTGAGCTTCATCGGCTCGCCGACGCTGATGCGCTTCCGCCCCCAGTCGTAATAGCCGAGGTAGACGGTCGCGCCAGTTTCCTGGGCGATGAGGTGGTAGCCGCCCTTCCAGCGCCGGGTGGCCTTGCGTGTCCCTTCCGGGGCGATGGCGAGGTGGAATTCGTCGCAGCCCTCCATCACGTGGATCAGGCTCCGGACCATGGTCGCGGCGCTCTGGCGGTCCACCGGGACGGCCCCGCAGGCCCGCAGGATGGGGCCGACCGGCCAGAAGAAGAATTCCTTCTTGATCATGATGTGGGCGACCTTGCCGAACTGGGTATAGAAGAGGTAGCAGATAAGGAAGTCCCACGCCGTGGTGTGGGGGACGCCCAGCACGATGGCCTTCTTCTCCTTCATCGGGCCGCCGACGCTCTCCCAACCGAGGCGCCTGAGACACCAGCCGCAGAGCTTCGCCCAGCGGGGGCTGACTGTGGATTTGACTTTCTTGGACATGGAAATCAGATATTTACATCCTCAAGTTCTTCCTCGCTGCGGAGGTTTTCCCGGATGAAGACCTGGCGTTCGATGGTGTTGTCACCCATGTAGAACTCCATGATTTCGGCGATGGATTCTTCGTCGGACAGTTTGACCGGGTCCAGGCGCATGTTCTCGCCGATGAAGTCCACGAACTCGTGGGAGGAGATTTCGCCGAGCCCCTTGAACCGGGTGATCTCTACGCCCGTCTTGAGTTTCTTCACGGCCGCCTCCTTTTCTTCGATGGAGTAACAGTAGGCGGTCTCCTTTTTGTTGTGGACCCGGAAGAGGGGGGTCTGGAGGATATGGACATGCCCCCGACGGATCAGGTCGGGGTAGTATTTCATGAAGAAGGTGAGCACCAGCATGCGGATATGCATCCCGTCGTCATCGGCGTCGGTGGCGACGATGATGTTGTTATAGCGGAGATCGGCCAGGTCGTCCTCTACGCCGAGGGCGGAAATCAGCAGGTTCAGTTCCTCGTTCTCGGCTACCTTCTTGCGGCTTTCCTTGTAGCAGTTGATCGGCTTGCCGCGCAGCGAGAAGACGGCCTGGTTGTTGGCGTTGCGCACCTTGGTGATGGTGCCGCTTGCAGAGTCGCCCTCGGTGATGAAGATGCTGGAGCGTTCGCGTTCGTCCTCCTTGCCCTTGGGAAACTTGGTATCGGAGAAATGGTAGCGGCAGTCGCGGAGCTTGCGGTTGTAGACATTGGCCTTCTTGTTGCGTTCGCGGGTCTTCTTCTGGATACCGGAGATTTCCTCGCGCTCAGCCTGGGAGGCCTTGATCTTATCCTCGATGACAGGGACGATCTCCAGGTGCTTGTGGAGGTAGTTGTCGAGTTCGGTCGAGACGAATCCGTTGATGAAACTGCGGATCGTCGGTCCACGGTCGATGGTGGAGGTCCCGTCCGGGTTCTTGACCTGGGTCTCGTACATGTAGGTGGACCCGAGCTTGGTCTTGGTCTGCCCCTCGAAGATCGGCTCCTGGATCTGGATGGCGATGGCGCCGACGACGCCCTGGCGGACATCTTCGGGCTTGTAGTCCTTTTTGAAGAAGTCCTTGAAGGTCTTGGCAATGGCTTCGCGGTAGGCGGCGAGATGGGTGCCGCCGTCGCGGGTGTTCTGTCCGTTGACAAAGGAGGCGATGTTCTCGCCGTAGCTGTTGCCGTGGGTCAGGACGATCTCGATATCTTCGCCTTCGAGATGGATGAGCGGGTAGAGCGGCGTCTCGGCCATGTTCTCGGTCACAAGGTCCAGGAGGCCGTTCTCACTCTTGTAGGGGGTACCATTGAGCACCAGTGTGAGGCCCTTCTTCAGATAGGAGTAGTTCTTGACCATCGTCTCGACGATGTCCATGTGGAAGGAATAACCTTCGAACATCTGCTCGTCGGGAGTGAAGCGGATGAAGGTGCCGTCTTTCTGGGAGGTATCCTGCAGGCCGCTGTCCAGGAGGATGCCGCGGGAGAAGTGGGCATAGGAACCCTTCCCGTCCCGGAAGGATTCGACATAGAAATCGGAGGACATGGCGTTGACGGCCTTGGTGCCGACGCCGTTCATGCCCACGGACTTCTGGAAGTTGGCCGTGTCGAACTTGCCGCCGGTGTTCAGCTTGGAGGTGGCGTCGACGACCTTGCCCAGCGGAATGCCGCGGCCGAAGTCGCGGACCGTCACGGTCCGATCGTCTTCGATGGTGATGTCGACCCGCTTGCCGTACCCCATCGAGAACTCGTCCACCGAGTTGTCGATGACTTCCTTCAGGAGCACATAGATGCCGTCCCCCTGCCGTTCGCCGTTGCCCAGACGCCCGATATACATGCCGGAGCGCCGGCGGATATGTTCATACCATTCGAGGGTGATGATCCCCCCTTCGTTGTATCCCGTATCTTTCTTCTCTTGCGCCATAAGTCCCTTTTATCACTAATCCAGCAAAGATAATGAAAAGTCCGGATTAAAACTAATTTTTGTCATTTACAGGAAAATACTTAACTTTCGTCGATTTTGAAAAAACGTTATCTATGAAACGTATCTTACTTTTTACCGCATCCGTTGCGATGCTCATGCCCCTTGCCTCCTGTAAGAAGGACAAGAAGGCTGAAACTGTCGACCCTACCAAGCCTGCCGTCGTCTGGGAGACCAATCCCTCTTTCGATACCAAGGAAAAGACCAAGTCTCTGGATGCCGTCATCACAGTCAAGGCTGAAGGGCGGATCGAGGCCTTGACGCTGACCCTGGACTTGGGCGAGTACAATATCCTCGCCAACCAGTACATCGGTACGGCCGTCAACAAAGGCTCGTCCACCAAGCAGCCGGTCTTCGACATGGTCGATGATACGGAATGTGCGAAATTCCTCGCAGGTATCGGCATCACGGCCGGGACCATCCTCCGGGGCAAGGCGGAGACGGATGTCAACCTCGTCGCCGTCCTGAACGCACTCCTGGGGTCGCAGCCTGTCGAAAACGACAAGACTTTCTCCATCAAGGTCGATGTGGTCGACCGGGAAGGCAATACGGCATCCCGGACCGCCCGGTTCCACTACACGGCGGCGCCTGAGTTCACGTGGGAGAAGAACACCACTTTCGCCGTGGTCGACCTGGACGATCCCGCTATCGATGCGGTCGTGAAGGTCTGGGCGCCCGGCAAGGTCGAGACGCTGACCATCACGCTGGCGGAAGATGCCGACCCGGAGCTGGTCAAGTACGTGAAGAACCGTACTGGTGACAGCGGTCTCGTCATCAACCTGGTCGATGATGCGGTCGCCGGTGAGAACTTCAAGAACTTCTTCCCGTCCGGAACAGCCGTCGCCGGTGCCGAGAATGTCACCCTCGACTTCGCTTTCATGTATGACAAGAAACCGGATCTGTCGGCCTCGACGAATGTCTTCACCGTCCATGTGGTCGACCAGAACGGCGAGGACCGGTCGGTGGCCGTCAAATTCAAGAAGAAATGATTATTCGACCACTCCGACGAGGAACAGGTTCACGACCGGCCTCGACGGGGAATTGGTGGTGAGGGTCAGCATGATGACCGCCTCACCCTTCGGAAGGGAGGACGTGTCGAGCGAGAGCGAGACACGTCCTTTTTGTCCTCCCTGTGTATCCTGTTCCGGCAGGGTGAACCGGACCGGGGCATCCTCGGTGCCGGCCGCATAGATGTGGAAGGGCGCCTTGCCCTTGTTGGTATAGGTGAAACTTGCGCTGACCGGGGTGCCGGCGCCGATGGTCCCGAAGGTGACAGTGCTCTCGTCGAAGATCGGCTGGGCACCGTCGCGTCGCTGTTCCTCGCTCCAGGCGGCGAAATTCTCCCGGGTATGGGCCCGGACGGCGATGCGTTCTCCGGCCGGGGTGCCGTCGAGGACAGGGGTGGCGAAGTAGCGGTTGAGGCCCCATTGCTGCGGGTCGGCTTTTATGGAGAAGCGCAGCTTGGCGGTACTGTTCGCCGGGATGGGATTCGGCTCGACGGAGAGGGTGAGCTGGGGGGACACTTCCGTGAACGTGACAAGGAGCGGGTCCTTGCCGAGGTTGGCGACGGTGGCTTCATCCCCGGCGGATTCGCCCTGCGGGAGGTTGCCGGCTTTGTATTCGAGGCTCTTGAGGCCGAGGGCTCCCAGCCGGTGGGCGCCATAGAGTTCGGACAGCGGACGTTTTTTATCATGAACCATCCCGCGCAAGCGCAGGGTGACCGGCCGGGAAAGGCCTGCGATATAGGCTGTGAGGGTCTTGTCGAAGGGGAGGGGACCGTCCTCGTTCTTGTAAGTGACAGAGATGGTGCCGGTCTTCCCCGGTTGGACGGGCTCACGGGTCCAGCGGACGTCGGTACAGCCGCAGGTGACAGCGACTTCATAGATGGCGATGGCTTCCGCGCCGATATTCTTGACGGTGAAGGTACAGGTCTGCGGCCCGTCGGCGATGCTGATGTCGCCGAAATCATGGACGGTCTTGTCGAAGGAGACGATCCCCTCGATGTCCACACCCTGGCTGGTGGCCTGGGGCCGGGTGGCCATGACCGGTTGCCTGACAGTCTCTCCAATGAGGTCCAGGGCGTGTTCGATGTCTTCTTCTACGGCCGGTGTGGCGGGTTCTGCCTCGACGGGCTGCGGTTGCACTTCCCGGGCGTTCCGGTTGCCGCAGGCGGCTGTCATAGCCGCGACCAGAATCAGTTCGATGTATCTCATGGGACAAAGATAGAGAATAAATTTTGCAACAATTCAAATTAATTGCCTAAATTTGCAACTTGAATTGGACTAAGACAAACAACAACTAAAAGGATTCAACTATGGCTTACGTTATTTCTCCAGACCTCTGCATGGCCTGCGGTACGTGTCAGGGCGAGTGCCCGACCGGTGCCATCAGCGAAGGCGATGTCTACAGCATCGACCCGGACATCTGTATCGACTGCGGCACCTGCGCCGGTGTCTGCCCGGCCGAAGCGATTTCCCCGGCAGAGTAATCTGAGGACAGGAAACAGAAGAGCCCCCGACCAGCAACGGCCGGGGGCTCTCTTTTCCGTCGAGGCTGTATTCCTTGGAATACAGCCTCTGCTTCCTGCCGCGGCTATTCGGCCTCGGCCGTGACGGCGGGTTTCATGACGACCTCGATGAGGTTGCCCTGTGCGAGGACCTCCTGGAGGACCTGCTGGATGGTCGCCTTGTCGAGCGCATTGATGGCGGCTTCCCGGTCGGCGTCGTAGTCCTCGCCGTAGAGCGCCCACGTCTCGAGGTTGTTCTTCCAGTAATTGTTGTTGACCCGGTTTTCCGGGATGTTCTTCTTGAGGTTGAGGACGGCATTGGTCACTTCCTCGTCGGTCGGGCCACCTGCGGCCAGGTCGTTGATTCCCTCGATGGCGAGGCTGCGGAGACGGTCGCATACGGACGGGCGGCAGTCGAAGTAGACCTGGATCATCACGCGCTCCTTCGGACGGCGGTTCAGGCTGGCGTTGGAGTGGGCCCCGTAGGTGCCTCCTTCCTCTTCGCGGAGGGAATTGGTGTAACGCATGTCAAGGATATAGGAGATGGCGTCGAGGGCTGCCTTCCGGGAAGCGGAATACGGCATGTCGGCGCTGTAGACCTGGATGACCGTGCTCTTCGGGGTCTGCATGTCGACCGGGAGGATGTCTTCGATCCGCCCCTTGACGACCTCGACACCGTCATCCTGCCACTTGAAGGCCTTTTTGCCCTTGGGGAGGGAGCCGATGTATTTTTCGACGAGCGGTTTGAGCGTATCCAGATCGACATCGCCCACGATGACCATGTCGGCTCCGGCAGCATCCTGGAAAAGCCGGCGGTAGTTCCGTTCGGTGGTGGCGAGGCTGGCATTCTCGACGGTCTCCTCGGAGAGCATGGCCCGGCGCGGGTTGTCGTTGTACAGGACCTTGTAGAGTTCCTTCTGGAACTTGTAGTTCGGCTGGTTCACATAGTTCGGGAGGATGGACTTCAGCTGGCCGAGGCCCGTGTCGAATTCATCGGAATCGAAGCGGGGGGCTGTGAAGTAGAGGTAGACCAGCTGGAGGGCCGTTTCAAGATCCTTGACGGTGGAATTGCCGCTGATGCCGTGCTCCAGGCGCTCGATGTACGGGTTGACGCGGAGTTTCTTGCCGGTGAGCATCTTGGAGACCTGGGTGGATGAGAATCCGGCGACACCGGTGTTGCCGAGATAGACATCGAAGATGTCATCCATGGTAGCATAGTCCTCCGTGGAGATGATGCTCAGTCCGCCGTCCTTGTAGAGATCGAAGAGGATCTGGTCCTTGGTGTAGTCAGTCGGAAGGACGGTGACCCGGACGCCGTTCTTGAGGGTCCAGACAGTGGCGTCGTAGACGGTCCGGGTCGTCTTGCCGACCTTGGCGCCCTTGAGGCGGGACGGGTCGAGGAATTCGGCAGCGACCGCTTCCCCTTCGAGCGGCTGGATGTCGGCGGCCTTCACTTCAGCGAGGGCGGCGAGGATATCCTGTCCGGTCGGCGTGGTGATGCCTTCCTTCTCGGGGCCGGCGTAGATGATGACGAGGTTGTCGTCGGTGATGATCTGGCCGGCGATCTGGCTGAGGGCCTGGGCATTGACTTGGGAAAGCAGTTGTTGCGCCAGTTCGTATTCAGCCTGCGGTTCCATGATCGGCTCGCAGTCGAAGAAGTGGCGGAGGATCGGGCGGATGAATTCCGGATTCCGGCGGGTGTCAGCCTTGTTGACCTGGGCTTCGAGGGAGGAGAGCAGGTCGGCCTTGGCCCGGTCGAACTCATCGTCCTCGAAGCCGAAGCGCTTCATCCGCTCGAGCTCGGTGTAGAAGGCCTTGAAGCCGCCGATGAGGTTGTCTTCACGCAGGGTGACATCGCCCATGACGGCATCGATATCTTCATAGATCAGGGAACCGATGCCGAAACTGGCATCCAGATAGGGGGCGTCCGGCTTGGAGGTGATGTCAGAGAAACGTTCGCGCATGATGAGGGCGACCAGGCGCTTGATGATGTCGTTGAGCTGGCCATAGGCGGTCCGGTTGATGATTTCCGGGGCAGCCTCGCTCTTCCATACCATTTCGATGGACGGCGCCGTGGTTTCCGGGTCGGTGATGATGCCGACGATGGGTTCGGCATTGTCCGGGACGGTCAAGTGCTCTTTGGCCTGCGGGTTCTCGCACTTCGGAATGACCGAGAAGATTTCATGGATCCTGGCCTCGGTGCGGTCGACATCGATGTCGCCGACGACAACCACCGCCTGCATGTCCGGATGGTACCAGGTGCGGTAGAAGTTCACGAGGCTTTCAGGCTGGAAGGTCTCCAGGTGCTCCTGAAGGCCGATGAGGGTGCATTCCGCCATCTTGGTCCCCTTGAAATAGTAGGGGAGGGACCGTTCCATGGTCCTCCATTGGGCATTGCGGCGCTGGCGGCGTTCCTCGATGATGACGCCGCGCTCCTTGTCGATCTCGGCGGGGTCGTTGAGGACGAAGTGGGCGTAGTCACGCAAGATCATGAGGCAGGAATCTACGACGGATTCCCGTTCGACGGGGATGTTGTTGAGCATGTACTGGGTCTCCTCGAAGCCGGTGGACGCGTTGATGTTGCGGCCGAATTCGGCACCGATCGAGCGGAGATAGTCGAGGATGCCCTTGTCCGGGAAGTGTTCGGTTCCATTGAAGCACATGTGCTCCAGGAAGTGGGCGAGACCGTCTTGGTCAGGCGTCTCCTGGATGGCGCCCACGTCGGTGGCGAGGTAGAACTCGGCACGATGGGCCGGGAGAGCATTGTGACGGATGTAGTAGGTGAGCCCGTTGTCGAGCCGGCCGATTTTCACGGCCGGATCGTCGGGCAGTTGCGGCATCTGGGCGATCATCGCTTCCATCTGCTCCCGGGTCTGTGCCGGAGCGGAAACATGGGTGGCCAGGGTTATGGCCAGGGTCGCAAGTGCAATCAGGAATCTTTTCATGTATCTTTTTTTTTTTGTGATAAGACCAATTCAAAATTCAAAAATACGATGTAATTCCGGATTTTCCAATTATCTTTGTAATCTATAAGTTTTTCTTATCATGCTCGATGATTTCAGACTCCGGGTTTTCATGATGGCGGCGGCCGAGGGCAGCTTCACGCGGGCAGCCCAGCATCTGGGGGTCACCCAGCCGGCCGTGAGCCAGCATATTGCCGAACTGGAGCGGCAGGTAGGGGCGGCGCTGTTCGAGCGTCGTCGGGGCGAAGTGGTCTTGACGCCGGAGGGAACGGTATTCAAGGACTATGCGGCACGGATCCTCCACTGGTACGAGGCGACCGAAGCGCTTTTCGGCAGTGCCGGCAAGCTGACCGTCAACCACCCTGTCCGGATTGCGGCGACCCAGTTCACCGCGACGTATGTGTTGCCGGAACTGCTGCGGGACCTGTTGGCCATCACATCGACGGAATTCATCATCGAGACGTATCCCGAAACGGATTTTCCGGAAGCGATGGAGGCTGATCTATATCTGTTCACGGCGGCGCGCAAGGAGACGCTGGACTTCGATTCCGCATCCGTCGTGGGGGTGGTCCCGGCTGCGCTGGTCACGGCAGGGCCGACATTGCCGGAAGAGGCCCGCTATGCTGTGTGGAATCCCTACCGGAACCTGGTCGACCAGGACATGTACGCCCGGGCGGCCGTGATTTCAGATACCCTGCCGGCTCTCGTCGACTTGGTCCGGCAGCATAGCGGTCTGGTCGGTGTCATCCCCTCGCAGGCGGCATCCGGGCTGGTCATCCATTCCGATCCGCTCCCGCATCTCCAACAGGACTTGCACCTTCGTCTTTCTGAGGCGTTCTCCCATACCGGCATCGCCGCCTGGTTGACCTCCCGATATGCATAAGATTCCGTTATCCCAATTTTGCGAGGAAGGCATCGGCCTGGGCCTGAAGGCTTTGTTCCTGTTCCGGGGTCAGGACGAGGTCGCCTGACGTCCAGGACTCGGGCGGGAGGGCGACGCTGGTGAGCGGCTCCAGCATCAGGTCCAGTTTCATCATTTCCAGCAGGGGAATGAGTTTGCCGATGGAATTCATGGCAGCGGATTTGCCGGCGGCTCCGCAGAGGGTGGCTGGTTTCCCGTTCACGGGGGTCGGGGTGGCGTAGTTGTTCGGCAGGAGGGGCCGTGAGAGCCAGTCCAGGAGGTTCTTCAGGAGGCCCGGATAGCTGGCGTTGTATTCTGGGGTGAAGAACCAGAGTCCGTCGGCTTCCGTGATGGTCTGGCGGACGCGTGCCACGGCTTCCGGGGCGGGATATTCGATGTCCTGGTTCATGTAAGGGAGGTCGGCGAAGTCCAGGTAGCGCACTTCCGCCCGGCTGCCGACGGCCTTCTCCGCAGCGTGTGCCATCTGACGGTTGAACGATCCCTTCCGAAGGGATCCGACGATGAAAAGGATGGTTCTCATGGATGCTATAGTATTGTGGAATTCTCCGCTTCGGGCTTGTCTATCTCCCAACGGCATCTTTTCATGTGTACCATGCCGTTCTGTCGGAAGGCAACCCCCTCTTCTTGCAACCGGGTGCGTTGTTCCACCCAGCCCGGAGCGAGGCGTCCGCCGGCATTCACGACCCGGTGGCAGGGGAGCCCCCGCCCATCCGGTGCCTCCCGCATTGCCCGTCCGACCATCCGGGAATGGGCCGGGAACCCCGTCAGCGCCGCGATGTCGCCATAGGTCAGCACCTTCCCCGGAGGTATCTGTGCTACAATCTCGTACACCTCTTCGTAGAATGCCGTATGCTCCGGTCTCTGCATGTCCCAAAGGTAACACATTTCCCGCATTCCCGCAACCCCGCCCGCTCTTTTTCTTTCCGGTGCCTGCGGGGATACGGAGGAAAAATCAGAGCGTGACGCCGGACTTGAAGATGGCGATTCCGCGGTAGGCGTTGCGCTCGTTGCGGACCGGCTCGCCGGAGGCGGCGGCGAGGACGCGCTCGACGAAGGTGTCGGCACACTCCTGCATGGGCGTGTCCTCGGCAATGACCCCTGCATTGAAGTCGATCCAGCCGGGTTTATGAAGGGCGAGGGGCGTGTTCGTAGAAATTTTCATCGTCGGGACAAAAGTACCGAACGGAGTGCCGCGGCCCGTGGTGAAGAGCACCAGCTGGCATCCGGAAGCGGCCAGGGCCGTCGAGGCAACCAGATCGTTGCCCGGGGCGCTCAACAGGTTCAGCCCCCTGACTTCCAGCCGCTCACCGTATCGGAGTACACCGCGCACGGGGGAGGTCCCGCATTTCTGGGTGCAGCCGAGTGACTTCTCTTCGAGGGTCGAGATGCCGCCCGCCTTGTTCCCGGGTGAGGGGTTCTCGTAGACAGGCTGCCCCTGCCGCATGAAATAGGACTTGAAATCGTTGATGAGCCGGACGGTCTTGGAGAAGGTCTCCTCATCCTGGCAACGGTTCATCAAGAGCGTTTCCGCCCCGAACATTTCGGGCACCTCAGTCAGGACCGTCGTCCCGCCCTGGGACACCAGCCAGTCGGAGAAGCGGCCCAGGAGAGGATTGGCCGTGATGCCGGACAGGCCGTCGGATCCGCCGCATTTCAGTCCGATCCGGAGTTCGGAGACGGGCACTTCTGTCCGCTCGTCCCCGGAGCAGGCTGCGAAGATGCCCCGCAGGCACTCCAGCCCGTATTCCAGTTCGTCCCCGACTTTCTGTGTCTCGTACATGCGGACACGTTGCGGGTCGACCATCCCCACCAGGTCCCGGAAGGCGGCGAGCTGGTTGTTCTCACAGCCGAGGCCGACGACCAGCACGCCGCCGGCATTGGGGTGGTGCACCATGTCGGCAAGGATGTGCCGGGTGTTCTCATGGTCGTCCCCGAGTTGGGAGCAGCCATAGTTGTGGGGGAAGGCGACGATGGCGTCGACGCTGCCCATGCGGCCGGCTACTTCGGCCTGGAACTGCCGGACCAGCTGCTCTACGATGCCGTTGACGCAGCCGACGGTGGGGATGATCCAGATCTGGTTGCGGACACCGACCTGCCCGTCGGCGCGGCGGAAGCCGCGGAAGGTCCGCACGGAGGCGGCGTGGACAGTTTCCGTCAGATCCGGTTTATAGGTATAGTCGAGCAGCCCTTCCAGGTTGGTCTTGATGCAGGTGTGGTCTACGAGTGTCCCGGCTGCCGCGGCCCTGATCAGGTGACCGATGGAATAGCCGTATTTGATGATGTCGGTGCCGACCGGAAGGTCGCGGAGGGTGAACTTGTGACCGGCGGGGATGTCTTCGGCCAGGATGACACCGAGCGCCTCACAGCCTTTGGACAGGTCATGGAGCGCCACGGCGACATTGTCGGCAGGATGGATCTGCAGGAAAGCGGCCATCACAGGATCGATTGGACGGCCGCCCGCATGCCGTCGGCCTGGATTTTCGCAAGGTCGGCGGTGAGAAGGTCCGTCAGGCCCGGGATGGCGTTCAGGTCCTCGTCCCAGATGAAGGTGGCGCCCAACACACCTTCGGCGACGTTCCGGACATCCCCGGTCTCCCATAACCGGGTGAGCAGGTCCTTGATGGCCGGGTCGTCGTTGATTACGATTTCGTCGTCTCCGCGCCGGCCGCCCTTATAATAAGTGCAGATGCCGGCGAGGCCCAGGACGATGCCCTGCGGAAGGCGGCCTTTCCGCTCCAGATAGGTCTTGAGCCCCGGCAGGTCACGCGTGCGGAATTTCGGGAAGGAATTGAGCATGATGGAGGTGACGAAATGCTTCACGAACGGGTTGCGGAAGCGGTCCATCACGTCGGAGGCGAACTGCTCCAGTTCGGCTTTGGGAAGGTTCAGGGTCGGAAGGAGTTCGTCGAACATGACTTTCTTCACGAAAGCGCCAGTTTCCGGGTCTTCGCAGCACTGTTTCACGGTGTCCAGCCCACTGAGATAGCCGACCGGGGAAAGTACGGTGTGCGGGCCGTTGAGCAGGGTGACCTTCCTCTCGTGGTAAGGCGCCTCAGATGGCACAAAGAGCACGTTCAGGCCCGCCTGGTCGGCCGGGAACTCCGCCGCGGCCGCGGCCGGGGCCTCGATGACCCAGAGGTGGAAGATTTCGGCTTTGTCCAGCAACCGGTCATCGTAACCGACCCGCTCGCAGAGGGCGGCGGCGTTGTCGCGCGGATAGCCCGGTACGATGCGGTCTACCAGGGTGCTGTAGACCCCGCACGCCGTCTCGAACCAGTCACGGAATCCTTTTCCGAGGTTCCACAGGTCGATATATTGGAGGATGCACTCCTTCAGGTGCCTGCCATTTTCGAAAATCAGTTCGCACGGGAAGATGATGAATCCCTTGGACGGGTCACCCTTGAAATAGTCGTAGCGATGGTACAGGAGTTGGGTGAGTTTGCCGGGGTAGGAGGCGGCCGGCGCATCCGTGAAGCGGCAGACCGGGTCGAAGGCGATGCCCGCTTCGGTCGTATTGGAGATGATGAACCGCATCTGAGGTTGCTCTGCGAGTTTCAGGTATCCCATGAAATCCTGGTACGGATTGATGCCGCGGCTGATGACATCGATCAGGTCCACGCTGTCCACGGGCGTCCCCTTGTCGATGCCCTGGAGGTTGAGATGGTAGAGTCCGTCCTGCTCGTTGAGCATATCGACCATACCGCGACCGATGGGCTGGACGACGACGACGGAGGCATCGAAATCTGTCTTCTGGTTGGTTTTCCAGATAATCCACTCGATGAAGGCGCGGAGGAAGTTGCCCTCTCCGAACTGGATGACCTTCTCGGTGTACTGTTTCGCCTGCGGGGCGGTGGTGCGGTTCAATCTTTCCATAATGAACAGGTTATCGGGTTGTCGGAGACGGGAGCAACGTCTTTCCGGTATGTTTCCTCATCCTCCGCCTGCAAAGATATAAAAAAATTCCGTGACCGTGCACGGAAAAATAAAAAAAGTGTTATCTTTGTCAAAAAATACAGCCATGGCACCTTTTATCCATCCCGATTTCCTCCTTTCTACGGACGCCGCCCGCGAACTGTATCATCAGAGCGCGGAGCAGATGCCCATCATCGACTATCATTGCCACCTGGTCCCGCAGCAGATCGCCGAGAACATCCAGTTCCAGGACATCACCCGGCTCTGGCTCGTGGACGGCCATTATGGCGACCATTATAAATGGCGTGCGATGCGTGCGAACGGCGTCTCCGAGGAATATCTCACCGGCGGCACCAAGTCGTCCTGGGAAACCTTCGAGAAGTGGGCGGAGACGGTTCCCTACACCATGCGGAACCCGCTTTACCATTGGACCCACCTGGAACTGTCCCGGGTCTTCGGCATCGACCGGCTCCTTTCCCCGGCCACGGCCCGCGATATCTTCCAGGAGTGCAATGCAAAACTCGCCACGGAGGAATTCCGCGGCCAGGCGCTCATCCGCCGGTTCAACGTGAAGGTTGTCTGCACGACCGACGATCCGGCCGACGACCTCCGCTGGCACAGGCAGATCGCGGAGAACCCCTTCGGCACGAAAGTCATCCCGGCTTGGCGCCCGGACAAAGCGATGGCCATCGAGAATCCCGAGGCTTATAAGGAGTATCTGGTGAAACTCGGCGAGGCGGCGGACAAGGTCATCGACTCTTACGCCGACCTTGTCGAGGCCCTGCAGAAACGCCACGATTTCTTCGCCTCCATGGGTTGCAGGCTGTCCGACCACGGTCTGGAGACCTTCTATGCGGCCGATTACAAACCTTTTGAAATCGAGCTGATCTTCAAGAAGGTGCTGCTCGGCAAGGCGCCGGATGCCGCCGGACTCGCCAAGTTCCGCAGCGCCTTCCTCCACGACATGGCCGTCATGGATGCCGAGGCAGGATGGGCCCAGCAGTTCCACGTGGGCGCCATCCGCAACAACAACTCCAAGATGTTCCGCCTCGTCGGTCCGGATACCGGCTACGACGCCATCCACGACCTGCCGACAGCCGCCGCAGGACACAAGTTCTTCGACCGGCTTGCCGCCGAGGACCGTCTGACGAGGACCATCCTTTACTGCCTGAACCCCAAGGACAACGAGGTGATGATGACCCTGGCCTACACCTTCAACGACGGCACGTTCCCCGGCAAGATGCAGTTCGGATCGGGCTGGTGGTTCCTCGACCAGGAGGACGGCATGCGCAAGCAGATGAATGCGCTGTCGAACCTCGGCCTGCTCAGCCGTTTCGTGGGGATGCTCACCGACTCCCGTAGTTTCATCAGCTACCCTCGCCACGAATATTTCCGCCGCATCCTCTGCGACGTCATCGGCACCGACATTGAATCCGGCCGTCTCCCGCGCAGCGAGATGCCTTTCCTGCATCAGATGGTGCAGGACATCGCCTACAACAATGCCGACCGCTATTTCGGCTTTTGATTGGCGCCGTTTGCAGCAAGTGACGCATACATAGTGTTTTTACATGATTTCCTCTCTGCAAACCACCGGGAGGAATTTGTGTAAATAGCTGACAGAAAGCTACTTGTTCCTCACGGGGTCAATAGTCCTCGATATTGTAGCGGGTGAGGATGTCCATGTGCATGTAGTTGTCGCGGTGGGTGGGGGCCTTCTTGAGGACAATGCTGTCGGAAAGGGCCTCGACAGCCTGGAAGATCTGCCGGTCGGGATGCTGGGCGATGAGCATGGTGACGGTGCCCCGTCGCAGGGCGGCGAGGTTGCCGGAGAGGTTGTCGAAACCGATGACCCGGCGGCCGGGTACCGGATGTTGCTCCAGGAAGCCGACCAGGAGGTGGATGCGGGAGTTGAACATGACGATGTGGCGGACCTCCGGATGCGCTTGGAAGAAGGATGAAAGGATTTCCTGGACATGCACCGGGTCGTTCGGACGGATGAACACGTTGTGGATGGTGCAGTCCGGGGCATGCTCGGCCATGTAGTCGAGGAAGCCGCTGCGACGGGTGACGGTCGGATCGGACTGGCGCAGCTTGTCGCGCTCGATCCGGACGATGACGGCTTCACGGACATCCTGCCCGTTGACGAGCAGGTCGGCGCACAAGTAGCCGCTCTTGTACATGGGCGTACCGAAATAGGCGAGATAGCCGTCCTGCTCCAGCTTGGAGTCCACGAAAGCGTAGGGGATGCCGCGCTCCTGGAGCCGGGCGGTCAGGTTGAGGGTCTCGTTCTTGAACATCGGGGCGATGACGACCCCCTCCGGTTCCGACTCCAGCACCTGGCGGCAGGCCGACCGGAAGGACTCCAGGTCATATTGGTCATAACTGATCCGGGCAATGGAGACGCCGAGCGGCCCGACCGCCTCCTCGGCCTGGATGAGCCCGCTTTCCGACAGGGACCAGAAATCGGAAGGTCCGTATTCGGGCAGGACAACAGCGATGACATGCTGCTTGGCAGTGGCCAGCAGGGAAGCATACATGTTGGGTGCGTAGCCCAGTTCCTCGACGACCTTCATCACCTTGTCGTAGCTTCTCTTCGCCACTTCGCCCCGGTTGTGGAGCACCCGGTCGACCGTACCTTTCGACAGACCGGACAGCCGGGCTACATCTTTGATGGTAATCCGTTTTGCGCTTTCTTTCATGTCAGGATGCTGATTTTCGGGTGTAAATATAGCAACAATTTTCGAAAAAAGTACCGTTACCGTGCACGAATCCGAAAAATAAATGCTATTTTTGCGGAAATCGTAAGAACTATGTCTACGCAGAAGAAACTGATGACCAACTGGCGGTGGTGGCTGTGCTCGCTGCTGTTCGTTGCGACGACCGTCAACTATCTGGACCGCCAAGTCCTTTCCCTGACCTATAAGGAGTTCATCGCCCCGGAATTCCATTGGACCGATGCCGACTATGGTACGATCACTTCGCTGTTTTCCATCTTCTACGCCATCGCCTGCCTGTTTGCAGGCAAGTTCGTGGACTGGATGGGCACCAAGAAAGGTTACCTCATCGCCATCGGCGTCTGGTCGGCCGGTGCGGTGATGCACGCCGGGTGCGGCTGGGCGACAGCCCACTTGACAGGCCTGGGCTCCGTGACTGCCATGCGGGCGGTCGAGGCTGGAACCAACGCAGCCCTGGCCGTCTCCACGACCTCGGTGTACCTGTTCCTCCTGTGCCGCGGTATTTTGGCCCTCGGCGAATCCGGCAACTTCCCGGCCGCCATCAAGACGACGGCCGAATATTTCCCGAAGAAGGACCGCGCCTTTGCGACCTCCATCTTCAACGCCGGCGCCTCCGTCGGCGCCCTCGCCGCCCCGCTCTGTATCCCGCCGCTCGCCAAGGCCTTCGGCTGGGAATGGGCGTTCATCATCATCGGTGCCCTGGGTTTTGTCTGGATGTTTTTCTGGCAGTTCATGTATGACAAGCCGGAAGCATCGAAATATGTAAATGAGGCAGAGTTGGAATACATCCATCAGGATGATGTCGAGGAAGCGGCGGCGAAAGCGGCCCTGGCAGCGGAGAAGTCCATCCCGTTCCTCCAGTGTTTCAAGTATCGGCAGACCTGGTCCTTCATTGCCGGCAAGTTCTTCACCGACGGTGTGTGGTGGTTCTTCCTGTTCTGGGCGCCTGCCTATTTCCAAGACCAGTTCCATGCGCCGGCCTCGTCTCCGCTGGGGCAGGGGCTGATATTCACTCTCTATGCCATCGTGACCGTGATCTCCATTTTCGGTGGTTACCTTCCGCGTGTGTTCGTAGACAAGAAGGGCATGCATCCGTACAACGGCCGGATGCTGGCCATGCTGATCTTCGCCTTCTTCCCGCTGGTGGCCCTGCTGGCGCAGCCGCTGGGTGCCTACTCCCCATGGTGGCCGGCCATCCTGATCGGCATCGCCGGGGCAGGGCACCAGGCCTGGTCTGCCAATATCTTCTCCACGGTCGGCGACATGTTCCCCAAGAGCACGGTCGCATCCATCACCGGTATCGGTGCCATGGCGGGCGGCATCGGCTCCATGATTATCCAGAAGGTTGCCGGCAACCTTTTCACGTATGCTGAGAAAGCCGGAGCGGCTTTCCGTTTCCTTGGTTTCGAAGGCAAGCCGGCGGGCTATATGATCATGTTCTCCTTCTGTGCCGTTGCCTACCTGGTCGGCTGGTCGATCATGAAACTCCTCGTCCCGCGCTACAAGGCGGTCGTCGCATAGGACGCCTTTCCTGCTTGCTGGAGCCTGGCACGGAACAACGGTGCCAGGTTTTTTTTGCAAAGGTCGTAACTAGGTTTGTTTTCAGAAAGTTGACAAAATTCCACAATTTTCCGTGCACGGTAACGGAAAATTGAAAAATAGTTGTATATTTGCCGGTGAACACGATTGCTGATAACCATGATCAAAAGAGACAAATTCATCTGCATCCTCTTGGCGGCCATGACTTGGGTCGCCTGTGGCAGGGCACACCATAGCGGCCCCCGTTCCGACAGCACATGGGAACGGGAACTGGACCGGCTTTATGCCGGCCTCCCGTTCGACATGCCCCGCATCGCCCTTCCGGAAATTCCGGACCGGGAGGTCACACTGACCGGCTTCGGCGGAGTGGGGGACGGTTCCACGATCAACACGGGGGCCTTTGCCGAGGCCATCCGTAATCTGTCGGAGCAGGGAGGCGGGCGGCTTGTCGTACCGGCGGGCATCTGGCGGACCGGCCCCATCGGCCTCAAGAGCCGCATCGAACTCCGTTTGGAACGGGGGGCCGTCCTCGTCTTCGACCCCGACCAGGACCTCTATCCCATCATCGATACGAACTTTGAGGGGCTGGATATGCGCCGGTGCCTGTCTCCGATCCATGCAAAGGATGCACACGACATCGCCATCACGGGCGAGGGAATTATCGATGGCAGCGGCGATGTCTGGCGGGAAGTCAAACGGCGCAAGGTGTCCGAAGACCAGTGGAAGGCACTCGTCAAGCGGGGAGGTGTCCTGTCCGACGACGGCAAGGTCTGGTTCCCGGACGAGGGCTACAAGAAGGCACGCCTTACCGCCGGGACGCTCAACAAGCCGGATGACGACCTCGATGAGTTGGAAATCAAGACTTTCCTCCGCCCGGTGCTCGTCTCTTTGCGGAACTGCGAGAATGTCCTCCTGGAGGGCTGCACCTTCCAGAATTCCCCGGCCTGGAACCTCCATCCGCTCTGGTGCCGGAACGTGGTCATCCGGAATGTGGATGTCCGCAATCCGCACGAGTCGGCCAACGGTGACGGCATCGACATCGATGCCTGTGAGAACGTGATCCTCACCGGGTCCACCTTCGATGTCGGCGACGATGCCATCTGCATCAAGTCCGGCAAGGACGGGGACGGCCGCCGCCATGCCCGCAAGTGCCGCAACCTCATCATCGAAGGATGTACTGTCTACCACGGACATGGCGGTTTCGTCGTGGGCAGCGAGATGTCCGGCGGCGTAGAGAACATCAAGGTCTCGGACTGCCGCTTCATCGGCACCGATGTGGGGCTCCGTTTCAAGAGTACCCGTGGACGGGGCGGCGTCGTGAAGGATATCTGGTGCGACCATATCTCCATGAAGGATATCGTCACCTACGGAGTCATCTTCAATCTCTATTATGCCGGGGTTGCCGCGACGGAACTGGCTGACGGTACCTCTGAGGACCTGCAGCCTGTCGACGAGACCACGCCGGAGTTCCATGACATCCACATCTCGGACCTGGTCTGCGCCGGCGCCCGGCAGGCGGTCTATGTCAACGGCCTTCCAGAACTGCCCGTGAGGAATGTGGATTTCCGCCGCTGCTCGTTCAGCGCGCAGAAGGGCGTGGAGGTCTATCATGCCGAAGGTATTACCTTCGAGGAGTCCACCGTCAACGGAGAAGTCCTATGAGTCGCCTGCTCTATATCGCCGCGGCCTGGCTCACAGCCAGTTCTTTCACTCTTCATCTGATGGGGGACAGCACCATGGCGGAGAAGGATCTCTCCGGCGGCAATCCCGAACGCGGCTGGGGCATGGTCTTCAGCAGCTTCGCCGACTCGACCCTCCGCGTAGTCAACTATGCGCAGAACGGGCGGAGTACCCGGAGTTTCATCGAACTCGGGCAGTGGCGGCAGGTCTATGATGCGGTGCAGCCGGGGGACTATGTCTTCATCCAGTTCGGCCACAATGATGCCAAAGAATCGGACCCGGCCCGCTATGCGGCCCCCTGGGGCGCCTACCAGGACAACCTGCGCACCTTCATCCTGGGTGTCCGTGAGAAAGGCGGCACCCCCGTGCTGCTGACTCCGGTGGCACGGCGCTGGTTCAAGGACGGCCGTCTCGACCGGACTTGCCACGGTGACTATCCCGCTGCGATGAAGCTGGTAGCGGCAGAGACCGGCAGTCTCTTGATCGATACGGAAACCGCGACCCAGGACTGGCTGGAATCCCTCGGCGACGAGGCCTCGCGTCCGTACTATATGCATCTCCCTGCCGGGAAGTACGCCTGCTGCCCGGACGGCAAGGAGGACAATACCCACACCGTCGCCGCCGGGGCCCGCAAGATTGCGGAAATCGTCTGCGATTCGCTCCAGGTCCGCCTTCCAGAGGTCGGTGCCCATCTGGTCCGTTACCATATCATCGTGGACCAGACCGGCCACGGGGACTATCTGACCGTCCAGGAGGCGATCGACGCTGTCCCGGACTACAGTCACCAGGAAATCACCACCCTGCATATCAATGCGGGTGTCTACAAAGAGGAAATCTCCATCCCGCATACCAAGTTCCGCATGAAGATTACGGGAGCCGGGGCGGACAAGACCGTCCTCACCTATGACAAATATGCCCGGAAGCTGTGGCCCGGCCGCGATTTCCCGATGGGGACTTCCGGCAGCGCATCCGTCTATGTCCATGCAAGTTATGTGACTTTCGAGGACCTGACCTTCGAAAACACTGCGGGGGAGGGCAAGGATATCGCCCAGGCCGTCGCCGTGTTCACGGACGGAGACTTCCTCTTCTTCCACCGCTGCCGCTTTGTCGGCAACCAGGATACCCTCTACACCTACGGTCGTTACGGAAAGTTCGGCGGGGTGAAGCGGAACTACTTCCTGGACTGTTACATCGAGGGGACGACGGACTTCATCTTCGGCCCTGGCATCGCGTATTTCGAGCGTTGCACCATCCATTCGAAAAAGGACAGCTACATCACTGCCGCCTCTACCTTCGAGGGGCAGCCCTACGGCTACGTTTTCAAGGACTGCATCCTGACCGCCGCACCCGGCGTGAACCGGTGCTACCTCGGCCGACCCTGGGGCGCCTACGCCCGGACAGTGTTCCTGGACTGCGAACTGGGTGGTCACATCCTTCCTGACGGTTGGCACGATTGGGAGAAGCCTGGCAAGCCCGATACCAAGAAGCATTCCTACTATGCCGAATACGGCAGCCGGGGTGAGGGAGCCCGCGGGCCGCGTGTGAAGTGGGCACATACCCTGACGGCCCGGCAGGCCGCAGCCTATACCTTCGAGAAAGTCATGTATCAACCCCAGGACGGCATCGTCTGGAATCCATTCGACAACCGATGAAACGATCTGCACTCTTCCTTGCCCTTGCCTTGACAGCCTGTACGACGGTCGAGGCGCCCCTGTCCGAGCGGGTCGTCCGCTCTGAGATGGCCCGCTGTCCGGAGGCCTCGTACCTGGACGGCCAGGAGGGCCGTCTCAAGTGGAACTATACGACCGGTCTGGAACTCAAGGCCTTCCTGGATGTCTATTGTCATTCCGGATTTGCCGAGGAATCCATCCTGGCGTACGTAGACGACTGGTACGACGCGATTATCGATTCCACCGGCCTGCCTTACAAGTACAGACGGGAGAACTTTTCCACCGACCACATTTGTCCGGGAAGGACGCTCTTCCAACTCTACGACCTCACCGGCAAGGAGAAGTACCGCCGGACGATGGACCTCCTCTACGACCAGCTCCGCAACCAGCCCCGCACCCCGGAAGGCGGTTTCTGGCACAAGCAGGTCTACCCGGACCAGATGTGGCTGGACGGCCTCTACATGGCCGAGCCATTTTATGCGGAGTACACAGCCCGCTATGTCCCCGACAGTCTCAAGGTTGAAAATTACGAAGATATTGTCCATCAGTTTGTTACGGTCTATGACCATACGCTGGATCCGGTAACGGGCCTCCTTCGTCACGCCTGGGACGCTTCGCACGGGATGTCCTGGGCCGACCCGGAGACCGGACAGTCCGCCCATGCCTGGGGACGGGCGATGGGCTGGTACTGCATGGCCCTTGTGGACGTGGCCCCGCTGCTGCCGGACGGGGAATGGAAGGACACGCTGGTGGACCTCCTGCAGACCCTCTTCCAGACACTTCCGCTCTATGCCGACCAGGAGACGGGCATGTGGTTCCAGGTCCTCGACTGCCCCTATCGCGAGGGCAACTACCTGGAGGCGACTGCGAGCGCGATGTTCACCTACACCCTCCTGAAAGGCAACCGTCTCGGTTTCCTGGACTGCCGGGACTATGCACTCCAGACCTACGAGAGCCTGTTGCGGACCTTCGTCACGGAGGAGGACGGCCTTGTCAGCCTCGACGACTGCTGCGAGGTGGCCGGGCTCGGCGGCAAGGACGACCGACGCGGCGACTTCGACTATTATATCCACGAACCAGTGCGCAGCAACGATCCCAAGGGCATCGGCCCCCTCATCTGGGCTGCGCTGGAATACGGAAAGCTATGGACAGAATGATGAGTTATGGAGCACTCATGTGCCTTGTGGCCGCCTGCGGAAGCAGTGACGACCCGGTGAAGGAACAGGCCCCGGCCATCCCTGAAGGGTTGGTCCTGCATGCGGCGGCGGACGATGCCCTGACCTTCCAGTGGAGGCCGGTGGCGGACGCCGCTTCGTATGGATGGGTCCTCAGACAGGAGGGGACAACGGTGCAGGAAGGCACCGTGACCCAGCGCAACGTGACCGTCGGCGGCCTCAGGAAGGCGACGGTCTACCGCTTCGGGGTCCGCAGCGTGAACGCGGAAGGGACCTCGGCCTGGACGGAAATCGATGCGGAGACGACCGGAGAGGATACGCCCGAAGGACCGGACCTTTCCAAGTATTACGCATCCTTCCAGATTCCCGCGGTGGAAGAGGACGGCGTGCCCCGGGCCTTTCCGGGGGCCGAAGGTGGCGGTATGTACACGACCGGCGGCCGCGGCGGCAAGGTGCTCCACGTCACCAACCTCGACGACAGCGGCGAGGGCTCCTTCCGCTGGGCGGTGACCCAGTCGGGCGCCCGCATCGTGGTCTTCGACGTGGCCGGCATCATCGAACTTCGGTCGAAGGTCCAGATCACCAGGGGCGACCTTACCATCGCGGGCCAGACGGCCCCCGGCGACGGCATCTGCATCAAGAACTACACGGTCAACATCAACGCCGACAACGTCATCGTCCGCTTCCTGCACTTCCGCCTCGGTGACGAAGGACCCGATGCGGATGATGGCGAGGACTGTATCTGGGGCCGTTACCGCAGCGGTGTCATCCTCGACCACTGTTCCATGAGCTGGTCCATCGACGAGTGCGCCTCCTTCTATGCCAACGAGAATATGACGCTCCAGTGGTGCATCCTTTCCGAGAGCATGAACGACAGCGCCCACTCCAAAGGAGCCCACGGCTATGGCGGCATCTGGGGCGGGAAGGACGCCTCCTTCCACCACAACCTCCTGGCGAACCACCATAGCCGCAACCCGCGCATCGACCACCCCGAGATCTATCCCAAGTCCGGCGGCGCCTTCGACTGGTCCAAGCGCGGCAACGTGGACCTGCGGAACCTGGTCGTGTACAACTGGGAGGACAATTCCACCTATGGCGGAGAGGGCGGACACTTCAATCTCGTGAACTGTTATTACAAGCCCGGCCCTTCTTCCAAGGACAGGTACTACTTTGTGGATGCTTACAGCGTCTACTCTTCATCCCAGGTCGATTACGGCTATCCGTCCCTCTACCTGTCCGGCAACGTACACACGGCCCATCCCGACATCACCGCCGACAACCGGGTCCATGGGGTCTACTTCCATGAGACCGGGAAATACGACATCCCTCCGGGCTATGCCTTCCCGATGGCGGCCTGGACGCTCGCGGGTCCTTCCGGCGAGACGGTCTATACGACGACCCATACCGCGGAAGGGGCGCTGGAGGCCGTCCTGGACTATGCCGGCGATTGTCTGCACCGCGACAGCGTGGACGGACGGGCCGTTTCCCAGGTCCGGGAGGACACCGGCCGGATCATCAACACGCCTTCTGAAGTGGGGGGCTGGCCGGCTTATTCCGCTACGCCGGAGCAACTCGCCCGGGTGAAGGATTCCGACAGTGACGGCATGCCCGACTGGTTCGAAACCGAGTTCGGCCTGGACAAGTCCGACGCTTCCGATGCGGGGGCGAAGAGCCTCGACAAGGAAGGCCGTTACACCAACCTGGAAATGTACCTCCACTACCTCGTGAAGGACATCGTCGCCGCACAGAACACGGGCGGGACCTATACAAGGATTTCAAACTAAACTAATAACCAACTATCCATGAAACATCCAGCTAAGAAACTCATCCTGGCGCTTCTCGGACTGGCGGCAGCATGGTCTCTTTCCGCCCAGACGACGGTCACCGGCATCGTGACCGATGAAAGCGGCGAACCGCTCGTCGGGGCGGGCGTCCTTGTCGAAGGCACCACCATCGGCACCATCACCGGTATCGATGGAGACTATGTGCTCACCGTCCCGGCCGACGCCGTGAACCTGGTCTTCTCCTTTATCGGATTGAGCGACCAGACGGTCGCCATCGCCGGCAGGACGCGGATCGACGTCATCTTGCGGGAAGACTCCACCTTTCTCGACGAGGTGGTGGTCGTCGGTTATGCCACCGTCAAGCGGCGCGACCTCCTCGGCTCGGTCGCCTCGGTCGGCAGCGACAAACTGGCCGAGCAGCCGGTAACGACCGTCAGCCAGGCCCTTTCCGGCAAGATGGCGGGCGTGTCCGTCATCACGACGGAGGGCGACCCGGACGCAGACATCAAGATCCGGGTCCGCGGCGGAGCCTCCATCACCCAGGACAACTCCCCGCTCTACATCGTGGACGGTTTCCCGGTGGAATCCATCAACGACATCTCCTCTTCGGAGATCCAGTCCATCGACGTGCTGAAGGACGCCTTCTCGACGGCCATCTACGGTTCCCGGGGTGCGAACGGTGTCGTCATCGTGACCACCAAGAGCGCCGAGAAGGGCCAGAAGGTCTCCGTCAAGTTCAACACCTACTACGGCCTCAAGAAGATGGCTGGCAAGGGCGCCATCCAGGCCATGGATCCGGAGAACTTCGTGAAGTTCCAGTATGAACTCGCGACCCTCCGCGACAATGTCAGTTCCAACTACGCACCCTACTTCGGCACCTTCAACGACCTGGAACTGTATGCGGGCCTCGCCGGCAACGACTGGGTGGACGCGGTGTTCGGCAACACGGGTTCCACCTTCTCTGCCGACTTCTCGGTCTCCGGCAGCGGCGAGAACTATAGTTGGACCCTCGGCTATGCCCACATGGGCGACAAGGCCATCATGTCCGGCTCCGACTATTCCCGCGACAACCTCAGTTTCAAGGGCCATTTCAAGACTTCCCGGGTCACGTCCATCGATGCCAACGTGCGCTACTCCCGCGTGAACGTGCGCGGTTCGGGGGCCAACGGCATCAACGACAGCGGCACCACGGCGGGCAACGGACGGCTCAAGCATGCGGTCTCCTACGCCCCGATTCCCATCCAGACCTCCATCCAGGGCGCCGACGAGGAGCAGGACTACGGTGACAACGCCCCGCCGCTCCAGTCGGTCTCCGACAACGACTCCCGGCGTCTCCGCACCAGTTGGAACGCCAACGCTGCCTTCAACTGGACCCTCATGGACCACCTCGACCTGAAGGTGGAGGGCGGCCTGGAAGACTACCGGCAGGGCGACGACCGCTTCTACGGCCTTACGACCTACTACGTGGCCAACAACTCCACCGTCAAGGATACGCCTTCGAACCAGCACAAGGAGGCGTTCCGCACCCGTTACCGCAATACGAATACCCTCAATTACGATTTCGCGGGCCTGCTCGGCAGCGACGACCACGCCCTGACCCTCCTCGTCGGCGAGGAGATGACCCTCACCAGGAGCAACACCCTCACGATGATGGTGGACGGTTTCCCGACCTTCTATGACGCGGAGATGGCCTGGAACTTCATGGCCTCCGGAACCCCGTCCTCGACGAACAACTACTACGACCCGGACGACAAACTGCTCTCCTTCTTCGGCCGCGCCAACTACGACTACAAGCACCGCTATTCGCTCGGTGTAACCCTCCGTACGGACGGTTCCTCGAAGTTCGCCCGCGGCCACCGCTGGGGCTTCTTCCCGTCGGTCGGCGCCTCCTGGACCCTGTCGAGCGAACCGTTCATGGACTCATCCCGCGGCTGGCTCGACCAACTCAAGGTGCGCTACTCCTTCGGTACGGCCGGCAACAACAACATCCCCTCCGGCCAACTGTTGAAGCAGTATGCGTCCTCGACCTCGTCCTGGCTCTCCATGACCCAGAACATCTTCACCGCCGGCAAGGTGATGAACAACCCGGACCTCACGTGGGAGACCACCTACACCCATAACATCGGCTTGGATTTCAGTTTCTTCCGCAGCGCCCTGTCCGGCAGCATCGAGGTCTATCAGAATGATACGGAGGACCTGCTCATCAACTTCCCGATCACCGGATCCGGCTATGACAGCCAGTACCAGAACGTCGGTTCCACCCGCAACCGCGGTGTCGAATTGACCCTCAATGCTCCGCTTGTCTCCCGGAAGGACTTCTCCCTGAACCTCAGCGGCAACATCGCCTACAACCGCAACCGGGTCACCGACCTGGGCGGCCTGGAGTCCATCACCGCGCAGTCCTACTGGGCCTCGACCGAAATCGGCGACGACTACATTGTCCAGGTCGGCCAGCCGCTCGGCAACATGTACGGCTATGTCAACGACGGCCGCTACGAGGTGGACGACTTTGACTATGCGAACGGCAAGTGGACCCTTAAGGAAGGAGTGGTCGACGCCTCCTCCGTCATCGGCTCCGCGTACCTGCGTCCGGGTGCCCTGAAACTGAAGGACCTGACCGGGGACGGCAAGGTGACGGTCGCCGACCGCACCGTCATCGGCAACGCCAGTCCGGACTTCACCGGCGGCTTCGCCCTCAGCGCCTTCTTCAGGGGAGTCGACTTCAGCGCCAACTTCAACTACATGATCGGCAACGAGGTCTACAACGCCAACAAGGTCGAATTCACCTCCTCCCGGAAATTCTACAACCGCAACCTTCTGAACACCATGGATGTGGCCGACCGCTGGTCGAACATCGACTGGGCGACGGGCGAACTCTACACCGACCCGGAGGCCCTGGCCGCCGCCAATGCGGGCACAACGATGTGGAGTCCCGCCGTGGGCAGCGCCGTGTTCTCCGACTGGGCCGTGGAGGATGCCTCCTTCCTGCGCCTGCAGAGCCTGACCGTCGGCTACACGCTGCCGGAGGACCTGACGAAGAAGGTCCATCTGCGCCGGACCCGCGTCTATGTGACCGGCACCAACCTGTTCTGCCTGACGAAGTATTCCGGCTACGACCCGGAAGTCGACACCCGCCGGGCCACCCCGCTGACCCCGGGCGTGGATTATTCTGCCTATCCGAAGAGTATCGGTTTCGTGGCCGGTCTCAACCTCACCTTCTAATCCGAACGTGCGTATGAAAAAGATATTGACATCCGTCCTTGCATCGGCCGCCGTCCTGGGCCTGGCTTCCTCCTGCGAGAAATTCCTGGATGCGGAGTCGCCCTCGACCTTCGACGCTGCCACCGTCTACTCCAACTATGATCTGACGGAAAGCACCATCTTCTCGATATCGCAGTCCTTCGGCGAGACCAATTCCTACCGGGGACGCTACCTCCCCTGGATCGGCCTGAACAGCGATATCGAGTGGTACAACACCTACAAGCCCACCGACAGCAAGTACCAGATTGCGGCCTACAGCCTGCTTCCGAACAACGACCAGTTGAACCTCAGCAACGGGCCCTTCGCCAAGATGTACGAGGCCGTCGAACGGGCCAACCTTGCCATCGAGGGGATCCGGGAATACGGCAATCCTGCCGAGAAGGCAGACATGGCCTACCTGCTCGGCGAGGCGCTGACCCTCCGGGCCCTGATCTACTACGACCTCGTCCGGGCCTGGGGCGACGTACCCGCCCGTTTCACGTCCATCACCAGCGAGACCATCTATGCGACCAAGTCGAGCCGCGACGTGATCTTCAAGCAGTTGCTCGCCGATCTGGAGGAGGCCATCCCGTACCTTCCGAACCCGGGCGAGACGGCTGCGACTTCCCGCACCGACCGGGTCAACAAGATGTTCGCGGAGGGTCTGTATGCCCGCATCGCCCTGATGGCCTCCGGCTACGCCATCCGTCCCGAGGATGGCATGGTAGGGACCGGAGACCTCGGCACCGTGCGCCTTTCCAGCGACCCGGACCTCCAGAAGGACGTCCTTTATCCCAAGGCCCTGGCCTACCTGCGGGATGCCGTCCGGTCGCGTACCGCCTCCCTGGAGGACTTCGAGGCCTACTGGAAGGCCCAGAACAACCTTTCGAACCTCGTGGCGGGTCCCGGCCATGAGACCCTCTTCGTCATCCCGTTTTCCGACGGGCGCGGCCGGTGGAACTATACTTTCGCGGTACGTTCCGAAGGCTCCTCCTATGCGGGTGGAAGCACCGTCACCCGCGGCGGCGATGCCGGGCCGGTGCCGACGATGTGGTTCAAGTACGACCCGGACGATGTGCGCCGCGATGTCACCTGCGTCAACTGGCGCTGGAACTCCGACGACGAGCCCGAACTGCCTGGCATCCAGAAATGGTACTTCGGCAAGTACCGCTTCGACTGGATGACCGCCCATCCCTATACCGGCGGCAATGACGACGGGATCAAGCCGGTCGTGCTGCGCTATGCGGACATCCTCCTGATGGCCGCGGAGATCGCCGGGGAACTCGGCGAACTTTCCGAGGCGAGAACGTACCTCCTCCCGGTCCGCGAGCGGGCCTTCAAGGGGCACGAGGACGCTGCCGAGGCGTATGTGGACGCCCTTACCTCCCGGGAGGCCCTGTTCAACGCCATCGTGGACGAGCGCGCCTTCGAGTTCTGCGGCGAGATGACCCGCAAGTTCGACCTGGTCCGGTGGAACCTCCTGAAGGAGAAGATGGACCTGGCCATCGCCGAGATGAAGCAACTGCGCGACCTCACCGGTCCGTTCGCCTCCGTGAACGGCCTGGACGGCGACGTGTACTACCAGGTGAACGGCAACGAACTGTCCGTGTGGGGATTCAATGGAGAGACCTCCGTCCCTTCGGGCACCTGGGAGAAGAAGTCCGGCTACTTCAACAAGGTCGTGGACAGCAAGGGGCAGGATACCGGCCTGTACGATGCGTTGGTGGAAGGCTTGTATGCCGCCGACCCGGTCCAGCATACCTTCTGGCCGGTCTTCAACGACACCATGACCAACAGCCAAGGCTTCATCAAGAACGACTACGGTTACGACAGCCTTTAATACCGAACCATTATGAAACACAAGAAGATATTGAAAGCGGTGGCCGCCCTGGCCGTCCTCGCGGCGGGCTGCACCGGGAATGAGTTCGAGGAGATCACCGGACTCGACCTGGCCCGCTGCCTGCAGCCGCAGAACCTCTCTGCCAAGGTGGATGTCGCGACCGGCGACGTCGTCACCTTCGGCTGGGATGTCAACAAGGACGCGGAGTCCTACAACCTCGTGGTCTATACCGACGAAGCGATGACGCAGGAGGCGTTGAAGGAGGTCGTCGCGGCCGCCGACGTCCCCTATACCGTCCGCCTCGCCGCCGATGCGAAGTACTGGTTCAAGGTGCAGGCGCTCTCCGGGAAGCGCGACCCTTCCGTCTGGGCCGTGTATGACGGATCCTGCAGGACGTATGCCGTCAAGGACAACCTCTTCCTGGAGGTTGCCGACCGGACGGCGACCTCCCTTTCGCTGGTCTGGTCTTCGGATGCGTCTGATTATCAGGAGGTCACCCATATCACCGCCGTGCCTGTCAAGGGCGGGCAGGAGGTGGAGTTGACCCTGGGCGCCTCGGAGGCCTCCTCCGCCGCGGCGACGGTCACGGGGCTGGAAGCCTCGACGGAATACCAGGTCACGCTGTTCTATCTGAGCGCTTCCCGCGGCGCCGTCGATACGTGGACCCGGGCGGAGCAGGGGAGTGCGACCCGCGTCTCCACCTCCGAGGAACTGGTCACCCTGCTTACGGCAGGAGACAATATCTACCTGTCCCTCGCCGGTTCGCCGTACGAGATCAGCAACGTCATGCCTGCGGGCAGCGTCTCCCTGGTCGGTGAGACCGGGGCGGACGGTTCCAGGCCGGTCGTAGTCGGCAAGGTGGAACTGACCGACGCCCTGGCTGCCGGCAGCAGCCTCTATTTCGAGGGCATCCGGTTCGACGGCAACGGCGCCAACTCCCGCATCATCGAGCACACCGGCGGTGCGCTGGACGTGGAGAGCATCCGGCTGGTCAACTGCGAGATCACCAACTACCAGGCAGGCCTGTTCTACGGCAACAACGCATCCGTCATCAAAGTCGGCACGTTCACCTTCGATTCCTGCGACATCTATGGAATCCCGGGCAGCGGCGGCGATGCGGTCGATATCCGCCAGACGACGGAAATCGGCACGCTGGCCTTTGTCAACAACACCATCTACGACGGGATCCGCACCATGTTCCGCGTCGATGCCAAGGATGATATCAAGATCGGGACGCTGGATTTCGAGGGCAATACGGTCAAGGCCATCGCCACGATGGACGATGGCAACAACCGCGGTTTCTTCGCCCTCCGGGTCGCGACGGACCTGACCCTGAAGAAGAACCTGTTCCTCTATGAGGACGGCGGCAAGACGGGCGACGACACCGACCGCGCCCAACTCTTCCAGGTCAATGCGGCCACCGTCGTCCCGACGCTCGACGCCTCCGACAACTACAGTTTCGCCTCCGGCAAGGACTTCTTCAACAAGGTGTCCGCCGCTGCGGCCGGTTTCACCGAACTGGAGGCCGACCCTTGCTACAACGCCAAGGGCAATTTCTTCCAACTGTCCCATACGGACCTCATCTCCAAGAAGGTGGGTGCTTCCAAGTGGTGGATTTCCTACGTAGAGAAGGAGGAGGACCTGACCCAGGAAGCCCTCTCCGGCGCCCATACCTGGAACCTCCAGGATGCCTCCCTGTTCGCGGGTGAGGTGAAGAACGCCCGCGTGCGGGATGGACTCCTCCTGGTCGGGACGGAGGCCACGCCCCTGAATGCCGATGGCGGCATCCATTTCCTCGGCGCCTCGGTGCTGACCCGGAAGGGGGTCCCGACCGAGGGCTACATCGCCTTCAAGGTCGATGCGCCGGGTTCGGTGGACCTCCTGGTCGCGGATCCGGACGGGACGGGCAGCAGCGTGGTCGTCGCCCTCCAGGATGACAAGGGCTTTGCCGTCAAGGGCGGTGCGGTCGCTTCCGCCTCGAACGGCGGTGTCCAGAAGGTCGTCGTCAATTCCGTTTCCGGCGAGGGCACCGTCTATCTCTATGCGACGGGCGCCATCTCGCTGACGAAGTTGGCCTGGTCCACCGATGTCACGGCCGGGAACAAGGCGCTGGCGGCCCCGAAGCCGGTCGTGGAGCCGGTCACCCTCACCGAGGGCGACGAGACGGCGGTCACGGTGACCTGGGATGCCGTGCCGAACGCCGCTTCCTATGTCGTCGTGTTCAACAAGCGGGCGGCCGACCCGCAGACGGAGTGCACCTTCACCGTGGATGCCGGGACCATCGCCGGATTGAAGGCGGGTCTGTACAACTTCACCGTGACCGCCTATCCGGCTGCAGACGACATCTACTACACCGCTTCCGAGCCCGGGGCTGCGGCTATCGCCATCCAGCCGAAGGGCCAGGGCGGCGAGGCCGTCGAAGTGACCCTGACCTGGGACTTCTCCGATGCCGACTGGCAGGCGGCCTTCGCCACCTACGGAGCGGCGAACACCGACATCACGAACTGGGACCTGACCCTGGACGGGCTGACGTTCTACTCGGCGGCGAAGTCGAAGTACAACACGACGTTCATCCAGATGGGCGGCAAGGGGTCGACCTCCGATCGCTACCTGAAGTTCACGGCTCCGGAGCAGGGAACGCTCAAGGTGTGGGCTTCCAATACGGGGAACAGCGAGGACCTGACGCGGCTGGTGACGGTGAATGTGGGCGGCGACGAGCAGTCGCTTCCGGGTGGCTATGCTTCCGGCGGCGGTGCCGTTGAGACGGAGTTCAGCGTCCCGGCGGGCGAGGTCTACATCTACGCCTCCGGCAATGCCCTCCGTTTCTACCGCGTCTTCTATACGAACCAGTAGCCAGATGGCGGCATCTCTTTCCCCGGCGGTGTTTCCGTCGGGGAAATTTCTCGGGTCCAGGTGGAACTGATGCCGGCTTGTGGAGGGAAAAGGATTTGGGCGGATGGCGGATTATCCGTATCTTTGCCGGCAAAAAACAGGTACGCGGATGATCAAGAATATCATATTCGACTTCGGGGCGGTCCTGGTGGACTGGAACCCCCATTATGTGTTCGACCCGTATTTCGGCGACCGGTCCCGGGCGGACTGGTTCCTGGAGCATATCTGCAACGGGGAATGGAACGGCCAGATGGACGCCGGCAAGCCGTTCGACCAGGGCGTCGCCGAACTGTCCACCCGCCATCCGGAATGGGCGGCGGAAATCCGTCTCTACCGCGACCGCTGGACGGATATGATGGGGGAGGGCATCCCCGGAATGTACGACCTGGTGAAAGAACTCAAGGACAAGGAATTCCGCCTGTACGGACTCTCGAACTGGTCTGCCGAGACCTTCTACCGCATCGAGGGCGATTACCCGGTCTTCTCCCTGCTGGACGGCAAGGTCATCTCGGGCGACGTGCACCTCATCAAGCCGGATATACGGATCTTCCGGCTCCTGCTCGAAAAGTTCGGTCTGAAGCCGGAAGAATGCGTGTTCATCGATGACAATGCAGCCAACGTGGCGGCATCGGAAGCGGCCGGCATCCGGGCCATCCGCTTCGTGGACGCCGCCCAGCTCCGCGAAGCCCTCTACCGCATCTCGGTGTAGGGGATCTTGTCCATGTCGCCGTAGTCGAGGTTCTCCCCGGCCATGCCCCAGATGAACATGTAGTTGGAGGTGCCGGCGGCGGCGTGGATGGACCATTCGGGCGACATGACGGCCTGCTCGTCGGCGAGCCAGAGGAGGCGTTCCTCCTGCGGTTCTCCCATCAGATGGGCGATCATGTTCCCTTCGGAGACGTTGAAGTAGAAGTAGGCCTCGATGCGGCGGGCGTGGGTATGCGCCGGCATCGTGTTCCAGACGCTGCCCGGCTTGAGTTCGGTCAGGCCCATCTGGAGTTGGCAGGGACCTTCCTCCAGGACGTTGTTGACGATGAGTTGGTTGATGACGCGGTCGTTGGAATCCTCCATCTTGCCGGCGGCGAAGGAGTTGGCCTTCAGCGAGCCCTTGCGTCCGTCGATGGTGATGAGTTGGGTCTTGTACGCCTTGTGGGCGGTGGCGGAGTTGAGGTAGAACTTGGCCGGCTTCTCCGGGTCCTTGCTCCGGAACACGACATGCTCGTTGCCGCGTCCCACATAGAGGGCTTCCTTGAACCGCAGCGTGTACTCTTTCCCGTCCACGGAGACGACGCCGTCCCCGCCGATGTTGATGATGCCCAGTTCACGGCTGTAGAGGAAGTACGGCGCCTTCAGCGGGTCGATGGTCTCCAGTTCCAGGGGCCGGGTCGCGGGGACGGCGCCGCCGAAGATGAAGCGGTCGTACAGGGAGTAGGTGAGGTTGATTTCGTCGGCGACCATGACTTTTTCCATGAGGAAGGCGCCGCGCAGGCGCTCCGTGTCATAGTGCTTGACGTCCTGCGGGTGGCAGGCGGTCTGGATGGTGTAGTGGGTCTGTGCGCTCATGGCAAGGGTGCAGCACAGGGCTGCGGTGGTCAGAAGGGTTTTCATTTCGTGAGGGAGGCTTTGATGATACGGCGGCGGTTGAGGATGGCCATCACCGTCGTTCCGATGACGAGGACGGCGCTGCCGACCAGTTTAAAGTCATGGACCAGGTGGAAGATGACCCAGGAGAAGAGGCTCGACGCGAAGTCCAGCGAACCGCCCTGGAAGCCGTCCGGAATTGCGACGGCGGCGTCCTGCGTGCGGGCGTAGACGTCCTGCGCCGCCTGGGTGAAGTACGGGGCCAGATCGGTCACGAAGTACAGGCCGACGGTGAGGCTCACCAGGCCGATGATGAAGGTCTTGAAGACGTTGCCCTTGGTGACGGGCAGGACGGCCGGGAACACGTAGAACATGCCGGCGAGGGAGGCCAGCGGCAGGAACTCGTTGCCGGGCAGGATGACCGACAGGAAGAGGGTCACGGGAATCAGCAGGAGCGAGACGACGAGGGTCGTCGGATGGCCGATGACCAGGGCGGGGCTCATGCCGATGTTGATACCGGCGGAGTTTTTGAACTTCCTGGAAACCAGGTCCTTGGTCGCTTCGGCGATCGGCTTCAGGCCTTCGATGAAGAGGGCGGTGATGCGCGGGATGAGTTCCATGACGGCGCCCATCTTGATGCCGAGGCCGAGGATTATCGGGATGTTGCTGACGATTTCGGCCCAGGTGCGGCACGACAGGCAGCCGATGAGGATGCCCACGATGACCCCGAGGAAGAGCGGTTCGCCGAGGACGCCGAACTTGCGTTTCAGCCCTTCGGCGTCGACATCGAGCCGGTCCATGCCCGGAATCTTGTCCATGCACCAGTTGAGCCCTTCCGCGAACGGGACGAAACCCTGCACGAAGGGCTGCGGGATGGAGATGCCGTCCATGTCCTTGTAGTAGGACTGGAACTTGCGCGTGGTCAGGTCGGCCATCACCAGGGTGATGACAAAGCAGACGATGGCGGCGAAGAAGCCGTACCAGATGCTGCCGGTCGCGAAGTAGACGACGGCGCCGATGAAGGCGTAGTGCCAGTAGTTCCAGAGGTCGATGTTGATGGTGTTGGTGGCCTTGACGAGCAGCAGCAGGATGTTGATGCCGAGGCATACGGGGATGATGAATGCGCCGACCGTGGTGTTGTAGGCCACGGCGGCGGCGGCCGGCCAGCCCATGTCGAAGATGCCGAGATGGAGGTCGTAGATCTCCGTCATGGTCTTGAGCGGGGCGCCGAGGCTGGAGGTGAGGAGGGCCGTGACGACGCTCAGGCCCACGAAACCGACGCCCACCAAGAGGCCGCTCTTGAGGGCCTTGCCGAACTTGATGCCGATGCAGACGCCGAGGATGGTGAACAGGATCGGCATCATGACGGCCGCGCCGAGCCCGATGATATAACTGAATACAGATTCCATCAGAATGCCTTTAAAAGGTTTTCCCACGTGTCGAGGTCGGCGATGTCGGCCTTGGACCAGCCTGCGCCGAACCAGTAGGTGAGGGTGGTGCCGGGTTCGTAGGTGGTGTAGCCGAGGACATGGCCGATGGCCGCTCCGCGGGGCTCATCGAAGGGGACGAAGGCGGTGCGCTCGAAACCGTCCGGGAGGACGGCCCCGCAGTACATCTCGCCGTTCTGGCCGATGTTGCGGTCGCCGAGGTCGGCGTAGGCGATGTAGTTCCCGCCGAGGCGGTATGCGTCGGGGTTCTCCTGGTGGACGACGATGCCCACGACGAGCGGATACGTCCGCTCCAGCCCCTCGTAACGGATTTCCACCTTGTTTAGGCGGGACCCTTTGTCGAGGGTGATCAGGCGGTGTTCGATGACGGTCGCGCCGTCGACGGTGACCGGGCTGTAGCGGAGCCGGACCTGGAACCGCCTGGGGCCGTTCTCCCGGATTTCGGCTGTTTCCCAGCACCACAGGTATACGATGCCGGCGGAGTCCACGAGCGCGGCGGTGCCGCAGCCCAGGGTCGAGCCGACCCCGTAGGAATCCATGCCGTCGCCGTGGTCGAGGTGGAAGGAGATGGAGTTGGCGACACTGTCGGCCTCGGCCTTGCGGCCTTCCTGGCGGAGTTGCCGGATTTCCTTCTTCTTGGCCGGGTCGAGGGCCTTCTCGTACCGGTCGTGCAGGACCGGCCAGGGGACGTTCTTGGTGAAGAGGTCGTAGCCGTAGTTGCGCTCGCCCTTGGCCTGCAGGGCCGGGCCGAAGGCACGGTAACCGCTGTATTCGTTCTCCCAGACCAGGTCGTCCAGGCGGTCGGCGCGGATTTCCCCGCAGCATACCCTCTTCGGCGAACATCCTGCCAGCAAACTCGCGGCTGACAGGATGGCGGCCATATGTTTAACAACCTGATAAGTCATTATTGGGGCTGCTTTCCGATGTAGGCGAGGATACCACCGTCCACATAGAGGACATGGCCGTTGACGGCATCGGAAGCGTGCGAGGCGAGGAACACCGCCGGTCCGCCGAGTTCGGACGGGTCGAGCCAGCGTCCCGCTGGTGTCTTGGCGCAGATGAAACTGTCGAACGGATGGCGGCTGCCGTCGCTCTGGCGCTCACGGAGCGGGCGGTCTGCGGTGTGGCGATGTAGCCGGGGCCGATGCCGTTGCACTGGATGTTGTATTCGCCGTATTCGGAGCAGATGTTGCGGGTGAGCATCTTCAGGCCGCCCTTGGCGGCGGCGTAGGCGGAGACGGTCTCGCGGCCGAGTTCGGACATCATCGAGCAGATGTTGATGATCTTGCCCTCGCGGCGCTCCATCATCTCGGGAAGGACGGCGGAGGAGACGATGTACGGGGCGACGAGGTCCACGTCGATGACCTGCTGGAACTCCTCGCGCTTCATCTCGTGCATCGGGATGCGCTTGATGATGCCGGCGTTGTTGACGAGGATGTCGATCTGACCCACTTCGGCGTGGATCTTTTCCACGAGGGCCTTGACGGCCACCTCGTCGGTGACGTCGCACACGTAGCCGTGCACGTTCTCGATGCCGGCTTCCTTGTAGTTGGCGAGGCCGCGCTCGAGGGCCGCCTCGTTGATATCGTTGAAGATGATATTCTTCGCGCCGGCGGCGACAAAGGCCTTGGCAATGTTGAAACCGATGCCATAGGAGGCGCCGGTGATCCAGGCATTCTTGCCCTCGAGGGAGAAAATGTTGCTCATGGTATCAAAGTGTTTCGTTGTTTCGTGCCGCAAAGATACAAACGTTTGCACAAATTCCAAAAACTTTTTTAATCATGTCCTATGGAACTTGTGAGGGGATGACTTGGTTATCGTAGGATCATCCCCGATGGGCCGCCGCGATGGAATAGGTGATTCCGTTGAAGGTGATGGCACATTCTCCCTCCGGGCAGAAGATATGGACGGGATAATCCTTACCCTCCTGACCGGCCTGCTTGACAGCGGCCTGCTCTCAAATTTTGTTGGAGTCTTTGTCAGACAGGGCACCGACGATTTCGTGAGCGCGGTAGGGCTCTTCAAGGAAAGCCATCTCTTCGGCGGACAGCTCGAGGTCTACGCTCCGGACAGCCTCATCGAAATGAGGCACCTTGGTAGCACCGACAATCGGAGATGCTGCGCCTTTGGCGAGGACCCAGGCCAAGGCGATTTCCGTCATGGTGACGCCCCGCCTATCTGCCAGCTCTCCTACTCTGTCGATAATCTGGAGGTCATTCTCCTTGGCGTGGTCGTACTTGTTGCGGATGGTCTTGTCGGTGTTGGAACGTGCAGTTCCGCTTTCCCAGCCCCGGTGAGTCAGATGGCCTCCAGCGAGAGGGGAGTAGGGAATCAGGGAGACTCCATATTGCTTGCAGACGGGGATCAGTTCCCGCTCGTCTTCACGGTACATCAGATTGTAGTGGTTCTGCATAGTGGAGAACCGGGTCCAACCATTCTGCCCGGCGCAAATCTGCATATTGTGGAACTGGTAGCCATACATGGCCGATGCGCCGATCGCGCGGACCTTCCCGGCCTTCACCAGGCTGTCGAGTGCTTCCATCGTTTCCCCGACGGGTGTTCCATAGTCAAAGCGGTGTATCTGGTAGAGGTCCAGATAATCCGTACCAAGACGCTGCAGCGTGCCGTCAATCTCCCGGAGGATGGCTTTGCGGGAGAGGCATCCCTCGTTGAAGAACACCTTGGAGGCAATCACCACTTTGTCGCGGGCGATTCCGATGTTTTTCAGCGCCTTGCCCAGATATTCCTCGCTGGTCCCGAAAGAATAGATATTAGCCGTATCGAAGAAGTTGACTCCCAGGTCGATGGCATGGGCTACCATCGCCTGCGTATCCTCCGGACCGAGGGTCCACTGGTGGAAATCTTCCGAGGCTTTACCGTAGGACATGCAGCCTACGCAGATACGGGAAACCTTGATACCGGTGTCGCCTAATGTCGTGTATTTCATAGTTTCTGTGGATGGTCCCTGGTTGTTTCCTTTCCTACCTTTTCTCCCTGCGGTTATTCTGCAAGCGCTTTCCCGGCGTTCCAAGCCTTGCCCACGACATCTCCGAGGCGCCGGTAGCACATCCCGGCGGCATCGAAGACGATGGGCTTGAGTTTGGCAAGGTCGACCTGTCCGTCCGTCAGGATGCTCTCGTCGGCACTCATGTTCACCACTTCACCGATCAGGACACCATCGTCGAAACTGACCATGCGGCATTCGAGCGTCAGGGGGTACTGGTCGATGATCGGAGCGTCCACGTTGGGACTTGGCGTCATGGTGAAGCCGGCCTTGGCCACTTTGTCAGGCACTTTGTTTCCGCTTACAAGTCCGAAATAATCGGACTCCACGACGGTGCGCTCATCGGCGAAACTGATGGTGAACGCCCGGGTCAGTTCCAGATTCTCCGTTGTCTTGTGCTTGGACAGGCTGATGACGATCTGGTTATAGTCCAGTTGTCCGGCCCAGGCAGCCATCATCACGTCGGGATGTCGGTCCTGGTCCCATGTGGCAATCATCACGCAAGGTTGAGGGGTGGTCATCAGGGCGTGGGCGGCGCCGAAGTTCTTGCGTCCGGCCACGTCATTTACTACAGTGTTGCTCATATGCTCCGGGTTTTGTTGCTTGCTGTCGTTGGTTCCACAGGCCGTGAAGAGGGCCAGGAAGGCCATTGCCAGCAATGGTTTGTTCTGTTTCATGTCTTATCGATGGTTTCTTGTTGCAAAGATGGGAAGAATCCTCCGGAACATCAATACATTTTTTCCGTTATTTCTTCCCGAATTTCCGAGGATCGTGTGCAGAAAGACAAATACATGACTCCGGCCTCATCAACTTCCAGGATCTTGAGTTTGTCAAGTATCCCGCCAGGAACATAGAGTCAGTCGGTCAAGACTCTTGTCGTCCCTTCCCTGATGATGGGCGACCGAATCGCATGAGACGATTGTTTCCAAGACGGATTTGTATGAAATTCAGGAATAAAAACTTGGGAAAACTGTATCTTTACAATTCGATATGATAAACGGATACGGTATTGGACTCCGCATGGAGCCTTCAAGGCGGCAGGCAAAGGCAGGAAGATGATTGTCCGTGGGAGCCTGCCCGTCTTCCTGATGTCCATCGAATCGGGTAAAAAGCATCTTCAACGGCCGGCTTCATCATGGTATGGACACTTGACAGCAGGTCTATCAACGTTTTCAAAATCAAGGACAAACACGTGAATATGGATACCAGGCAAATGGCCAGAATCAAGAAAATGGAAGATGACTTCCGCCTGGTCAGGGAAGTCATAGATACTCTGGATGGTGCGCTCTACGATTACGAGGCCGTCCGGCGCAAAATCACACGATTGACAGAATACCAGACATCAGGTCGATGGCTGAAAGATTTCGAGGCAGACGAGAGGGGAGAGCTCCACGGAACACTTGAGAGGGGAGTCCTGTCCGAAGATGGACTTGACAACCTGCTTGATGATATAGCATCTGTCCACGCCAAGATGCAGCAGGTTGTTTTTGCACGATCCTGCCGGTTATCATTTTGAGAGAGACAATTGTTTTCCGGAATGTTTCGTGTTACATTTCCGGAATAGACGTGTTATATAGATAGACGGCACGAGGAATGCTCTAATTGATGCAGCGATGGCAAAGGATTACTTGACAGACGCATTTGTGAGGCTTCGGCAGAAGTTGAAGACGGCATCCGGAAGGGTACTGCCGGATGCAGAGGACGCAGTGGACATCCTGCAGGACAGCTTTGTCCGGCTATGGCGGCGGCAGTATCCTTTGCAATCCGAG
>JAFUZO010000051.1 GCA_017476575.1 Bacteroidales bacterium | reverse complement strand
TCCTCGATAGAGCCCAAGCGCTCTACCGTCTTTGTCGAACTCTTGCCAGAATCGGTCCTGTAGGACTTCTGGATATAGTACGTCTCCGAGTTCTGAGACCTGCTTACTGTCAACTTCATATCAATATAGCCTTATATAGCCACAAAGATAAAAAGAATACTTGACAAAAAAAAGACCCTGCAGGGCCTTCTACCAAAATAAACCGAAAATTATGCTGTCAAACTACCGAGGATTTGGAGAAGAATGTCCATCTAGTTCAAGTTTTAGCTAAACGGGACAAATTTAGCTAATTTTTATTAGATTTGTAACATGGTAAGCTTGATGCGCAAGATTCTGACCCTCCTCTTGGGGCTATGGGCGGCCGGCAGCGGGTTACGGGCCCAGATTTTCACGCAGGGGTCCGATCCGGGACGGCTGCGGTGGCGGCAGGCCGGGACGCCGCATTACCGGCTCATCTATCCAGAGGGAGCGGATTCTCTGGCGCGGGTCTACGGGGCCTCGCTCGAACAGTTCCGGGAGGCGACCGGACGGAGCATCGGCATGCTGCCGGGTGCGTTCCAGAAATCTCCGCTTCCGGTGGTCCTCCACACCTGCTACGGTTATTCCAACGGTTCCATGTTCTGGGCTCCCCGGCGCATGGACCTTTTCACACGCATGGACCCGTACGGATCTGACCCGACACCCTGGGTCACCCAGCTCACCGTACATGAACCCCGCCACCTGGCACAACTCCAGGCCGGTTACCGTCTCTGGAGGCCCCTCAACGTCGTTTTCGGGGAACTCTGGCCGGCGGCCGTCTGGGCCCTCTACCCCAACCAGGCCCTTTCCGAAGGCGATGCCGTGGCGTTCGAGACCGCGGTCACCGGCGGGGCCCGTACCCGGACGGCGGACTTCCTGAACTATTTCCGGGTCGCCTTCGACGTCGGTGACTGGCGGAACTGGTACCGCTGGCGCTACGGATCCTTCAAGCATTACACGCCGGACTACTACAAGGTAGGCTACCTGACCGTCGCGGGCATGCGGTATTTCTACGACGATCCGCTCTTCATGAAACGCTACTTCGACGGGGTCGTCGCGCATCCGTTGCGCCCCGGCCACCGGCAACGCTCCGTCCGGGAAGCCTCCGGGAAACCGTTCAAGGAGGCGTTCCGGGAAATCATGGAAGGGTTCCAGGCCGTCTGGTCGGCCGAAGAACGCGGCCTTTCCATGCCGATGGAACAGCTGACCTTTGCTGACGGCTTCGCGACCGACTATACGTGCGCGGTATGGGTCGACGGACGGCTCTATGCGCTCCGGGAAGGGCTGGCCGATGCCCGGGAACTGGTGATCCTGGACGACGGCAAGGTCCGGGCGGTCAGACCGTTCAGCACGGCGACCAGCTCGCTTTTCTTCGACCCGGTCCTCCACCGGCTCTATTGGTCCGAAACCATCGGCGACCGGCGCTGGGACCTCGCCCATACATCGCGCATCCGCTTTCTGGACACACGGGACTTCCAAGTCCACGACCTGACCCTTTCCGGGCGGTTCTACAACCCGCAGCCCTCGCCGGACGGCCGCCTGCTGTCCGTGGTGGAATACCCTTACGAGGGCGGCAGCGCCGTGCGGGTCCTGGACGCGTCCGACGGGCATACGGTCCGTCGGTACACGGCTCCGGACGGCATCCAGGCCTGCGAGACAGCCTGGCTCGGCGACGTTCTCTATGTCTCCGGGGTGGAAGGGCCTTCGTCGGGTCGGAGAAAGGCAGGTTTTTCCGACCAGACCATGACGGAAGAGGGGGGCGGACGGGAAAACGGACCGGATCCCGACCGGATGAAGGGCGGCTACGGACTCTACCGCCTTATGCCGGATGGCCGCTGGGAGACGGAGCTTCCGCCCGTCGTCGCCAAGATGGTCAACCTTGGGAACGAAGACGGTGCGGTCTCTTTTGTCGCCGACCGGAACGGGGAGAACGAATTGTACACATACCGCCCGGCCGACGGTACGCTGACCCGCATGACGACGACCCGCTACGGAGCCACCGACTTCTGCGAGGCGGACGGCTGGCTGTATTACTCTTCACAGACGTTGGAGGGGAAGATGCTCTTCCGCACGGCGCTGGACGACCTGCAACCAGTCGCCGTCGACCCGGCGGCTGTCCACCGGTACGTGGTGGAAGACGCCCTGACGGCCCAGGAAAAGGCCCTCGCGGGCGATGCACCGCTGTTTCCGGAACTTGACCTTTCCGTCGTTACCAGCCCACAGCCCTACCGGAAACTGCCGAACCTGGTGCATTTCCACTCGTGGGCGCCCGTTTATTTCGACTATGACAACCTGTCCTCGCTGAGCGGCGATTTCTCCTACCAGAGAGCCTCTCCGGGTGTTACCGGCCTGTTCCAGAACGAACTCGGCACCCTGTCTGGGACGGCTGGCTACGGCGCCCATCCGGATCCGGACGGCGGTTCGGCCTGGCGGCATTCCCTGCATGCGCAGTTCACCTACACCGGGCTCTATCCGGTCATCGAGGGACGCATCGACTTCAACGACCGGGCGAATGCGCAGTACCGGGTCTATGACATCATCAAAGGGACTTCCGAGACGAGGGGAACGGACCTCGAACGCCTGTCCTCGCCTTCAGTGGAAGGCTTGCTGACCGCGTACCTTCCACTGAATTTCTCGTCCGGCGGATATCTTCGCGGATGGGTGCCCCGCATAAGCTGGACCATCAGCAACAGCTGGTTCAACACGGCCCGGATGCACTTGGAGCGCCCCTTGACCTTCACCGGTCTGTCCGCACCCCTGGGCTTTACCAGCGTGGAAACGGGGCGGAATGTCTTGATGCAGAAACTCACTGCGTCCATGCGCGGCTATATGATGCTGTCCCGGGCGGAGAGTCAGGTCTATCCGCGTTTCGGCATCGGCGCAGAAGCAGGGTGGAGCGGACGGCCGGGTCTCATGAACGTGTTCACGCCAAGCGTCTACGGCTATCTCTACGGCTACCTGCCCGGTTTCACACGGGTCCAGGGACTCCGGCTGACGGCCATCGCACAGCATCAACTCGACCGCGGGCGGGCCTTCGGCGAGAACCATGTCACCGTCATGCCGCGGGGGTTCTCCTCCGAAGCGGGCCGTTCCTTCGCCCTCCGCTACCCCACGCAGGCCCGGGCCACGGCAGATTATGCTATTCCTGTTTACATCGGTGATATCTCCTGGTTCTCCCCGGTGGCCTACATCAAGAACCTCCTGGCCATCCCCCATGTCGATTTCACGGTGTTCGGCGGGGCGTCGGACCATCAGACCGACGGGACTTCCGACGGCAACCTCTGCAGTGTCGGCATCGATCTCACCGTCGAGCTCGCCAACCTCGCCTGGTTCCCCTTCGGCTGCTCCATCGGCCTCTCCGTCGACTACCTCGGCGGGGCCTCCTACCCAGACCTCGCCTCCGACAAACCCTGGTACACCGGCTTGATATTCAGTCTGGATCTGTAATCCACCTCCACGAAACGGGCCTGCATCCTGGGCGACCGTCAGCGGAAATAGCGGCGGAGCCAGGAGGCATCGATTTCGGCAAAACCGGGCGCGGGTTGGACGGAAGGGTTGCGGGAGAGGATGCCGCGGGCATCTTCGTAGACGTTGAATCCGATGTTCACGACCTGCATCTGCCCGTCCAGCGGGAAGGAGAGCGTGATCTCATGGTCTGCACCCTCCAGACGGTAGAAACGCATCGGAACGTCGAGAAGGGCAGGATTGGGATGCTGGTCGGCGAGTTCCATCCGGGTGACATGCTTGCACATCTCCAGGATGGTGTCCTCCAGGCCGGCATCATGGATCAGGACCTTCTCGACCAGGGCGCCGACATCCCGGACCCGCCGCAGGGTGTACCCGTCGAGTTCCTGGACCGCCTCGGCGACGGCGGCGGGCGGCTCCTGCCCGTCCGGCAACAGCCACACCATCAGCCGCTCCGCCGGGTCGTGGTACAGGGTCTGGTACTTCGCCAAGTTGCGGGCCCCGCAGTGCGGGCATTCCCACACGAAGAGGGATCCATCCCGGACGCGCCCTTTGAGGTCCGGATCCTGGGCCACATTGATGCTGGGCCAGGTCTCGACCGCATGCGGCTGTCCACATTGGAAGCAATGAAATGTTCTTTCCATTATTAAAAATCCGTGTTGAAGATGACGCCGGCGTACCAGGCGTCCGAGTGGTCCATGGCGCTCCGGAGGAGAGGCTGGAGGGTTCCGCCGTTGCAGCAGAGGCGGAGGCCCACGCTGACGCCGTTGGAGACGGCCAGGAATTTCTGGAAACGGGCAGCCAGGTCCATGCCGGCGCTCCACAGGTTCCCGTCCCGCGGCTCGATGCCTTCCCGGAACCGGACCAAGGTCAGGTCGGCGAAGGGTACCACCTCGAAATTACGCAGATAGAAATAGGGTCCGAAGGCCTTGTCGACCGGCAGGACGGGCATGCCGTAATCGGCGGAGAGCCGTCCCGTGGCCGTCGAATAGAGGTTCAGGAAGGAGGCAGCGCTGCTGCGGGCGAAGCCGCGCGGAGCCATGTCGGCATCGGCGGCGGTCCAGAGGGTGAAGTCGCCGACGATGTATTGCGCCGCAGCCGTGAGTTTGAGCCCCTGACGCAGTCCCAGCCCCGGGAGATAAGCGTACAACAAGCCGTTGAAAGCCCCGCTGAACGAGTTTGCGCGGGCGGACAACGCATAGCCGACGCCCTGCTCCGGCCAGAGACGGGATGTCGCGGTCGGACGCATCACCGCGCCCCGGAAGCCGATCCGGGCGGTCGCCGTCTCGGAATAGCCATGGAAGTCCACCCCTCCGGACCGGTCCTCCACGTATTTTCCTTCCGTCTCGTCGTATTTGACCGGAAGGTAGGGATCGAAAAAGAGGTCGGAGCACAGCTGGAAGGAAAAGTAGGGTTCGAAACTCCGGTCCCAGCCACCGGAGGAGAAGTCCAGGGGGACGGAGGCCGTGACCTGGCCGCCGATGTATGGGAGTTTCCGGGCCATCTCCTCAGGAATCCCCTCCCGGGTCGTCACCAGGAACAAGGAATCCTTGGCCCGGTCATACTGGTACTGGAGCATCGCCGACGGACGGTCCCCCACATCCAGCGCCATGTCGAAGACCGGATAGAGGCCGGCATAGCGCATCCGGGCATGGAAACCAGAAGCGACGCGCTTCTGACGGAAGGGGTCCTCATGGAAGGAAACACCCAGGGAGCCGCTCGCCGTGCCGGTCAGGTTCTGGAAAAAGGCTGTCGCCCCGAGCGAAGCCGTCTCGTAGAAGAACTCGGACGATGTCGCCGTGAATCCGTCGTAGTTGTAATAGAACGGGAGCCAGGAGTGGATATGGAACAGGTGCTTCAACCGTCCGTAGCGCTTCGGCTCCGTCAGGTCCGCCGGCCCCGCTTTCATGGCCAGGGCCCGTTCCTGCGCCGAAAGCCGGTCCGCAATGGGATAGGCATGGACCTGAGAGAAGTCCGCCTCCTGGGCAAAGGAGCTGTCCGCGCGGGAGAGCAGGCGACCGGCCGGGGTCAGGGCGGTGAACCGCAAGCCGCCGGAAGTCAGGTAGGGACCGGAGACGCCGTACTTCGTGTTGGTCAGGCGGACCAGGCGGCGGTCCTCCGGATAGAAGGCGTAGATTTCGTTGGTGCCGGTCCGGTCGCTGGTGAAGACGATACCGCTCTCGTAGGAGCGGATATCCTTGACCTTGACCGGCTGCGGGGCCAGCAGGGTCTCCCATCGGGTGCCGTCCAGGGCATACAGTCCGGTCCCTTCCTCCGAGATACCGGCGACCAGGACACGGCCGCCGCAGAAGGCCGGCTCGGTGAGTTGCAGGCCGCTGGAAGCCGCGAAACGGCCCTGGACCGCGCCGCTGCGGGCGTCGAGGAGGACCAGGAAGGAACCGCCCTCGACGGGATATTCGACGACGGCGAGGAGGGATCCATCCGCAGAGACGGCCGGGTTGAAATATCGGTGGCCGCGGTCCGTCAGGTCGTGGATGACGCCGTCGGACACGTCCAGGAACCGGATCCGGGACGAACCGGTGAGACTCCATCGGCGGCCTGGCGTGGATTCCGACCAGTACAGTCGGCGGGCGTCCGCCACGAGTTTGCTGGTCCCGTCAGAGAACGGGCGCAGCACCGTCTCCCTGCCCCCCTGCAGGGAAACCAGTCCGGCGGCATGGCTCAGGTCCGCCTTGACGGCAAAGGTCTGCCCGCCGACAGCGACGGCGCCGAGATAGGCTGTGTATTCCTTCGGGACCGCCACTTCTGGAACGATGGTCTGGAACGGTCCGCGAAGGGCATCCTCTTGCTGCCAGACGGCGCTGAAGGTGTCCGCCAGGTCATACCAGGCCTTGGAGAGCGGCTTGCGGGCATATTTCTTCACCGTCCGCCCCAGGCTGTTGAAGCCGATCGGACTCGTCAGCCCCTGCAGGTAATCGGACATGAACAACGGGGCATCATACCGGTAGCGCATCCCGGCGACCGTCAGATAGCCGATACGGTAATAGTCCGGCGTGTAATGCTTGATGGACCCGTAGCGCCAGCGGTACCAGCCGCGCAGGTCGCCCTGGTCCAGGGCCATGCGGTAATAAGCCAGAAAATCCGCCGTCCGACCGCGTCCGGAACGGGTCAGTGCCGTTTCCATCACCACGGCATCTCCCTCCAGGAGGGCCGCATTGCTGTACAGGGACGTAACCAGCATGGAAGGGAGCTCGCCGAACGGGTAATGGAGCCAGTTCCACCAGCCGTCCCGGCCGAACTGCATCTGGGCGACATGCCGGTTCTCATGGATGGCCAAGACCCGTTCCCAAGGCATCGGGACCAGTTCTCCGTAAGCATCAGGAAGGGTGAACAGGTCCATCCGGCGCGGGGCCCAGACGACGGCACCGTTGGAAATGCCGGTGAACGGGTGCAACACCACAGGCATCGGTCTGCGGTATCTCTCGTTGGGCAAGTAGCCGGCACTCCGCCCGACGGCAATGCGGTACTGTTGAAGGAGGCCGGCATACGCCCGGGCGAGAGAATCCTGGCCCGCCGGAAAGACCAGTTGATAATCCCGGCTCTGCAGGGTATTCCATTTCACTTTGCCCGGTTCATCGCCGAGAGAGGCGAACTGGGCATGGGCGCAGAGGGAGAGGGTTGCCGCCAGGGCGATGGTCATCAATCGTTCCATGTGTTTTTCGATAAGACGGATACCTCGGCAAAAAGTACCACTTCCTGTCACCTGCCGTCTCGTACCTCCGGCCAGAAGCAAGGGAATCGGGAGGAAAGGCCTCTATAATAATTTAACAATCAGTCCTCTATGAAACGGCCGACTCCCAACCCTCTGGAAATTTCGGGGGGGGGTGGGAGTCGGGGGTTTCACAATCTATTTATCATCAGTTGTTCCCCGAAGAACTCCTCCCAACCCTGGAAGGACCGCGGAGAGGCCTGGTCAAGCCGGATCAGAGTTTGCGGGCGCCGTCGCTGATGACGACCGGATAGACCTTCGGAGCGTGGCCGAACTTGGCAGTGAACTGCTCCACGGCGGCATTCACGAAGGTATCGTAAAGTTCGTCCTTGACCAGGTTGATGGTACAGCCGCCGAAGCCGCCGCCCATGACTCGGGAACCGGTGACATCCATCTTGCGGGCAAGCTTGTTGAGGAAGTCGAGCTCTTCACAGGACACCTCGTAGAGCTTGGAGAGCCCGAAATGGGTCTGGTACATCATTTCGCCGACGGTCTCGTAGTCGCCGCGCTCCAGGGCATCGCAGACATCGAGAACACGCTGGACCTCGCCGATGACATATTCGGCGCGGAGGAAGTCCTCCTCGGGAATCTCGCTGCGGACCTCGTCGAGCCAAACGCGCTTGGCATCGGAGAGGAATTCGACCTCGGGATGGTTCTTGCGGATGGCCGCAGCAGCGTTCTCGCAGGAAGCACGGCGCTTGTTGTAGGCGCTGGAGGCGAGCTCATGCTTGACGCAGGAGTCGATGAGGACGACACGGTATCCTTCCGGATTGAACGGGAAATACTTGTATTCAAGGGTCTTGCAGTTGAGACGGATCAGAGAGCCCTTCTTGCCGAAGACGGAGGCGAACTGGTCCATGATACCGCACTTGACGCCGCAGTAGTTGTGCTCGGTGGACTGACCGATCTTGGCGAGGTCGAACTTGTCGATATGGTTGTCAAAGATGTCGTTGAGAGCAAAGGCGAAGGTGCTCTCAAGCGCCGCAGAAGAGGAAAGTCCGGCTCCGAGAGGCACGTCGCCGGCGAAGACGGTATTGAATCCTTCGACCTTGCCGCCCCGCTTGACGGTCTCACGGCAGACGCCGAAGATATAGCGGGCCCACTGCTGCTCGGGCTTGTCTTCTTCTTTCAGGCCGAACTCGACATATTCGTCATAGTCGAGCGAGAAGGCCTTGACCTTGGCCGTGCCGTTGGGCTTGACTGCCGCGATGATGCCGCAGTCGATGGCGCCCGGGAACACATAACCGCCATTGTAGTCGGTATGCTCGCCGATAAGGTTGATACGGCCGGCAGAGGCATAGAGGTCGCCCGCTTCACCGAAGAGGGTCTGGAATTTTTCCTGGATTCTGTCTTTCATTTCCATATTCAGTGTTATTTTAGTGTCGATGCTGCAAAGGTAGCACTTATTCCCGAAAACGCATAGCGGCGAACGACACAATTTCGGAGGTTTCCGGCAATTCCCGCATCAATCTACCCACTCCATCCAGATGGGAAGGTGGTCGGAGACGCCGCCGGTGTAGCGGGGACCGACGTAGGTGCGGAAGGGTTTCAGGCCGGCATGGGCGGTGTCGGGGACCAGAAGAAAGGGAATAGAGAGAACCCGCATGCGGACGGACGGACTTCCCCGACGGCGCCCTGGTTCCGCTCCGGAGTCGCCGTACAAAATGGCCGGAGACACATAGAAATGGTCGATGAGGTCCCACTTTCCGTCGTATTTGATGGTCCCTTCGCCCTGGAGATACAGTTCCGTATGCAGCGGGATAAGAGCCGGTTCCAAAAGCCGGTAGACAGGATGGGCCGGAGTGTCGTTGAAGTCGCCCAGGGCGATGATGCGGCGCACACCGGCCGCGGACAGGGAGTCGGCCAGGAAACGGAGACGTTCAACGGCGATGCGGCGCCGGGGCTCGGACACGGCAGCGCCGCCGTACTTGGATGGATGATGGTTCACCAGGACAGCCAGGTCCTCTTCCGGACCGGAAAGGGGTCCGGAGAAACCGTCAGCATCCGGTTCCCGGCCCCGGCGCCGGAAGCGGCAGAGCAGGATGTCCCGGGTCTGCATGACAGATCCGTCCGGCTCGTACAGATGGCAGGGGCGTGCCTCCACCCGCTCCAGTACAGAGGTGCGGTACAGGAGGGCGACGTCGATGCCCCGACGGTCGGACGAATCGAAATGCACATACCGGTAATCCAGTTTCCGCAGGAGGGTGGAATCCAACAATCTGCGGAGGACGAAAGCGTGCTCCACCTCCTCCACCCCGATGATATCCGGCAGGCGCCCGGTCTCCGAAGCAACCCACAGGACCGACTTGGCAATGGCGTGGCACTTGGCATAGAAGCGCTTCCGGGTCCAATGCCGTTCTCCCCACGACGAGAAATCCGCATCCGACACGCTCGTCGAGTCGTTCCGCCAGTCGAAGAAATTCTCCAGGTTCCACCCCATCACCGTCAGCGTATCTGCCCCCGGCGCCACCCCGTGCAGCCCCAGCCACACGCAGACAAAAAGTTCCGTTCCCATGCCCCCAAGTTAGGCCGCGGGAACGGAATCGGTCATCGAAAAGATAAAAATGTGGCGAAATTCTTTTTGTTGTTTCACCGAAACCGTGCATCCGGACGGGAAATCAGGCCGAAAATCCGAACGAGCGATGCCGCTCCGATCAGACATTGAACAGGAAGTGCATGATGTCGCCGTCCTGGACGACGTAGTCCTTGCCCTCGACGGCCATCTTGCCGGCAGCGCGGACAGCGGCTTCGGTACGATAGGTGACGAAGTCGTCGTACTTGATGACCTCGGCGCGGATGAAGCCGCGTTCGAAGTCGGTGTGGATGACCCCGGCGGCACGGGGGGCCTTGTCGCCGACCCGGATGGTCCAGGCGCGGCATTCGTCGGCGCCGGCCGTGAAAAAGGTCTGGAGGCCCAGCAGACGGTAAGCACCCTGGATGAGCCGGACGACTCCGGATTCTTCCAGGCCCATCTCTTCAAGGAACATCTGACGGTCTTCGTATTCTTCGATTTCGGCAATCTCGGATTCGGTCTTGGCAGCGATGACGAGGATTTCGGCATGCTCGTCGGCCACAGCGGCCCGGACAGCCTCGACATAGGCATTCCCGGTGGCGGCAGAGGCCTCGTCGACATTGCAGACGTACATCACCGGCTTGTTGGTCAGGAGGTACAGGTCACGGGCCATCTGCTCTTCCTCGGGATTCTCCGGAACGACCACCCGGCACGATCTGCCTTGCAACAAGACTTCGCGGTAGCGCTGCAGGAGAGAAAGCAGTTTCTTCGCCTCCTTGTCTCCCCCGGTCGTCGCCATCTTCTCCACCTTCTTGATGCGGTTCTCGACCGTCTCCAGATCCTTGATCTGCAACTCGGTGTCCACGACTTCCTTGTCGCGGACCGGGTCGACGGAGCCGTCCACATGGACGATGTTGCCGTCGTCGAAGCAGCGCAGCACATGCAGGATGGCATCGGTCTCGCGGATGTTGGCGAGGAACTGGTTGCCGAGGCCTTCTCCCTTGGAGGCGCCCTTGACGAGGCCGGCGATATCCACGATCTCGACTGTCGCGGGAATGGTGCGCTTCGGGTGGCAGATTTCCGTCAGGACTTCCAGGCGCTTGTCAGGGACATTGGTCGAACCGATATTCGGTTCGATGGTGCAGAACGGGAAGTTGGCGCTCTGGGCCTTGCCGGAGCTCACGCAGTTGAACAGGGTGGATTTGCCGACATTGGGCAGTCCGACGATTCCGCATTTCAGTGACATGGTGCTGTGGTATTTAGAAGCTGTTTAAATTTTATCAACTTCAATCTTTATGATCTTTTTTTGCCATTTTGTCGCCATTCTTCGGTCATGTAGCCACCGCTACACTCCCTCATCCTGTCAACAAAATGCCTAAAAATATCCTCATAAATCTTT
>JAFUZO010000050.1 GCA_017476575.1 Bacteroidales bacterium | reverse complement strand
TCAGCGCCGACCAACTCTCCTCCGGTGATGCCAACACCCTGATCTCTTCGGCCATCGCCGGACTCAACTCCGACGATATCGAGTCCTTCGACATCCTCAAGGACGGTTCCGCCACCTCCATCTACGGTGCACGCGCCATGGCGGGCGTCATCGTCGTCACGACGAAGAAGGGTAAATCCGGCCAGAGCCACATCAATTACACGGGAGAGTACACCTACCGTCTGAAGCCGATGTATTCGACCTTCAACATCATGAACTCCCAGGACCAGATGGGCATCTACCAGGAACTGGAGCAGAAGGGGTACCTGAACTACGCCGAGACGGCTAATGCCATGAACAGCGGTATCTACGGCAAGATGTACCAACTCATCTCCACGTATGATGCGACGGCCGGCCGCTTCGGACTCGAGAATACGGAGGCGGCCCGCAATGCGTACCTCCGCGCCGCCGAGTACCGGAACACGGACTGGTTCGACATCCTGTTCAACAATTCCATCCAGCACAACCATTCCGTCAGTGCGTCCGGCGGTTCGGATGCGGCCAACTACTATGCCTCCCTTTCCGTCATGGAAGATCCGGGTTGGACCCTGCAGAGTTCCGTGAGCCGTTATACGGGCAACCTGAACGTCACCTACCGCCTGTCGGACAACCTGTCGGTCAATCTCATCAGCAACGCTTCCTACCGCAAGCAGCGGGCCCCGGGTACCATCAACAGCGAGTGGGACGTCGTCTCCGGCGAGGTCAAGCGTGACTTCGACATCAACCCGTATTCCTACGCGCTCAACACCTCCCGCGCCCTGGACCCGAACGAGTTCTATACGCGCAACTACGCGAAGTTCAACATCCTCAACGAACTGGACAACAACTACATTGACCTCGGCGTGAGCGACCTCCGCGTGCAGGGCGAGTTGAAGTACAAGCCGATCAAGCACTTGGAAATCAGCGGTCTGGCCGCCTACAAGTACACGGGTACCTCCCAGGAGCACTATGTGCTGGACAACGCCAACCAGGCACTGGCCTACCGCGAGATGTCCACGGCCGCCATCCGGGATGCCAACCCGTTCCTGTATACCGACCCCGAGAATCCGTATGCACTCCCTGTCACCGTCCTCCCGGTCGGCGGTATCTATGAGCGGACCAACAACCAGTTGAACAGTTGGGACCTGCGTGCGACGGCCAGTTACAACAACACCTTCAACCGGGACCACATCGTCAGCCTGTTCGCCGGTTCCGAGGTCAACAACATCGACCGGCACGGCACCTGGTTCCGCGGCTGGGGTATGCAGTATGACTTCGGCGAAATCGCCAACTACGACTACCGGGTCTTCAAGAAAGGGGCGGAAGAGAATGCCCAGTATTTCACGATGACCAACACCTGCAGCCGGAGTGCTGCGTTCTTCGCCAACGCGACGTATTCCTATCAGGGCAAGTACACCATCAACGGGACCTACCGCTATGAGGGTACGAACGGCCTGGGCAAGTCGCGCTCGGCCCGCTGGCTGCCGACCTGGAACATTTCCGGGTCCTGGAACATCCATGAGGAGAACTTCATGCGCAGCCTCTATCCGACGGTCTCCCACCTGAGTGTCAAGGCGTCCTATTCCCTGACCGGCGACCGTCCGAGTGTGACGAACTCCGTGGTCGTCATCGCTGCAACCAACCCCTGGCGTCCGTTCGCAGATGACAAGGAATCCGCCCTCTACATCTCCGAACCGGCCAATGACGACCTGACCTACGAGAAGAAGCATGAGATCAACCTCGGTCTCGAATCCGGCTTCTTCGACAACCGGATCAACCTGGCCTTCGACTGGTACAAACGTAACAACTTCGACCTGATCGGCCCGGTCACGACCCAGGGTATCGGCGGCTTCGTCGACAAGATGGGTAACGTGGCGACCATGAAGTCCAATGGTGTGGAGGTTTCCTTGACAACCCAGAACATCAAGACGCGGAACTTCACCTGGACCACCAACTTCATCTATTCCCATTCGCATAATGAGGTGACCCAGTTGGAGAACCAGGTCCGGATGATCGACTTGATCGCCGGTACGGGTTTCACGCGCGTCGGCTATCCGGTGCGGAGCCTGTTCTCCCTCCAGTTCGACGGGCTCAACTCCGAGGGTCTTCCTACGTTCATCAACGAGGACGGCGAGAAGACCGTGTCGGGAATCTACTTCCAGGAGCGTGACGAAGAGAAACTCAAGAACCTGGTGTATTCCGGCAGCGTCGATCCGACCGATGTCGGTTCCTTCGGAAACGTCTTTGGATGGAAGGGTTTCAAACTCAACGTCTTCTTGACCTATTCGTTCGGCAATGTCGTCCGTCTGGACCCGGTGTTCAGCAGTTCTTACAACGACCTCGACTCCATGCCGAAGGAGTTCCGCAACCGCTGGACGGTCCCCGGCGACGAGAACCGGACGACCATCCCTGTCATTGCCAGTTCCTGGCAGAACCGGCTCTATTCCTCTTCGGGCAACTACCTGAGTTATGCCTACAATGCCTACAACTACTCCACAGAGCGTATTGCCAAGGGTGATTTCATCCGTCTGAAGGAACTCTCCCTCAGTTATGACTTCCCCCGCAAGGTGGCCGAGAAACTCAACTTGGAAAACCTGGGTGTCAAGGTGCAGGCGACCAACCTCTTCCTCCTGTATGCCGACAAGAAACTGAACGGTCAGGATCCGGAATTCTTCAATACGGGCGGTGTGGCCGTCCCGCTGGCGAAGCAGTTCACCTTCACGCTCAAGGTCGGCCTCGGCGGTGTCACGCACAAGCGTCCTGCGGCTCCTGCGGCCTCTACGTATGTGCCTTCCCGGAAGGCTGAGGTAGTTGAGAAGGTGGTTGAGAAAGTGGTCGAGAAGGAAGTCGTCAAGGAGATTCCTGTGGTCAAGGAAATAATCAAGGAAGTCGTCAAGGAAGTGCCGGTCGGCTCGCTGGACGGCACGTATACCGACGACCTGTACTTTGTCATCGGCAAGGCTGAACTCCGTCCGGACGAGGCCTTCAAACTGGGCCGCATCTGCCAGGTCCTCAAGAACCACCCGAAGGCCAAGGCCGTCATTACGGGCTATGCCGACAGCGGGACCGGGACGGCCGACCTGAACAAGGAACTCTCCCAGCAACGGGTCCAGGCTGTCTTCGATATGCTCGAACGCGCCGGCATCAGCGCGGACCGCATCACCATCGAGGCTGTCGGTGGCGACCGCAATGCCGCCTCAAGCCCTGAATCTAACCGTGTTGTTACCGTCAGTATCGTTGAATAAAAAAGGGTCGACACTATGAAAATGAATAAAATTCTCTATATGATCGCGGCGGGGACTGCCCTTGTCTCCCTGGCCGGTTGTGACAAGTTCCTCGACAAGATGCCGGACAACCGGGCGGAAATCAATACGCCCGAGAAGATCCGAGCCTTGCTGGTATCCGCATATCCGAGCAATACTTATCTGACCTTCAACGAATATATGTCTGACAACGTGGACAACATCGGTGACGACAATCCCGGAACCAACCGTTTCGTCGACCAGTGCTACGCCTGGGAGGACGTGACGGAGATCACCAACGACTGTCAGAAGTATTTCTGGAACGAAAGTTACTATTGCATCGCCCATGCCAACCAGGCGCTGATCGCCATCCGGGAACTCAGCGGCATCGATGGGGACCAGTTGGACGAGAAGGCTATCGTCGCCGCCGGCCTGGAGGCCGAGATGGCGGAAGCCCTGCTCTGCCGCGCCTACAACCATTTCATGCTGGTCAACGAGTTCTGCCTCAACTACAACGAGCAGACCAGCGCCACCGACCTCGGCGTCCCTTACATGGAGCAGGCTGAGACGCAGTTGAATCCGAAGTATGAGCGCGGCAATGTCGCCCATGTCTATGAACTGATCGACAAGGACCTCCAGTTGGCATTGAAATATGTCAACGACGGTTACTTCCAGGTTCCGAAGTACCACTTCAACGTCAAGGCCGCCTATGCCTTTGCTACCCGCTTCTACCTGTTCTACGAGAAGTGGGACCTGGCTGCCGAGTATGCGACCAAGTGCCTTGGTTCGCAGCCGAAGCAGGTGCTCCGCGACTGGGAGTCCCGCAGCAAATTGGAGCATGACCGCAGCGTCCTCTCCAACGACTTCATCAAGACGTCGTACAACACGAACCTGCTCATGCTGACGGCTTACACGGCATTCGGTTATTATTTCGGCTATCCGGGTATCACCAAGTATTCCCACAACTCCTACCTCTCCTTCACGGAGGTGTCCTATGCGGCGAATATCTGGGGGCCGACGACTTCCACCTGGCGCAACCTCAGTTCCTGGTACTGGGATCCGCCGGTGTGGTACAACGGCAGTACCTATGACCAGATTGCGTTCTGGAAGATTCCTTACCTGTTCGAGTACACCGACCCGGTGGCCCAGATCGGTTACGCCCATGCGGTCTATCCGGCCTTCACGATGGACGAGGTACTGCTCAACCGGGCAGAGGCCTATGTGATGATGCGGGAGTACGACCTGGCGGCCGCCGACCTGACGACCTGGGCCCACAACATCATCAAGACACAGTATTTCTCGGCCGACCTCACCTCGGAGCGTATCGTGGAATTCTACAAGGGCGTGAAATACTGGACGAAGGATGAGCCGACCATCAAGAAGCACCTGAACCCGGCGTTCAACATCGGAGAAGAGGGGGGCATCATGGAGAGTATGCTCCAGTGCGTCCTCGGGTTCAAGCGGATCGAGAATATCGCCCAGGGTCTCCGTTGGTTCGACATCAAGCGGTACGGTATCGAAATCACCCGCCGCACGATGGAGGCCGACCCGCAGGCCGGTCAGTATGATGCATCGCTCCGCATCGCGAACGGCCAGGTCGACATCCTCCTGAAAGACGACCCCCGCCGGGCCATCCAACTGCCCCAGGAGGTCATTTCGGCCGGTCTGACGCCTAATCCTCGTTAACCTCTAATCGAGACAGTGATGAAAAAACAAGCAACATATCTCCTTTTCACGGCGGCCGCCCTGCTGCTGGCCGCATCCTGCCAGGAGGAGAAACTCGACCCCAAGAGCGTCATCGCGGATTCTACCGTGGAGATGAACCCGTTCGACCTGTGGCTCGAGACCAACTTCCTGAAGCCCTACAACATCGAATTCAAGTACCGCTATGCGCTCAACGAATCCGACAAGGGGTATTATACGGTCCCTGCCTCCTACGAGGCCTCGATCATCTATGCGCACCTGGTCAAGTACCTGTGCATCGACACGTACGATGAGATCGCGGGCGTGGACTTCACGCGGGGCTATTTCCCGAAGATGTTCTTCCTGATCGGCACCTGGGAGTTCAAGAACAACGGTTCCATCGTCCTGGGTACGGCCGAAGGCGGCAAGAAAATCATGCTCTCCGGCGTGAACTATCTGCCCATCTATCTCTCCAGTTATGAGGGGGACGAACTGGTCGATATCCTGAATACCTACTATATCAAGACCATCCACCACGAGTTCACCCATATCCTCAACCAGACGAAGGAGTTCTCCGATTCGTTCAAGCAGATCACCGCTTCCACCTATGTGTCGGACGCCTGCTTCGATACCGATGAATACTGGCGCGGCAGAGGCTACATCACGGCCTACGCCCAGTCCGAGCCGCGCGAGGATTTCGCCGAACTCCTGTCCGAGTACATCACCCACAATGCCGATTGGTGGACATCGCAATTGGAAGCGGCCGAGAGCGAGACGGCGGAGGTCCGCAAGGAGGATCCGAACGCAACGTCGGGCGCGACGCTCATCAACTCCAAGATCGACATCGTCCGCACCTATATGCAGGATTCCTGGGGAATCGACATCGATGAACTCCGCGATATCGTCAACCGTCGTTTCTACGATGTGGTCGACGGTCTGGTCGACTTGAATTCAGTGGCATTGTAACATGGAGGAAATGCGTATGAAAGCCAACAGATTCTTATTTGTCCCTGCAGCGGCCCTGGCCCTGCTCGCAACCTCCTGCCTGAAAGATCAGGAGGATGTATTCGAGGAATCTTCCTCCGCCCGTATGTCCAGTTTCCTGGAAGATGTCCGCACAACACTGACATCCGCCGAAAAGGGCTGGAGCCTGGATTATTATCCCGGAACGGCCTACGCCGGCACCTCCTATGTCCTCCAGTTCACTTCACAGAAAGTGACGGCATCCCATGAGAGCGACCCGGGCGTCTCCGAGACCTCGACGTATAAACTTACGAACGACGACGGCGCCGTCCTGTCCTTCGATACCTACAATTCGCTCCTTCACATGTATGCGACGCCGGACAGCCGGAACTATCAGGCGAAGGGAGGAGATTTCGAGTTCGAGATCGTGAGTTGTGAGCCGGATGAAATCGTGCTTTGCGGCAAGCGTTCCCGCAACAAGTGCTTCCTGCATCCGCTTGCGAAGGACGGCAAGTCCTATCTTGCGGCGATTGCCGACATGGATGGGCAGTTCGATATCGCCGCTGTTTCGGCTACCATCACCGGCGGTGCTGTCGAGGGGTTCCTGGATGCCGGTACGCGCACGCTGACCATCGGTCGAAAGGGCGCGGAATCCGACGAGACCATCTCCGCCCGTTACATCATAACGGAGACGGGCATCCGTTTCGCCTCGCCCTTCGAACTGCAGGGTGTCGTTTTCAGCGAACTGACCTTCAACCAAGAAGAGGAAACGCTGACGGGCTCCGGTATCGTGTTCGACAAGATGATTCCGGAAGGCTGGGTGTCTTATGCCGACTTCCTCGGCACGTATACGCTGTACTACTACAACGGGTCCCGCTCGTTCCAGGTCGAACTGGTCGAAAAAGAGAAGGGAAAGACCTTCGAGATGGAGGGACTTTCTACCTACTTCAAGCCGGAACTCGGTTATAACGGCGGCTACGGGCGCCTGACCTGGGTGAAGCAGTCGATCGGCGGCAACGGAAGCATCGAATACATCCTGGCCCCTTGGGATTCCGATGCCGGATACCTGACCTGGATGGATGGCGTCGGCCTGGACGGTGCTGTCGTCGACAACTCGATTGATGACTTCACGGTTGAATTCACAGACAACGGGGTCTGGGGCTCTTACATCGCCAAGGGATGGCTCCTGTGGCAGATGCAGGACGGCTCCAGTGCCGGCAGCCTGTCTTCCTGGACGATGGCCTCTGGTTCCTACCAGTTACCGGGTACCCTGTCAATGACCAAGAAACTGTAGGAGGGATGATGATGAAAAAGTATTTACAGATTTGGGCAGTGGTTGCCGCGGCATTGTCAACGGCGGCCTGTACGACCGACCAACCCGACGGCTCCCAGTATGCGGCGGACCCGGAATTGACGGTCAGCACCTCGACGATTGAATTCACCCAGCAGGGTGGAACAGCATGGGTGGTCGTGGAAGACGCCTTGTCGGCCGAACTGCTGGCCGGGTCCGAGAAACCTTGGGCGACCTTGTCGGTCGACGGCAACCGGGTATCGGTCACGGTCCCGGCCAACCGGAGCCTGGATTCCCGTTATTCGACCATCACCCTCGCCAGCGGATCGTCCTCGGCCAAGATCCAGGTCATCCAGTTCGGCACGACTTCCGACAAGATCTGGCCGACGGAATATACCTTCCCCTATGCGGGCGGGACCCTGGTGCTGAAGCATGACAGGGACGGCGGCTTCTGGTTCGACATCGATGTGGACTGGCTCTCTGCCGAGTTCGAGGAAGGGCAGATTACCATCACGGCCGAAAAGAACCCTTGGAATGCGGTCCGCACCGGCACCATCGACTGGAAGGTCGAGGATGAATCCGGCTCCATCGCCTTCACCCAGGAGGCCAATCCGTCCGGACGCAACCCGGGCGACCCGGAACCGCTCGATTTCAAGTTCCAGAGCGCCTGGATGCCGTCCTATACCCCTTCGGAGTCCGACGATACCAAGGCGGTCATCGCGGTCGATGCCTCCGGTGAGGCCGGAAGTTATTTCATGGCCATCGCTTCCAAGGCGGACTTTGTCGCCGCCGGGTCCAACCATTCCGACTTCCTGAACAAGTTCGCCTTGGCGGAACTGGCTAAGGCGCCGAAGACCTATTCCGGATCGGCTTCCGAAGAAATCGACCGGCCGGCTGTCGGTGACTACATCTTGTATGTCATCGGCGTGAATACGGCGGGCGAACTCAATGCAGCCTACTCTTACGTCGAGTTCAAGGTCACCAAGGCGTTGAGCCCGTACGAGAAGTGGCTGGGTACTTGGTCTGTCCCACGTGGCGACTATGTAGACACCTGGACCATCACCGAGAATGTTCCTGGGCAATCTTATACGATTGTCGGCATTGACGGTTGCGATGGGACGGGGCAGGCGCCGGAAGTGAAAATCGTTGCAACGTTCGATGCTTCCGATGGCTCCATGTCCGTCGCCACACAGGCATGCGGTACATATACGGCATCCAGTTATGGCGAGGCGAACCTCAACCTTTATGGCATCGGCCCTCAATATTACTATACAGGTAATTATAAGATTTTTACCGGTACATTGAACGATGACGATACGGCGACCTTGACCCCTGGTACAGTGAAGAGCGGGTCCGTAACCCTTGTCGGATTCTTTATTTTGATAGAACCGATTGAAGGTTCGGACAAGTATGTCTTCAACAATAATGTTGAGACTCCGTTGCCCAACACCATCACCCATCTTTCCCAGGGCGAAGGCTCCGGTGAAGGTGGCGGCGGTGGCGGTGAAGGCGGAGGTTCCGCCTACGAGAAGTGGCTCGGTTCCTGGAGCGTGGATGGTGGTACGCTGGTCATCTCCCAGGATGTCGCCAACAGCAGTTATTCCGTATCTGGTTTTGCCGATTTTACCATCAAGGCAGGATTCGACGCCTCGACCGGTGACCTTCTCTTCCAGGGCCAGTACCTGGATGAGGACGATACCTATGAATATTACTTCGCCGGCCAGGATACAGATGAGTATATGGAATTGGGCGACCAGTCCAAGTCTTATCTGCTGGCCCGTGCATCCCTGTCTTCCGACGGGAAGTCCGCCTCCATCGTCAGTCATGAGTACGATGCCGTATACAGCGGTACGACCTATCATGAGAAAATTGCCATGATGACCATCTGGGGTGTCCCGACGGACGAGGAAGATGAATATGTCTATACGTTCAACGGCGTCCTGCAAGTCAACGTGCCTGGAACCATGACCAAGGCCTCCGGGTCGAACGTCGTCCAGCGGGCGATCCGTCTCTCCGACGACGGCTCCAGGACGGCGGCCCCCCGTCATGCCACCAAGAAAGTGGAGCATCGCGGGACCCTTCACCGGTAGCCATCTCCCGCCTTTATAACAGAAAAGGGACACCTCTCCGGGGGTGTCCTTTTTACATGTTTTCCCGGGAAAGGGTTCCGACCCGGACACTCCAATTAGGGCGCTACCGAAATCTTACTTGTCTGTTATTATCACCCAATGTCCTTCTTTTCGGCCACCTTTACGGTCTATTATACCAAGTTCTTGAAGATATACCAAATCTCGTTTGATGGTTCTCGTAGCGACTCCCGTCTTTTGTGACATATCATTAGTGGTAACAAAAGCATCATCCTTTATTAACTGTAAGATAAGTTGTTGTCTCTCAGAAAGTTCTTTTGTGACATCTTTTGTGACATCTTTTGTGACATCCGAGTTCAATATCACTCTGCCTGCAAAGAAATCAGGATGACACGGAATGTCCATCAGGAAGTAAGTACGTTCTTCGTCTGTCTCAATGATGGCCTGTGGCGAGCCGTTTTCACGCAGTTCATCTTGAATGGTGGGGATACCTGTTGCCCGTCCTTCAGTGAGATCCAGTTCCTTCAGGAACTCACCGAGCCGACGGTTACGATAGCGGCGAGAGCGCAGCGACATTCCCGTGCGAACGTCCTCCATCGGTATGGTGTGGTTCGGACCAGAGAAACTCAGTATAGAAATGCGTTCAGGTTCAACGGTGATTTCTATCGGCTCCCGAATCGTCCAGTCTCTATGATATAGGCTGTTGACAACGGCTTCTTCCAAAGCCTGATAAGGGTAGTTATAGAATGTTATGGACTGCTCTCTGTCCTTGGGCTTGATAATCTGTTTCTTGATGACATTTGTGCGCAAGTAACTCAATGTATCCCGTATCATGGTCGGTACACTGCCTCTTATCGGTTCCACCTCAATGAGGTTGTCGGGGTTCTTCTCGCGCCCTTCCGGGAAGAGTACGATTTCCACCTGCGCCTGTTTGAAGAAGCGGTCGGGACGTTCTGCGAACATCATGGCTGCTACGTTCTTGATACGCTTTCCTTCTGGCACTGGCTCCAGCAAGTCCATCTGTTCCAGCACATCCTCCATGTGGTCGGTCAGTGAAATGTCGGCAAGGCTGCTCTTCACTTTTACCAGATAGTCATGCAGGAGCAATGGCGATATGTCCGTCAGTTTGATGTCATCGTTGCCTCGGTCATCAAACGGCATACGGTTGGCGAGGTTGATCAGTTCCCGTTCGTACTCATCCTTGGGAACAATACTGCTACTATTGTAGCGGATGTAGTAGTTGTAAGCCTTCTGTTTCGCCGTTATTTGGTCGGGTACCTTATAAGGGCGACGCTCGCCGGGCGACACCTTGATAATGAGGATGGTCTTACAGTCTACCTCTTCCACATACAGACGTGGCTGGTAGTATGGGCGTATGAGATTGTTGAAGCCTACCATATCCTTCTCGATAGGCTCAATCTGGTCAGGGCCTATGCCAGCCACAGGGCGGATGGCACGACCGTTCTCTTCCTTCACGCCAACCACGATGTAGCCGCCGCCCGTCTCGTCAAAATCGTTGGCGAAAGCGCAGATAGTACGGTAAATGGCGTCGGGATTCCAGCCCGTCTTATACTCCAGGCGGTCGCCTTCCACGGCGCGGCCGTTGAGCAGTTCTTCTATGTTTATCGGTAGTCTCATATATTAAAACGTTGCATTGCTCAAAGTTATGGTGTCACTCTGTGTTTGTCCTTGGCAAAGATCCTGACAGGAAGCCCGAATTCCATTATCTTCTGTGTATTGATTGATGTCATCGTGGTCGGTGGCTCTATAAAACCTTCAAATTTAGAGTTTTTTTATGAGTTCATTGCAAAAGATTGCAGGGAATCAGCCTCTCGTATTGAGGATTCAAGGATGTTCTTGTTATTGTCCTGAAAAATGGTTGCGGCCTGACGTGTTGCTTCGTGGTCAAATTGTTCTCTGTATGCGTCAAAGAGTGAAAAGAACTTGTATGCCAAGTCTGGAAGTACATGGTTCAGAACAAGCCGGCGAAGGTGGCCCGCCGGTAACCATCCCGTACCACTGCTGATGAAGAAATGGGACACCTCTCCGGGGGTGTCCTTTTTATTTCCGGATGAAATTCGTAACTTGCAGGATTAATTTGAAAAAGGTATGAAGAAAAATATCGTTGCATCGATGCTGCTGCTGGGGATGGCGGGATGTGTGCGGGAGCCGTTGCAGCCGGAAGTGGAACCTGTCGCAGAAGAGGCCGTAGAGCCGGCGGGGGAGGGACAGGGACATGTCGTGAAGGTGTTGTTCACGGACGAGATGGCCGCGCTGGTCGAGGATGACCTGGCGGCGGGGAATGTCCGGACGAAATCCGACGGGCTGAACAGCCTCGTCGATGCGTGCGGCATCGCATCCATGGAGCGGCTGTTCCCCTATGCCGGGGAATACGAGCCGCGGACGCGCCGGGCGGGCCTGCACCGCTGGTACAAGGTCCGTTTCCGGGAGGATGTCCCGGCGACGAAGGCCGTGGACGGGTTCCTCTCGCTTCCGGGCGTGGAATATGCGGCCGAAAGCCCCCAGGTCACCCTCGCCACCGACGACACCTACTGGAGTTCGCTGTGGGGTCTCTACAACTCCTCTTACGCCGGTTATGACGTCAACGTCCTCCCCGTCTGGGAGGGATATACGGTCGGCCGTCCCGAGGTCGTCGTCGCCGTGGTGGACGGCGGCATCCAACTGGACCATCCGGACCTGGCCTGGAACTGCCTGGCGACCGGCCACCAGAACTATGTCGTCGGCGGGACGACCATCTACCCCCACTCCCACGGCACCCATGTCGCCGGGACCATCGCCGCGGTCGGCAACAACGGGACCGGCATCGCGGGCGTCGCCGGCGGGGACTATGCCGCCGGGCGGCGGGGCGTCAGCCTCCTCTCGCTGCAATGCTTCCAGTCCTCCGGGAATACCGACAGGAGCGGTGATTTCGAGACGGCCATCAAGGACGCGGCGGACAAGGGAGCGGTCATCTGTTCGAACAGTTGGGGCTATACCTTCGATGCGAACGAGAACGGCAAGGTCGATGCAGACGAACTCCAGAACTACAAGTACTATCACGAGAACACCCCGCGCGAGTTCCGGGAGGCCGTCAACTATTTCATCGAGAACGCGGGCTGTGACGGGGAGGGCAACCAGCGTCCGGACAGTCCGATGAAGGGCGGCGTCGTGATCTTCGCCGCCGGCAACGACAACATCCAGTATGGTCCGCCCGCCAACTACGAGCCCTGCATCGCCGTCGGCGCCATCGCCCAGACCGGCGCCCGGGCCAGTTTCTCGAACTATGGCGACTGGGTGGACATCTGCGCCCCCGGCGTCAGCATCCGCAGCACCATCCCGACCGGTTCCTATGCCTCATACAACGGCACCTCCATGGCCTGCCCGCATGTATCGGGCATCGCGGCGCTGCTCGTCTCCTATTTCGGCGGCCCCGGTTTCACGAACCAGGACCTGAAGGACCGGCTGCTGGGCGGGGCGCGGGAGGTCGCCGCCTCCACCGGCACCCGTCCCATCGGCCCGATGGCCGATGCCTTCGGCGCCTTCCTGTATGGCGACGGCACGGAACCGGATGCGGTGGCGGACCTCACGGCGGCCCCGGCGGGCAACAACCTTGTCCTGTCCTTCACCGCCAGCGAGGCCTACGGCTATCTGGCCGTGGCCGGCAAGACCGAGGCTGCGGTGCGGAATGCCGACCTGCGGAACCCCCAGGGCGTCTCGACCAGCACCCTGACCGTGACCAACCCCGCCCTGTACGGCACGCCCGTCACCCTGCGCATCGAGGACCTGGACTTCGAGACCGACTACTATGTCGCCGTCGCCGCCTTCAGTTACAACCGGACCTTCTCGGAGCGGTCCCGCATCGTCAAGGTCCGGACCGACGTCAACCATCCGCCCGTGGTCGAGGTGCCGTCGGACGCCCTCTCCTTCCACCAGCATGAGAACATCGAACTCCCGTTCCGGGTCTATGACCCCGACGGGCACGACATCGAGGTGTCCTTCACCACCGACGGGCGGGCGCGGTTCACCCAAGAGGGCGGCGACGCCTACCTGTTCACGCTGGTCTGCCAACTGGCGCAGCCGAAGGCCTATTCCGCCACCATCACGGCGACGGACCGTTACGGGATGAAGGCAACGAAAAGTTTCACGTATACCGTGCTGCAGAACCATGCGCCCGAGGTGGCCGTCCCGCTGGAGAACCGGGTGCTTCCATCGGCCGGCGCGACGGCGGAGGTCGACCTGGATGCCCATTTCACCGATGCCGACGACGAGACGCTGTCTTACATGGTGACCTCCCTGGACCCCGCCGTCGTCTCGGCGGCCCTGGATGACCGGCGGCTCCGCATCACGGCCTCGGCCCTCGGGCTCGGCCATGTCCGCGTGGCGGCGACCGACGCGATGGGCGAGCGGGTGACGGCCGAGATGACGGTGCTGGTGCGGCCGGAAGGGGAAGAGGTCAGTTTCCTGATGGGCGACAAGGGCGTGCTGACCATCCTGCCCGGCCTGGAGGAGGCCGACACCTCCGTGCGGGTCTATGGGACGACCGGTGCGGTCGTCTACACGGCGGAGGGCCGCTACAGCGCCTTCCAGCCGGTAGTGGCCGACCTCGGCAAGGCGGCCCCGGGGCGCTACACCGCCACCGTGACCTATGCCGGACAGACGTACAGGAAAACCATCATCAAAAGATAACCGATGAAAAGCATCTTACTGGCGGCGGCCATCCTGCTGCCCGTCGTGGCGACGGCCCAGGAGGCGGCGTCCAACGAAATCTTGCCCTTCTCCCGGATTTCCGGCGACCCGGTCTCCGTGGCGATGGGATACACCGGCCGGGCCGCGGTCTCGCAGGTCTCTTTCGCCGCGTTCCGCAATGCGGCGGCCGTCCCCCGTTTCAACGGGACGGCGGACCTTTCCGCCTCCTTCCAGCGATGGGGACGGGATGATTCCGCGCTGGCTTTCGGCGGCGCGGCCCGGACAGGCTCTTTCGGCTTCGCCGCCGGGGTCCTGTCGCTGACGGGCACTTCGGTAGACGGCTTCACCCCGTCGGACCTGTCGGCCGGCGGCGGTGTCGGTGTGGCGCTCGGGAGCGTGGTCTCGGCCGGTGTCGATGTCCGCTACCTGTCGAGCCGCCTCGCCTCGGACGAGACGCTGTCGACCATGGCCTTCGATGCGATGCTGATGGCCTCTTTCTCCGATGTGCACGTGACGGCCGTCGTGGCCAACATCGGGTCCGTGTCCTCCGGGGACACGTCCTACGGGATTCCGGCCTCGGTGGCGGCCGCCGTGGACTACGCCCGCCGCTTCGGGGACTACGGGGTGCGGGGCGATGCGGACCTGGACTATTACCTGCATTCCGGCGCCGTGACCGTGGGCCTGGGCGGAGAGTTGGGCTACCAGGATCTGGTTTTCGTGCGCGCCGGTTATCACCTGGCGTCGAAGGACGTCGCCGCCCTGCCGTCCTTCCTCACGGCCGGTGTGGGCGTCCAGTACCGCGGCATCCGTCTCGACGTCGCCTGGCTCGGTGCCAACCGCGAGATCGGCAGCACCGTCATCGCCGGTCTGGGATACCGTTTCTAAAGGGTATCCTGTTTGAGGCTTTCGACGTAGCGGGCGATGCGGTTGAGTTGCCCGGGAATCGGGATGCTCTGGGGGCAATGGGATACGCAGGCTCCGCAGGCGATGCAGTGGTCGGCCTGCCGGAGGGTCGGGATGGCCCGGTCGTAGCTGACCAGGTAGGCCCGGCGGAGTTTCCGGTAATCTTTCTGCTCCCGGGTCTGGGCATAGGTCCCTTCCGTGATGCTCGTATTGTAATGCTTGAAGATGCCTGGGATGTCGATGCCCCAGGGGCACGGCATGCAGTATTTGCAGTCGGTGCAGTTTACGAGCGGGTATTCCTTCATCTGGATGGCCATGCGCTCCAGGAAGTCGAGTTCCTCGTCCGTGAGGGGCTTGAAATGGCAGTAGGTGTCAAGGTTGTCCCGGAGCGGGTCCAGGCTGGTCATGCCGCTGAGGACGGTGAGCACCCGGGGATAGGAGCCGCAGAAGCGGAAGGCCCACGAGGCGACAGATTTGTCGGGCTCCCGCTCCTTGAGCTGGCGGGCGATGCCTTCCGGGACGTTGGCCAGCCGTCCGCCGAGGAGGGGTTCCATGATGGTGATGGGGATCTCCCGCTTGTCCAGTTCGGCATAGAGGTAGTCGGCGTTGACGTTGCGGACCCCGTCGGCATGCTTCCAGTCGACATAGTTCATCTCGATCTGGCAGAAGTCCCAGTGGATCTCTCCGTTGTCATGCAGGGCGATGAAGTCGTCGAAGGCTTCCCGGCTGCCGTGGAAGGAGAAACCAATCTGGCGGATGCACCCTTTCTCCTTCTCCCCTTTGAGGAAGTCGATGAGGCCGTTCTCCACGTAACGCTGGCGGAAGGCTTCCAGCCCGCCACGGCCGATGGAGTGGAGGAGGTAGTAGTCGAAATAGTCGGTCTGCATTTCCCGGAACGAGTCCTCGTACATCTTGATGGAGGCTTCCCGGGACTGGTCGCCGAAGTTGGAGAGTTTGGTGGCGATATAGTAGGATGCCCGTGGATGGCGGCTCAAGGCGATACCGGCCGCCCGCTCGGACTGGCCTTGCAGGTAGGCCGGAGATGTATCGAAATAGTTGACGCCGTGGGCGATGGCCTCGTCGACCATCTCGTTGACAGCTTCCTGGTCGATGATGTCGTTGCCCTGCGCATCCTTGACCATCGGCCACCGCATGCAGCCGAAGCCGAGGAGCGACACCCGGTCGCCTGTGGCCGGGTTCACCCGGTATACCATTTCTCCGGGCCCGCTTTCAGCCGTCGCCTTCTTCCTGGGGCTGCACCCGGCAGCTGCGGCGCCCAGTGTCAGCGCTCCGGCGCCCGATATCTTGATAAAGTCTCTTCGTTTCATGGCTGTTTTATTTCAGATGCTCATACCGTCCGTTCACTGTGATGGCACTGACCGGCCGGGCCGGGCAGAGGTTCTCGCAGGCCCCGCAGCCGATGCACAGTTCCGTGTTGACTGTCGGGACGCGCACTCCCCGGTCCTCGATGGTGACCATGGTGATGGCCCCGGCAGGGCAATGTCGGGCGCAGTTGCCGCAGCGGGTGCCGTCCTCGGCGACGCACAGGTCGCGGTCGATACGGGCCGTGCCGATATGGTACTGCGTCTTCTCTTCACGAGTGATGCGGCGGATGGCTCCGGTCGGGCAGACTTCGGAGCACCGGGTGCATTCCGGACGGCAGTACCCGCGCTCGTAGGACATTTCCGGTTGCATGAACCGGGACAGGTCGGCCGAGGGACGGAGGACCTGATTGGGACAGGCGGCCACACACAGCTGGCAGGCCGTGCAGTGTCGGTAGAAGTCCCGGATTCCCTTGGAGCCGGGCGGTGTCAGAGGCGTGTCGCGTTGCGGGACAGTCTTGTCCAGCAGGGCCGCATATCCGCCGTCCACCTTCTTGGACTGCGCCCCAAGGGTTATCGTTCCCCCCGCCAGCACCGTTCCGGTCAGGAAAGCCCGGCGGCCCTGGTCTGCTTGAGATTCCCGGTCAGACTCGGGATGACGGCGGTCCTCCGGTTGCCCGCCCTTGTCGGCTTCCATGTGATGACCGGCCGTGGCCCTTCCCCAGGCGAACTGATAATGCAGCGCATCGAACTTGCAGGCCCCGAGGCAGTTGAAGCAGTCCACACACCGGGAGTAGTCGATCTTGTGCTCCTTGATATCGATGCAGGAGGCCTTGCAATGGTGCTCACAGACATGGCAGTTCTTGCATTTTCCGTTATCGATGACCGGGCGGAACATCGCGAACCGCGACAGGAAACTCAGCGTCGTTCCCACCGGGCAGACCGCGTTGCAATAATCCCGGCCGCCCCGCCAGGCAAGGAAGCCCACCACGACGAGCATCACGGCAGCGACCACGAAGGTCGGCAGGCTCCGCAACCAGATTTCCCGGCTGTAGAATGCATAACTTCCGGCTCGCTCTGCGAGAGAGGCGAGCAGATTGTTTCCCCAGACCCAGACCGGCTGGAAAAGGTTCTGCACAATACGCCCATAGGCACTGTAAGGTGCCAGCAACGCCACGGCGGCTTGCACGCCGGCGATGAGGGCTGCCACGAACAAAACCCACACCCCGTATCGGAGCCACTTGGTTTCCTTCTTGTAATGATAAGGCTTGCGGTCCTTCTTCCGGCGCTTCCAGGAGACATGCAGATGCGCGATACCGTCCTGCAGCACTCCGAGCGGGCAGATGACCGAGCAGTAGATGCGCCCGAGTACCAGCGTGAGCACGACAAGCCCTGCAATGACCGCCACATTGAGTGCCAGCACGGCCGGCAGCAACTGGACCTTGGCCATCCATCCCAGCCATCCATGCAGCATTCCCGAGATATCCAACAGTAACAACGTAATCCCTATGAAGAAGACGACCGCCAGCGCGGTCCTGATTTTCCTGAGCATATCCTTTTATCTGTTTCCGACAAAAATAACGCTTTTCTGCCAATCTACCAAATCGCTACGTAAAATGTAACGTGTTGCTAATCATTGGATTATGCTTTTTTTTCTCGCGCGATTTGCAGAGAGGAAAGTACGGAAACTTATGAATATGAGGAGCTTCCTGCCCATGCTATGCAGGGGCACTCCGCATGCGGGGCGTCCGGAGACCGGCGGCGTCACGGCTGCCGCATGTCTCAGTCGAGAATGACGAGGGCGAGGGAGGGGTGGGAGAAAGTGAGGGTGACGATGTCGGCGGAAGCCCGGTTGAGGGTGGCTTTCCACCAGTTGTCGAAGACGACGCCGTCGGTCGGCCACACAAGGCCTTCGGACTGGATGGTGAGCGAATTGTCCGGCGAGAAAAGCGAGAAGCGCCGTCCTTGTCCGACATGCAGTTCGCAGGTGTCGGTGACGGCGAAGGCGGTCGAGTAGTCCGAGACCAGATCCACGCGGATACCGCCGAGGTCGAACAGGCGGGTGTACTCCATCAGGAGCGACAGGTTGCCGACGGTATGGTCCTCCCGGCGCCCGCTTGCACCCAGGATATGGATGTCCGTCACGTCCGGATGGCGGGAAAGTACATACCGCATCGCCTTGGTCATGTCGTTGAAGTCTTGTTCCGTCTCGTGGACAATCCGGGACGCAAACCGCTTCTGCTGCGAGGGCGGCAGCGTGTCCATGTCGCCCACAACCGCCTCAGGGAGGCCGTTCCGGCCCGTCCGCTTCAGGTAGCGTTCGTATTTCAGCACCGCCCCGTCGCAACACACCACGGCATCGGCCGTCTCCAGGAGGTGCAACGGATACGGCTTCCGGGGAAACTCCCCGTCGCAGAGGATGACGATATGTTTCATGCGTCCTCCTCCGGCTTGGTCTTGGCGATTTCAGCCCGAGAAGTACCCGGGGTGGTGGTGTAGGAGGCTGGTTCACGGAAGCCGAGGAGGAAGGATTTCACGTCCATGCGCTTCTTGCCGGCGAGCTGGAGGTCGGTGAGGGCGATGGCACCGTCGGAGGTGGCGACGGCCAGGTAGGTCTTGCCGTCGGAGAGCACGGTGCCCGGATCGGCGTGCAGGTCGTCGCGCATCTCGCCGAAATAGATTTTCAGCTGTTGCGGAGTCCCGCTGTCCCGTACCAGCTCGGTGAACGCACAAGGGAAAGGGGACAGGCCGCGGATGAGGTTGTAGACATTGCGGGTCGTGTCGTTCCAGTCGATGTGTTGGAGCTCGCGGGTGAGCTTCGGGGCGGGCTTGAGGAGTTCGGAACCCTGGATGAAACTGCGCTGGACCCGGGTCTCGACATTGTTCTGGATCAGCCCCTCGACCGTGTCGACGACCAGCTGGGCGCCGAGTCCCATGAGCCGGTCATGGACGTCGCCGGCCGTATCGGTCGGGGCGATGCGGCAGTCCTGCCTCAGGATGATGCCGCCCGTGTCGATCTGCCGGTCGATCATGAAGGTGGTGACCCCGGTGATGTTCTCGCCGTTGATGACTGCCCAGTTGATCGGGGCGGCGCCGCGGTACTGCGGCAGCAGGGCGGCATGAAGGTTGAACGTGCCCATCTTTGGCATGCTCCAGACTACTTCCGGCAGCATCCGGAAGCCGACGATGACGAAAAGGTCCGCCTTCCATGCGGCGAGCGCTTCGAGGAAGGCCGGGTCTTTGAGTTTTTCCGGCTGGAGCACCGGGATGCCATGCTCCACGGCGTACTTCTTGACGGCGCTCTCGTTCATCTTGAGGCCGCGGCCGCTGGGTTTGTCTGCCACGGTCACGACGCCGACGACTTGGTATTTCCCTTTGACAAGGGCGTCCAGCGGGGCTACGGCGAATTCGGGCGTGCCCATGTAGACGATGCGGGTTTTCCTGAAGAAGGACATGACTTTGCTTCTGATTTTACGCCATCCGGTCTTGAGACCGTCCATGTTGAACAGGGAGGAATCCTGGATGGCCTTCCAGGTGAGGAATCCGCCGATGGGGGCCAGCACGAAGGCGGAGATGAAATCGCCTCCGAATGCGCCTACGGCACCGTCCCGGGCCAGTTTGGTGCCGGTGATGTCGACGACCCAGTAGAGGACGAAGAACAGGATGGACACGATGGCCGGGGTCCCCAGTCCGCCCTTCTTGATGAGGGCGCCGAGGGGGGCTCCGATGAAGAAGAGGATGAAACAGGCGAGGGCTTGGGCATATTTCTTCCATATTTCCACGCTGGTCCAGCGGAGGAGCCGGGTGTATTCGTAGGCGTCCATGCTCTGGCTGCGGAGGGTGGATTCCATCTGCGAGGCGCTGGCGGAGGCGGATTCATAGGCCCGCTTCTCGTCTTTGAGGGATTTCCAGGAGGGATCGCCCGGCGGGAGAGGCTTCTTGCCGGATGCCTTCCAGGAGGTGTCGAGTTGGCTGCGGTACATCAGTCCGCTGCTGTTCGAAAGGTCCCGCATGTGCCTCTCCAAGCCGTCGGAGGCCAGCAGGGAAAGGGAATCGTGTCCATGGTTCAACTGTTTGATGTTCATGGATTTGACTTGTTCTCCATAGCGGGCGGAATCGGAATGGTGGAAGGCATAGTTCTCCAGGGGGATGATCATCTCCTGGCGGGAGAACTGGATACGCTGGAGGGCGAGGGTGGTGTCGCGGTACTTGCGGGTGTTGGTCTCCTGGTAGTTGACGCCGGAGAAGAGTTGGAAAGTCAGGTAGTCCTTGGCCTTGGACATTTTCATGATGCCGCTGTCGGCGACGGTCAGGCGGGTGTTGCCCTTGTTGCCGGAGTGGTCGTAGACCATCACCCCGTGCATCATGCCGGACTTCTCGTCCCGCGCATCGACCCGGAGGATGTAGCCCTCGATGCCGTCGTAGAAGGTGCCGACAGGAATCTTGATCTCGGACTTCGTGCGCCCGATGTCGTCACGCATGGTGTAGATCTGGTTGATGGAGTACGGCACGAGGCGGTCGCCGATGAAGAAGGCGCCGACGCTGATGACGGCGCTGGCGACCGTCAGGGGCAGGAGGATCCGGGTGAGGGAGATGCCGGAGGCCTTGATGGCGGTAAGTTCGTAGTTCTCGCCCATCTGGCCGAGGGTCATCATGGAAGAAAGCAAGGTTGCCAGCGGCAGGGCCAGCGGCAGCACCTGGCAGCTCCCCCACATGAGGAATTCGAGGATGACCTTGAACTGCAATCCCTTGCCGACCAGTTCATCGATATATAGCCACAGGAACTGCATCACGAGGATGAAGATGACAATCAGCAGGATCGCTGCGAACGGTCCTACGAACGATTTCAATATGAATCGGTCCAGTCTCTTCATCCGGGGACGGATTCAACAAATTCTACGCCGTGGCCAGCTCGACCAGTTTGTCGAGGGCGGCGGGGAGGGCGTCCACGTCGCGGCCCCCGGCGGTGGCGAGGCCGGGCTGTCCGCCGCCGCCGCCCTGGATGAGCCGGGCGGCCTCGCGGATGTCCTTGCCGGCGTTCTTGCCCTTGGCGACCAGGTCGGCGGAGTACATCAGGATGAGGTTCGGCTTGCCGCCGAACTCGAAGGCCCCGGCGACCACCAGGTTCTCGGCCTTCTTCTGCAGGAGCAAGGCGGCGGTGCGTGCGAGGGCCGGGTCGACGGACAGGTCGAACCGGGCGACCCGGATGCCGTTCACCGTCCCGGCCGTGGCACTGACCCTCTCGGCGAACTGCGTCGCCTTTTCGGCGGCTGCCTCTTCCAGTTTCTTGTGGATTTCGGCATTGTCCTCGACCAGTTTGCGGATGGCCCCGGTCAGGTCGGGCACATTGTTGAAGAAGCTGCGGGCGCTCCTCAGGACGTCTTCCAATCCCTTGACATAGGCTTCGGCGGCGGCCCCGGTGACGCACTCGATCCGGCGGACACCGGCTGCGACGGCGCTCTCGGACAGGATTTTGAACAGGCCGAGGCGTCCGGTGGAGGCAGCATGGGTGCCGCCGCAGAGTTCGACGGAACCGCCGAACTTGACGACGCGGACCACATCGCCGTACTTCTCGCCGAACAGGGCGATGGCGCCCATGGCCTGGGCCTCGGCCATCGTGGCGTCGCGCTTCTCCTCCAGCGGGTAGTCGGCGCGGATGCGCTCGTTGACCAGGGCTTCCACCCGGGCGATCTCCTCGTCGGTCACCTTGGCGAAGTGCGAGAAGTCGAAGCGGAAGTAGTCCGGCCCCACGAAGGAGCCCTTCTGCTCGACATGGGTGCCGAGGACTTCCCGGAGGGCCTGGTCCACGAGGTGGGTCGCGGTGTGGTTGGCCATGGTCCGGAGGCGGCGGTCCGCATCGACATGGAGGTCGAACGGCTGCGTCCCGTCGGCGGGCAGGCGCTCGGCGAGGTGGTTGGTCAGGTTGTTTTCCTTGACGGTGTTGAGGATGGCGATCTTCTCGCCGGAGGCGCCGACGATGAAGCCGGTATCCCCGACCTGGCCGCCCATCTCGGCATAGAACGGGGTCTTGTCGAAGACGAGTTGGTAGAGTTCGCGGTTCTTCTGCTTGACGGTGCGCTGCTTGAGGAGGGTCGCGCCCTCGTAGGAGAGCCGGTCGTAGCCGATGAACTCGACCTCCTCCCCGGCGGCGAACTCGATCCAGTCGCCGAATTCGTTGGTGGTGGCGGCGCGGGCACGTTCCTTCTGTTTCTGCAGCTCGGCCTGGAAGCCTTCCAGATCCACGGTATAGCCCTTCTCGGTGGCGATCAGCTCCGTCAAGTCGATGGGGAAGCCATAGGTGTCATAGAGGACGAAGGCATCGGTGCCCGGAAGGACCTTCGTGTCGGCATGGCGGGCCATATTGTCCTCCAGCATCCGGATTCCGCGGTCGAGGGTGCGGAGGAAGGCATTCTCCTCCTCGCGGATGACACTCTCGATGAGCTTCTGCTGGGCCTTCAGTTCAGGATAGGCCTCGCCCATGTCGTCCACGAGCTGCGGGATGAGGCGGGTGAGGAAGGGCTCGTTGAAGCCGAGGAAGGTATAGCCGTAGCGGACGGCCCGGCGCAGGATGCGGCGGATGACGTAGCCGGCCTTCACGTTGGACGGCAGCTGGCCGTCGGCGATGGAGAAGGCGATGGCGCGGATATGGTCGGCGACCACACGCATGGCTACTTCCACCTGTCCGCCCTCGGCGTACCGGTGGCCGGAAAGTTCCTCCACCCGGTGGATGAGCCCGCTGAACACGTCGGTCTCGTAGTTGGAATCCTTGCCCTGGAGCACCATGCAGAGTCGTTCGAAGCCCATGCCAGTGTCGATATTCTTGGCAGGCAGCGGCTCCAGGTGGCCGTCGGCCTTGCGGTTGTACTGCATGAACACGAGGTTCCAGATCTCGATGACCTCGTCGTTGTCGGTGTTCACCAGTTCCCGGCCCGGCTTCGCGGCGATCTCCCCGTCGCTGCGCAGGTCGATATGGATTTCGGAGCAGGGACCGCAGGGGCCGGTGTCGCCCATCTCCCAGAAGTTGTCGTGTTTGTTGCCCAGGAGGACATGGTCGGCGCTCATATGCTTGAGCCAGGCGGCCTGTGCCTCGGTGTCCAGTTCGGTCCCGTCGTCCCCGGAGCCTTCGAAGACAGTGGCATAGAGTTTGGCCGGATCGATCTTGTACACCTCGGTCAGCAGCTCCCAGGCCCAGTCGATGGCCTCGGTCTTGAAGTAGTCGCCAAAGCTCCAGTTGCCCAGCATCTCGAACATCGTGTGGTGTCGCCCATCATGGCCCACAGCCTCCAGGTCGTTGTGCTTTCCGCTCACCCTGAGGCACTTCTGCGAATCTGTCGCGCGATGGAACTTCGGCGTGGTATTGCCGAGGAAGATATCCTTGAACTGATTCATGCCCGCGTTGGTGAACATCAGCGTCGGGTCGTTCTTGACCACCATCGGTGCCGACGGCACGATCGTGTGTCCCTTCGAGGCGAAGAATTCCAGGTACTTCTGTCTAATCTCTTTTGCAGTCATAGCTCCATTAACAATTTAAGCTTGCAAAAATACAATATTTTACGCACAAATGAAACACGTGCGCCCTGGAATCCCGTCCAAACAGGCCGGTCCGGAAGCGCTCGCCCTTGGCATAGAATATGCACGGAAAGGCGGTTACACAAAAAATGCTATATTTGCAGGAATGTCCAAGATCAAGAAATACATCGTAGACCCGGAGACGCTGATCGTCGAGATCCAGGAGGAACGGAAGCATCGCGGCAGGAAGGTGCTGGGGGTAGTGCTGGGAGGCGCTGCCTTGTTCTTCGCGTACCTGTGGTTCTATGTGTCCGTGCTGGGGCTGGACCTTCCTAAGACCGCCATCCTCAAGCGCCGCAACGCAGACTGGACCACCCGCATCGAGCGGATGTCTGCCCAGCTGGACCAGTACGACGAGGTCCTCGGCCTGCTTTCCGTGCGTGACGACCGGATCTATCGCTCCGTCTACGGCATGGACGAGATTCCGCAGGAGGTGCGCGGGGCCGGTTTCGGCGGTGTCGACCGCTATGCCTGGCTGGAAGGCGGCCCTCTCAAGGCCATCGCCCTCCGGCTGGATGTGATGGAGAAGAAGGCGTACGTCCAGTCCAAGTCCTTCGATGACGTGGTAGCGATGGCCCGCACGGCCGGCGACCGGGCTTCCTGCATCCCGGCCATCCCGCCGATGGACACCGACCCTTCGACCTACCGGCTTTCCAGTCCGTTCGGCTACCGGAGCGATCCGATTACCGGATTCGGGAAACTTCATACCGGCATGGACTTTGCCTGCCCGCCCGGCAATCCTGTCTTTGTAACGGGTGACGGAACCGTCGTCAAGGTCGCCCATGATTTCTACGGCTACGGCAACCATGTCGAGATCGAGCATGGCTATGGCTACCGGACCCGGTATGCCCATCTGAGCCGCATCGATGTGTATGAAGGGCAGAAGGTCTCCCGCGGCGACTGCCTGGGACTGAGCGGCAAGTCCGGCCGCATCACCGGACCGCACCTCCACTATGAGGTCATGTACCGGAAGGATTATGTCAATCCGGCGAATTTCATGGACCTGGATATCTCTGCAGAGGACTATGCCGGGATGGTCCGCAAACCTGTCAGGCGATGAGAAGGAAGAGGAAGGAAAGTATCCTCGGCGGCATCGTGCGCTATTTTCTCGCCACGGTGTCCCTGTCCGTAGTGTTCTATATCGCCTTTGCCCTGCTCCTGTCCACCGAGGAGGAGCGCCGGCTCGACCGGGAGAACCGCCAGTACGAGCGCCTCTATCCACGGCTCAAGGAAAAGGAACGTCTGATCGGGGATGTCGTAGAGGGTCTCCTCGTGAAGGATGATGCCATCTACCGCCGTCTGTTCGAGACTGGTGCGCCGACTCTGGATCCGGTGACGGCGGCCGACCTGATTGCGGACAGCGATTCGCTTTCTGACAGTTTCTACCTCTCGTACTCTACCTCCAAGACAGAGAGCCTGATGATGATGGCAGACCATGTGCAGGAGAGTTTCCGGAAAATCTACCGCCTCCTGGAAGAGCGCCGGGACAGTTTGCCCCCGCTGACCCTCCCCCTGGCGGACATGTCCTATGTGCAGACCGGTGCCTCGGTCGGTCTCAAGCACAACCCGGTCTACAAGGTCGAGATGCACCATGAAGGCATCGACCTGATCGCCCCGCAAGGCGAACCTGTCTATGCGGTGGCGGACGGGACGGTCCGGGACGTGCTCCGTTCGCGCAAGGGGCTCGGCAACATCGTCGAAATCGACCACGGAAGCGGCTACGTGACTCGTTACGCCCTTCTGGGTGACATCAGTGTAGTCCGGGGCCGGTCCGTGAAACGCGGCCAGCAGGTAGGAACCGTAGGGATATCGGCCGGGGCTTTCGCTCCGCACCTGCACTACGAAGTCCTCCGGAACGGTGAGATCCAGGACCCCGTCAACTACCTTTTCGCTTCCGTCACCCCCGACGAGTACGCTAAAATGCTCTATATGTCGGTGAGTACGGCACAATCGCTGGACTGATCCGTGGTAATTCCACGAAAAACCACTAACTTTGCAATCATGGCAAAGACAATTTATACTATGGGAGAAGTGGCCGCCCTGCTGGGTGAGAGCACTTCCGCCGTCCGCTATTGGAGCAACTACTTCGAAAAGTACATCAAGCCGGCCCGCAATGCCAAAGGCAACCGCCTCTTCCACGAGGCGGATGTCGAGACCCTGAAGCAGGTCCAACTGATGGTCAAGCGGCAAGGATTGACCCTGGAAGGGGCGGCCGCCCGGCTCGCGGAGGACCACCGCAGCGTGGAGGCCCGTGTCAAGGCGCTGACCGCACTCCGCAACGTCCGGGAACAACTCGTCGAAGTGCGCAAGTCCTTATGAGAGTCGGCGATATCACAGCTGCCCTCGAGGCGTTCGCCCCGCTCCGCATCCAGGAGGACTGGGACAACAGCGGGCTCTGCATCGGCTCGCCGGAGGACGAGGTATGCGGTGTCCTTATCGGTTTCGACTGTACGGCGGAACTCCTCGACGAGGCCGTGGAGAAGGGCTGCGACATGGTCATCACGCATCATCCGCTCCTGTTCAAGGGCATCCGGCAGATCCGGCCCGGCGACCCGGTTTCGGACGCCGTCATCCGTGCGGTCCGTGCGGGAATCTCCGTCTATGCCGCCCACACGACGGCTGACAAGGTCATCGAGGGGGTGAGCGGGGCTATGGCCCGACGGCTGGGATTGACGGATATCGCCATCCTGGAAGATGAAGGCGGCTACGGTCTCGGAGCCGTCGGCAACCTGCCTTGTCCGATGACCGGTTCCGAGGCGCTTGCCTATGTCAAGGAGAAGTTCGGCCTGGAGGTGGTCCGCAGTTCCCGTCCGCTGGAGACCCCCTTCCGCCGGGTCGCCCTCTGCGGCGGATCCGGCGGAAGCGAGATTCCGGCTGCGATACGCTCCGGCGCCGACCTGTATATATCGGCCGACATCAGCTACCACCATTTCTTTACCCCGAAGGGCTTCATGGTCATGGATATCGGGCATTTCGAGAGCGAAGTGGAGATTGTGGAGATTTTATGCAAGGTAATCCGCGAAAAATTTCCTACCTTTGCGGTCCGCATCAGCGACACGCTCGGACGGAGCAATCCGGTCCGCTACTATTATTGACATATAATCGATTATTACCATATGGCAACGAAGAAAACCATCCAGAAGGTTGAGGCACCGATCGATCAGCACGAGACCTTCGTTTCCCTCCAGAAGAACTTCGCCGATTCAGACATGACCGTCGAGGAGAAGCTCAAGACGATATATGAACTCCAGGCGGCGGATTCCGAAATCGACAAGATCGTCCAGCTCCGCGGCGAACTTCCGGAGGAGGTCGAGGCCCTCGAAGGCGAGATTGCCGACCTCAAGGCCCGTTGCGCCCAGGTCACGGCTGTCGTGGACCAGCTCAACCGCAACATCGCCGACGCCAAGCTCTCGATCGCCGAGCATGAGAGCACCATCGAGAAGTACCAGCGCCAGCTCGAAACCATCGCCAACAGCCGCGAGTACGATTCCCTCAACAAGGAGATCGAGAACCAGGAACTCCTCCGCCAGATCGACGAGAAGAACATCACTGACACCCGCTTCGAGATCGCCGGCCGCAAGGCTGAGCTCGAAGACCTGAAGGACCGGGTGTCTATCCGCACCGAAGACCTCAAGTCCAAGAAGCAGGAACTCTCCGTCATCGTCGAGTCCACTGCCAAAGAGGAGGCCGGACTCCAGGCCCGCCGCAACGCCTGCGCAGCCCGCATCGACGCCCGGACCATGAGCGCCTACGAGCGCATCCGCCAGAGCGTGCACAACCACCTGGCCGTCGTGTCCGTCTACAACGGCGACTCCTGCGGCGGCTGTTTCAACACCATCACCCCGCAGCGCCTCGTCGAGGTGGCATCGAACCGCAAACTGATCATCTGTGAGCACTGCGGCCGTATCATCATCAATCCGGACTTCGAATCTTGACTATGAAAATATCCGGGTGTTTTTGCGGCCATCTGCCCGGATAGGTCCGCGAAGCGACAGGACGTAAAAGCACCTGGATATTTCACCTTTAATTACGTCGCCTATGCCTGAGACTTCCAGAAGGACCGGCAGAAAGGATCAGGCAGTCAATCTGGATACCCTGATGGGGAACAAGCCCCCTCAGGCACTGGATGTAGAAGAGGCTGTCCTGGGCGCCATGCTGGTGGAACCGTCGACCATTGATGAGTCGATGGAAGAGCTTACTGCATCCTGTTTCTACGACCCCAAACACCGGATGATCTTCGAGGCGATGGCCGATCTCGTCAACGAGCATGTCGCCATCGACCTGATCTCCGTGTCCGAGAAGCTCCGTCAGAAGGGCAACCTCGAGACCGTCGGTGGACCGGTGGCCCTGGCCGACCTGTCCCAGAAGATCGGTGCCGCCGCCCACATCGAGTATTACATCAAGATCCTCAAGCAGAAGACCATCCAGCGGGACCTGATCACGGCGTCGTACGACATCCTGAAGCAGTCCTACGACGAGTCGACCAACGTGGACGACCTGATCGACATCGCCCAGACCAAGATCTTCGCTGCCATCCAGAACAACGTCAAGCGGGATGTCCAGGATATCGGTTCCATCATCAATTCGGTGCTGGACAACCTCCAGGAGCTCCAGAACATCACCGGCCCGAGCGGAGTCCCGAGCGGATTCCCCTCTATCGACCGGGTGACCCAGGGCTGGCAGAAATCCGACCTCATCATCCTGGCGGCCCGTCCATCTGTCGGTAAGACGGCCTTCTCGTTGAACATTGCCCGCAATGCGGCCGTGGACCATAACATGCCGGTCGCCTTCTTCTCGTTGGAAATGTCTGCCGACCAGCTCGGCAAGCGTCTGATTACTACCGAGTCCGGCCTGACGGGCGACAAGATCAAGGGCGGTACCAAGCTGGAAAGTTACGAATGGGTCCAGCTGGAAGATACGCTGAAGAACCTCGCCAAGGCGCCCCTGTACATCGACGACACGCCGGGCATCCCGATCATGGAGTTCCGCACCAAGGCCAAACGCCTTGTCAAGCAGAAGGGGGTCCGTCTCATCGTGGTGGACTACCTCCAGCTCATGCAGGGACCTGCTGAACTCCGTGGTATGCGTGAGCAGGAAGTGGCGGCCATTTCCCGTACCCTCAAAGCGACGGCGAAGGAACTCAATATCCCGATTATCGCCCTGTCCCAGCTCTCCCGTAATGCGGTGCAGCGGACCGGTGGCGCGGGCAAGCCGCAACTGCAGGACTTGCGCGAGTCCGGCTCCATCGAGCAGGACGCAGACATGGTCATTTTCATCCATCGTCCGGATTTCGTGGGCCTGTCCGAAGACCCGGCCGACAAAGAGAAGGCCATCATCGTCATCGCGAAGCACCGGAACGGCGAGGTGTGCGACATCGAAATGAAATACAAGGCGAACCAGGTCCGTTTCGTCGAGCCGGACCAGTCGCTCGATATCCTGGCTTCCCGGCCGGTGGAGAGCGCCATGAACGCCGATATGGGCGGTTCTCCCGCCTACGACTTCGACAGCCAGGGAGGGCCGTTCTGATGATGGGCCGGCATCTCCTCCTGCTGGCGGTACTTGTTCCCGCGGTGCTTGGCGCCCAGGGCGGCCGGTGTATTCCGGTCCGCTCCGACGGCGACTTGCCGTTCCGCAGCGGCGAGACCCTCCGGTATGCCCTTTCCTACAACTGGCATGCGGTGGCGACGGATGTGGCCTCCGGCGCCTTGACGCTGGACTCGACCTTGTTCGCCGGGACGCCGGCCTACCATGCCACCATGTCCGCCCGGACCGCAAAGTTCTTCGACGTGTTCTTCAAGGTGCGGGAAGGCTTCCAGTCCTGGTTCACGGCGGACGGCCTCCAGCCCCGGAAGTTCATCCGGGATACCCATGAGGGCAGTTACTATGCCTACAACCTCTATCGCTACGATACCGATGCCAGGGTTATCCATGCCGACTTGGAGACCAAGTCCCGTGGAAAGTACCAGCTGGACCTCCCGTACGGCGACTGCACCTATGACCTCCCGGCACTCCTGTACTTCACCCGCACCATGGATGCGGCGCAGCTCCAGCCCGGGACGAACTACCACATCACCTTTGCCATCGACGACGATGTCTATGTCCTCACCCTCACCTTCAAGGGTCGGGAAGACAAGTATGTGAAAGGGCTCGGCAGGGTCGGCAGCATGAAGTTCGGCTGTTCGGTCGTGGCCGGTGAGATGTTCGACGGGAGCGAGGACGCCCTGCTGTGGATATCCGATGACGAGAACCGCATCCCGGTCTATTTCATGGCCCCGCTGAAGGTGGGCGCCGTGTCGGGCCGTCTGGCTTCGTGGTCGGGCCTGAAGCATCCGTTCTCCTCTTTGAAAAATCCCAAGAGATAAGTGATGGCAAGGAGGGACGAAGTCAAGCACCAGGGAAAGGTCGTCGCGAAGGACCCGCAGATGACGACGGTGCGGATTGTGTCGCAATCCGCCTGCGCATCGTGCCATGCCAAGGGACTGTGCGGCCTGGCCGAAGCCGTCGAGAAGGCCGTCCGGGTCCCGACAGATCCACACGCACGCTATGGTGTCGGGGATGAGGTCGAGGTGGTTCTGAAGGCCTCCATGGGCATGAAGGCCGTCTTCCTGGCGTATTTCCTGCCGCTGGTGGTGCTGCTGGCTGTTATCTTGGGCCTCATCGCCCTGGGTGTCGCCGAAATGCCAGCCGGACTCGCAGGCATCGGGGCCGTGGGTGTATATTACTTCTGCCTGTGGCTCCTGCGGGACTCTTTACACAATGAATATATCTTCACTATCAAGGAATGATCAACTTTTTAACGATATGGTAAACATCATCATCTGGACTGTTGCGGTCATCACCGTGCTCGGGCTCGTACTCGCACTCGTCCTGTATCTGGTGGCCGAGAAGTTCAAGGTCGTGGAGGACCCGCGCATCGACGAAGTCGAAAAGGCGATGCCGGGCGCCAACTGCGGCGGCTGTGGCTTCGCCGGCTGCCGGGCCTTCGCGGAAGCTGCTGTCAAGGCGCCGGACCTGGACAACAACTACTGTCCGGTCGGCGGCAACGACGTGATGGCCCGCGTCGCGGCCATCCTCGGTTACGAGGTCAAGGCCAAGGCCCCGCAGGTCGCGGTCGTCCGTTGCAACGGGACGTGCCAGAACCGTCCGAAGACCAACGACTACGACGGCGTCGCCTCCTGCAAGGTCAAGGCGGCCCTCTACAGCGGCGACACCGGGTGCTCCTATGGATGTCTCGGCTGCGGTGACTGTGCGGCGGCCTGCCAGTTCGGCGCCCTCTCCATGGACCTGGAAACCGGTCTCCCCGTCGTCGACGAGGCCAAGTGCACGGCTTGCGGCGCCTGTGTCAAGGCCTGCCCGAAGCACATCATCGAGCTCCGCAACAAGGGCCCGCGCGGGATGCGGGAGTTTGTCTCCTGCGTCAACCATGACAAGGGACCGGTCGCGAAGAAGGCCTGTGCCGCTGCCTGCATCGGTTGCGGCATCTGCTTCAAGACCTGCATCCACGGAGCTATTGTCTTCGAGAACAACCTTGCATACATCGACTACGCCAAGTGCAAACTCTGCCGCGAATGCGAGGCGGTCTGTCCGACCGGCGCCATCCATGGCGTGAACTTCCCGAAGCCGCTTGACAAGGACGCCGTCAAGGCCCGCATCGCCGAGCGCAAGAAGAAGGCGGCCGAAGCCGCTGCTGAAGTGAAACCTGTAGAGACTAAGGAGGCATAGGCTATGGCGAAAAGAACCTTTTCCATCGGCGGCGTCCATCCGCACGACAACAAGATTTCCCGCGGATGCCGCATCGAGCCGCTCCCGCTCCCTCCGGCCGTGTACATCTCCGTCGCCCAGCATATCGGCGCCCCGGCGAAGCCCGTGGTGGCCGTCGGCGACAAGGTGAAGGTCGGCCAGGTGGTCGCCGAGCAGGGCGGATTCGTCTCCGCTTTCATCCATTCCTCCGTTTCCGGAACGGTCAAGTCCATCGGACCCCGCAAGGACCTCGCCGGCAACCCGCAGACCTGCATTGAAATTGCGGTCGAGGGTGACGAGTGGCTGGAAGGTATCGATACTTCCGATACGCTCGTCACCGGGATTCCGGAAGACAACAGGGCAATCCTCGAGAAGATCCGCCTCGGCGGCGTGGTCGGCCTCGGCGGCGCGACCTTCCCGACCCATGTCAAGCTCTCGCCACCCCCGGGTTCCCAGTGCGAGCGCCTGATCATCAACGGCTGCGAGTGCGAGCCATATCTTACTTCCGACTTCCGCACCCTTCTCGAGAAGGGCGAACAGGTGGTCGTCGGTGCTGCCATCCTCAAGCAGGTGCTCGGGAACGTCCCCTGTACCATCGGCATCGAGGAGAACAAGCCCGAGGCCATCGCCCATATCCGCGAAGTCATCGCGAAACTCCCGTATAAGGACATCGAGGTGATGCCGCTCAAGATGAGATACCCGCAGGGAGGCGAGAAGCAGCTCATCGATGCGGTCATGCATCGCCAGGTCGGCTCCGGCGGCCTGCCGATCAGTGTCGGCGCCGTGGTCCAGAACGTGGCCACCGCCCTTGCGGTATACGATGCCGTGCAGAAAAACAAGCCCATCGTGGACAATTCCGTGACCGTGACGGGTGAATGCTTCCCGAAGCAGGCCAATCTCCTGGTCCGGGTCGGCACACCTCTGAGCTATATCATCGACTATCTCGGCGGCGTCCCGGCCGATGCGGCCAAGGTCATCAGCGGCGGTCCGATGATGGGACGCGCCATCGCCAACCTCGATGCGGCGACTGTCAAGGGCACCTCCGCTCTCCTGTTCCTGACCGAGGCCCAGACCCGCCGGAAACCTCAGACCCGCTGCATCCGCTGCGGCAAATGCGCGGATGCCTGTCCGATGGGCCTGGAACCCTTCCTGCTGAACCGGCTCGTCAAGGCCGACGACGTAGAGCAGTTGGAGGCGAACGCAGCCCAGGACTGCATCGAGTGCGGCTGCTGCCTCTATTCCTGCCCGGCCCACATTCCGCTCCTCGACAACATCCGCATGGGCAAAGGGGCCGTCATGGGTGTCATCCGCGCCCGGGCCGCTGCCGCCAAGGCAGTCGCAGAAGCAAAAAAGTAGTTGACTATGAATAAATTATTGGTATCACCTTCTCCGCACATCCATAGCAAGGACTCTACGAAGTCCCTGATGCTGGATGTCGTGATCGCGCTCCTGCCGGCGGTGCTCTGTTCCTTCGTCTTCTACGGCTGGAACGAAATCCTGTTGATGCTCGTGAGCGTCGGCTCCTGCGTACTGCTGGAGTGGGCCGTCACGAAATACTTGATGAAGAAGCCGTCCACCATCGGAGACCTGTCCGCTGTCGTGACCGGTATCCTGCTGGCCCTCAACGTGCCGTATACCACGCCCTGGTGGGTCATCTTCATCGGGGCCCTCGTCGCCGTCTGCATCGCCAAGCTCTCCTTCGGCGGCCTCGGGCAGAACATCTGGAACCCGGCCCTTGTAGGCCGTGTCTTCCTCCTCGTCTCCTTCCCGACCTACATGACCACCTGGTCGCAGCCGCAGGGCCTGTTCGGGGCCGATGCCGTGACCGGGGCTACCCCGCTCGGTGTCATCAAGGAGGGGATCATGCAAGGCGCCACCGTGCAGGATCTGATGGGACAATACAGCTATTCCCAGATGCTGTTCGCCAACCTCGGCGGTTCGGCCGGCGAGGTCTGCGCCCTGGCGCTGCTCGCGGGCTTCGTCTACCTGCTCTGCCGCCGGGTCATCAAACCTTGGATCACGCTCAGCATCTTCGGTGCCGTGGCCCTCACGTCCCTCATCTTCTGGGGCATCCATCCGGCCCGGTTCACTGATCCGGTCTTCAACCTCCTCACCGGCGGCCTCATCCTCGGCGCCTGCTTCATGGCGACCGACTATGTGACCTCCCCGATGTCCACCAAGGGCGGCATCGTCTTCGGCGTCGGTATCGGCTTCCTGACCGTGATGATCCGCTACTTCGGTTCTTATCCGGAAGGCGTCTCCTTTGCCATCCTCATCATGAATTCAGTAGTTCCGCTGCTGAATATGTGGTTCAAACAGAAAAAGTTCGGGAGGAAATAAGCAATGGCCGTACAATCCAACCTCAAGAACATGGCTGCCGTGCTGACGCTGACCTGCCTCCTGTGCTCCGCCGTCCTCGGCGGCGCCTATGCCCTGACGAAGGCGCCCATCGATGCTGCGGCCCGTGAGAAGACCGACAAGGCGATCGGCCAGGTGCTGCCCGCCTTCGACGAGACTTCCTACGAAGTGGCCACCGTCGACGGCAAGACCTATCCTTATTACAAGGCACTCCGGGGCGGGGACCTCGTCGGCTATGCCGTAGAGTCCACCACCATCGGGTTCGGAGGCAATCTCTCCCTGATGGTCGGCATCACGCCCGACGGGGTTGTCTACAACACCTCCGTCCTTTCACACAGCGAGACGCCGGGTCTGGGGGCCAAATGTGCTTCTGACGCGAAGTTCATGGCCCAGTGGAAGGGCTTCGACCCTTCTTCCAAGATCCTGACGGTCAAGAAGGACGGCGGCGACGTGGACGCCATCACCGCTTCCACCATCACCTCCCGTGCCTACGCCCTGGCCGTCCAGCAGGCTGTCGATGTCGTCAAGGCATTGGAAGACCCGGTCGAGCCGGGTGTGACAGAAACGACCGAGGCCGAAGGCCAAGTGGAGAAATCTCAAACCCAGGAGGATCCCAGCCATGAGTAACAAATTGAAACTGATTACCGACGGGCTTGCCAAGAACAACCCGACGTTCGTCCTGCTGCTGGGCATGTGCCCCACGCTGGCCACCACGACCTCGGCTGTCAACGGCCTGTCGATGGGCCTTGCGACCTTGTTCGTGCTCGTGCTGTCCAACATGGCCATCTCCGCCATCGCTCCCGCCGTTCCGGACAAGGTCCACATTCCGGTCTATATCGTTGTCATCGCCACTTTCGTGACCCTGCTCCAATTCCTGATGCAGGCCTACACGCCGGCCGTGTACGAGACCCTCGGCCTGTTCATCCCGCTGATCGTGGTCAATTGCATCGTCCTCGGCCGGGCCGAAGCGTTCGCCTCCAAGAACGGCGTCCTTGCTTCGGCCTGCGACGGGCTCGGTGTCGGGCTCGGCTTCACGGCTTCGTTGACCGTCCTCGGCCTCGTACGCGAGATCTTCGGTTCCGGTTCCGTCTTCGGGTGGAACTTCATCGGCGGCCACGACGGTATGCTGGCCTTCGTGATGGCACCGGGCGCCTTCATCTGCCTGGGCTATCTGATGGTGCTGTTCAACAAATTCATCAAAAAGGACTAAGCCATGGAGTACTTCCTGATCATCATCTCGGCGATTTTCGTCAACAATATCGTCCTTGCGCAGTTCCTCGGCATCTGCCCGTTCCTGGGGGTGTCGAACAAGCTCTCCACGGCGACCGGCATGAGTATGGCGGTGTGCTTTGTCATCACCCTGGCGACCCTGGTGACCTACCTTATCAACCAGTACCTCTTGGTTCCGTTCCAGCTGGAGTTCCTGCAGACCATCGCCTTCATCCTTGTCATCGCCGCCCTCGTGCAGATGGTCGAAATCGTCCTCAAGAAAGTCAGCCCGGCCCTTTACCAGGCCCTCGGCATCTTCCTGCCGCTGATCACCACCAACTGTGCGGTCCTCGGTGTCGCCATGACCGTGGTCACGAAGGAGTTCACCTTCGGCGGAACTTCCCATCTGCTGAACCTCGGCGAAGCCCTCGTCTATGCCTTCGCGACCTCCCTCGGCTACGGCCTTGCGATGGTCATTTTCGCCGGTATCCGGGAACATCTGTCCCTGAACGATGTCCCCAAGGCTTTCAAGGGGGTTCCGATCGCCCTCATCAGCGTCGGTATCCTGGCCCTTGCTTTTATGGGCTTCAGCGGTATGGTCAAATAAAAAAAAACGCTATCTTTGTAAAAACTTATTAAAATCTGAACAGTATGAAGAAGACTCTTTTTGTCATTGCAGCCATCCTCGGCTTCGCCGTCGTCGCTTCTGCACAGCCTCGTGCTATCGGTGTCCGCGCCGGTTATGGCGGAGAACTTTCCTATCAGCATGATCTCGGCGGCAACTTCCTCGAGGCTGATCTAGGCTTCCTTGGGGGCAACGGTTTCTATGTGACCGGTGTCTATGACTTCGTCTTCGCATCCGCCGATATTTTCAATTTCTATGCGGGCCCGGGTGCACAGCTCGGTTTCTGGAACGGCGATGATGAAAGCGGCTTCAACCTCGGAATCGTCGGCCAGATCGGCGCTGAGGTCGAAATTCCGTCCGTCCCGCTGAACATCTCCCTCGACTGGAGGCCGGGTTTCTCCTTCATCCACGGCGGCTTCTATGGTGCCGGTGTCGGCCTGGGCCTCCGTTACCGTTTCTAACAGTCCGGACGACAGATTACTGATGGGCTGGACCTTCGGGCCCGGCCCTTTTAATAAAATATCATGAAAAAGATACTCCTTATCCTTGCTACGATGTTAGGCCTTGCCGTTGCGGCATCGGCCCAGCCGAAGGCGGTGGGCATCCGGTTCGGTTATGCCGGCCTGGGGCTCGGCGAAATCAGTTATGAACATTATTACAGTCTCTTCGGCAATGCAGAAGACTTCATCGAGGGCGAACTCGGCCTGTGGGGCAATTCGGGCTTCAAGGTGTCGGGTCTGTATAACTGGACTCTCTGGCATCCCGATTGGACCGACCAGGGTACCTGGGGCCTGTATGCTGGACCCGGCGCCGCCCTCGGCTATACGACCTACCACGACGACAACGATGAACTGAAGGGCAGCCCGTTCCTGGGCCTGGTCGCCCAGGTGGGCTTGGAGTACAACTTCTGGTTCCCGCTCCAGCTCTCGCTGGACCTCCGTCCGACCCTCGGCTGGGCCGGCCGTCTGGACCCGAACTGGTTCGTGATGGCCCTTTCGGCCCGTTACGCCTTCTGAGGCTGTCCCTCCTTGCCTTTTTTCGAGGCTGTATTCTAAGACTTTTCCAAGGAATACAGCCTCGATTGGTATAGGGATGTTTCCGTACTGGAACTTTTGAAGTGATGAAAAGAATCGGATGGGCTGCCCTCTGCGCGGCGGGAGGCGGCATGTGTTCCTTGCCGGGGACATCATCGGAGTGGCCCCTCAGAGCAGGACGAGGGCAATGCCTGGAGAGTCCTGTCAGCGGATGAAACTGGCGAAGAAGCCGGGGAACAGGACCGTCGTGATCAGGTAGCCGACAATCGTGGAGACTCCGACGCTGACGAGGCCCGGCATCATGAAACTGTGGTTCAGCAGGTATTTCCCGATGACAGTGGTGCCGGAGCGGTCGAAGTTGACTGTGGCGATGTCGGAAGGGTAGTTCGGGATGAAGAAGTAGCCGTACACACTGGGCAGCACGCCGAGCAGGACCGGTCCCGCGATGCCGAGCTGGTAAGCCAGCGGGAGCATGGCGACGACCACCGCCCCTTGGCTGTTGATCAGCACCGAGACGAGGAAGAATACCAGCGCGATGGACCAGGGATAGTCCGTGACCACCCCCGTGAGCATAACCTTCATCTCTTCGAGATAGTTGCCGAAATAGGTGTCCGCCAGCCAGGCGATGCCGTAGATAGCGACGACGGCGACCATGCCGGACTGCCAGACAGCTCCCGCGACGGCCTTCTTCGGCGAGGCTTTGCAGAACATGATGTTGCAGGCGGCTGCCGTGAGCATGATGATCTGGATGATGATATTCATCTTCGGCAGGGCGATGGCTTCGGCGACCGTGCGTCCGTCGGCCACATGGAACATCTGGCAGAAGGCGAAGGCGACGATGACGAGAAGGGCTGCCAGGAAGATATACACGGAGGCCTTGGCCTCCCGGGAGATGACCTTGTCGAGGGTCGTGGCGGAGTTGCCGTACATGTACCGGTACTGCTCCGGGTCGGTCTTCCGCTTCTGGAATTCCGGGTCCTTGTCCAGGTCCTTGCCCCGTTTGTAAGAAGCGGCTGCGGCGCAAAGGAGGCCGCACAGGCAGGACGGAATCGTGACCATGAGCACCTGCGGGATGGAGACCATGTAGCCGTTGGCATTGGAGATGGTGACAAAGGCGACGACGGCCGCCGCAATCGGGGAGCATGTAATCCCTACCTGCGAGGCGACTGAAGCCACGCCGCAGGGACGCTCCGGCCGGATACCCTTCTTCAAGGCGATGTCGCAGATGATCGGCATGATGGTATACACGACATGGCCGGTGCCCACCAGCACGGTGAGGAAGAAGGTCACGAGCGGGCCCAGGAAGGTGATATGGTCGGGATGCTTGCGGAGCATCCTCTCCGCGATCTGGATCATCCAGTCCATGCCGCCCGATGCCTGGAGCGTACCTGCGCAGGTGACGGCTGCGATGATGATATAGATGACATCCGTCGGGGGAGTGCCCGGCTTGAGCCCGAATCCGAAGACGAGGATGGCGAGCCCGATGCCGCTGATGGCGCCCAGCGCCAGCGAACCGTACCGCGACCCCACATATAGTGCCGCCAATACGATCAGCAGCTCGATAATCATGGTAAAGGTCATAGTCTGTCAGTGTCTTTGTGGCAGTAAATATAGCAAAAAATCCCGGTTTCACTATGCTTCCGCGTCTGTCCGGAGAGCGTCTCAGAGCAGGGCGAGGGCGATGCGGGCGCAGGCCTCGGCGTCGGCGAGGGCGTGATGGTGGTTGCAGAGATCGTAACCGCAGGCGGCGGCCACGGTCTGGAGCTGATGGTTGGGAAGCCGGCGGCCGAAATGGCGGCGGGAGGCCCGCAGCGTATCATGGAAGACATAGCCTGGATCATCCATCCGGTAGGTCCGGAAGACGGCCTTGAGGCAGCCCTCGTCGAAACGGGCGTTATGGGCCACCAGCGGAAGGCCGGTGATACGGGGGGCGATCTGCTCCCAGACGGAGGGAAACACCGGCGCCTCTTCCGTATCCTCCGGTCCGATCCCGTGCACGCGACGGCAGAACCACTGGTAATAGTCCGGCTCCGGATGGATCAGGCTGTAGAACGTATCTACAATCCGTCCGCCCCTGACGATGACAACGCCCACGGAGCATACGCTGCACGGCTGTTCGTTGGCCGTTTCAAAGTCGATGGCCGCAAAGTCTGTCATTCGAAATCGTACAGGTTCAGCCCTGTTTCCGGATCGAAGCGGCGGCTGAGCGTTCCGCCGAAATCCTCCACGACGAGTTCGCAGGCTCCGTTGATGACGGCGGTCAGCAGGTGTCCTCCGATGCAGGTGTAGTCGCGGCGTCCGGCGGTGACATGCAGGTGCAGGTAGGGCTTGCCGTCCTTGGTGGAGATGTTGCCGGTCAGGTTGGTGATCTCCATCTGTTCGGCGAAGGTCTTGTCGACATACTGCTTCGTGGCGGGGTCGAGAAAGCGGAAGGTGGCCTCGCTGACGGCGCCGATGCCGTAGACGGCCCCGGCTTCGATGCCGGTCTCCTCGCAGAAGTCGGCGAGGGCGGCGGAAATTTCCTGGTGGTTGTCGATGCTGAGGACATAGCGGTCCCCGAAGGATTCATACTGGTACATGGTCTGTTTCATTTTCAGGTCCGTTAAAGGTAATGATTTTTTCTCATTCTTGGCCTGGTTTGTGTATATTTGTAGTCCGATAAAAAGTGATTGACATGAAGAAAACCGCTCTTGCCCTGGCAGGGCTTCTTTGCGCGCTGACACTGTCGGCGCAGGAGATCCGGACCAACTACCGCTCCGGCGGCATGACCCATATTTCCACCGATTACGAACTGGTCAAGGCGGCTTCTGTCCCGTTCTGGACCCGCGTCGAACTGGTCGGCTTCCCCGACGGCTCGACCCTGTACCTGCTGTATATGAACTTCGAGCAGCGGACGGCGACGAACGTGCCCAAGGGCGTGAAGATGGCCGTGACCCTTCCGGGCGGCAAATTCGTCCGCCTCGAGCAGATCGGTACCGATTCCGCCACCAAGAAACGCCTCCAGAACGGCATGTTCTGGAACCGGACCAAGTACGCCGTCGAGACCGCCGACATGGAGAAGATGGTACGGGGAGTCACGTCGCTCGACGTCGTAACCGGCTGGAATCCGGACGACTACATCCAACTTTCCTTCCCCGCAGACGAATTCGGTGCCCTCCTCAAACGTCATTGTGCCGCCATCAAGGAGGCAGCTGCCGCGACTGTAGATCTGAAGGCGGAACCGGCCGGACACACCGACAACGCGAACAGTACCATGACAGCATCGAAACCCGTGGTCGCCCATGGGAAACGCTTCATTTACAATGTCATCCTCACCCATCTCTACTACAAGGGCACCAACATGGAGGACATCGACCTTACTTTCCAGGTCGGGACTTCCGACTCCTATCATATCCCCTACGATGCACCGGTGACATTTACCCTCACCGACGGGAGCACCCTTACTCTGCCCCAGACCCGGGACGAGGACAATTTCGTCTACCTCACCCCCTCGCTGGAGCAGGTCCGCGCCCTGGCAGCCGGGGTCAAGTCCATCACCGTCACCTGCGACGGCGGCACCCTGACCGACACCTTCCCGGACGGGGCGGACGGTTTCGCCCAGGCCGTCAACCAGCAGTACCAACTCCTGATGTCCCTTTCGGCCCGGTAATCCGTTGCCGTCGGTCCGGAGATCCCGCGCACGGAACGGCAAAGCTGGTCCCGCCAGTGTGCAAAATCGATCCGGAAGGCACGCCGACGTGTGGCCGGGATATGAGGAAACCCGCTCCCGGAAAGATTGCGGTTTCCAAAATAATCACTAACTTTGCAATCCTTTTCCAAGGATGGTTCCGTAGCTCAGCTGGATAGAGCAACAGCCTTCTAAGCTGTGGGTCTTGGGTTCGAGTCCCAACGGAATCACGAAAAGGGGCTGACCGAAAAGTAGATTCTTCGGCAGGTGAACCTGCCTCGGAATGACACAAGGCTGTCATTCTGAACAAAGTGAAGAATCTTATCGGTCTTGTCATTATTTCACGGCCGAGCGGGTCGGTTGGTGACGAAAAGGTCCGTCCGGGCCTTCAGGTAGGCTTTGAGGTCGGCCCAGCGGTAGTAGGGACCCGCTGCGGGGACGAGGTCGCCGAAGCGGGCCTCCCCGCCGTTGAGGAGCAGTTTCACGAGGATGTCGCCGCCCCGGCCCCTTTTCGGCGTGTAGAAGACCAGCTGGAGGTTCGTGGCCATGGGGGAGCGGAAGGTCTGGAACCAGTAGACGAGGTCGTCCGGCGTGTCGGGCACATGGCCGGCCCCGTCGATGTCCATGAGCATCAGGAGGGTCATCAGGCAGTGGTCGTGCCCGAAGCGGAGGTCCGCACCCCGGCTCCCGGCGGCGAGACGCTCCTCCGCCTTGGCGACCATGTCGTCGACGATGGCCGCGCAGGCCGTCTGGTAGGGGTAATATTCCCGGAACCGCTCGAAGTTGTCGACTTCCCACATCGTGGCGAACTCTTCCGGTTCGAAGATGCCGCCGACATCGATCCGCACGTCGTCCGGCAGGCTCTCCATCCCTGCGACCAGCATGTACAGGTGGAAGAAGACCATGAACGGAGACCGGTCTCCGAGCGCAGCTTCCGGGTCCTTGAACAGCCTGGCGAGTACGCGGGTGTACTCGGGAAAGGTCCGGAGGAAGAATTCCTCCGCCGTCTCCTGCCAGGGGAGCGGCGGTACGCTGCCTTCGTACCGGAAGGGGTTCCGGCCCATGTTCGGTGCGGTCACCTGGACGTCCAGGAGGCCCTGGTGTTCATAGATTTCGATATCGGGACAGAGCTGGGCGAGGGTCAGGCAGCACGCCCCCATGCTGAGGATCGACCGGATGGAAGTGGACGCGCAGGCGTCGACCCGGCTTCCCTTGCGGAAGGCGGAGGGGAACGAGCGGACCATTGTCCCGGCAATCCACCGGTGCTGTTCCCAGCCCTTCGGCGTGAGGTCGCCGACCCGGTACTGGGCCGTTTCCCAGAACGCGCCCAGGACCTCACGCAGCGCGGCCCCGTCGTCCGTCAGGTTGCCGTCCTTCGCCCCGGCCTCCAGCATGTCCAGGAGTTCGGTGTAGGTCCGCGACGTATAGGCATAGCGCGAGCCGTGCCGGCCGTAATGGGTGAGATAGACCGGCTCATAGCCCTTCGGGGCGGGCGTCGCCGCCTGCGGGGAGCAGTCATAGAGGCAGTCGAGCCCCGCACTCTTGTTCCAGTCGGCGCGCACCTCTTCCCGCACGCCGGTGCGCTGGGCGTGGCAGGCCGCACTCCCCGCCACGAGGAGCACCGACACCAGGAAAACACGAAATATCCGCTTCATGCCTGCAAAGATAGGATTTTTTACCGGAATGACAGGCCCCGGCCCGCCCCTTCCGGCCCGCTCCGTCACGGCAGGCTTCGCCTTGCCTGTTTCGGATGTCATGCGCAAGTACCTGGATGATAAGCGTTTAAAGGATGTTAACCTGTGCAGAATGACATGGGTTAACATCCTTTAAGTGATTGTTGGACAGGTGGTTGGATTTGACGACCTTTGCTGTCCTGGCGAGTCGGGGTGATGTGACTCGAACACACGACCCTCTGCTCCCAAAGCAGATGCGCTAGCCAACTGCGCCACACCCCGATAGGACCGCAAAGGTACGGCAAAATTTCCGATTGAGCAAAAAGAACGTTATCTTCGCAGATTGAAACTTGTTTGCCTATGCTTGGAAATTTCACCTACCACAATCCGACCCGGATCCATTTCGGTAAGAAGGCGCTGGACTTCCTGCCGGAGGAACTTTCGGCCTACGGACCGCGGGTCCTGCTGACCTATGGCGGCGGTTCCATCAAGCGGACCGGGCTCTATGACCGCGTCCTCGACCTCCTCCGGGCCGCCGACAAGGAGGTCTTTGAAGACCCTGGTGTGATGCCGAACCCGACGGTGGAGAAACTCTATAAAGGCGCGGCCCTTGCCCGGGAGCACGACGTGGACCTTATCCTTGCTGTCGGCGGCGGTTCCGTCGTGGACTATGCCAAGGGTGTCGCAGCCTCGGCCTGGTGCACCGAAGATCCGTGGCAGAAATACTATGTCCGCCAGGAGAATCCGGACTGTTGCCTGATCCCGGTCGGGACCATCCTCACGATGTCCGGCACAGGTTCCGAGATGAACGGCGGCTCCGTCATCACGAACCATGCCACGAAACAGAAGATCGGCAAGGTCTTCGGCCCGGAAAACTTCCCGAAGTTCACCCTCCTCGACCCGGTGCTGACCTATACGGTCCCGCGCTACCAGATGGTTGCAGGCATCTTCGACGTCATGTCGCACCTGATGGAGCAGTATTTCTCCGGGACCGACGACAACACGTCTGACTACCTCGCAGAAGCCCTCATGCGGCAGCTGGTCCATGCCTCGCGCATTGCCGTGCACCAGCCCGAAGACTACGAGGCCCGTTCCAACATCATGTGGACCGCGACCTGGGCGCTCAACACGCTCACGAAGATGGGCAAGGGCCAGGACTGGCAGGTGCACATGATCGGACAGTCCATCGGCGCGTACACCGATGCGACCCACGGCATGACGCTTTCCGCCGTCTCGCCCGCCTACTACCGTTTCGTCGCGCTGTACGGCCTGCCGAAGTTCGTCCGTTTCGCCCGTACCGTGTGGGACATCCCGTCCGACGGCCTGTCCGACGAGGCGGCTGCCGAGGCCGGTATCGCCGCCTTGGAGTCTTGGATGCGGGAAATCGGGGTTGTGATGCACATCACGGAACTCGGCGTAACCCCGGACATGCTGGAGGGCATCGCCGCCGGAGCCCCGTCCATTCCCACCGCCTACCATCCGCTCTCGAAGGACGACATCATCGAAATTCTCCGCCGGAGTATGTAAGCGGTTCCCGGCAAGAGGCCCAGGGAATGGAACGGATTATCTATACATTTGAACAGTCATGGATATGATTATCGAAGCCACAGGTATCAAGAAAAGTTTCGGCACGCTGCAGGTGCTGCGCGGTGTGGATTTCCAGATGGAACGGTCGGAAGTCGTGGCCATCATGGGTGCCTCCGGAGCGGGGAAGTCCACGCTGCTGCAAATCCTGGGTACCCTGTCCACACCCGATGCGGGCACTCTCCGGATCGACGGGACGGACGTGCTGCACCTGGGCTCGAAGGACCTTTCGGCGTTCCGGAACCACCGGATCGGTTTCGTCTTCCAGGCCCACCACCTGCTGCCGGAGTTCACGGCCCTGGAGAATGTCATGATTCCGGCGCTGATCGGCGGGGTCCCGTCCCGGACCGCCCGGGAGCAGGCCTCCCGCCTCCTGGAGGATGTCGGCCTTTCGCAGCGGCTCACGCATAAGCCGTCGGAACTTTCCGGCGGCGAGCAGCAACGGGTCGCCATCGCCCGCGCCCTTGTCAACACCCCGGCCATCCTCTTCGCCGACGAGCCTTCCGGCAACCTTGACAGCAAGACCAAGGACGAAATTCACCGCCTGTTCTTCGACCTCCGTGACCGACTCGGGCAGACCATCGTCATCGTGACCCATGACTCCGGCCTCGCCGATCTGTGCGACCGCACGTGCGTCATGAAGGACGGCCTCTTCGTCTGACCGGTCTCTCTCCCCGGATAAATGGAGGTGTAAAAAAGAACCGGCTTCATGTTGGGACGTGCCGCCCATGGCATATGAGTGGGAGGGGACCAGCCGTCTGGCTGGGAGGGACGAGGACCCGTAGGGTCCGAAGGTGGAAAAATGAAGCCGGTTCTTTTTTACCTGGTTGGGATTTCGAATTTTTCGAAGGGGATTGGTAATCAGTCGTTTCTGAGAAAGGTGACTCCCAACCCATCCGTGCTGGCTACACTTCGGCCGGGACCTCCTCGGTTCCACCTTGCTGACGGCGGCCGGGACGTTCACCCTGCGGCCTGTCTGACGGCTTGCGCCCCTGTCCAGGCCTGGCCTGGCCTTGACGGCCGGGACCACCCTGGCCGAGACGGCCGATCTGCTGATGGCGGAACTTCTCTTCGGCGAGGAAGAGCTTGCCGACCTTTTCAATGGGGAGGACGCCCTTGAACTTGGACAAGGAGCCGCTTTCGACCGCGTCGGCCGTCTGCTTGGCGGAAACATAGTCGCTGAGCAACTTGTCAATGTCGCCGGATCCTGCCTCCACGGCTTCCTTCAGGGCCTTGTAGGCCTCGCCCGAAGCCTTGTAAGCCTCCATGCGGCTTTTCTGGGCCTCGTTGTAGACCGGCCAGAAATTCTGGGCTTCGGCCTCGGTCAGGTCGAGTTCGGCGGTGAGGAATGCCACCCGTTCGGCGCGGACCTTCTCTCTCCAGGATCCGTTGTCTTTCTTCTGGGCATTGTCCTGCTGGGCCCATGCGCCCAGGGTCACGAGGACCAGTGCGCAACATACGCTAATAACCTTCTTCATGGCTGATGTAGTTTACTTGTTCGACAGAGATTCCTTCGTCGACCAGATAGTTGACGATGTCCTCGTCGGAGAGGAAAAGGGTCTCGTCGAGGTCGACGATTCCGTCCGGGTCCATGGCCTGGGCCAGGTAGGTGACGTAGTCCCAGTCGGCATCGTCTTCCGGCATCGCTGCAGTTTTCCGGAGGATGAAGTTGCCGACGGTCACGGCGAGAAGCATGCTGGCGGCGATGGCGGCATACGGGGCGAGACGGCGGGTCCAGGGCACGGCCTGTGTCCGGGTCCCGTCCGGAATCCGCTGCAACCGCTGCAGCAACGCTTCGAAGTAGCCTTCCGGCGTGGATATGTCGTTTCTTCTGGTCATAACTGCTTACTTGGACACGGTTTCACAGGAAAGGTTTAATCAGAAGGAGAGGTCATGGTGTTGGAGGGCGGCGCGGATCTTTTCCTGGGCGATGTGATAGGAGGCTTTCAAGGCACCGGCAGAGGTGCCGAGGATGGCGGACATCTCCTCGTAAGGGAGTTCGTCGTAGTAGCGCAGGATGAATACCAGGCGCTGCTTTTCCGGGAGGCGGGCGACGGCCTTGGACAGCTCCCGCTCGGCGGCGGAGCCGTTGAAGTACGGGTCTGCGTCGATACGGCGCTCCATTTCGGCATCCAGCGAGGAGAACCGCAGGGCGGCACGGACTTTTTCGCGCCGGACAAAGTTGAGGGCTTCGTTGGTCGCGATGCGGTACACCCATGTGAAAAGCTGTGACTCCCCCCGGAAGGAGGGAAGCGCAGCCCATATCTTGATGAAGATATCCTGGACGAGGTCGTCGGCATCTTCATGGGAATTCACGAAACGGCGGACGTGCCAATAGATACGTTCGCTGTAGTCCCGTACAATCTGGTTGAAAAGATCCTCGTCTGGAGTCATTTCCGTTCGATGGCCTTCTTGGCCGCATCGGCGATGTGCCGGGCGTCGAGGCCATACGCCTCCATCAATGCAGAAGGCGTGCCACTCTGGCCGAAAAGGTCGGCACCGTTGACAAATTCCACGGGTACCGGGACCGTACGGGCGAGGACACCGGCCACGGCTTCTCCCAGACCGCCGGCCATGTTGTGCTCCTCGGCGACCACGACGGCCTTCGTCTTGACAGCCGAGGCGAGCAGGGTGCCTTCGTCGAGCGGTTTGACGGTAGCCATGTTGACGACATCGGCACAGATGCCTTCCGCCGAGAGGATCTCAGCGGCCTGCAGGGCTTCCCAGACAAGGTGGCCGGTCGCGACGAGGGTCACGTCCTTGCCTTCCTGGAGGACCTGTGCCTTGCCGATGACGAAAGGCTCGTCTTCCGGGGTGAAGTTCGGGACGGAGGGGCGTCCGAAGCGGAGGTAGACCGGACCGTCGTACCGGGCGGCGGCGAGAGTGGCCTGGCGGGTCTGGTTGTAGTCGCAAGGGTTGAGCACCACCATGCCCGGCAGGGCGCGCATGAGGGCGATGTCCTCCATTGTCTGGTGGGTGGCGCCGTCCTCGCCGAGGGTGATGCCGGCATGGGAGGAGGCAATCTTGACGTTGGCCCGGCCGTAGGCGACTTCCTGCCGGAGCTGGTCGTAGACCCGGCCGGTCACGAATTCGGCGAAGGAGCCGATGAACGGGATCTTGCCGGTGATGGCGAGCCCGGCTGCGACGCCGACCATGTTGGCCTCGGCGATGCCGCACTGGATGAAACGTTCCGGAAATTCGGCGGCGAAGGCGTCCATCTTGAGGGAGCCCTTGAGATCTGCCGTGAGGGCGACGATGCGGCTGTCCGCTTTGCCGGCCTCGAGAAGGCCCGCGCCGAAACCGCTGCGGGTATCTTTCTTTCCTGTATCGATATATTTCTTCATGTCCTGACGATATGGTGAAAAACCACCGGACCCTTTTATGTCCTGTCGCTTCGCGACCCTGTCCGGGCCAATGTCCGTAAAAGGGCCCGGTGGTTTTTCATGTTGATTAAAAGTCTCCGAGCGGGGTTTCGCCGAGTTGCGCGAGAGCGGCGTCGCACTGCTCCTGGGAGGGAGCCTTGCCGTGCCACTTATGGGTGCCGGCCATGAAATCGACCCCGCAACCCATGCAGGAGCGGAAAAGGAGCATGGTCGGCTTGCCGGACCCTGCGAACGCCTTGGCATCGGCGAAGGCCTTCGAGATGGCGTCGAAATCGTGGCCGTCCGCGACCAGGACATTCCAGCCCCAGGCCTGCCATTTGGCGGCGAGGTCGCCTTCTCCGGCCACGCTGTCGACCGGGCCGTCGATCTGCTGGCCGTTCCAGTCGGTCATGGCGATGAGGCGGTCGAGGCCATGGTGGACGGCGAACATACCGGCTTCCCAGATCTGGCCTTCCTCGCTTTCACCATCGCCGCAGAGGCACCAGACGAAGTGGCCGTCCCCGTCAAGTTTCTTGCCGAGGGCGAGGCCGGCGGCGGCGGAAAGCCCCTGGCCGAGGGAACCGGACGCCTGGAAGATACCCGGAAGCTCCTTCCGGACAGACGGATGCCCCTGCAGACGGGTGCCGAACTGACGGAAGGTGGCAAGTTCGGAAACCGGGAAGTACCCGGCCCGGGCGAGGATGGAATAGTAGACCGGTGTGAGGTGGCCGGCGGAGAGGATGAACATGTCCTGCCCCTTGCCGTCGCGGGTCCAGGTGGCCGGATCTTGTTCCATCTCATTGAAATAGAGGGTTGTGAGGAAGTCTGCGCTCGACATGGACCCGCCCGGATGCCCGGACTTCGCCAGCGTCACCATCCGCACGATGTCCCGCCGCACCTGCGTCGAGATCTGTTTCAATTCTTCGGTTGTGTGCATAGCTGTCTTGCTTATCATCGGATTCACAAAAATAGCAAATATTTCCCGCCTGTCGAAAAAAAGTTCAACGTCCCCTGATTCTGCCGGAAAATGCGTATCTTTGCAGGCCATGAAGAACATCCGGAATTTTTGCATCATCGCACATATCGACCATGGGAAGAGCACCTTGGCGGACCGCCTGCTGGAATTGACGCAGACCCTGTCGGTCCGGGAGATGGAGAACCAGGTCCTCGACGATATGGACCTGGAGAAGGAGAAGGGTATCACGATCAAGAGCCACGCCATCCAGATGGAGTACACCCGGGAAGGGGAGACCTGGCGACTCAATCTGATTGATACGCCCGGCCACGTGGATTTCAGTTATGAAGTGTCCCGCTCCATCGCCTCATGCGAGGGGGCGCTGCTGGTGGTGGACGCGTCGCAGGGTATCCAGGCCCAGACGATTTCCAACCTCTACCAGGCCATCGACCATGGGTTGGAAATCATCCCGGTGCTGAACAAGATCGACATGGACTCGGCCCAGCCCGAGGTGGTCACCGACCAGGTGTGCGATTTGCTGGGCTGCGACCCGGAGGACGTGTACCGCGTGTCGGCCCGTACCGGCGAAGGCGTGCAGGCGGTGCTGGATGCCATCGTGGACAAAATTCCGGCGCCGAAGGGCGATCCGGACGCCCCGCTCCAGGCCCTCATCTTCGATTCCGTCTTCAACTCCTTCCGCGGCATCATCGCCTATTTCAAGGTGGTCAGCGGAAGCATCCGCAAGGGCGACAAGGTCAAGTTCTTCAACACCGGCAAGGAATACGAGGCCGAGGAGATCGGCGTGCTGAAACTCAAACTCCAGCCCGCCGATGCGGTCACGACTGGCGACGTGGGCTACATCATCTCCGGCATCAAGGCCGCCGTCGAGGTCAAGGTGGGCGATACGATTACCCATACGGAAGCGCCCTGCACCGAGGCGATCGCGGGCTTCGAGGAGGTGAAGCCGATGGTCTTCGCGGGCCTCTATCCGGTGGATGCCTCCAAGTTCGAGGAACTGCGGGCGACCCTGGAGAAGTTCCAGCTCAACGACGCCTCGTTCGTCTACGAGCCCGAGAGTTCCCTGGCGCTCGGTTTCGGCTTCCGCTGCGGCTTCCTGGGCCTGCTGCATCTCGAAATCGTGCAGGAGCGCCTGTTCCGGGAGTTCAACATGGACGTCATCACTACCGTCCCGAACGTCTCCTACAAGGTCTACACGACCAAGGGCGAGGTGGTCGACGTGCACAACCCCTCCGGCCTCCCGCCGCAGACCCTGATCGACCACATCGAGGAGCCGTATATCCGCGCCCAGATCATCTCCAAGTCGGATTTCTACGGGCCCATCATGAAACTCTGCATGGACAAGCGGGGCACCCTCATCAGCCAGCACTACATCACGACGGACCGCGTGGAACTCAACTACGACCTGCCGCTCTCTGAGGTCGTCTTCGACTTCTACGACAAACTCAAGTCCATCTCCAAGGGCTACGCCTCGTTCGACTACCATGTCACGGATTTCCGACCGGCCCGGCTCGTCAAGTTGGACATCCTCCTGAACGGCGACCCGGCGGACGCCCTCTCGACCCTCATCCACGAGGACCACGCCTACGATTTCGGCCGCAAGATCTGCCTCAAGCTCAAGGAACTCATCCCGCGCCAGCAGTTCGACATCGCCGTACAGGCGGCTATCGGGGCGAAGATCATCGCCCGGGAGACCGTCCGCCAGGTCCGCAAGGATGTGACGGCGAAATGCTACGGCGGCGACGTCACCCGGAAGCGGAAACTCCTGGAGAAGCAGAAGGAAGGCAAGAAGCGGATGCGCCAGATCGGCACGGTCCAGGTCCCGCAGAGTGCCTTCATGGCCGTCCTGAAACTGGATTAGATTTTCTGGATATGCAACTGAAAGCCGCCATCCAGTCCATGCGCCTGCGCACCCTGCCGCTCTCTACAGGGGGCGTGCTGCTCGGGATCCTCCTCGCCGCGGCCGACTACCGGGTGGACCTGTGGACCGCGGTCCTCATCGTCCTGACTACCGTGTGCCTCCAAGTCCTGTCCAACCTCTCCAACGAACTCGGCGACGTCCTCCGGGGCACCGACACGGCCGACCGCAAAGGGCCGCAGTACGGGCTCAACGGCGGGGCGCTCACGGTGGGAGACATGAAGCGGCTGATCGGCTTGTTTGTCGTCCTCTGCATCGTCTCCGGCACGGCCATGACTTGGCGTTCGTTCGGGACGCTGCTCGGCATGACCCCGGTCCTCGTGCTCCTGCTGGGCGCCGCCGCCATCATGGCTGCCATGAAGTATACGCTTGGCCGCAACCCCTATGGCTACCGGGGGCTGGGCGACCTCTATGTGTTCCTTTTCTTCGGCATCGTGGCGGTCTGTGGGGCTTATTTCGTCGCGGCCCATACGATGTTCTGGAAACTCCTGCTGCCCGGTGCGGCGGTCGGATGCTTTTCGATCGGCGTGCTCAATGTCAACAACATCCGCGACATGGAGACCGATGCGGCGACGCGCACGACGGTGGCCCTGCGGCTCGGCGAACGGCGGGCCAAGGTCTACCAGAGCGTCCTCATCGGGCTCGGCTGGGCCTTCATGCTGGCGTACTGCCTCCTCCGCTGGCCCTCCTGGTGGCACTATCTTTATGTTGTGACCCTTCCGCTTTTCATGAAGCACCTCACCGGGGTCTGGCAACGCTCTGGGCGTGCCCTGGACCCGATGCTTCCCCTGCTCGTGATGTCCACCTTCCTCTTCTGCCTTCTCGCCGGTCTCGGCTTCTGTATCCACCTGTTGTAGCCTTTCCGGCGCCCTTGTTGCGGCTGCCCTCTGGCGGGGCTGGCCTGCACGGCCCGTCGCGGCAAGGGCAGGTCAGCGCTCCAGCCAGGTGAGGAAGGCGTCGACGCGGGCGCGGGAGACGGTGAGGTCCGTGAAGGCGTCGAGACCACGCCTGAGCGAGATGCGCAGGCGGCCGCCCAGGAGGCGGGAGACGCTGTCGATGGCGCTCTCGGCGATGATGCAGCTGCGGGAGATGCGGAAGAAGGCATCGGCGGGCAGGCTCTGCTCGATGGTGTCGAGGGAGTCGTCGAGGACGTAGGTGGTATTCTTGTCCGTGACGATGTAGGAGTTCTTCGACTCGGAATAGAAGTAGGCGACCGACCGGGTGTGGACCGGGACGATGCGGTCGTTGAGGCGGATGAGGAACTTCTCCTTGCGCGAGGTCGGCTCGACGGGAGCCGGCGCGTACTCCTCGGACCCGGTCTGCAGGGCCTGGAACGCTTCCATGACCCGGACCATGTCTACCTGCGGTGCGGTGCCCGTCCGGGCGGCCACCCGGTCGAGGGCCCGCCGCATGTCCGCCACCTCGAGCGGCTTGAGCAGATAGTCCAGGGAATTGACCTCGAATGCCTTGACGGCATAGTTGTCATAGGCGGTGGTCATGACCACGGGGGCCTTGACCTGGATCTGCTTGAAGATGTCGAAGCAGTTGCCGTCCGACAGTTCCACGTCCATGAAGATGACATCCGGGGCTTCCGCAGCCACGCCGTCATGCACTTTCAGCCAGGCGACGGTATCCTTGACGGAACCGGTCACGCCGATCGTGCGCACCTGCGGGAAGTGGGTGTCCAGGAGTTTCTGCATACTCCTTTGAGCCCGGGGCTCGTCTTCGATGATAAGTGCTTTCATAACCGTTTCCATAAGTTTCCGAAATATAGAAAAAATTCTTACGAACTCCAAAAATAATCCTAAATCCGTTTATGATTGACCGTCTCTTTTTGGGAAAATCTGCCCGTGACATCCCGAAAGACAGATTTCCTTGACGGTGGGATGGCAGGAAAGAAAACTTCCTTGTCGGCCTGGAAAGGATGCCGGATTCCGGAAAGAAGAGCATCCCGGGCACTACAGCAACGGGAGGCGGACCAGGAACCGGTCGGCCGACTTTTCCACGAAAACCTCTGTCCCGGAGAGGTCCAGGTACTGCTGGCGGATGTATTTCAGGCCGACGCCGGTCGATGAGACCGGAGACACTTTGGGAATGAGGTTGTTCTCGACGCTGAGGGTTTCCCCGTCCGAGGACAGGCGCACCCGCAGGGGCTCTGCGGCTGAAACCGCATTATGCTTGGTGGCATTCTCCAGGAGCAGTTGGAGGGAGCACGGTACGATCAGGCGGCCCCTGTCCTCGTTCCGGATGACATTTTCCACCAAGAAACCGTCGGGAAAACGGATCTGCAGCAATTCCAGATAATCCTGTGCAAAACCGGCCTCCTCCTCGATACGGACCAGCCGGTCCCCCTCATGTTGCAGCAGATAACGGTAGATGTGCGAAAGGCGGTGGATATATTCGCTGGCTTCCTCGGCGGCCCCTTCCTGGACCAGCGAATCGAGGATGTTCAGCGAGTTGAACAGGAAATGAGGATTGACTTGGTGCTTGAGCGTAAGATACTGGAATTCAGCCCGGTGCCGCTTTTCCCGCTGCCGCTCCATCTCGCTTCGCATGGTGGCGGCGAAGACCAGCACGTAGATGACTGCGAAGATCATGATTTCCACCAGGGCGCAAAGGACGACATTGCGCAGAAACATGCCCCTTTCCATCCGTGGCTGCCACCCGTACGGCAGGCCGGTCGTCTGCACGGCGGCGCAAAGCAGGCTGACAACCCCGATGAATACGGTGACGCCGGCCGAAGCGGTGTACAGGTCATACTTCTGCTTCCTGGCGAAGCGGATGAAAATCAGGTTGAGGCAGATCATCAGCACCAGGTTGAGCGAGTTGGACAGGATACCGAACAGCATGGCCAGCACGGCCCCTTCCGAGGTCATGTAGCGCTTGATGATGAAATCGGCCACGACCCTCAGGACAAAGACGAAGGCCACGGCGAAGACCAGCCAGCCGAGGCTCTTCTGCCAGGAGGTCCGCCATCCGGCCGGACCCGGTTCCCGCGGTTGGAAGGAGCGGGACAGCAGGTCGAGCCCCCTGCCCAGGATTTCGGTGGTCAGGAAGGTGGAGATGGCGTGCTCCAGCATTACGTTCTGGACATGGAGGAACTGCGCACCCAGGTTGCCGAGGATGAATCCGAGGATGTTGACGAGGATGACGTTGATGGCGGTGAACTCGACGGTGAGCCGGCGCCGGATGCAGATGACCACGGTCAGGGTCATGGTCAGCAGCGTCAGCAGGAGGGTATCCTGCACCCCGGCGAGGGCACACAGGAGCGACACCGCGACATGCGCCGCCGCGAACCCGTGGATGAGAAGCGAAATCCTTACATTCTTCATGGCACCGCGAATGTACGGAAAAATCCGTTCATCGCAAAAATATCTCCATTCTTCAGCGCATTTCTCCCGTTTCCCCGGACAGCCGTCCACCTTGAAAAAATAATCCTTACTTTTGTGATTGCCACAATAGCGCAAAACGAAACCAAGATGAACCATCAACGAGATTTGACCTTCAGGCAGCTGGTCGACCTGAGTTTCGGATTCTTCGGAGTCCAGATCGCCTATGCCCTGCAGAGTGCCAATATCAGCCGGATTTTCGCCACCCTCGGCGCAGACCCGCACCAACTCTCCTTCTTCTGGATCCTCCCCCCGCTGATGGGGATGATCGTCCAGCCCCTCATCGGCAAATGGTCCGACCGCACCTGGAGCCGGATGGGACGCCGCAAGCCGTACCTGATCATCGGCGCCATCATCGCCGTGCTGGTGATGGTGTTCCTGCCCAACGCCGGCAGCCTGCATTTCAGCGCGCGGGTCTTCCTCGGCCTGAACATGGCCATGTGGTTCGGCCTGTTCTCGCTGATCTTCCTCGACACTTCCATCAACGTCGCCATGCAGCCCTTCAAGATGATGGTCGGCGACATGGTGAACGAGCGCCAGAAGACCACCGCCTACAGCATCCAGAGTTTCCTGTGCAACGCGGGTTCCCTGGTCGGCTACATCTTCCCCATCCTCTTCACCTGGATCGGCATCTCCAACGTGGCTCCGCAGGGCGTGGTGCCGGACAGTGTGATCTACTCGTTCTACGTGGGCGCGGCCATCCTCATCCTCTGCGTCCTGTACACCTTCCTGCGCGTGAAGGAGATGCCGCCGAAGGAATATGCCGAATTCCACGGTATCGACCTGCAGAAGCAGGAGAAGACGGAGGGCGCCGGCCTCCTGGAACTCCTCGTCAAGGCGCCGAAGACATTCTGGACCGTCGGCCTCGTCCAGTTCTTCTCGTGGGCCGCCTTCCTCTATATGTGGACCTACACCAACGGCGCCATCGCCGACAATGTGTGGCACACTGCCGACACGGCCTCCGAGGCCTACCAGGCGGCCGGCAACTGGGTCGGCGTCCTGTTCGCCGTCCAGGCGGTCGGCTCCATCCTCTGGGCCACGCTCCTGCCCCGCTTCCGGAACATCCGGCTCGCCTATGTGCTGAGCCTCCTGGTCGGCGCGGCCGGATTCGCTTCCGTCCTCTTCATCCATGACCAGTATGTGCTGTTCATCAGTTACTTCCTCATCGGATTCGCCTGGGCCGCCATGCTCGCCCTCCCGTTCACCCTGCTGACCAACGCCCTCGAGGGGAGCCCCTACATGGGCAGTTACCTCGGCCTGTTCAACTGCACCATCTGCCTGCCGCAGATCGTCGCGGCGGCGACGGGCGGCCTGGTCATGACCCTCGTGGGCGGCAGCCAGCCGATGATGCTCCTGGTGGCGGGCATCTTCCTGGTGTGCGGCGCCCTCTGCGTCCGCTTCATCGAAGTCAGACACAACAACAAATCATAATCAACTAACTACACACTCAATGAAAAGGATTTTAACCGCAGTTGCAGCGCTCGTCGCAGCCTGCGCTACCGTATTCGCCCAGGGCGGATATCAGGTTAAAGGTGTCGTAGTCGATGCACAGGGTCCCGTGATCGGGGCGACCGTCCTCCAGGTCGGAACGTCCAACGGTACGTCTACGGGCCTCGACGGCGACTACATCCTCTATGTCCCGAGCGCCGATGTGCAGATCGAAATCAGCTGCATCGGCTATGCGTCCCAGACCTTCACCGCCTCCGCCGTCCCGGCCACGGTCGTCCTCACCGAGGACACCGAATTCCTCGACGACGTCGTGGTCATCGGTTACGGTACCGTCAAGAAGAGCGACCTCACGGGATCGGTCTCGACGGTCAAGGCGGACCAGATCAACAAGGGTATGATCTCTTCTCCTGCCCAACTTCTCGCCGGCAAGTCCAGCGGTGTCGTCGTGACGGCCGGTGACGGTATGCCGGGTTCCAGTTCTACGATCCGGATCCGTGGCGGTTCTTCTTTGAATGCGACCAACGATCCGCTCGTGGTGGTCGACGGACTTCCGATCGGCGGTACCGGTGTCTCCGGTATGGGAGATGCACTGGCCTCGATCAACCCGAGCGATATCGAGAGTTTCACGGTACTGAAGGATGCATCTGCAACGGCTATCTACGGTTCCCGGGCCTCCAACGGCGTCATCATCATCACGACCAAGAAAGGTTCTTCAGCCAACACCCGTCCCAATGTGACGGCCGACTTCACGACCTCCATCTCCCAGAATGCCAAGTTCCTGGATGTGCTGGACGGCGATGAGATTCGGGCTGCCATGCAACGGTATTACGGAGATAACGAGTCGGCGATGGCTGCTGTCGGAACTGAAAACACAGATTGGCAGAAGCAGATCTGGCGGACCGGCTTCAGTTATGAAGGCAATGTGGGTGTCAGCGGCAATGTCAAGGTCGGTGAGACCGTCCTTCCGTATCGGGTTTCGGGTGGTTATCTCGGTCAGAAAGGTACCCTCAAGACCTCCTCGATGGACCGTGGAACCTTGGCCTTCAACCTGAATCCTCAACTGCTCGACAAGCATCTCACCGTTTCCCTGAACGGTAAGGGCATGTATATCAAGAACAACTTCGCTAATACGGCTGCCATCGGCCAGGCGGTCCAATACGACCCGACCCAGGCCATCTACGATCAGGACGGCATCCATGGATACCGCAGTTGGGGTACGGCCAATACGCTCGGAACCAATCCGGTGGCTTCCCTCAATGAGAAATTCGACAAGGCGGACGCCAAGCGGTTCATCGGGAATGCCCAGTTCGACTACAAGATCCACGGCCTGGAAGACCTGCGCCTGAATCTCAACCTGGGCCTTGACTTCTCCAAGTCAGACGGAACGGTGGATATCCTCTATGGCTCCGAGCAGTCTTTCCACTCCCAGACGGAGGCCGGAGCCGGACGTCATACCGATTACGACCAGATCCGTCGGGACCAGACCCTCGAATTCTATGCGGATTATAACAAAGCCATCGCCGAGAAGCATGTCATCGATGTGATGGCAGGTTATTCCTGGCAGCATTTCTGGCATTCTTCCAACAGTTTCTCCCACCATGCGTTGACCGATGAGGATGGCAACGACCTTGGCATCGACCTGACCGACCCGGCCAATATCTATGAGGACAGCCATAACAAGTTCGAGAACTACCTGGTGTCTTTCTTCGGTCGTCTGAATTATACGTATGACGATCGCTATTTTGCGACGGCGACGTTCCGTTATGACGGAACTTCCCGTTTCTCCAACAATAAGTGGGGCTTCTTCCCTTCCGTCGCTCTGGCATGGAATGCCAAGAATGAGGAATTCCTCCGGGATGTCAACGCTGTTTCCGCTCTCAAGGTACGTCTCTCTTGGGGACAGACCGGTCAGCAGGATGTGGCTGGCGATTCTTATCCGACCCTGCCTACGTATACATTCAGCCAGCAGGGCTCCTGGTATTATTTCGGTGACAAGTTGATCGTCCCGATCCGTCCGGACGGCTACAATGCCGACCTGCGTTGGGAGACGACAACCACCTATAATGCCGGCGTCGACCTCGGTTTCCTGAACGGCCGTCTCACGACCTCCCTTGACGGGTATTACCGCAAGACCACCGACTTGCTCAACTATACGCCGGTCGCCGCAGGTGCCAACCTCAAGAATTACTTGAATGCCAATATCGGGACCCTGGTCAATAAGGGTGTCGAACTCGATGTGAACTATATCGTTTTCGAGACGCGCGACCTCTCTTGGCAGGTCGGCGTCAACGGCGCCTTCAACCATCAGAAGATCACGAAGATGACGACCAACGATGGCGATGGCTATAAGGGTGTTCCGACGGGTGACATTTCCGGCGCCGTCGGAAATAAGATTCAGATGCACATGACGGGCTATGCGCCGAATGCTTTCTATGTCTACAAGCAGATTTACGACGAGGATGGCAAGCCGATCATGGGCGCCTATGCCGATTTGAACGGGGATGGAACTGTGGATGAGGATGATATGTACTACTGCAAGGATCCGCACCCGAAGGTGACCCTCGGCTTCAATACTTCCCTCAACTACAAGTCGTGGACCTTCGCCGCTTCCGCCCATGCCAATTTCGGCAACTATGTCTATGACAACAATTCTTCCCAGTTGGGCCTGTTGAGCGACCTCTGGACCAACAACTTCATTGCCAACCGTGTACCGCAAGGCATTGAGGACGGGTTCACCAAGGCGCAGTATTTCTCCGACTACTATATCAAGAATGCCTCGTTCTTCAAACTGGACAACGTGACGACAGGATATACGTTCAACCTCCCGAAAGAAATGACACTCAATGTGTTCGGAACGGTCCAGAACGTGTTCTGCCTCTCTCCTTACAAGGGTATCGATCCGGAGATCTTCAACGGGATCGACTCCAACCTCTGGCCGCGTCCGAGAACTTTCGTCCTGGGCGTCAAGTTTAACTTTTAATCAAGGAGGATTTTTGCTATGAAAATGAAAAGTCTTTCTATCCTTGCGGCTGCCGCTTTGTTTTCCGGCGCCGTGACCTCCTGTGTCGATGACCTTGATGTCACCCCGATCGACCCGAATGTGACCCTTCCTGAAACGGTCCTTGATAGCGAAGATGCATATGCGCAGTTGTTGGCCAAATGTTACGTCTCCCTGTCGGTGAGTGGCTCTGAAGGACCTGATAAAGATCCGGATATCGATGGCGTCGACGGAGGTTTCGGACAGTATGTCCGGGCTCTGTTCTATATGCAGGAATTCACGACCGACGAGGCGCTGATTGTCTGGAACGATAAGACGGTCATGGATCTGCACACGTTCTCGTATACTGCGTCCGATGTGTTTGTGACGGCCATGTTCTCCCGGATTTATTACCAGATCAGTTTATGCAACGAATTCATCCGCCGTGCAAGCGCTTCTGAATTTGCCGGCAGCGAGAACATCAAGACCATGATTGCAGAGGCCCGTGCTCTGCGTGCCCTCAGTTATTATCACGCGATCGACATGTTCGGTGATGTTCCCTTTGCAGATGAAAATTCTGTAGTCGGTGCTGTCGGTCCGGACCAGAAGAGCCGTGCCGACCTCTTCCATTGGTTGGATGATGAATGTGCTGATATCATCGACAACAGCGCTATCAAAGGAACGCGCCAGAATGTCTATGGCCGCTTGGATGTGAACTTCGTCAAGATGATCCGTGCCCACCTCAACCTCAATGCGCGCGTCTATCTCGGCCTTGCCGACGATGCGGCAGCCAAGGAATACTATGACGTGGCAGCGACGATGTCGAAAGAAGTGGTCGCCGCTTATCCGGCTCTCCGGGCCAATTACGCGGATTTGTTCTGCGGCGAGAACCATCTCTGCACCGATGAGATCATCTTCGGTGTCCAGCAGGATGGAACCTATACCCAAAGTTATGGTGTGACCTGCTTCATCATCAAGGCATCCTGCAAAGGTGGAGACAAGGCGACGGCTGCCGCACTCGGAATCGATGATGGCTGGGGCGGCACTCTGGTGACGCCTGAATTCATCAGCAAGTTTGATGCATCGGATGTCCGTTACCGCTTCTGGGGAGCAGGTCAGGACATGACTTCTTCCCAGAGTATCGACGTCCTTGAGTTTGACTATGGCTGGTCTTCTTACAAGTTTACCAATCTCAACATGGATGGTTCGGCGCCTGCCATTATCAATTTCCCTTCCACGGACTTCCCGCTTTTCCGTGCTGCAGATGCATATTTGATGCTGGCTGAAGCACAGTTGCGCGGTGCATCTACCGTCAGTGCTGCGGAGGGTCAAGCGGCTCTTAATGCGGTCCGGAACCGTGCTGGACTCGGGAATGGGACCTATACCCTTGCCGGACTGCTCGACGAGCGTGGCCGGGAACTCTATTGGGAATGCTGGCGGCGCTCCGACCTGGTGCGCTATGGGCTCCTTACCGGCAACGACTATCTCTGGACCTGGAAGGGCGGGCTTCAATCCGGCCGTAGTGTCGACGACAAGTACAACCTCTTCCCGATTCCGGTCTCTGAGTTGAACAGCAACAGCAAACTTTCCCAGAACGAAGCCTGGAAATAATCTGCAAAGAACATGAAAAGAATATTCAATACCCTTTTCGCCGGTGTCCTCATCCTTTCCGGATGGGCCTGCACCGAGGTCGAACAACTTGCGATCGACCCTGCGGCGACGACGGCACCGGTGCTCCTTTCTTCCGAGATCGGTGAAAACACCGTTGTCGCTACGTTCACGCCCGGCAGTTTCGATGTGAATGCGCCGGTCTACAATACGATGGCCCTTGTCCGTGTCAATGACAAGGATGTAAACCGTGTCCTCGGAACAACGGAGAAGGACAATACCCTGACGCTCCGTTTTTCTGAAATCAACAAGAACCTCATCGCCGCAGGATGCGACTATGGCGAGACGGTCTCCTTCCAGTTGGCCATCCGTACCTCCCTTCAGAAAGCGACGGCGGACAATGGATTGAACGGTTATGTCGATTCTGAAGGCCGGATTACGGTCGAATCCTATGAAATCCCTGTTCCGACGTCCGGAGACGACCCGTATGCGGCTTACAAGGAGAAATCCGTTTGGAGTGTCATCGGCTCTATTGCCAGTACGGGAAACAGTTGGGGACAGGATGAGGATATGTACACGGACGGGACCTGGCACGTGGCGAAGAGCATCGTCCTGACGGCCTCCGACCAGTTCAAGTTCCGCAGGGATGCCGGTTGGGACACCAACTTCGGTGCTGAAGGGGATGTCGAACCGTTCATTGTCGAACTCGACAAGGAATATACGGCGGTTGCCGGCGGCAAGAACCTTGCCGTCCCCGCAGATGGAACCTATGATCTCTGGCTCAATCCAGATGCAGGTCTGTACCGGATTGCGCGGCCTCTTTCTGGCGCGGCCGACCCTTATGCCGACTTTACGGAAGAGACCCCGTGGTCTGTCATCGGCTCCATTGCCAGTACAGGTAACAGTTGGAACCAGGACGAGGCGATGATTTCCGATGGAACGCTCCATGTCTGCCGCGGGCTTGTCCTGACAGCCTCCGATCAGTTCAAGTTCCGCAGGGATGCCGGTTGGGACATCAACTTCGGCGCTGAAGGGGATGTCGAACCGTTCATTGTCGAACTCGACAAGGAATATACGGCGGTTGCCGGCGGCAAGAACCTTGCCGTCCCTGTGGATGGAAAGTATGACCTGATTCTCGATCCCGAAGCAAAGACCTACAAGATTATCAATGCGAAGGAGGCCGCTGAACCGGAATTCCTCCCGGATATCAATGTGGATGACTATACCGAAATGCCTGGAATGGCAGGTGCCGAGACCTGGGGCATCATCGGCCCTGCCGTCTCTGACTGGAGTGTGGATGTGGACCTGGAGAAGATCTCCGACAATCCCGAAATCTGGCGGGCCAAGGCCGTTCCTTTCGATGCCGGTTCCTTCAAATTCCGCGGAAATGATACGTGGGGCGATTATGATCTCGGCGGCGGCACCTTCGGCCTTGAGACCCCGATTGTCATGACCAAGGGTGGTAGCGATATGACGGCCGAGGCCGGGACCTACGATGTCTGGCTCTATCCGACCGCCGGTGTCGCTTACTTGAAGGCCTCCACCGGAACGATAACTCCTCCGGCCAATGAACTTCCGACCGAGATGTATATGATCGGTGCAGCGTTCGGCAACTGGAATTGGGAGTCCGACGAGGTGGTCGACCTCATCCCTGTCAACGGCAAGAAAGGTCAGTTCTGGACCATCCGCTACATCGAGGCGGACTCTCCGTTCAAGTTTGCCCCGGGCAAGGCTTGGAGCGGTGACTTCACCGGCCTGGGTGAGGACAGCGGCTACACCGTTTCCGGAACAAACTGCGTCGTTGCAGAGAATGGCGTCTACATGATCTATGTGGACACCGACAACAAGAAACTCTGTATCGAGCCCGCCCAGGTCTATGGCATCGGCCTTTGCTTCGGCGAAAATAACGATGTGGCTTGGGGCGAGGGCATGGAGAAAGCCTTGTTCAAGGCGGAAGGCAACAAACTGGTCGGGACGACCTTGTATACGGGCGAAGTCCGTCTGTATGCGGCCAGTTCCATCGCCACCTCCGAATGGTGGACCCGCGAGTTCGTCTTCTTCGACGGCAAGATTGCCTACCGCGGCAACGGCGGCGACCAGGACCGCGTCTCCATCGAGGCCGGCAAGAAGATTACCCTCGACTTCAACGCCGGAACGGCCACGGTCGAATAATCGGCCCGCCCTCTTCCTATTCACCGAGCCGGGACCCCGCCACGGGGCCCCGGCTTTAATCATGTCATGGGGGAGGACCGGGGGAATGTACGGGTCAGTCGAGGTCTTCCGCCGTCAGGCCGGTAACTTTCGTGATGATTTCCATCGGCACACCGTTCTGCACCAGCCCTTTCGCAATCTCGGCCTTGGTTTCTTCCCTGCCTTGTTCCCTGCCTCCTGCAAACCCTCCTGCAAACCCTTCCGCAAGCCCTTCTTCGCGGGCGATGCGCTTGGCGCGTTCGTCGGCGTTCTTGTTGTCGCACCAGATGCGGCGGTATCTTTCTAACCGGTTCATCTTGTTTGTGTTTCAGTGGGGGCCGGAGACTTTCCGGCTCGACGGGAATTATGAAATAGCCTGGACGAATTCCCCGGCGGTCAAGACCGGGATGGACGGCGTGGCCAGGAAATTCCGGTCCCGGGTGATGATGACGTCACAGCAGCCGTCCCAGGCGCTGGCGGCTTGGACGTTGTCTTCGAAGTCATGGCCGGGGTCGGAGAGGGCGTCCCGGATTTGGAAGGAACTGACGGCTTCCACATTGAAGTGGTCGACCACCCATCCTGCGAACCGCCGGAAGGATTCCGGGGCGATCCCGCAACGCGAAGCGATGTAGGCACAGTCGACCAGGCTCTGCGTGGTGACCTGGACCTCGAACAGATGGTCCCGGGCGGCCTGGAAGATGATGGCGACTTCGGGGGAGCGGCGCTCCGGAATCAGGAAATCCAACAGGATATTTGTGTCCAGGAAGGCTTTCATAGGCCGTATCTTTCAAGGAGGGAGGCCAGTTTCGGGTCTGAGGCCAGCGCTTCCGGCAAAGGGCGGACGAAGGTGTCCGCCATCAGGCCGAGGATTTCGTCGGAGACCGTGAAGTCCGGGGGCAGTTTCGGGAAGGCCGGGCCCAGCGCCTTCTCCAGGGTCTGTTCCACATAACTGTTGAGGGAGCGGTGCTCCTTCCGGGCATTCCGCTTGAGGCGTTCCAGCAGGTTGTTGCTGAACCGGAAGGCTGTTTGGGTGCGTGCGGTCGTTTCCATGCAGGTGCAATCATTTCTTGCAAAGATAAGTCAAAATGATAACACTTCAAAATAAATGTTATCGCATTCCGGGCATGTCGCTGCGCCTCGGATTCCCGTCCGTCGCGGAAAGTGCGGGGGTGGTCGGCAAAACCGGGCGGAAGGTTTGGAAATCCGGCGGGAAATCGCTATTATTGTTGTCTATAGAACTGATAACCGTTATGAAACGCATCTTGCTGAAATACCTTCCTGTCGCGGCGCTGGTCCTTTCGCTGGCCGCCTGTACGGAAAAGCACACCCCTTCGACCGGTACGGACCCGGACACCCCGACCCCGGCCGCGGACGCGAAACTGTCCGGCATCACCTACCAGCTCAATGTCTACAGTTTCGCCGACAGCGACGGCGACGGATGGGGCGACCTCCGCGGCGTCACCCAGCATCTGGATTACCTGGACGCCCTGGGCGCCACGGCGCTCTGGCTCTCTCCCATCCAGACGGCCGGGTCGTACCACGGCTATGACATCCTCGACTACTACACGGTCGATTCCCGGCTCGGCACCGAGGCCGACCTGAAGGAACTCATCGACAAGGCCGCCGAGAAGGGCATCGACATCTACCTCGACTATGTGCTGAACCATTCCGGCAAGGGCGCCTGGTTCGAGAGTGCCATCGCTTCCGCCGACAGCCCCTACCGCGGCTATTATGTCCTCTCCGACAATCCGACGGCCGACGTGGCAGCGGGGAAGGTCGACAATTACGGCGGCGCTTCGACGCCCGGGATGGGCGGTTGGCATGTTGCCGCCGGGGGAGACCTCGGCTACAAGGGACGGCTCCATTTCAAGGTGGACTGGAGCGGCTCGACGAAGACCGTGACCGTGACTGAGACCACAGCTGACGTCGAGGCCTCGAACCCGTCGGCCTCCATGTGGCTGTGGATCGGTGCCGCCGGCAATGTCGGCCTCTACGAGACTTCCACCAGCATCTTCGAAATCACCATCGATGTCGATACGGACTGGGGCTTCCTCGTCCGCACCTCCAACTCGTCCAGTTGGCCGTCCGGCACGAAGTACGGCGGTACCGGCTCCAGCCTCACGTTCGGCACGCCGTTCGCCCTGAACAATACAACGGCGGCGGACATCACCTTCGGCGGGGCGAGCATCCAGTATTTCGCCAGTTTCGATGCGTCGATGCCGGACCTCAATTACGGCCCGTACGCGAAGGCTTCCGAATCGGCCGCCTTCCAGGACCTGGCCGCCTCGGCCGACAAATGGATCAACCTGGGGGTCAACGGTCTCCGCCTGGATGCCGTGCTGTGGATCTACCAGAACCAGGCGACCCCGAACGCGACGTTCCTGAAGCAGTGGTACGACCACTGCAACGCGACCTACCAGGCCCGCGGCGGGAAGGGTGACATCTACATGGTCGGCGAAGCCTTCACCGAGGCGGGGGGCGCCGCCCCTTATTACAAGGGACTTCCTTCCCTGTTCAACTTCAGTTACTGGTGGACCGTCAAGGACCGCATCAACAAGGGGAAGGGCAACGATTTCGCCGCCACCGTCCTCTATTTCCGCAACCTGTTCAAGGGCCAGCGGGCAGACTACATCGACGCCATCAAACTCTCCAACCATGACGAGGACCGGACGGCCAGCGACCTCGGCAAAGTGGTCGCCAAGGAGAAACTGGCCGGCGCCGTGCTGCTGACCTCTCCGGGCAAGCCCTTCATCTACCAGGGCGAGGAACTCGGCTATTGGGGTACCAAGACCAATGGCGATGAATACATCCGCACGCCGATCAAATGGACCCGCACCGGCTCCGTGCCGACCAAGGCCCTCAGCGGCAAGGTGGACAACGCCATGTTGACGGCGGACATCTCCGTGGAGGCGCAGGAGGCCGATGCCGCGTCCGTCCTCCGGGTCTACCGCGACTTCGCGAAGGCTCGCAACACCTATAAGGCGCTCGCCAGCGGGGAAATCGCCGAGGTGTCCAGTTCCAACAATGCGGTGGCGCTTTGGACGATGACCTACGACGGCCAGACCGTCCTCGTGGCGCACAACTTCGGCTCCGGGACCCAGACCGTCAGCGTGGGGACCCGTTCCCTGGCGAACGAGATTGTCTCGAACGGGACGGTCACCGTTTCCGGCAGCAACCTGACCCTCGGCGCCTACGCCTCCGCCGTCTTCCTCCAGTAAAAAACCTGTCCTATATGAAAAAGATACTTATCGCTGCCGTGGCAGCCCTCGCCTTCCTGGGATGCGCCCGAGAGGAGCGTTCCGTCCACGCACCGTGGACCTACGGGTCCGTCGTGTACGAAGTCAATGTCCGCCAGTATTCTCCGGAGCACTCCTTCAAGGGGGTGGAGGCCCAGGTCCCGCGCCTGAAGGATCTCGGCGTGGATGTCCTCTGGCTGATGCCCATCTATCCCATCGGCGTGGAGGAGCGCAAGGGTACGCTCGGCTCTTACTATGCCGTGAAGGACTACTGCGACGTGAACCCGGAGTTCGGCACCATGCAGGACTTCGAGGACCTGCTCGCCGCGACCCATGCGGCCGGAATGAGACTGATCCTGGACTGGGTTCCGAACCATTCCGCCGCCGACCACCCGTGGCTGACGGAGAAGCCGGCCGATTTCTATGAGCGCGACTCCCTCGGCAACGCCCTCTATACGGCCGACTGGAACGACACCCGGAACCTCAACTACGCCAACCGCGCGGTCTGGGAGGCCCAGGACCAGGCGCTCCGCTTCTGGCTGGAGAAGGGTGTGGACGGCTTCCGCTGCGACGTGGCGTCGCGGGTGCCGAACGACTATTGGGAGTGGGTCATCGGCGGCATCCGCCGCGACTATCCCGAGGTCTACTGGCTGGCCGAGTCCGAGAACTACGACCAGGCCGACCCGGAGACGACCTTCGACGCGACCTACGCGTGGGAACTGCACCACCTCCTGAACGGGATCGCCCAGGGCAAGAAGGGTGTCCAGGACCTCAAGGACTACATCGCCCGCGATGCCGAAAACACGCCTCCGACGGCCTTCCGCCTGAGTTTCACCTCGAACCATGACGAGAACTCCTGGTCCGGCACCGAGTTCGAGCGCATGGGCGACGCCGCCTCCGTGATGGCCGTCCTCTGCTTCACCCTGCCGAAGTCCCAGCCGCTCATCTACACCGGTCAGGAAATCGGCCTTGACCGCCGTCTCCAGTTCTTCGAGAGCGACCCGGTCACCGACTGGAGCGCCAACGGCTACACCGCCTTCTTCCAGTCGCTGACGGCGTTGAAGCATGCCCATCCGGCCCTCGCTGCCGGTGAGAAGGGCGGTCCGGTCGAATATCTCGATGCCCCGGAAGGGGTCTTCGCCTTCTCCCGCGCCGTCAAGGGCGACCGGGTGACGGTCTACGCCAACCTGTCCGACGGCCCGGTTTCCGTCGCGGGTTATGAACTGGCTCCCTGGGGCTATGAAATCGTGACGGAATGATGAAGAAGATACTCTTTGTGTGCATGACCCTTGCCGCCCTCATCGGCTGCAGGGGTCATTTCGACCCTTCCCAGGTTGCGGACGCCACACCGGAACAGGTGGAGCGCGTCGAACCTCTCAGTTGGTGGACCGGCATGAAGACGCCCCTCCAACTCATGGTCCAGGGCGCGGGTATCTCGGATTACCAAGTCTCAGTAGAGGGTGGGAGCGGCGTTACGGCGCGGAAGGTCCACAAGGCCGACAGTCCGGACTTCGTCTTCGTGGACGTGACCATCAGCGCCAACGCCACGCCGGGCACCTACTTCCTGGTTTTCAAGAAGGACGGCGAGACTTTCAAGTATCCGTACCTGCTCCGGGAGCGCCGCGCCGGCAGTTCCGCCCGGACGAGTTTCACGACGGCCGACCTCATCTACCTGATCATGCCGGACCGTTTCGCCGACGGCGATCCGACCAACGAGGAGGGGTACAGCACCCTTGCACCCACCTATGATGATGGTTCTGCGGTGCCTTGGCAGATACCGGCGCTGCCCGACACGGCCGACCGCGACCGTCCGATGTACCGTCACGGAGGCGACCTGCAGGGGATGATCGACCACCTGGACTACCTCGCCGACCTTGGTGTGACGGCTGTCTGGAGCACCCCGCTGCTCCTGGACAACCAGGGCTACGAATCGTACCACGGCTATGCCTGCGGCGACTACTATCACATCGACCCGCGCTTCGGCGACAATGCCTTGTACCGGGATTTCGTGGCCCGGGCACACGAGAAGGACATCAAGGTCATCATGGACATCGTGACGAACCATTGCGGCACCGCGCACTGGTGGATGGAGGAGGCTCCGTTCAAAGACTGGTACCACACCTCGGAGCCCTACATGCAGATGAACGCCCTCTTTTCCGTGTACATGGACCCGCATGCTTCCGTCAAGGACCGGGAGCGGCAGGAGAGCGGCTGGTTCGTTCCGTCCATGCCGGATATGAACCTGGACAATCCTTTCGTGTTGAAGTATTTCCAGCAGTGGGCCGTCTGGTGGGTGGAATATGCCGACCTCGACGGTCTCCGCGTGGACACGTATCCCTACAACGAGCCTGTCCCGATGGCGCAGTGGTGCCGGGCCGTGCTCGACGAATATCCTTCCCTGAATATCGTGGGCGAGTGCTGGGACATGAACATCCCGCAGGTCGCCTACTGGCAGAAGGACAATCCCAATGTGAACGGCTTCAACAGCAACCTTCCCTCCATCATGGACTTCCCGCTCCAGCGGGCGATGGTGTCTGCCCTGTGCGAGGATTCCGTCGGCTGGGACGAGGGCATGACCCGGATCTACAGCGTCCTGGCGCAGGATTTCGCTTACAAGGACCTTTCTAACATGCTCATTTTCTTCGCCAACCATGACCATGCCCGGACCGGCGATATCCTCCGGAAGGACCCGGCCCGCATGAAGCTGGCCCTGACGCTGCTCGCAACCCTCCGCGGTATTCCGCAGCTCTATTATGGTGACGAGATGATGTTCCTGGAGCGCCCCGGCTTCCACAACGATGGTTCCAAACGGATCGACTTCCCGGGCGGCTGGGAGGGCGATGCGGTCGACCTCTTCACGGCAGAGGGCCGGGCTGCCGACCCGGTGGCTGCCGACCTGCATGACTATGCGTGCCGCCTGTTCAACTGGCGCAAGGGTGCTTCCGTCATCCATCACGGCAAGACGCTGCACTTCCTGTCCCGCTGGAACGAGGGCAACCGCAACATCACGGACAACACCTACGCCTTCTTCCGGTACGATGACACCGATGCCGTCTTCGTGTACATCAACAACACCTCCGAGGACCGTGCCCTCGACTGGTCGCACTACAACGAGTTCGTCTCCGGCCCGGTCGACGGCACCGATGTCCTGACCGGCGAGGCGGTAACGCTCGCGGACGGGCTCATCGTCGCTCCGAAGAGCGCCCTTATCGTCTCTTTCCAGCGGTAGGGATGTGAGATGTAACCTATTGACGATGTGTTAAATCTATGATTTCCTCTCTGAAAAATGCGGAGAGGAAATCTTATAAAAGACTGATTATGAATCGTTTGAAAATGATAGGGCGGTTGCTGGCCGTAGCGCTACTGGCCGCCTCCTGCGGGACGGCGCCCCTGCAGATGCCGTCCGGCGCCGAGGTGCTGCGGAGCCCCGACGGGCAGTTGGAACTGCGGTTCGCCGTCGTGGACGGGGTGCCGGCCTATGCGCTGGACCGGGCTGGGGAGGCGGTCGTGCTGCCCTCGCGCCTGGGATACGAACTGGTCGGCGGCGCATCGCTGCGGGACGGTTTCACCCTGGCGGAGACCGCTTTCGACACCTTCGACGAGACCTGGCGGCCGGTCTGGGGCGAGGAGGCGGAAATCCGCAACCATTACAACGAGATGCGGGTCACGCTCCGGCAGGAGGGGGGCGCCGTGATGGCGGTCCGCTTCCGGCTCTACGACGACGGCCTCGGCTTCCGGTACGAGTTCCCGCAGGAGAATGCCCTGACCTACTTCAAGGTAGCCGAGGAATGCACGGACTTCGCGATGGCCGGGAACCATACGGCCTGGTGGATTCCCGGGGACTATGATACCCAGGAATATAACTACACCGAGAGCCGGTTGACCGAAATCCGGGGCATCTCCGACGGGATGCGTCTCGGCAACGCTTCGCAGGAAGGCTTCTCCCGGACCGGGGTGCAGACCGCCCTCCAGTTGAAGACGGACAGCGGCCTGTATATCAACATCCACGAGGCGGAAGTGGTGGACTATCCGGCCACGAACCTCGAACTCGACGACAAGGCCCTCGTGTTCCGGACCTGGCTGACGCCCGATGCGGAAGGCGTGAAGGGCCGTCTGCAGGCGCCCTGCAAGAGCCCGTGGCGGACGGTGATGGTGTGCGGAAAGGCCACGGACGTGCTGGCTTCACGCCTCATCTTGAACCTTAACGAACCCTGCACCCTGGACGATGTGAGCTGGATCCATCCGGTGAAGTACATGGGGGTCTGGTGGGAAATGATCACCGGCAAGAGCCAGTGGTCCTACACCTATGATGCACCTTCCATCCGGCTGGGGGAGACGGACTACACGGCCTTGAAGCCCCACGGTAACCACGGTGCCGACCAGGAGAATGTCCGCCGCTACATCGACTTCGCTGCGGAGAACGGTTTCGACGCCCTTCTGATCGAGGGTTGGAATGAAGGTTGGGAGGACTGGTTCGGCAAGCAGAAGGATTATGTGTTCGATTTCGTGACGCCCTATCCGGATTTCGACCTGCCGGCCCTCAACGCATATGCGCATGCCAAGGGCATCCGCCTGGTGATGCATCATGAGACCTCTGCCTCGACGCTCAACTACGAGCGCCACATGTCTGCGGCGTACGACTTGATGAACGAGTATGGCTACGATGCCGTGAAGAGCGGCTACGTAGGCAACATCATCCCTTATGGCGAGCACCATTACAGCCAGCCGCTCATCAACCATTACCTCTATGCCGTCAGGGAGGCCGCGAAGCGCCATATCATGGTCAATGCCCACGAGGCCGTGCGTCCGACGGGCCTGTGCCGCACGTATCCGAACCTCATCGGCAACGAATCCGCCCTGGGAACCGAATACCGGGTCAACATCAACCCCGGTCATACGACCATCCTGCCGTTCACGCGGCTCCAGGGCGGTCCGATGGATTATACGCCCGGCATCTTCGAGCCGGACATGTCCGTCACGGCGCCTGGCCAGACGGGCAAGATGCGTCACACCCTCTGCAACCAGCTGGGGCTGTATGTGACTTTCTATTCGCCGCTCCAGATGGCGGCCGACCTGCCGGAGAACTATGCCCGCTTCATGGATGCCTTCCAGTTCATCAAGGACGTTGCGGTCGACTGGGACAAGAGCCTGTACCTGGATGCCGAACCGGGGTCGCATCTCGTGGTGGCGCGGCATCCGAAGCTCTCCACCCTGAACGCTGCGGCGGAAGGGCTGGCGGACTTGAAGGACGGCCGGAAGGATGCGCTTTCGGGGGCCGCCCGGTTCGTCTATGCCCTTCCCGAGGGGGCGACCGCCGCGGCGCTCCGGACCGCGAAGCCGCGTGATGTCTGGTATGTCGGTGGTGTCGGCGGACCCGAGGTGCGGGATGTGACCGTGCCGCTGGACTTCCTCAAGCCCGGTGTTCCGTACGAGGCCGTCATCTATGCCGATGCCCCCGAGGCCGACTACGAGACCGCTCCGCAGGCCTATACCATCACCCGCCGGACGGTGACCTCCGCCGACGCCCTGTCTCTCCGCATGGCCCGCGGCGGCGGCTTCGCCGTCTCCCTCCGCTCGGCCGAGTAGCCCTGCCTATACCCGGAAGGGGGAGAACTTTGGTATTCCGGCCGTATGCTTGGGAATGTGGGATGGTTTTTGTAGATTTGTGACCCTGACTGATAACTCCATATCGACATGATCCGGATTTTCTGCAAGAACGACCAACAATATTACGAGGTAGAGAGCGGCACGACGCTGCTGGAACTGTCGGCCCAGGTGTGCCCGGAGGCGGTGGACCCGAAGACCGGGAAGCATTATCCCGTGATCGCCGCCCTGGTGGACCATAAACTCAAGGAACTCGACTTCTGCGTGTTCTATCCGCACGAGGTCGAGTTCATCGGCTACAACCATCCCGACGGGCGGCGGACCTACCTGCGCTCGCTGTGCTTCTTGCTCCAGCGGGCCGTGCGGACCGTGTTCCCGGACAAGGTGCTGGTCATCGACCACTCCCTGCCGAGCGGACAGTACTGCGAGATTGTGGAGGTGGAACTGGACGCCAAGGGACATACTGTCGTGTACAAGGTGTCGCCGGAGGAACTGCAGGCCCTGAAGGAGGCGATGCGTGCGCTGGTGGAGCGGGACTGCCCCTTCACCAAGGTCAAGATGCTGGCGGAGGAGGCTTCGGCGCTCTTCGCGGAGCAGCACCAGTACTTCAAGGCGGAACTCCAGCGCTCCCTGGGCCGCTATTTCTGCAGCGTCTATTACCTCGACGGCGTGGCGGACTCCTTCCACGGGCCGCTCGTCCCGTCGGCCGGCGACCTGGGCGTCTTCGACCTCATGCCGTTCCACGACGGGTTCTGCCTGCAATACCCCTCGGATGACGACATCACCCGGGTGATTCCCTACCGTCGGCAGGACAAACTGGCGGTCACGCTCAAGGACTATTCGAAGTGGTGCGAGACGACCGGCATCCTGGGGGTCAGTTCCCTGAACCGGAAACTGCTCGCCGGGGAGGCCGTGGACCTGATCAACCTGTCCGAGGCCCGGCAGGAGCGGGAATATGCGGCCGTTGCCGACCGGATCTTCGCGGAGCGGGACCGGATCAAGATCGTGTTCCTGGCGGGGCCGTCCTCCAGCGGCAAGACCTCGTCCGCCCTGCGCCTGGCCCAGCAATGCCGGGTGCTCGGGCTCAACCCGAAGGTCATCGAACTGGACAACTACTTCGTCTCGCGGGAACTCACGCCGAAGGACGAGGACGGGCAGTACGACTTCGAGGCCCTCGGTGCGATGGACCTGGCCCTGCTGGGGCAGCATCTGAATGCGCTCCTCTCGGGAGAGACGGTCGAGATTCCGCGCTACGACTTCAAACTCGGCAAGCCTTTCTTCGAAGGCAACTTCATGCACCTGGAAGAGAACGACATCCTCGTCATGGAAGGCATCCATGCGCTCGACCCGGCCATGGTCCCGTCGGTGGACCCGCGCCGCATCTTCCGGGTGTATGCCTCTGCCCTGACCTCGCTCAATGTCGACGAGAACAACAACATCTCCACGACGGACAACCGCCTGCTGCGCCGCATGGTCCGGGACAACCGCACCCGCGGCATCACCCCGGAGGAGACCATCCTCCGGTGGCCGTCCGTCCGCCGGGGCGAGAACAAGTACATCTTCCCGTTCCAGGAGAATGCCGACGCGCAGTTCAACTCCGCCCTCCTGTACGAACTTCCGATGCTCAAATACTACGCAGAACCCCTCTTGCGGCGCATCCACCCGTCCAGCCCGGCCTACACCGAAGCCGTCCGGCTGCTCAAGTTCCTTGACTACATCGTCGCCCTCACCCCGCAGGACATCGCATCCATCCCCCCGACCTCCATCCTTCGCGAATTCATCGGCGGTCAAACGCTTTGAGGGGGCAGCGCCCCCTCAAAGAACTTCTCGTAGATAAGGACCGGTGACGGAGGCAGGGTCGAGGGCAAGGCGCTCGGGCGTGCCCTGGGCGACGATCCGGCCACCGCGGCGGCCGCCTTCCGGGCCGAGGTCGAACAGGTAGTCGACGGATTTCAGCACGTCGAGGTTGTGCTCGATGATGATGACGGTGTTGCCGGCATCCACCAGGCGCTGGAGCACGCCGAGCAGCACCTGGATATCCTCGAAGTGGAGGCCCGTCGTAGGTTCGTCCAGGATGTAGAGCGTCTTGCCGGTGGAGGGACGGGAAAGTTCCGCCGCCAGTTTCATGCGCTGCGATTCGCCGCCGGACAAGGTGACGGCCGACTGCCCGAGATGGACATAGCCGAGGCCGACATCGACTAGGGCTTTGAGCTTGGCGGCAATTTTCGGAATCGGCTTGAAGAACGCATAGGCCTCGTTGATAGGCATTTCCAGCACGTCGTTGATGTTCTTGCCTTTGTACTTGACGGCCAGGGTGTCCTCCTTGTAGCGTCGGCCCCGGCACTGGTCACAGGGGACATGGACCGAGGGGAGGAAATTCATCTCGATGACCTTGATGCCGGCCCCCTTGCATTCCTCGCAGCGTCCGCCGGGGACGTTGAAGGAGAAGCGTCCGGCTTTGTAGCCGCGCACCTTCGCATCCTGGGTCTCCTCGAAAAGTTGGCGGATGTCGTTGAACACGCCGGTGAAGGTGGCCGGGTTGGAGCGGGGCGTCCGGCCGATGGGCGACTGGTCGATCTCGATGAGTTTGTCGATGTGCTCGATGCCCTTGATGCTGTCGTAGGGAAGCGGGCGCTCTTTGGACCGGTAGAACTTCTGCTTGAGGATGGGCATGAGCGTCTCGTTGACCAGCGAGGACTTGCCGCTGCCGCTGAGCCCGGCCACGCCGATGAAGGTGCCGAGCGGAAAGTCGACGTTGACGCTCTTGAGGTTGTTGCCCCGGGCACCTCTGAGGCTGAGGAACTTCCCGTTGCCGGGACGGCGGCTCTCCGGGACCGGGATGCGGCGCACGCCCCGCAGGTAGTCCAGGGTGACGGACGGCCCGATGACAGCATGGGCGGCGGTGTCCGGGTCCATGGCCTCTTCCCGCAGGAGGGTTCCCAGCGGAGCGTTGAGACAGATATGCCCGCCGTTTTCTCCAGCCCCCGGTCCCACGTCTACGAGCCAGTCGGCGCTCAGCATGGTCTCGGCATCATGTTCGACGACCATGACGGAATTGCCCTCGTCTCGCAGAGTCTGGAGGGAGCGGATAAGTTTCCGGTTGTCCTTCTGGTGCAGGCCGATGGACGGCTCGTCCAGGATATACAGGACGTTCACGAGTTTGGATCCGATCTGGGTCGCCAGGCGGATGCGCTGGCTCTCGCCGCCGGAAAGCGAGGCCGTGGCCCGGTCGAGGGACAGGTAGTCGAGGCCGACGTCCAGCATGAACTGGACCCGCTCCCGGAGTTCCTTGAGGATGTCCTGCGAGACGTTCTTCTCCCGCTGGTTGAAACCCGAGGGAATCTCATCGAGCCATCTGCGGAGTTCGGTCATCTCCAAGGCGGAGACCTCACTGATGGGCTTCCCGTCGATACGGAAGCAGAGCGCCTCCTTGTTCAGCCGGGTGCCGTGGCAGACCGGGCAGGTGACGGTATTCTCGATGTTCTCGATGACCCCGCCCCAGGACTCCATCTCGGACAGGTTGCCCTCGCCGACCCGGAACAGGTCCTCCGAACCGTAGACGAGCAGGCTCACCGCCTCGTCGGGAATGGCCGCGATGGGGTCGTACAGGCTGAAATTGAATTTGCGGGCGATGGAGCGGATGATGTCGAACTTCCGGGATTCGCGCACCTTGCCGAGCGGGGTGATGGCCCCGTCGGCGATGGACACGCTGCGGTCGGGGATGATGGTGTCGAGGTTCACGTCCACGATGGTGCCGAGTCCTTTGCAATGGGGACAGTAGCCTTGCGGAGAGTTGAAGGAGAAACTGTGCGGCTGGGGCTCCTGGAGGGACGTCCCGCTCTCGGGGTCCACGAGGTGCTTGGAGAAGTGTTCGAGGCGGCCGGTCTCCTGGTCCATGACGGCGACGGACCCTTTGCCGATGCCGAGCGCCCGGGACACGGAATCGCGTACGCGCCGGTCGTCGCCCGCCTCTGGTTTCAGCCGGTCCACCACCAGTTCGATGAAATGCGGCTTGTAGCGGTCCAGGGCGGTCATTTCCTGCAGATCGCGCAACTCCTCATCGATGCGGACCTGGGTGTAGCCGCGCTTGCGCAGCTGGTCGAACAGTTCCCGGTAATGGCCCTTGCGGCCGCGGACGAGGGGGGCGAGCAGGTAGCATTTCCGGTTGCGGTAGCGGGTCATGACGAGGTCCACGATCTGCTCGTCGGTGTACCGGACCATCTCCTTCCCGGTCTCGGGGGAGAAGGCGCGCGACCCCTTGGCGTACAGCAGGCGCAGGAAGTCGTAGATTTCCGTGATCGTGCCGACGGTGGAGCGGGGGTTGTTACCGGTCGTCTTCTGCTCGATGGCGATGATCGGGCTGAGCCCCGTGATCTCGTCGACTTCGGGCTTCTCCAGGATGCCCATGAAATGCTTGGCGTAGGTCGACAGGGTGTCCATATACCGTCGCTGCCCCTCGGCGTAGATGGTGTCGAAGGCCAGCGACGACTTGCCGCTGCCGCTGAGTCCGGTCACCACGACGAACGCATTCCGCGGGATGGCTACATCTATATTTTTCAGGTTGTTGGCCTTGGCGCCCCGTACCTCGATATATTCTTTCTTGTCCATAGGCCGCAAAGTTACGAAAAAATGCAGTATCTTTACGTCCTATAATTCCGTCTCGCCATGGAAAAGACTCTCGTCCTCTTTCCCGATATCATCTGGCTGGCCGCCGCCGTCCCCGCTCCACTATGACCGGAAAACGGCATTCTATACATTCTGACTGTCAAGGTGGACACCGGCGGTCACCGGCCGTCGAGGGAGAGGGGGTCGTCGTTCCACCAGTCGGTATCGGGCTCGTTGAAGGGGATGAGGAAGGGATTGGTCATGGCTTCCCGGCCGATGGTGGTGGCGGGGCCGTGGCCGGGGATGACCTCGACCTCGCCGGGGAGGCCCATGAGGCGGTCCATGACGGAGTGGATAAGGGCATCGTAGTCGCCGCCTTCGAGGTCGCTTCGCCCGATGCTGCCGGACAGGAGGGTGTCGCCGCTGAGAAGGACACCGCCGTCGGCACAGTAGAACGAGACGCTGCCGGGGGAGTGTCCGGGGGTGGCGATGACTTCCCAGGAGAGCCCGCCGGCTTCCAGGGTCCGGCCGTCCGTGAGCGGGATGAAGTCGAACCGCTCGACGTCCCGTCCGAGGGAAAGTTGCGGGAACAGGGCGGTGCCAAGATGCGCCGTCCGTCCGTCGGCGGGGTGCATGTACACGGGGCAGCCCCGTTTCCGCACGAGGGCGGCGACGCCCCAGACATGGTCGAAGTGCCCGTGGGTCAACAGGATGGCGTCCGGCGTGAGGCTATTCTCCTGCAGGAAGGCATCCAGTTCCGCCGCCTCTTCGTCCCGCCATATACCCGGGTCGGCGACAGCACAGGTATCGCCCCCGTCGTCCCACACGACGATGCAGTTGGTCCCGAGGGGGTTGAACGCGAAAATTTTGATCTGTATCATATATCCTGCAAAAATACAAAAAAGGGGGAATGTGGGCAAAGACGGTCGCCGGAAAACGTCGGAGAGAGAGGTGGACTTCCTCAAAACCGGGTTGCGAATTTGAACGAATGCCGTTATCTTTGTGCATTCAACCATCAAGGCATGCACATCGGAATCGCAGGAAACATCGGCAGCGGCAAGACCACGCTGACCACCCTTCTGGCCCGGCACTACGGGTGGACCCCGAAATTCGAGTCGGTGACTTATAATCCTTATCTGGCTGATTATTACGCGGATATCAAGCGCTGGTCGTTCGCCCTTGAGATGTACTTCCTCTCGCAGCGCCTGCGGGACGTGATCGAGATCGGGAAGTCCCGCGACGTCATCATCCAGGACCGCACCCTGTTCGAAGGCGTGCATATCTTCGTCGCCAACAACTATGCCCAAGGCAACCTCTCGGAGCGCGACTACCACACCTACATGGACACTTACAACGTCATGATGGCCGTGGTCAAGCAGCCGGACCTGATGATCTATCTCAAGAGTTCCATCCCGCACCTGGTCTCCCAGATCCAGAAGCGCGGACGCGACTATGAACAAAGTATCTCCATCGAATATCTCGGCGGACTGAACGAGCGCTACGAGCAGTGGATCGCCGGCTATACGGGACGGCTCATCGTCGTCGACGCCGACCATCTCGATTTCCTGAACCGGCCGGAAGACTTCGCCGCCATCACCGACCGGATCGATGCCGAACTTTATGGATTGTTCTGAATAATTGTTACATTTGTACGTTAATACATCGAGAACCATGCACATCGCAATCGCCGGAAATATCGGCAGTGGCAAGACCACGTTGACCAAGATGCTGGCCGCCCATTACGGGTGGACCCCGAAGTTCGAATCCGTCGACTTCAACCCCTACCTCGCCGACTTCTACGAGGACATGGAGCGCTGGTCCTTCAACCTCCAGATCTACTTCCTGAACAAACGCTTCCAGGATGTCGTCGAGATTTCCAAGCGGAAGGAGATCATCATCCAGGACCGCACCATCTACGAGGACGCCCGCATCTTCGCGCCGAACCTCCATGCGATGGGCCTGATGTCCACCCGCGACTTCGAGAACTACAGCGACTTGTTCGACCTCATGATGTCGCTCGTGAACCCGCCGGACCTGCTCATCTATCTGCGTTCCAGCATCCCGAACCTCATCGCCCAGATCCAGAAGCGCGGCCGCGAGTACGAGCGTTCCATCCGCATCGACTACATCACCGGTCTCAACCAGCGCTATGAGGACTGGATCAAGGACTACAAGGCGCGTCTGCTGGTGGTCGATGTCGATACCGTCAAGTTCGAGAACCGTCCGGAGGACTTCCAGTACATCACCGACAAGATCGACGCCGAACTCTTCGGCCTCTTCCCCGCAGAATAATTCCCGTATTTGAAATAATCATCATGTCAGAAAGAACTACGATCATCGATTTCGTGGAGCAGTACACGCGGCAGTTCGCCGATCATCCGTACCTCCGCGAGAAGGTGGACGGAAAATGGACCGCCATCACCCAGGCCGAGACCCGCGAGACCGCCTACCGTATCGGCGCCGGTCTCATGTCCCTGGGCCTTCAGAAAGGAGACAAGATCGCCCTCCTGTCCGAAAGCCGCGCGATGTGGGTCCTCGCCGAACTCGGTGCGCTGTATGCCGGCGCCACCGACGTTCCCCTGTCTGTCAACCTCGGCGAAGGCAAGGACCTGGTCTTCCGCATCAGCCATTCCGAATCCAGGTGGATCCTCGTTTCGGGCAACCACCTGCCGAAGATCCGTGCCATCCTGCCGGAGTGTCAGGATGTAGAGAAAGTCATCGTCTTCGACGACACGGCCTTCGACTATGACCGGCTGGAAGAGAAGGAAATCCGCATGTCCGAAATCATGAAGATGGGTGATGAGTTCCTGAAAGCCCATCGTGACGAGTTCGTGGCCCGCTACAAGAGCATCGGCCCGGACGACTACGCCAACATCTCCTACACCTCCGGCACGACCGCCGACCCGAAGGGCATCCTCCTGACCCACCGCAACTACACCGCCAACGTGGCCCAGGGCCATTCCGTCATCACCATCGACGAGGCGGACACGATGCTCATCATCCTCCCGCTGGACCACTGTTTCGCCCATGTGGCCGGCATGTACACGATGATGTACTACGGCGGATCCATCGCCTTCGTCCCCATCGGGAAGAATGCCCTGGCGACCCTCCGTAACATTCCGGCCGCCATCGCCGAAACGAGGCCTCAGGTGATGCTCTCCGTTCCGGCCCTCGCCCGTAATTTCCGCAAGAATATCGAAAGCGGGATCAAGAAGAAGGGCCCGACGGTGGAAAAGCTTTTCAACTTCGCCCTGCGGAACGCCATCAAGTACAACAAGGAGTACTACAACCGCGGCACCGGCGGCACCTTCTGGCGCAAGCCGCTCGTGGCCCTGTTCGACAAAATCCTTTTCAAGAATGTCCGTGAGAGTTTCGGCGGGCGCATGAAGTTCTTCGTCGGCGGAGGCGCCCTCCTCGATATCGAGCTGCAGCGTTTCTTCTGCGCCGTCGGGATGCCGATGTTCCAGGGCTACGGCCTGACCGAGGCCACCCCGATCATCTGCGCCAATTCCGCCGGACATGCCCGTTTCGGCTCCTCGGGCCGTATCGTCCGTCCGATGGACTGTATCATCTGCGACGAGGAAGGCAAGCCGGTTCCCGACGGTGTCAAGGGCGAGATCGTCGTCCGTGGCGAGAATGTCATGGCCGGTTATTGGAAGAACCCCAAGGCTACGGCCGAGACCGTCCGCGACGGCTGGCTCCACACCGGCGACATGGGCTACATCTGCAAGGAGGATCCCGACTTCCTGTATGTCGTAGGCCGTTTCAAGAGCCTGCTGATCTCCTCCGACGGCGAGAAATATTCCCCGGAAGGTTTCGAAGACAGCCTCACGGACGGCTCGAAGTTCGTCAATGCCTGCGTCCTGCACAACAACCAGGACCCTTACTGCATGGCCCTGATCGTGCCCGACAAGGCTGCATTGAAGGAAGCGGTCCAGAAGCAGGGCCTCGACCCGGAATCCCTCGAGGGCCGGAAAGCCATGCTGGACCTCCTCCAGGGCGAGGTCGACTCCTACAAGAAGGGCGGCCGTCACGAAGGCTTGTTCCCGGAGCGCTGGCTGCCGTCCGCCATCGGCATCTGCGACGAAGAATTCACCATCGCCAACAAGATGATGAACTCCACGTCCAAGATTGTCCGTGGCAAAGTCGAGGAACATTATGCCTCCCTCATCGACTGGTGCTACACCCCGGAAGGTAAGTCCCTGCATAACGGGCGCAACCTCGCCGCCATCGCATAGGCCGGGTTTTGCGCTCTGACAAATATTCCGTACATTTGTAGGCTTGAAAAAATAGCCGGTCTCATTTGGGAACGTGCGTGCTGCCCGCGGCCTACGAGCGGGAGGGATTGACAGGCACCATCAGGTGCCCGGCCACGCCCGGGACTTTGCCAGGCAAAGTCGGGTCTGAAGGTGGAAAAAAGATGCAGGTTATTTTTTACCGGCCCCTTAAAGAATGCAGATGTACGGATTATTGGATCAGATCGGCAGCCCGGAGGACCTTCGGAAGCTGGACGGAAAGGAACTGGAACAACTCTGCGCGGAGATCCGCGACTATATGGTGGCGTGCTGTGCGGAGAACCCCGGCCACCTGGGGTCCAGCCTCGGCGCCGTCGAGCTCATCGTGGGGCTCCATTATGTTTATGACACCCCGAAGGACCGGATTGTCTTTGACGTCGGACATCAGGCCTATGCCCACAAGATCCTGACGGGCCGCCGGGAAGCATTCCGCAAGAACCGCCGTCGCGACGGCATCAGCGGCTTCCCGCGCCGGGATGAAAGTCCCTACGACGCCTTCGGGGCAGGACATTCCTCCACTTCCATCTCCGCCGCCCTCGGCTTGGCGGAAGCAGCCCGGATGCAGGGGACGGGAGAGCGGACCGTGGCCGTCATCGGCGACGGTGCCCTGACCGGCGGCCTGGCCTGGGAGGGGCTCAACAATGCCGGATCTTCGAAGGCGGACCTCCTCGTCATCCTCAACGACAACAACATCTCCATCGACAAGAACATCGGAGGTGTCCATGACTACCTGCTGAAGATCACCACCGACCCGACCTATAACAAGGTGAAGCACAAAGTCTGGGAGTCCCTCGGCGACAATCCCCTCCGGGACTGGATCCAGCGCCGGGTCATGGATACGAAGTCCAACCTGGTCCGCGGGTCCGGCGGTGCGGTCTTCGAATCCCTCGGCTTCCGCTACTTCGGCCCGGTCGACGGCAACGATATCGCCCAGGTCGTCGGTACGCTGCGCCGCCTGAAGGGCCTCAAAGGTCCCCGCATCCTCCATGTTCTGACCCGGAAAGGCTGCGGATACGGCCCTGCGGAGGCCGATCCGACCACCTGGCATGCGCCGGGCCGTTTCGACCCGGAGACCGGCGAACGGGTGAAGAGTATCTATGCGGCCGACCGTTATCAGGATGTCTTCGGACAGGTTCTGGTGGAACTGGCCCGGATGGACCCGAAGGTTGTGGGCGTCACTCCGGCTATGGCGACCGGCTGCGGGATGAACCTCCTGGAAAAAGCCATGCCGGAGCGTTTCTTCGACGTCGGTATCGAGGAGGAACATGCCGTAACCTTCTCTGCAGGCCTTGCTGCCGGCGGGATGAAGCCGTTCTGCAACATCTATTCGTCTTTCTCCCAGCGGGCCTATGACCAGGTCATCCACGATGTGGCCCTGCAGGACCTGCCGGTCGTGCTGTGCTTCGACCGGGCCGGACTGGTCGGGGAGGACGGCGCCACCCATCAGGGAAGTTTCGACCTGGCTGCCTACCGCAGCATCCCGAACGTTGCCATTGCGGCCCCCCGCAACGAGGTTGAATTGAAAAACTTGATGTACACCGGCCTGTCTCTGAAGGGCGGCCCCTTCATCATCAGGTATCCCCGCGGCTGCGGCGAAGGGGTGGACTGGAAAAGCGCCCCCTACGAGGCCCTGCCCCTGGGCAGGGGAGAGAAGCTGGCCGACGGAAAGACGGTTGCCATCCTGGCCGCCGGTCCTGTCGTGAACCGGGCGGTGGAGGCGGCGGCAAGGCACCGGATCGACTACTGGAGTTCTCCGGCCGTGTATGACATGCGCTTCGTGAAGCCGCTCGACACCTCCATCCTGGAAGAAGTGTCCCGGTACAAGGCCATCCTCACCCTGGAAGACGGCTCTCTCAAGGGTGGTCTGTACGGAGCGGTGTGCGAATACTTCGCCGGACGGCCGTCAGCCCCCCTTGTCAAAGGGCTCGGCATCCCGGACCGTTTCATGGAACAGGACACCCAGGCAGCCCAGCGGGAGGAATGCGGTCTGGACACGGAATCGATTTTCGACCTGCTGGTTGAAATGATGAAAAAATAACACAAAAAGTTTTGTGGATTCGGAAAATCTTCCTACCTTTGCAATCCCTTTCAGCGATGAAGGATTCAAATGAACTGCCGATATAGCTCAGTTGGCCAGAGCACGTGATTTGTAATCTCGGGGTCGTGGGTTCGAATCCCTCTATCGGCTCGAAAGGAAAAAGCCATGGGAGGTTCGCATAGTGGCAATTGCGGCGGACTGTAAATCCGCTCCCTCAGGGTTCGGTGGTTCGAGTCCACCACCTCCCACCCAATGCAAGCGGAAGTAGCTCAGTTG
>JAFUZO010000049.1 GCA_017476575.1 Bacteroidales bacterium | reverse complement strand
CGAATCTGCGGCAGACCTGCTCCAGAGGCTCCCCGCTGAAGTAGGCTTTCAGGGCTCTGCGTTCACCCTCTCGAATCAACTTGTATACGTCCATTTTTAATCGTTTTTTGGTAAACTTTTTTTAGGACGATACACGGGACCATCCACCACGTCCTTGGGAAGTACCTGGAAAAGAACATCTTATGAAAAGGAAGATGGAAGGTCCTGCTCCTGTGGAGGGGACCTTCCATCTGACGTTTTATAAGATATTGACCTTCAGTTCGTTCTCGGGAGGTGCATGGAAGGTCTCCGGCGGAAGTCACCGGGCGGGCCAGGCACTTTCCGGGAAGAAACCGCATCTGCCCTATTTCAGCAGCGAGTGGGAAGCGGTCATGGACTTGGGGTCGAGGGCTTCTTCCAACTTCTCGCGGGTCATGTAGCCGTGCTCCAGGACGAGGTCGTAGACGCTGCGGCCGGTCTCGAGGGCTTCCTTGGCGACCTTGGTAGAGGTCTTGTAGCCGATGTACGGGTTGAGGGCCGTGACGATGCCGATGGAGTTCTTCACCATCTCGTAGCAATGGTCGGCGTTGACGGTGATGCCCTCGACGCACTTCACCCGGAGCGTGTCGATGGCGTTGCGCAGCCAGGTGACGCTTTCCAGGATGGATTCGGCGATGACCGGCTCCATGACGTTGAGTTGGAGTTGACCGGCCTCGGCGGCGAAGGCGACGGTGGTGTCGTTGCCGATGACCTTGAAGCAGACCTGGTTGGTGACCTCGGGGATGACGGGGTTGACCTTGCCTGGCATGATGGAGGAACCCGGGGCCATCGGCGGCAGGTTGATCTCGTGCAGGCCGCAGCGGGGACCGGAGGCCATCAGGCGGAGGTCGTTGCAGATTTTGGAGAGTTTGATGGCCAGGCGCTTCAGGGCGGCGGAGTAACTGACGTAGGCGCCGGTGTCGGGCGTCGCTTCGACCAGGTCGGCCGCCTTGACCAGTTCGTCGCCACAGAACTCGGACATCCGGCGTGTGCAGAGTTCGGCGAAGCCCGGGACGGCGTTGAGGCCGGTGCCGATGGCGGTGCCGCCCATGTTGATCTCCCGCAGGAGGACGGCGTTGCGTTCGAGGTTGGCGATCTCCTCCTCCAGGTTGTTGGCGAAGGCGTTGAACTCCTGGCCCGAGGTCATCGGGACGGCGTCCTGCAACTGGGTGCGGCCCATCTTGATGATGTCCTTGAACTCCTCACCCTTGGCCCGGAAGGCGCCGATGAGGGCCTGGAGGCTGGCGATCAGGTGCTTGTTCATCCGCACGAAGGTGTAGCGGAAGGCGGTCGGATAGGCGTCGTTGGTGGACTGGGCGCAGTTCACATGGTCGTTCGGCGAGCAGAACTGGTATTCGCCCTTCTGATGGCCCATGAGTTCGAGGGCGCGGTTGGCGATGACCTCGTTGGCGTTCATGTTCACCGAGGTGCCGGCACCGCCCTGCATCATGTCCACCGGGAACTGGTCGTGCAACTTGCCGTCCACGATCTCGCGGCAGGCGGCGATGATGGCATCGGCGATACCCCGGTCCAGGACCCCCAGTTCGGCGTTCGCCTGGGCCGCCGCCATCTTGACGTAGGCCATGGCAATGACGTATTCCGGATAGTCGCACATCCGGGTGTTGGAAATCCTGTAGTTGTCGAGGGCGCGCTGGGTCTGTACCCCGTAGTAGGCATCGGCGGGAACCTGGAGTTCGCCGAGCAGGTCGCTTTCGACCCGGTATTTGGTCTCTGTCATGACAATTTTACATTAAACGGTTCACAAAGATAATGATTTGTGCGGTAAAACCTAACGGTTGTTGACAAATTATCGCCCTTTCCTATCGAAATGACCGTCGGTTTCTTGCCGACGGTCACCAAGGAAAGGAATCTGGACAATCATGTGCGGGAAAAGTGTTACATTTTTTTAAAGATAAGCGATGACCCGTTCCTGCGTGTAAATACCTCTTGACGATTTGATGAAGATTCCGTTACCGCAGGTGAATGTTACGGAAAAAAGGAGGGCTGTGGAATGGTATATTTCTTGCTAACATGCGTCTTACCAGAAAATAAACCCTATGAGATTATACGCATGGATGGCGGTGCTGCTCTTGACGATGTCGGGAAGCACCTTAGCACAGGATTACATCAGGACCAAGGACGGCCGCAGGCGGGCCGTCGTCATCGAAAACATTTCCGAGAGCCAGGTGTCGTACCGGGACTATTATGCCCCCGACGGACCCTTGTACACCTTGCCCATCGAGGACATCGACCAGATCGACTTCTCGAAGATGTCGGCCGGACCGGTGTACGACCCGGAGACCGCCGTCGTGGATGCGCGGGCCGTGTCGAACCACTCCTTCTCCTGGTCGCCGTTCCTCGGGCTGGAATATTCCTACGAAGGGGCCGTCTCGGACCATTGGACCCTGATCGGCCGGGTCGGCATCACCCCGACCGGGATGTATGCCTGGTCGGGGGAAGAATCCACCCACATTGAATTCCTGCATTTCCCCGCGGTCACTTTCGAGCCCCGGTGGTATTTCTCGCTGGAAGACCGGGCCCGCGACGGCAAGCGGACCACGGGCAATTCAGCCAATTTCCTCTCGCTCCGGAATTCGCTGCTGTTCACGGTAGACGGGCCGGTCATCCGGATGATCCCGATGTTCGGTATCCGCCGGACGGCCGGACGCAGTTTCTTCCATGAATTCACGGTAGGCCCTACGGCGTACTTCGGTCCGGACGGCACCGCCGGCGCCAGCATCCATGTCAACTACCGGCTGGGCTGGTATTTCTGACAGACCTTTGGAAATGCCGGCCTCCTGATGCAAGATTCCGCCGGGCGGGTGATTTACGGAGGGAAATCTGATTGAAATGAAGGCAAAATATCTTATCGTCTACGCTGCAGTCGGGATGGCATTCCTGGCGGTGTCGGCCTGGGTGTTCCTGTCCAAGGGCGGGGACCGGAAGGCCATCCGGGCCAAATACCGGCTGGGCGGCATCCTGCTCACCGTGTGGGCCCTGCTGTCCCTCTCTTCCTGCGACCCCGCCGCCGGTCCCGGCGAAATCATGTGCTACGACCCGGTCGTGCCCGGGCAGACGGACGACAACCCGGCTCAGTGATGCCGCGTTTCCATCTCGACCAGATCGTCTTCGAGACCACCGAGGTCTGCAACCAGTGCTGCCGGTTCTGCTACAACCATTGGCGGGACGGACGTTCGCCCCTTCCCGCGCCGGACCCGGTGCAGGCCCGGCGGACACTCCGGAAACTGCTGAAGGAGGTGTCCGTCGGCACCCTGTCCTTCTCGGGTGGGGAACCCCTTCTGCTGGGGAACATCGCCGACCTGGTCCTGTCGGCCCGGTTCAAGGGAAGCCGGGTGAATGTCCTCACGAACGGGACGCTCCTCACGGATGATATCCTCACCGACTTCATGCACCTCGGCGTCGGCACCGTCCAGGTGCCCCTGCTCAGCGCCGATGCCGCCGTCCACGAATATCTCACGGCCCTCCCTGGCTCCTGGGAAAAGGCCGTGAAGGCCCTCCGGCGGGTGGGGGAGGCCAGGATCGGGGCTGCCGTGCTGGTCCTGACCCGGGTGAATGCGGACGGTTGCGGAAGGACCCTGGAACTCATCCGGGATTGCGGCATCCGCACAGTGATGGTGAACCGGTTCAACATCGGGGGCATGGGGCTGAGGAACAGCGGCGAACTCATCCCGGACCGGGCCCTCCTTTCCCGCACGTTCGCCCTCATCGAGGCCTTCGCCGCCGCCCATCCTGACATGCACTTCGTGAGCGGGGTGTGCACACCGCTGTGCTACCTGGATACGGCCCCCTTCCCCCATATCCGCTTTTCGCGGTGCAGCCCCGATCTGGCACAGCGCCCCGTGACCGTCCATTACCGGGGTGATGTGCGGTTCTGCAACCATTCGCCTTTCGTCTTGGGGAACCTCCATGAACGCTCCCTGGCCGACATCCTGGCTGACCCGGGCCTCAACGCCTGGTACGCTGCCGTGCCGGACGGATGTAACGGCTGCTCCCTGCTGGAAAGGTGCGGCTGCGGCTGCCGCGCGGCTTCGGAACAGGTGTTCGGCACCTTTGCCTATGCCGACCCGATCCTGGGTGGTGGGTGGCACACGGCCAGTGGATGGTGTAATCGCCCCGAAAGGGTATAGAATGATCTGTTTTCGTCAAAATTGTCCCCGAAATGGTATAGGGTGGGATAAAATGATTATTTTGGCGGCACATATCAAGGAATCAAGGAAGTTGAACGGCCTTACGCAGGTGGAACTCTCCGGACGGACCGGGGTGGGACTCCGGTTTGTCCGTGACCTGGAACAAGGCAAGCGGACCCTCCGGATGGATAAGGTGAACGATGTCCTGGTGCTCTTCGGTGAGTGCCTGGGTCCGGTAAAGATACATGAAGAGGGATGAGACAGGCCGACATCTTCATCAAAGACATCTTCTGCGGCATCCTGACAGAAGACGAGGAGGAATATCATTTCCGTTATGCCCCGGAATATCTGCAGGACGGGTCTTCTGATTGTCATTTCAAAAAATCTGGTTAACTTTGCAATCCAATCGCGGGTGTGTTGGAATTGGTAGACAAGCCAGACTTAGGATCTGGTGCCTTACGGCGTATGGGTTCGAGTCCCTTCACCCGCACAAAAGGATGAATTGAACTGGAAAAGCATGAGGTAAGAACAGACTGACGGGAAAAGGCACAGTGGCGGCGTGAGAACCGGCGCTCGTTGCGTTATTCCGGTTTCATCGCCTTGGCGGTTATGCAGCGTCTGGAAGAGCTGGATATGAGCCAGAAAGAATTGTCAGACAAGATGAACTGCTCTCCCCAGTATGTATCCAAACTGCTCAAAGGATCAGAGAATCTTACTTTGGAAACCATATCCAAGTTGGAAGAATGTCTCCATCTGGATTTGGTACAAAGCGCATTGACACATGTTGGCAGCTATGCGTATCGTGAGCGGTCATATGGCTACGTCGCAGAACCCAGTCCGCCACCGTATGGAAGGAAGGATGAATGAGATCCTGACGATGCCGGTTCTTTGTTTATATCTTCTTGTCCGGAGATGGGGAAGGGGCGGGATTACTGAGCGATAAAGGCGTAGGTGATGGTGCCGAGCTGCTTGGAGGGGGCGGAGGCGGAGGCGGAGAAGCGGGAGAGGCGGGCGGCGCGGATGGCGAAGTTGCGGAGGCAGGAGTCGGAGGAGGAGAGGGCATCGTCTACCTTCGCGGCGACGACCTGGCCCTGGTTGTTGACCGTGATGATGACGGTCACTTCGCCGGCGTCCACGCAGCGGTAGGCGGGGATGGGGAGTCGGCTGGCCTTGCGGCCGTCGAGGGACCAGGAGAGGACGGAGGGGCCGCTGTCGGTCTGCTGCCGGGTCTGCTGCGGTTCCGGCTTTTCGGCGGGGACGGCCACGAAGTCGTCCTGGGTTTCGACCCGTTGGTCCTGACCGTCCCGGAGTTCCTGTGCCAGCCGCTCCGCATCCCGGTAGAGCTGGTCGGCGTCGGTGCCCCGGTCGTCCTTGAGCTGGCTTTCCGACCGGTTGACGGTGACATTGCGGACGGGGATTCCGCCCTGTGCCGCGGCGGCAAGCATCTGTTCCAGTTTGTCGAGAGCGCTGCGGTGCAGTTCCTCCTGCTGCTCGATCCGCTCTTTTTCCTCCTGGGCGGTGAAATCCAGGACGAAACTGTTCTCTTTCTGGACCGTATACCCGATCTGGACGGCCAGTAATATGACAATCACCGCGAGGTGGATGATCGCGGTGACATACAATCCGGCCTTCTGATCGGGAGTCAGTCTCATTTCTTCTTCCGGGTCCTTTTGCGTTTGAGCGCCTGTTCGACGGTCGTCGTGAGGATGTCGATGGCGACCTTGTTGTGGCCGCCTTGCGGGACGATGACGTCGGCGTAGCGCTTGGAGGGTTCGATGAATTGGAGGTGCATCGGCTTCACCGTATCGCAGTAGTGTTCGATGGCCGTGTCGATGGTCCGGCCCCGCTCGGCGATGTCGCGGACAATGATCCTGAGGACGCGGTCGTCATCATCGGCGTCTACGAAAATCTTGATGTTGAGTTGGTCGCGGAGTTCCTTGCAGGTGAAGATGAGGATGCCCTCCACGATGATCACCTCGGCGGGCTCCACCGTGACCGTCTCCGTGGCGGAGCGGGAGCACGTAATGTAGGAGTAGACCGGCTGCTCGATGGTCTTCCCGCTCTTGAGTTCGCGGATCTGCTGGCACATGAGCTTCCAGTCGATGGCATCGGGGTGGTCGAAGTTGATCTTCTTCCGTTCCTCCGCCGGGACATGGCTGGAATCCTTGTAATAGGAATCCTGCGGAATCACGACGACCTTTCCTTGGAGCTGCTCCGTAATGGCCTTGACGACCGTCGTCTTTCCGGAACCGGAGCCTCCGGCGATACCGATCACCAACATCAGAATTCAGCGTTTTTAGGGGTTCTCGGGAAGGGGATGACATCGCGGATGTTGGCCATGCCGGTGACGAACAGCAGGAGGCGTTCGAAACCGAGGCCGAACCCGCTGTGGGGGACGGAGCCGAAGCGGCGGGTGTCGATGTACCATTCGAGGTTCTTCCGGGACATGCCGAGTTCGGCGATGCGCCCCTCCAGTTTCTCCAGGGAGGCCTCGCGCTCGCTGCCGCCGATGATCTCTCCGATCTTCGGGAAGAGTACGTCCATGCCACGCACAGTCCGTCCGTCCTCGTTCTGCTTCATGTAGAAGGCCTTGATGTCCTTGGGGAAGTCGGTGAGGATGACCGGCTTGCCGAAGTATTTCTCGACGAGGTAGCGCTCATGCTCGCTCTGGAAGTCGGTACCCCAGTGGACGGGAAACTCGAACGGGACGCCCTCGGCGACGGCTTTTTCCAGGATTTCGACGGCACGGGTGTAGGTGACGCGCTCGAAGGCGATGCCGAGCACGCTGTGGAGGCGCTCGATGAGGCCGTTGTCGTATTTGTCGTTGAGGAAGCGGAGGTCGTCCATGCAGTGGTCCAGGGCATACTGGACGAGATATTTGACGAACTCTTCCGCAAGTTCCATATTGTCCTCGATGTCGTAGAAGGCCATTTCCGGCTCGATCATCCAGAACTCCGCCAGGTGGCGCGGGGTGTTGGAGTTCTCGGCCCGGAAGGTCGGCCCGAAGGTGTAGATCTCGCCGACTGCCGTCGCACCGAGCTCGCCTTCGAGCTGGCCGGAGACGGTGAGGGAGGTCTTCTTGCCGAAGAAGTCCTTGGAGAAGTCGACGTTGCCCTTCTTGTCGAGCGGAATGTCCTTGAGGTCAAGGGTCGTGACCTGGAACATGTCGCCGGCACCCTCGGCATCGGATTCCGTGATGAGCGGGGTGTGGAGATAGACGAAACCCTTGTCGTTGAAGAACTGGTGGATGGCAAAAGCCATGGCGTGACGGATGCGCAGGATGGCACCGAAAGTATTGGTCCTGGGACGCAGGTGGGCCACCGTCCGCAGATATTCCAGCGAGGTGTCCTTCTTCTGGAGCGGGTAGCGCATGGGGTCGCAGTCACCGAAGACTTCGATTTCGCGGGCCTGGATCTCGACCGCCTGGCCGCTGCCGATGGAGGAGGTGAGTTCACCGCGGACGGCCAGGGAGGCGCCGGTGGTGATACGCTTGACGAGTTCCTCGTCGAAACGCTCCATATCTGCTACAACCTGGATGTTATTGATGGTAGAACCGTCGTTCAAGGCGATGAATTTCACCTGTTTGTTCCCCCTCTTGGTCCTGACCCAGCCTTTGGCCAGCACCTCGCCGCCCGGCTCCCGGCCCAGCAGCGCCTTGATCTTGGTTCTTTTCAATGTTTCCATATAGCAATCAGTCTAAATCATGCAAAGATAACGAATTTCTCCCTATTTCCCTACAATCAGCCGGGGAATATCGGTGTTGTCGGTAGTTTGACAGCATAATTTTCGGTTTATTTTGGTAGAAGGCCCTGCAGGGTCTTTTTTTTGTCAAGTATTCTTTTTATCTTTGTAGCTATATAAGGCTATATTGATATGAAGTTGACAGTAAGCAGGTCTCAGAACT
>JAFUZO010000005.1 GCA_017476575.1 Bacteroidales bacterium | reverse complement strand
GCGTCAATGAGACCACGGGTGTCGCGGATAGAGAGAAGCTTGCCGGTACCGTTCCAGCCGGTGTTCACCAGATAAGACTTGGCACAGCTCTTCTCCATCTTCTTCACCAGCTCCTCAGCATACTTGGTGGGGTGCAGCTCGAGGAAGGCCTGACCGAAGCAAGCAGAGAATGTAGGAGTGGGCTCAGTGATGCCGCGCTCTGTACCAGCCAGCTTGGCAGTGAAACCAGAGAGGAAGTAGTACTTGGTCTGCTCGGGAGTCAGAATGCTCACGGGAGGCAGCACGCCGAAGGCGTCGGCGCTGAGGAAGATGACGTTCTGTGCGTCGGGACCGGCGCTCTTGCCGTTCACCTTCTTGGCAATCTTCTCGATGTGCTCAATGGGGTAGCTGACACGGGTGTTCTCGGTGACGCTCTTGTCGGCGAAGTCAATCTTGCCCTCGGCGTCGACGGTGACGTTCTCTAACAGGGCGTCGCGGCGGATGGCGTTGTAGATGTCGGGCTCGCTCTCCTTGTCGAGGTTGATGACCTTGGCGTAGCAGCCGCCCTCGAGGTTGAACACGCCCTCGTCGTCCCAGCCGTGCTCGTCGTCGCCAATGAGCAGGCGCTTCGGGTCGGTAGACAGCGTGGTCTTACCCGTGCCGGAGAGTCCGAAGAAGATGGCGGTGTTCTTACCCTCCATGTCGGTGTTGGCGGAGCAGTGCATGGAGGCCATGCCCTTGAGCGGGAGGAAGGAGTTCATCATGGAGAACATACCCTTCTTCATCTCGCCGCCGTACCAGGTGTTGAGGATGACCTGCTCCTTGGAGGTGACGTTGAAGGCGACATCGGTCTCGCTGCGGAGGCCGAGCTCGGCGTAGTTGTCCACCTTGGCCTTGGCGGCGCAGTAGACGACGAAGTCGGGCTCCTGGTCGAATTCCTTCTGGTTCTTCGGACGGATGAACATGTTGGTCACGAAGTGGGCCTGCCAGGCGACCTCCATGATGAAGCGGACCTTCATCCGGGTGTTCTCGTTGGCGCCGCAGAAACCATCCACGACGAAGAGGCGTTTGCCGCTGAGCTGCTTCTGGGCGAGCTTCTTGACCACCTTCCAAGTCTTCTCGGTCATCGGGTGGTTGTCATTGGGGTATTCCGGGGTGTTCCACCAGACGGTGTCCTTGGAATTCTGATCCATGACGATGTACTTGTCCTTGGGGGAACGGCCGGTATAGATGCCGGTCATGACATTGACGGCGCCGAGTTCGGTCACCTGGCCCCTGTCGAAGCCTTCGAGACCGGGCTTGGTCTCCTCGTTGTAGAGGACCTCGTAGGAAGGATTGTACACGATTTCCTTCACGCCCTTGATGCCATACTTGGTCAAATCGATGTTTGCCATATTATCAGGTTGTTAAAAGTTTGACTGTTTAATTTTGCAAAAATATTAAAAATTCACAATATTTGCAATCGAAGCCGGTAAGTTTTGCCGAAAAATGTAAGAAAATGACGCCGCAGGAAGTATTGAAAACCTATTGGGGCCACGAAAGCTTCCGGCCCATGCAGGAGGAGATCATCGGGGAAGCGCTTGCAGGACGGGATGTACTCGCCATCCTCCCGACGGGAGGCGGCAAATCGGTCTGTTTCCAGGTCCCCGCCCTCCTGCGGGACGGCATCGCGCTGGTCATCACCCCGCTCATCGCCCTGATGAAGGACCAGGTGCGGAACCTCGAGGCCCGGGGCATCCGTGCCATCGCCGTGCACGCAGGCATGAACCGCCGCGAGGTGGACCTGGCGCTGAACAATGCGGCCTACGGCGGCTACAAGTTCCTCTACCTCTCCCCCGAGCGGCTATCGACCCCGCTATTCCAGTCCTACTTGAGTGTCCTCGACGTCTCCTTCATCGTCGTGGACGAAGCGCACTGCATCTCGCAGTGGGGCTATGACTTCCGCCCCGAATACCTCCAGATCGGTGAACTGCGGGGGCGCGTCGACGCGCCGGTCATCGCCCTGACGGCGACGGCGACCCCGGCTGTGGCGGACGATATCATGGACCGCCTGCATTTCCCGGAAAAGAACCTCCTGCGGTCCGGTTTCGAACGCCCCAACCTTTCCTACATCGTCCGGCGCACCGAGGACAAGCTCGGCCAGCTGCTGGCCATCTGCAACGGGGTCTCCGGCTCGGGCATCGTGTATGTCCGCAACCGGAAGAAGACGGAGGAACTGGCCGCCTTCCTGCGCCAGGGCGGGGTTTCCGTCTCGTCCTACCATGCCGGGCTCGGCGCCGTCACCCGTACGTTGCGGCAGGAGGACTGGCAAACCGGCCGCATCCGGGTCATGGTCTGCACCAACGCCTTCGGGATGGGCATCGACAAGCCGGATGTCCGGTTCGTCGTCCATGCCGACCTGCCGGACAGCCTGGAGGCCTATTTCCAGGAAGCCGGCCGCGGAGGGCGGGACGGCCTGCGTTCCTACGCCGTCCTGCTGTGGAACGCCATCGACCTGCGACGACTCAGACAGATCGAGACCGTCTCCTTCCCTTCCCTGGAATACATCGAGGATATCTATCAGAAGGTCCACCTTTTCTTCGAGATTCCCTACGACGCTGGCATCGGCCGCCAGCTCAAGTTCAATCTGGAGGAGTTCTGCGCCCGGTTCCACCTCCAGCGGGCCGCGGCCTTCTACGCCATCCGCTACATCGGGCGCGAAGGGCACTGGACGTACACCGAGGACATGGACATCCAGACTCGCGTGCAGATCACCGTCGACCGGGCCGGGCTCTACGGCATCGACTTGCCCGATCCACGCATGGTCCCGCTGCTGGAGACGCTCATGCGCAGCTATACGGGTCTTTTCTCCTTCCCGGTCTCCGTCGACGAGGAGGCCGTCGCCCGCAGGACGGGCATCACCGTGCCGGAATTGCGGCAGCTGCTCTACGGACTCGGCATCAACCATGTCATCAAGTACATCCCGGCCGACCATGCCGATGTCCTGTATCTCCAGCACGACCGCCTGCACCCGGGCAATGTCCAGCTTTCGCCGCAGCGCTACCAGCTGCTCCGCAGCACGTATCGGGAAAGGGTGCAGGCCATGGAGGACTATGTCCAGGAGACGGACGAGTGCCGCTCCCGTTTCCTCCTCCGCTACTTCGGACAGACAGAGACGGTCGACTGCGGCCACTGCGACATCTGCCGGGAGAGTGCCGCGAATCCGAAAGACCTGGCCGGCCGCCTGAAAGACTTCATCCACGGCCACGAGGAGTACACCCTGCAGGACATCCGCACCGCCTTCGGCCCGGAAAGCCCCGACCTTCTCGACACCCTCCGCTCCCTCATCGACCGCGGCGAAGTCCCGCCCTACCGCCTGTGACGCCGCGCGGCAGTCAAACGACTACAGCACAGTGCATTACACGAAATCAGGTGCAAATGGATTTGCACCTGAAAACGCGTAAGCAGTTGTGAGATAGGGTGGTAGGTGCTTCGGGCCAGATGCCCGGACGGAGCCGGGCATGAGGGGACGAGGACGGGCATGACGGGGATGGGGCGGGGGCGGGGCGATATGGAATTTTTTGCTTATTTTTGTAATTTGATAAAGGAATGTGTATGAAAAGGTATCTGATGACAGCGATATGCGCCCTGGCGGTCCTCTCCTGCGGGAAGGGGACAGTCGTCGTGGAGACGCCTGCCTTTGCCAAGGGGGCGGACATCAGTTGGGTGTCCGAGATGGAGCAGGACGGAAAGGTCTTCAAGAAACAAGACGGGACCGCCGCCGACATCCTGGACGTGCTCAAGGAAGTCGGCATCAATGCCGTGCGGCTGCGCGTGTGGGTCGACCCGTACGGAGGATGGAGCGGGAAGGACGATGTCGTACGTCTGGCCGGGCGCGCGGCCAAAGCCGGACTGGCCCTCATGCTGGATTTCCACTACAGCGACTTCTTTGCCGACCCGTCACGCCAGGGCGTCCCGGCGGCCTGGGCCGACGACACGGGCGACATCGCCAAGATGGCGGCCCATGTGACCGCCCATACGACGGAGGTCCTGCAAGCACTCAAGGACGCCGGGGTCACGCCCGCCTGGGTGCAAATCGGGAACGAAACCCGCAACGGCATGCTCTGGCCTGCCGGCCAGCTGTGGGACACCCACGGAGACCTCCCGGACGGATGGGCGCATTTTATCCAGCTGTATATGGCCGGATATAACGCCGCCAAGGCCGTCTTCCCGGACATCAAGGTCATGCCGCACCTCGACAATGCCTACGAAGACAACGACTGGTGGTTCAAAAAACTCCGCGCAGGCGGTGGGAAATTCGACCTCATCGCCCTTTCGCATTACCCGCAGGCAGAGACCGGGATGACAGCCGCCCGGTACAACACGCAGGCTGCGGACCGGGTCAACGCGCTTGCCGCCACATACGGAGTCGATATCATCATCTCTGAAGTGGGAGTCAAGACCCAGGCGGATGAAACCGCAGCCGCCACTGTCCTTTCTGGATTCATGACCGCCGTCACCGCCACCGGAAAATGCGCCGGGGTCTTCTACTGGGAGCCGGAGGTCTACGGGTGGTGGAAACCCGCCGTCTACAGCGACGCCGATGCCATCCACCGGTATACCGGCAAGCGGGAGACCTGGAATTCCTATGACATGGGGGCCTTCACCACGGACGGGAGGCCGTCGGTGGTCATGGACGCGTTCAAGGAGTAGATGAGAGGAACCAAGGATATCCTGCTTTCGCAGATCCGAACGGGCGGGACGCTGACGGGGGGACAGCAGCTTCGGTTGTCCCTGCTGCTCAGCTACCCGGCCATCATCGCCCAGTTGTCCTCTGTCCTGATGCAATACATCGACGCCTCCATGGTCGGCCATCTCGGGGCCGAGGCCGGAGCGTCTATCGGCATCGTGTCCACCTGCCTGTGGCTTCTCGGAGGATTCTGCATGGCCTGTACAAGCGGATTCTCGGTCCAGGTCGCCCACCTGGTCGGCGCCGACGACTTCAAATCTGCCCGCAGCGTCCTCCGGCAGGGCCTGGTCAGCGCCCTCGTGTTCAGCGGCGCCATCGCCCTCCTCGGCCTGGCTGTGTCCGCACCGCTCCCCCGCTGGCTCGGCGGCGGCCCCGACATCAGCGGCGACGCGTCCCGCTATTTCCTCGTCGTCTCCCTCTTCCTGCCGGCCATGCAGCTTGACTGGATGTGCGCCTCCATGCTCCAGGCCAGCGGCGAGATGAAGATTCCAAGCCTCCTGAACATCGGCATGTGCGTCCTCGACGTGGGCTTCAACTACCTGTTCATCTATGGGCTGGAACTGGGCGTGGTCGGAGCGGCCCTCGGGACCGGCCTCGCCGAACTGGTCACCGCCCTCCTGATGCTGTATTTCCTGGCCGTGAAGTCTCCGGAGCTCAACCTCCGGCAGGACCACGGCCGTTTCCGCCCGACCCGTCCGGTGCTGGACAAGGCCCTCGGCATCAGCGGACCGATGGCCCTGCAGAACGTGCTGATGCGTGGTGCCCACATCGCCTCGACCGTCATCGTCGCCCCGCTCGGGACTATCTCCATCGCCGCCAACTCCTTCGCCATCACCGCCGAGAGTTTCTGCTACATGCCCGGCTACGGCATCTCGGACGCCGCCACCACCCTCGTCGGCCAGTCCGTCGGCGCCGGGCGGAAAGAACTCGCCCGCCGGTTCGCCTGGATCAACACCTTCCTGGCCATGGGCATCATGGCCTTCCTGGGGTTCCTGATGTACCTTTTCGCCCCGCAGATGATGGGGCTGCTCACTCCCGACGCGGATGTCATCGACCTCGGCGCCCGCATGCTCCGCATCGAAGCCTTTGCGGAAGCGGGCTATGCCGCCTCCATCGTCGCCTACGGGGCCTGTGTCGGTGCCGGAGACACCAAGTGGCCCAGCATCATGAACTTCGGGGCCATGTGGATTGTCCGCATCCTGCCCGCCGTCTTCCTCACCCCGGTCCTTGGCCTCAAGGGCTTCTGGATCGCCATGGCCGTCGAGCTCAACTTCCGCGGCCTCCTCTTCCTCGTCCGCCTCTACCGGGGCCGTTGGCTGAGAGGCTGAAAGGCGGGGACATCCCCGGACAGGTCCCACACCGATTCCGGCCAGCCTAGCGACCGGGCCACAGACGAGAGGGTCGCCCCGGAGGGGGCCGCCTTCCCATGGTACGGATAATAGTACAAGGAGGCATCATACCCCTCCAGCGGAGCCGTCGGTGAGACATCCGCCTGGTCGAAGAGGTCCCATCCCGGACGGTCGTAGAACTCCATGTCGGGGCGACGATAGTTCCCCGAAAGCCGGTTGGTTACATTGGAGACACCGATGATCCCGCCGGAACTCCAGTTTCCTGACAAAGACTGGGTGAGGACGGCCGGGTTCCATGCCACCGAATGCTCCAAGGTGAACTCCATGGAATCGGTCAAGGTCGCCAACTTGGCGATGGCCATCAGCCCCCCGGCCTGCGACCAGCCCGACGTCACACGGCCACTGGCAAAGCATCGCCGGACGGTCACGCCTGTCCTGTTTTCTACGACTGCGATCAAACCGCCCGCCATCCGTTGGCCCGAGACGACCGAGACATCGCCGGAGGCGAAACAATCCTCGATGAGGACATCGCCGGCCGACCGGCAGGCATTGCCGATCAGGCCGCCGACATGGTTTCCGGCACGGGATGTCACATTCCCGGATGCGGAGCATCGCAAGACCGTGGAGTTTCCGGCCATGGAGCCGATGAGCCCGCCGGT
>JAFUZO010000048.1 GCA_017476575.1 Bacteroidales bacterium | reverse complement strand
GAGACCATCACCAAGATCGCGACCGCCCAGTACCGTCACAAGAAGCAGTCCGGCGGCGCCGGCCAGTTCGGTGAGGTCCACCTTCTCGTCTGCCCGTACGTCGAGGGTGAGGCGGCGCCGAAGAACTTCAAGATCGACGGCAAGGACACCGTCTTCAACTTCAAGAGCCAGGACATCTCCGACCTCGAATGGGGCGGCAAGCTGGAATTCTACAACTGCGTCGTCGGCGGTTCCATCGACCTGAGCTTCATGCCGGCCATCCTCAAGGGTATCAAGTCCAAGATGGAGGAAGGCCCGCTCACCGGTTCCTACGCCCGCGACATCCGCGTGTATGTGTACGACGGCAAGATGCACCCGGTCGACTCCAAGGAAATCGCGTTCATCATCGCCGGCCGCAACGCCTTCAAGGAGGCCTTCCGCAATGCCGGTCCGAAGATCCTCGAACCGATCTACAACGTGGACATCATCACCCCGAACGAGTATGTGGGTCCTTGCATGAGCGACCTCAACACCCGCCGCGGCATGATCATGAACCAGGACATGGACAAGGGCTTCACCGTCCTCCACGCCCGCGTCCCGCTCGCCGAACTCTACCGCTACTCCACCATCCTGAGTTCCCTCACCGGCGGATCCGCGACCTTCCAGATGAAGTTCGCCGAGTACCAGCAGGTCCCGGCCGACGTCCAGACCAAACTCCTCGCCGAATACGCCGCCCAGGAGCAGGAAGAAGACTGATGAAGCGGCTGACTTTCATTCTGACGCTGTTCCTGCTGGTTGCAGGGACAGCGTCTGCCCAAAGGCGGCAGCCCGATGTCAACCTCGGCATCAACGGCGGCCGTCCCGGCGACTACTATGTGAACCCGGCCATCGGCGACAATCTCGAACTGGAACTGCACCGCGGTTTCACCGACGCCATCGGCATCTCCGTCTACGGCAGCCGCTACCGCAAGGCCAAGGAAAAACTCTTTTGGAGCAATACCTGCATCGCGGCGTCCATCCCGGCAGCCTGTGCCGGCGCCTATGGTTTCGGCTATGGCCTCTCCGAGGACGAGCCGGGCTGGATGGTGGTCGGAGCCGTAGCGGTTGCCGCCGGTACTGTCGGTAACGTGCTCGGATTCAAATGGCACCGTCAGGCCCGTCGGGAACTCGACGACATGCTCGATGACTTCGTCCGCAACTACGGTCCGAAGCCCCGTACCAGCGCGGGTTTCGGCGGTACGCGCAACGGCGTGGGTTTCTCCATCAATTTCTAAACAGCTTCTAAGTAATGTGTAAAAAATAACCTGCTTCAACGCTCCTGTCGCTTCGCGACCCTTTCCGGGCAAATGTCGCTTTTGAAGCAGGTTATTTTTTCGGCTTCTAAAAGCAGATTCTTCGGCTCTTTTTTGCTTGATGAAACATGGGATTTGTCTGGTCCTCGAGGCCCTGCTGTGCCTGACGGCGTCGGCACAGGATGCCGAGGTGTTCGCCGCAACGGATTGGCATTGGCAGGACCTGGGACACGGGGCCCGCTATGGATCGGCGCAGGTCCCCCTCTTCGGTTCGGTACAGAGCATCTCCGTGCTCCGCTACAAGGCCCGGCGGTTCCGGACCGACATCGTCTCGGCTCCGGGCACCCTGGCCGACAGCACCGAGGCCCTGGCCCGGCGATACAAGGCCGTGGCCGCCGTGAACGGCAGTTATTTCAATATGAAGACCCTCTATCCGGTCACGTTCATCCTGGACGAGAAGCAGTTGTGTGGAAACACCACGCCCTCGGAACTGTCCCGGACCGACGGCCTGCTGACCGTCCGTGGCCGGAAGGTCGGTATCGTCCGTTGCGACACTACGGACTATGCCGCCGTCACCCGGCGATGCCGGGACGCCGTCGCCTCCGGGCCGGTCCTGATCCTGGACGGCCGGGAAGCCCGGTCGGAATGGCCGTCGACGGGATTTTTCCAGAAACGGCACCCCCGCACCTTCATCGGCACGACGGCTGACGGCTGGGTGTACCTGGTCGTCATCGACGGACGCTTCCCCGGGCAGGGCGACGGCGCGACCATCCCCGAAACCGTCCGGATCGCCCGACTGTTCGGCCTGCAGGATGCCATCAACCTCGACGGCGGCGGGTCCAGCGTCTTGTGGACCCGGGATGCCGGGGCGGTCTCCCACCCCTGCGACAACCGTCGATACGACCACGCCGGGCAGCGCACCGTTCCCAACATCATCCTGATCCGCCCCCGCTAGCACCGCGTCCGGTGGTCAGGCGAGGAGGTTGGTGAGGGCGATGAAATCCTCGACGGAGAGGGTTTCGGGGCGGAGGGAGAAGACGGGCTGGGCTAGGAAGTCAGCGAGTTGCCCGTCGGTCCAGCCTTCGCGGGCGGCCTTGGCCCGGGCGAGGGGTTTCAGGGGACTGCGCATCATCTTCCGCCGCTGGCCGAAGGAGGTCTTGACCACCGCCTTGAACAGGCTTTCGTCGCAGCCGAGACCGGTGCGGGCGTTCCGTTTCAGGCGGATGACGGCCGACTCGACCTTCGGCGGCGGGGCGAAACAGCCCGCCCCCACGGTGAACAGGTATTCGATATCGTACCAGGCCTGGAGCAGGACGGATAGGATGCCATAGGTTTTGGACCCCGGCCCTTCGGCAATGCGTTCGGCGACCTCCTTCTGGACCATGCCGACGACCTGCGGCACATGGTCCTTGTGGTCCAGGATCTTGAAGAAGATCTGCGAGGAGATGTTGTAGGGGAAGTTCCCGATGACGGCGAACGGTCCCCGGAAGATGCGCTCCAGGGGCAGGGTCAGGAAATCCGCCTGCATGAGGCGGCCCTGCATCCCGGGGAAATGGGTCAACAGGTACTCCACCGACTCGCCGTCGATCTCCACCAGTTTCAGGTCGATGTCTTCCCGCTCCAGGAGATACCGGGTCAGTACCCCCATGCCGGGCCCGACCTCCAGGACGGGGACAGTCCCGTCCAGCGGGCCCTGCAGGGCATCGACGATGGCCTGGGCGACCTTCTGGTCGGTCAGGAAATGCTGGCCGAGGGCCTTTTTCGCTCTAACTTCCATAGCATGGCATCCGTATTCCGTAAAAAGAACCTGCTGCATTTTGGAACGTGTCGCCCGCGGCATATGAGTGCGGGTGGGTGGACTGGCACCGTCAGGCCGGGAGGGACGAGGGCCCGAAGGAGGAAAAATGCGGCAGGTTCTTTTTTACTCATCATGGTTCAACGTGCCGCAAAGATAGCAAAAAAGAGGCGGAACTTCCACGGGAAATGTTTACCTTTGGCGGAAACAGTACGACTATGGATACAACGACAAGGAAAAGATACATCCAACTCCAATGGAGGACGCTGCTGGTGCTGATTGTCGGCTACACCTGCTACTACTTCCTCCGCAAGAACTTCAGTGCGGCCATCCCGGCCATGGAGGCCGCCCTCGGCCTCTCGAAGGTCCAGCTCGGCACCTTCCTGACCCTCAACGGCATCGTCTACGGAGTGTCGCGGATGGTCAACGGCCTGCTGGCCGACCGGTACTCCAAGCGCCTGCTGATGACCCTCGGGCTGGTCCTTTCCTGTGTCATCAACCTCGCCATCTGCTTCTCCCCGAAACTCAACGGCTTCATGAACCTCCTCGACGGGGAGGGCAAGGCGACCCTCGGCCTGGTGTACCTCATCGGCTCCCTGTGGGTCCTCAACGGCTATGTCCACGGCATGGGCTACCCGCCCACCGCCGCCATGATGGCCCACTGGTTCCGCCCGTCGGAACTGGCCACCAAGCAGAGCATCTGGAACGCCTCGCATTCCATCGGGGCCGGCCTCGTCATCGCCCTGTGCGGATGGATGCTGTCGAAATTCGGCTACAGCGCCTGGAACCTCTGCTTCATCGTCCCCGCCGTCATCGCCCTCTTCGGAGCCGTCCTCATGTTCTTCACCCTCAAGGACGACCCGTCCGAGTACGGCCTGCCGCCCGTGACGGAACTGGACAACGAGGCCCCGGACATCGCCGCCGAACCCGAGGAGCAGCTGACCGGCGAGCGCTACAAGCGCTTCCTGTCCAAGATGGTCTTCCGCAACCCCGTCATCTGGGGCATTTCCATCGCCGACTTCTGCGTCTATGTGATCCGGTTCACCATCCTCGAATGGGGCACCTCCTTCCTGACCCAGTACAAAGGCTTCGACATCGCCCTTGCGGCGAGCATCGTGGCCGCCTCCGAACTGATCGGCGGCGTCCTCGGCACCATCACCGCAGGCTGGGTCACCGACCGCTTCCTCCAGAACAAGACCCTCCGGACGAGCGCCCTGTGCACCCTCGGCGCCACCCTGTGCTTCGCCGCTTTCTGGCGCATCCCGCAGGGTGCCCCGTGGATCTGGAGCGCCATCCTCATCGTCGCCTCGGCCTTCTTCATCTACGGCCCCCAGGCCCTGCTGGGCGTCAGCTGCTCGCAGTATGCCACCAAGCGGGCCTCCGGCTCCGCCAACGGCTTCTGCGGCATCTTCTGCTACGCGGCGACCACCATCTCCGGCATCGGGTTCGGCTACCTGGCCGACCGCCCGGACATGGGCTGGAACGCCGTCTTCATCGTCTCCATCGCCTTCGGGCTTGTCGGCGCCCTCATCCTCGCCGCCTACTGGAACGCCCCTGCCGACGGCTACGCCAAGGCGGAACAGGTGCTCCGGGAAATCGACAACTGACCCTCTGGACATTCATCGATATGGATAGAAGACAATTTCTCACCCTTTCGGCAACAGGCCTGGTCGGACTGGGCCTGACCGGCCCCATGCCGCTGCTGGAAGGCAAGACCAAGCGCAAAAAGGACGACTACAACCTCGTCATCCTCGGCGACACCCACTTCGACACCGAGCCCGCCGACGTGTACCACTCTCATTACAACGAGCCCACGGAATGGCTTAACCGCGTACAGCGGGCCGAGTTCGCCCGCAACGGCGAGATGTGGCGGGAACGCTGCCCCCGTCTGGTCAAACGGGCCGCCTGCCTGGTCGACGACGACACCCGGATGGTCCTCCAGATGGGCGACCTCATCCAGGGCGACTGCGGCGACGGCGCGGTGCACCGCCAGATGCTGGACGACGTGATGGACGACTTCAAGGGCCAGTTCGGCGGCCTGCCCCTCGTGACGGTCGTCGGCAACCACGACATCCGCGGCACCGATGCCAAGAAGGTCTACCACGAATACATGCCGAAGCGCATGTCGGAGGAACTGGGGAAGGACATCGCCAAGACGACCTTCGCCTTCACCGTCGACAGCGATGCCTATCTCGTCATCGACTTCAACCACCCGGACGACGCCGAGGTGGAGAAACTCCTGAAGGAGACCCGGGGCGCCCGGCACACGTTCATCGTGGTCCACGGGCCGGTGTTCCCCTTCGACGGCGGCAGTTGCCGGTGGTTCTACCACGGAAAGGACACGCCGGAGCACACCGAGGCCCGGCTCCATTTCCGGCAGGCCTTCGCCCGGCGCAAGGCCATCGTCCTGTGCGGCCACACGCACAAGACGGAATTCGCCGACTGGTGGGGCGACGGCGGCCGCATCACGCAGATGACCATGAACAGCGTCTGGGCCCGCGAGGAACAGGGCCGTTACGTCATCGACGCCGAAGGCGCGGACCAGTACGGCGAACTCCGCAAGAAGATGAGCCGCCTGGACAACGGACAACCCATCCCCGACGAGACGGCCCTCTTCGAGGAATACCGCCCCGGTCTCCGGCAGTACAGCCACTCCCCGGCGGCCGGTTCCTACCGGCTGGATGTCAAGGGGAAACACGTCTCCGTCGACTTCTACGCCGGGGACTCCACCTTCCTTTCCCACCGGTTCGTCCTGCGGTGATCCCGTCGGCCGGAACTTGAAGCGCAGCGAAACGAAAGTTGTTACAATTTCGTTTCGCTGTTGCTTTTTCGTATCCAAAACCCTTATTTTTGTCAGTTTTGATTGAAGGGATAGGGGAAACGATAACCACTAAAAACTGACTTCCATGAGACAGACCTTTCTGAATCCTCCTTGTGCAGCCGCCCTCCTGCTGCTCCTGCTGACCGGGGCGGTTTCGTGCGGGGAGAAGGAACTCGACGTGACTCCGTCCGAAGACAAGGGGTACGCCGAGCATCCGATCCTCTCCTTCCGGGCCCAGGATGCCGACGGCCGCTGGATCGATGCCGCCATCGACGACGTCGACCGGAACATCGTGTTCGAATTCCGCGCCCGCACGGACCTTGACAACATTCCCTGCATCTTGGAGGTGGACCCCGGATGGGGGGCCCGCGTCTCCCCCGAAACCCGGGATTTCAACCTGAACCTCAGCGCCGCCCAGACCATCACGGTCAACGACGGCATCGACGACCTCCGCTACCGTGTCTCCGGACAACTCTACCAGCAGATCCGGGGCCTCCGGGGCACCGCCGGCGAGGAGACCGTGTCCACCGCCCCCGTCGGCAGCCATATGACCCTGAAATTCGTGAACACGGTCAGCCGCGACGCCCTTTCCGGCGTGCAGGTCCAACTGGACCTGGCCGAGGATGCGGAACTGGTCGCACCCCTGGACCTTTCCGCCCTCGACCTGAACGGCAAGATGGCCGAGATCAAGGTCCTCGACAAGACCATCGGCTACGAAAAGACCTATACCCTCGCCGCCACGGCGGGCTCCGCCATCGAAACCGGCCCCGGCCGCTGGGAGGACGTCTCCCTGCCCTGGAGCGCCGCGCACGACGTGACCCTTCCGGACCATATCGCCATCTACCAGACAACGTCCCTCTCGGGAACCGCCGGCCGGACCGGCTGGGCCATCGTCATCACGGGCGGACGGGTGGAGGGGCAGTTGAAAGCCAAGGCCGACTTCTCCCCGACCTCGCGCTCCAAGGTCTCCCTCGCCCTGGAAGACAACCCCGGCCATACCGTGTTCGTCCCGTACCAGGGACCGGGCATGTGGCGGGTCTCCGCGACCGCATCCAACTCCTATATCAGCCCGGTCGTCTACCGCAACGGGAACTTCGCCCGCGTCCCGTCGTTCGGAACGCCGCCGGTCCTCGGCGTGAAGGACGGCAAGGCCGAAATCCGCTATGCCTGGCCGGTGGACGGGGTGCTCTACCATTTCGCCAAGCCGCATGAGACGCCGACGGCCGCCGACGGCGCCCCGTGGGAGGTCGATTTCGCCGCGGGAGGCTGCTTCATGCTCGTCCAGGACGGGGCCAACCTCGTCGGCGGCGAAGACAGCCGTTCCCAGTCCAACTACCGCCAGGAATGGACCCCCATCCCCGACGTGCATACGTTCATCACCCCGGACTGGAGCAACTGGAAGCCGCTGGAGACCTACATGACCCAGCGCAGCGGCCGCACCGCCATCGGCTGCACGGCAGAAGGCGCCGTGGTCATCCTCCAGACCGAGATGCTCATCAACTCCCATGCGCAGCCGCAATGGACCAGCACCACCCAGGACGGCTCGACCGTCTACGAGGTCGCCCAGGCCCTCGTCGACATGGGCTGCACCAGCGGGGCCCTCTGGGAGGAGAACTACTGGAACACCATCCTCCTGCAGGACGGCGGGGCCTACCGGGAAGGCAACCTCCGCGGCGCGGAATTCTTCCCCCACCAGCGCCGCCACTTCCTCGACACGACGGCCAGCCACCAGGCCGGCGACCTGAACGACGCCGAATTCGAAAATCTCTATGTACTCATGTTCAAATAGTTCCGAAGGTATGAAACGATTGGTTACCCTGACCATCCTGGTCCTTCTCGCCGCCATGCCTTCTGCATGGGCACAGTATTCCCGGACCATCACCGGCCGCGTCCTCGAAGAAGGGGGAGAGCCAGCCATCGGCGTCTCCGTCCTGATTCCGGGGACGACCACCGGCACCACCACCGACATTGACGGCCGCTTCGCCCTGCCGGTCCCGTCCGGGACCCGGACGCTCGAAGTCGTCGGCATCGGCTTCGCCAAGGCCGTCATCACGCTGGCCGACGGCACGGACTCTTACGAAGTCACCCTGCTCCAGGACCGCATCCAACTCGAGGAGAGCGTCGTCGTGGGCTACGGGGTGCAGAAGAAAGTCAACCTGACCGGCTCGGTCGCCGCGATGGACTTCGCATCCGTCGGGACACAGTCCCGGCCGATGTTCAGCGCCGCCCAGGCCCTGACCGGCGCCATCCCGGGCCTCCAGGTCATGCAAGCCTCGGGCAACCCGTATTCCGAAGGCTTCTCCTACACGGTCCGCGGCCTGGGCACCCTCAACAGCAGCGGCCCGCTCGTGCTGGTCGACGGCATGGAGCAGAGCATCTCCAACGTCGACCCGAACGACATCGCCTCGATCTCGGTCCTGAAGGACGCCGCCTCCTGCGCCATCTACGGCAACCGGGGCGCCAACGGCGTCATCCTCGTGACCACGAAGAACGGCGCGGCCGACGGCAAGGTGGAGGTCACCTACAGCGCGACGTTCTCCTACGACCAGCCGTTCAAGGTCATCCACACCGTCTCCAACTACGCGCAGTACATGGAACTGATGAACGAGTCGGCGGTCAATGTCGGCCTTGCGGCCCCGTTCTCGCAGTTCACCATCGACCAGTGGCGGACGGCGGAGGCCGACCCGATGGGACGCGCCTCCACGGGCTACTACAACTTCGTCGCCTATCCGAACACCGACTGGTGGGACGAAATCTACCAGGACAAGTGGATGCAGAAGCACTCGGTGACCGTCTCCGGGAAGGAGAACCGCGTGGGCTACAACCTGTCCCTCTCCTATATCGACAACCCCGGCATCATCGAGAACACCGGCTACAAGCGGTATTTCGCGCGCGTCAACGTCTTCTCCGACGTCACCTCCTTCCTGCGCCTCGGCGGCCGGGTCTGGGGCTACCACACCGACAACGAGCGGGGCAACACCGGCTCGCTGACGTCGCTGAACACCCAGAAGATGGTCCCGGGCGTCTATCCCTACTGGAACGGCATGTACGGCGGCCCGGAGGCCAACGAGGAGGACCCGCAGAGCCACAACCCGCTCTTGGACATGAACACCTCGCGCGGCTACCGGATCAACCACCAACTGTTCACCGACTTCTATGCCAACGTGAAGTTCCTGCGCTGGTTCAACTACAACATCGACCTCTATTACAAGGACTTCCGCAACGAGGAGCATTCCATCGACACCGGTTACGGGAAATACAGTTTCTCCCAGGGCCAGTACGTCGCCGCCCCCGCCGACCCGTCCGAACTGTACACCTCCATGAGTTACAACCGCGAGGACCACTACAAACTCTCCCAGACGCTGACCTATGCGCAGACCCTCGGCCGGCATGAGGTGTCCGCGATGGCCGGCTACGAGGAGCAGCATTTCCAGCAGCGCACCGGCTCCCTGTCCAAACTCGGCCTGCAGGATGCCGCCATCGGCGACCCGTCCTCCGCGACGGAACCCTACAGCGCCGGCGGCTCGGGGACCGAATGGGGCGCCCGCTCCTTCTTCGGGCGGGTGAACTATGCCTTCGACAGCCGCTATCTCTTCGAGGCCAACCTCCGGTATGACGGTTCGTCGCGGTTCGCCCCGGAACACCGCTGGGGTGTCTTCCCCTCCTTCTCGGCCGGATGGCGCATCAGCCAGGAGCCCTTCATGGAGAGCATCCCCGTGGACAACCTGAAACTCCGGGCCTCCTGGGGACGGCTGGGCAACAACTCCATCGGCAACTACGAATGGCAGCCGACCTACAGCACCGCCAACTATTCGCTCGGCGGCGGCCTCGTGAGCGGCCTCGCCATCACCTCCATCGCCAACGAGGCCCTCAGTTGGGAGGCCACCACCGTGACCAACCTCGGGCTGGACTTCGGCTTCTTCCGGGGACGCCTCTCCGGGACGGTCGACCTCTACCGCAAGTACACCGACGGCATCCTCTACCGTCCGGACATGCTCATGGTGATGGGCAACGCCTCCGGGCCCCGCCAGAACCTCGCCGAGGTCTCCAACAAGGGCGTCGAACTGGAACTCTCCTGGAAGGACCAGGCCGGCAGCGTCTCCTACGGCATCTCCGGCAACTTCTCCTTCAACCGCAACCGGGTCGAGAAGTACAAGGGGACCCTCCAGCGGGGCTGGACCACCGACGCCGACGGCAACCTGGTCTACACGACCAACATCGGCGACGTGTCCACCGGCTCGAACAACCGCATCCTCGAAGGGCATCTCATCAACGAATTCTACCTGCCCTCCGTCTACCAGGGGACCGGCCGCTACTGGAACGACGACGGGTCGGTCGACATCGACGGCGGCCCGCGCGACGGCATGGTCCGCACCGTGGACGACATGAAGTGGCTGCGCGCCATGATCGCCGAAGGCTACGACTTCTACCCGTCCCACACCGTCCGCAAGGACGGCCTCTGGTACGGCGAATACCTCTATGCCGACACCAACGGCGACGGCATCTACGGCAACACCTACGACTACGACTTCTGCGGGACGTCCACGACCCCGAAGTACAACTACGGCCTGAACGCCTACCTCGCGTGGAAGGGACTGGACTTCTCCATGAACTGGTCCGGGGCCGCCGGCTTCAGCATCTACTACTACCGGCTGGCGTCGAACTCCTCCGCCACCATCTACGGCTACACCATCGCGGACGCCGTGGCGAAGGACCATTATTTCTTCGACCCGAAGAACCCGGAAGACCCGCGGACGAACCTCTCTTCCCGGCAACCCCGCCTGAGTTACCTCTCCGGCAACGACCAGTCGAGCGCCGTCTCGACCCTGCACCTGGAGAAGGGCGACTTCCTCAAACTGAAGAACATCACCCTCGGCTACACGCTGCCCGAGAAATGGACCCGCAAGGCCTATATCCGCAACCTGCGCGTCTTCGCCACGGGTGAAAACCTCTTCGCCATCACCGGTTTCTCCGGCATGGACCCGGAAATGCGGGCCACCGCCGGCTATTCCACCATGCGTCAGTATGCCCTCGGTGTCAACGTAACTTTCTGAGAGCCATGAAAAAGATTATCAGCATCCTCCTTGTCGCCACGGCGGCGGTCTCCTGCCGGGGCGACCTGCTGGACACCGTGCCGACCTCCAGCATCTCCTCCAACACAGTCTGGCAGAAGGCGACCCTCGCCACCAGCGCCGTCAACGGCATCTACAACGAGTTCTACAACCTGTATTCCGAGGGCAACGGCGATTCCTGGCGGATTTTCTTCGAGGGCTATTCCTCGGTGATGGACATCGACAAGAACTGGAATGAACACTACCTGTCCATCTACGGGTCCGGCACACCGGCCTCCTCCGACGTCGCGAACATGTTCAAGTTCTTCTACACCTTCATCTTCCGGGCCAACGACGCCATCGCGCACCTGGACGGGGTCCCGGACATGGACGACGCCGGCAAGTCCCGCCTCAAGTCCGAGGCCCGGTTCCTGCGCGCCTACGCCTACTATTACCTCAACGTCCTGTGGGGCGGCGTCCCGCTCTACCTGGACTACGTCGAGGACCCGTCGACCGCCAAACTTCCCCGTTCCTCCGAACGCGAGGTCTGGGAGGCGGTCATCGACGACCTGACGGCGTGCATCGCCGACGAGAACCTGCCCGACATGTATGCCGCCGGCAGCAGCGACTACGGACGGGCGACGAAGGGCGCCGCCTACGCCTACCGGGGCATCGCCTGGCAGTGGCTCGGGGAATGGCAGAAGGCCCTCGACGACTTCGAGGCCGTCGAACGCTGCGGCTACCGTCTCTTCACCGGCGACTGGGCGGCCCTCCTCAAGCCGGAGAACGAGCAGTGCGCCGAGATGATCTTCGCTGTCCAGTGCGTCGAGCAGAGCGGCATGGGCAACGTCCGCGGCATCAACTACGGCAACCGCAACACCGGCGGGTCGGCCTGGAACAACTACCTGCCGAACCCGGCCTACGTCCAGTCCTTCGAGAATGCCGACGGCACGCCCTTCGACTGGGAGACCTATCTTCCGGGTTGGAACGACATGACGCCGGCGGAACGGGCCGTGTTCTTCCTCCGCGACGGGATGACCGACGAGGAGCGGACCCGCATGGCCGCCGCGGGGGCGGACCTGTCGAAATACCTGCCCAACGGCAACGAGACCCGCATCCGGCGGGCGTACGACAACCGCGACCCGCGGCTGAAGAAGGCCGTCATCACCCCGTATTCGACCTACCTCGGCACCACCGGCGGCGTCGAGCACACGCATACGCTCGTCTGGCCGTACCGCTCCGACACCCGCGAGCCGTGGGACCTCCGCACCGATACGAATTCCATGTTCTACTATCTCTGGCGCAAGTATGTCCCCGTCGGCAACGAATGCACGACCCGCTGGGTCTATGAGCAGGACATCATCCTGATGCGCTATGCCGAAGTGCTCCTGCGCCGGGCCGAATGCCTCAACGAACTCGGCCGCACGGACGAGGCCGTGGCCGTCGTGAACCAGGTCCGGACCCGGGCCGGGCACATCGCCCTGGACAGCGCGGGCTACCCGGGCACGGCGGTCGGCGGACAGGACGACCTGCGGGAGCGCATCCGCAACGAGTTCTACTGGGAACTCGGCGGCGAGGACTCGATGTACTTCAACGAACTGCGCTGGGGAACCTGGCTCGACCGGAAGTTCCGGGACGGGACCTATCCCGGGGCGCCCATGAACAGCAACGGGCTGATGCAGGTCTGGGGGACGACGACTTACCGCTGGCAATGCAACGGCAGCTACGTCCGCTACTGGCCCATCCCGGCCAAGGAACGCGAGATGAACCCGGCCCTGACCCAGAACGAGGGCTGGCGTGATTGAAAAAAGGACCCTACCATGAGAAAATCCCTTTTCCTTTGCTTGCTGGCCGGGGCCGCCTGCCTCGCCTGCGACCACAAACAGAAGTTGGATGAACGTCCGGTCGTCGACCCGGGCGGGACGGAGCACCAGGGGGTGCCGTACACCAACCCGGTCATCAAGGCCAACTGCCCCGACCCGTCCATCTTCGACGACCGGGAGCGCACCGGCTACATCTATGCCTATTCCACCCAGAACGGGGCGAACGGGTCCGCTACGGTCGTGTACCTGCCGGTCTACCGCTCCAAGGACATGGTCTCCTGGGAACTGGTGGGCAACGCCTTCGGCGGCCTGAGCCGTCCGACCTGGGGACAGGACGTCACCCGGGTGTGGGCGCCGGACATCAACTATATCGGCGGACAGTATGTCCTCTACTATGCCCTCGGCCATCTGGAGCATTCCGAACTCGGGACCTCCGGGGTCGCCGTCTCCGATTCGCCGACGGGGCCGTTCCGGGACCTGGGCATCATCGTGAGCCTGGAGAACACCGGCGTCTCGAACAGCATCGATCCGAACTACTTCGAAGACGACGACGGGTCGAAATACCTCTTCTGGGGTAGTTACGGCGCCGCTTCCGGCATCTGGGTCGTCGACCTGACGGACGACGGGCTCGCCATCCGCCCCGGGTCGGAGCCGGTCAAGGTGGCGGGCAACAACATGGAGGGGACGATGGTGCACAAGCATGGCGGCTACTACTACCTCTTCGCCTCGATGGGCAACTCCTTCGCCGGCGGAGAAAGCACCTACCGGGTCGTCATCGGCCGTTCGACCTCCGTCAAGGGGCCCTATACCGGCCCCAACGGATGGTCCATGATCAACGACACCTATTCCCGGCAGCAGGCGGACGGATCCTTCACCAACACCATCATGGAAGGATACGACGCCTACGGCGCCTTCGTGGGGACGGGCCACAACAGCGAGATTCTCACAGACGACAACGGAGAGGACTGGATGTGCATGCATGCCCGCTGGAGCGGCGACAACTATGCCGCCCGCCCCATGATCCTGGAACGGGTGTACTGGAATGCGGAGTGGCCATACTTCAAGACCGGAAGGCCGACCATCTCGGGCACCGGTCCCTATTTCAAGGCCTCCGACTGAGCAGCTGTCACCGCCCTGCCCGTATCTCCGGACGACGCTTCGGTGTTTCCGGAGGTGCGGGCATCGGTTTATGTCTCGGTTTGTATCCGGCTTGTGAGCAATATACGCAGATTTTTGCTAATTTTGTAGATTGTTTGATGCGATCAGAACAAAAACAGCATATCTATGTATCGTACACACACATGCGGAGCGCTCCGCATCGAGAACCGAGGAGAAGTGGTCACCCTCGCCGGATGGGTCCAGAAGGCCCGCAAACTCGGGGGGATGACCTTCATCGATTTACGGGACCGGTACGGCATCACCCAGCTTGTCGTCGAGGCGGATGCCCCTGCGGAGCTGGTCGCCACCGCGACGTCCCTGGGGCGTGAATATGTCATCCAGGCCATCGGCGAGGTGGTTGAACGGCAGGCGAAGAACGCCAAGATGCCCACCGGCGACATCGAGATCAAGGTATCGGCCATCACGGTGCTCAACAAGTCCGTGACCCCGCCCTTCACCATCGAGGACGAGTCCGACGGCGGCGACGACCTGCGGATGAAATACCGCTACCTGGACCTGCGCCGGGGACCGCTGCGCCGCGCGCTGACGCTGCGCCACCGGGTCGCCCACGAGGTGCGCAACTACCTGGACGCGCAGGGGTTCATGGAGATCGAGACGCCGTACCTCATCAAGTCCACCCCGGAGGGGGCGCGCGACTTCGTGGTGCCCTCCCGCATGAACCCGGGCCAGTTCTACGCCCTGCCGCAGTCGCCGCAGACCTTCAAGCAGTTGCTCATGGTGGCGGGATATGACCGCTACTTCCAGATTGTCAAGTGTTTCCGCGACGAGGACCTACGGGCCGACCGACAGCCGGAGTTCACGCAGATCGACTGCGAGATGTCGTTCGTGGAGCAGGAGGACGTGCTCGCGACCTTCGAGGGGATGATGCGCACCCTGTTCAAGAACGTGCTGGACGTGGAGATCCCCTCCCCGCTGCCGCGCATGAGTTGGTACGATGCCATGGACCGGTACGGCTCCGACAAGCCGGATGTCCGCTTCGGGATGACCATCCACGAGGTGACGTCCGTGGTCAAGGGACACGGGTTCGGCGTGCTGGACGGGGCGGCCTACGCGGGCGCCATCGTGGTCCCGGGCGGGGCGGACTATTCCCGCAAGCAGATCGACGAACTCACCGAATGGGTCAAGCGGCCGCAGGTGGGCGCCAAGGGGCTCATCTACATCAAGGTCAACGGGGACCGTACCTACAAGTCCTCCATCGACAAGTTCTATGACGCCGAGGCATTGACACGGATTGCCGCCGCGTCCGAGGCCGGGCTCGGCGACCTTATCCTGATCCTTTCCGGCGACAACCGCCGCAAGGTCCAGACCATGCTCGGGGTCCTGCGGCTGGAGCTGGGCGGACGGCTGGGCCTGCGCGACCCGAAGGTGTTCGCCCCGCTGTGGATCGTTGACTTCCCGCTGCTGGAATGGGACGACGAGACGCAGCGCTTCTACGCCATGCACCATCCGTTCACGGCGCCGAAGCCGGAACATCTCGACTGGTTCTATTCGGACCGGAAGGAGGATCTGGAGCGGGTGTGCGCCAACGCCTACGACTTCGTGCTGAACGGCAATGAACTCGGCGGCGGTTCCATCCGGATCCATGATGCGGACATGCAGAAACGCATGTTCGAGGTGCTGGGCATCGGCCCCGAGGAAGCGGAATACAAGTTCGGATTCATCATCAACGCCTTCAAGTTCGGCGCCCCGCCGCACGGAGGCCTTGCCTTCGGATTCGACCGGGTGTGCGCCCTGTTCGGCGGCTCCGACTCGATCCGCGACTATATCGCCTTCCCGAAGAACAACCAGGGGCGCGACGTGATGATCGACTCCCCGTCCGGAATCGACCAGGCCCAACTCGACGAGCTGCAGATCGCCCTGACCGTAAAGCCGGAAGCGTAGGCTTCCGGCAGCGGGAACGGCGGCGCTATGGGAAGACCGGACGACGGCGGGGACGACGAAAGGGATGGGAAGGACGTACGGTATGTAATTTGAAGCCGGGCACAGGGATATTGTGTAACATGTTGACGGAGAGTGGCTTCCTGAAAGGCAGGTGCGCGGCCTGCACGAAAAATGACACACGGCCCACGGGTAGACCGGGAACTTATTGACCCTTAATTATTTACAAAAAGAGGCGTGCGCAGCCTCGAAGATGGACGAATGGTTGAAGTGACACAATATACGGATTTGTCCCGGCGGAACACTTTCGGCATGAAGGTGTCCTGCGCGGCCTACGTGGAAATTACAGAGGAAGCCGACCTGTCCGCGCTGGACTTCGACGCCCTCCCGCAGCCGGTCTTCGTCATGGGCGGCGGATCCAACCTCCTGTTCACCAAGGACTTCCCCGGAACGGTACTGCATGTCGGAATCCAAGGGACAGTCCCGTCGTACCCGGCGCGACCGGACTTCTCCCCTGCCGGACCGGCATCGGTCCATGTCCGGGTCGGCGCCGGCGTCGTATTCGATGATTTCTGTGCCTGGGCGGCCGGTGAAGGGCTGTGGGGCCCGGAGAACCTGTCGCTCATCCCGGGAGAAGCCGGGGCAAGCGCCGTGCAGAACATCGGCGCCTACGGCGTGGAGGCCAAAGATATCATCGAGACGGTCCATGCCTTCGACCGGACGGACGGCACCTTCGTGGACATTCCGGCTTCGGAATGCGGCTACGGCTACCGGACTTCCCGCTTCAAGACCGAGTGGAAGGGACGTTACATCATCACGGCCGTCACCTTCTGCCTGTCTGCCGTACCCCAGCCCAAGCTGGATTACGGCGGCATCCGTAGAGCACTGGAAAAGAGATTTCTCCCCTTGCACCGCCCGGTCGGAAAGACAAAAGACCTGTCGCTGGCAGAAATGACGGAACAGGCTCCGGGCGGAGGCGGGGTCGGGCCATCTCTCACCCCGCAAGTCATCCGGGAGACCATCATCGGCATCCGGCGCGAAAAGCTGCCCGATCCGGCCGAGACGGGCAGCGCGGGAAGTTTCTTCTGCAACCCGGTCGTAAGCCGGGAACACTTCACACGCATCGTGGAAACGGCCCGGGCGGACAACGGACCGGATTACGAAGTGCCGCATTATGACGTCGGGGAGCGGGTAAAGGTCCCGGCGGCCTGGATGATCGAGCAGTGCGGCTTCAAAGGCCGGACCCTTGGCGGTGCCCAGGTCTATCCGAAGCAGCCGCTCGTCATCGTCAATGCCACCGGCCATGCCACACCGGAAGAAATCATCGCCCTGGAAGGGCAGGTCATCGACGCCATCCGCACCAAATACGGCATCACCCTCCGCCCCGAGGTGGAGCACGTATAACCCGTAGGGGAACATCCGGGCAAGGTCTGGAAAGCCCCCGGAGACCTTGCCCACGAAAAGGGCCGTCGGGCACAGGGAAAAGCAAATCAGGCGGGGAAGGTCCCCGGTACGGATCGAGACCTTGCCCATGGGAATGGACGGAAGGGGCACAGGCCTCCCAACCGGGGAGAGACCTGACCGGAAGGAAGCAGGAAAACAACGGGATGGCCGGGGAGAACGGCCAGTCCGAAAAGATAACGACCATGAGCAGATTCATTATCGAAGGCGGACACAAGCTGTCCGGAACCATCACCCCGCAGGGCGCGAAGAACGAGGCCCTGGAGGTCATCAGTGCCGTGCTCCTGACCTCCGAACCGATCACCCTTTCCAACGTGCCGGAAATCCTGGACGTGAAGAATCTCATCGCTCTTCTCCAGGGGATGGGCGTGAAGGTGACCCGCCTTGCGAAAGGCATGTACACCTTCCTAGCCGACGAGGTGGACACGACCTACATCGAGACGGAGGAATTCGTGCGCAAGTGCGCGGCGCTCCGCGGCTCGGTGATGGTCGTGGGACCGCTCCTGGCCCGTTTCGGACATGCCTGGTTCGCCAAGCCGGGCGGAGACAAGATCGGCCGGCGCCGCGTGGACACCCACCTCGACGGCATGGTCAAACTCGGGGCGCAGATGGAATACGATGCCTCCCGGAGGGCCTTCCACCTGACCTGCGAGGGACGCCTCTCCGGACGCTACATGCTGCTGGACGAGGCCTCCGTGACCGGTACGGCCAACATCGTCATGGCCGCCGTCCTTGCCAAGGGCACCACGACCATCTACAACGCCGCCTGCGAACCCTACCTCCAGCAACTCTGCAAGATGCTCAACCGCATGGGTGCCTTCATCGACGGGGTCGGTTCCAACCTCCTGCGCATCCACGGCGTCGGGCAGCTGCACGGCACCCTGCACAAGATCCTTCCGGACATGATCGAGGTCGGCTCCTTCATCGGCATGGCCGCCATCAACCGGAGTTCCATCACCATCAAGGACGTATCCTGGTACGACCTCGGCATCATTCCCGATGCCTTCCGCCGCCTCGGCATCCACCTGGAGCAGCGGGGCGACGACATCTATGTCCCCGAGCAGGAGAGTTATGAAATCGACTCCTTCCTGGACGGGTCCATCATGACCCTCGCCGATGCGCCATGGCCGGGCCTGACACCGGACCTGCTGTCCGTGATGCTCGTCGTGGCCACCCAGTGCAAGGGCAGCGTGCTCATCCACCAGAAGATGTTCGAATCCAGGCTGTTCTTCGTGGACCGGCTCATCGACATGGGCGCCCAGATCATCCTCTGCGACCCGCACCGGGCGGTGGTCATCGGACATGACCACCGCATCACGCTGAAGGCCGCCCGGCTGGTGTCGCCGGATATCCGCGCCGGTATCGCGATGCTCCTTGCCGCCATGAGCGCCAAGGGCACTTCGACCATCGACAATATCGAGCAGATCGACCGGGGCTACGAGGACATCGACGGCCGTCTGAACGCCCTCGGAGCCCATATCACCCGGGAATGACCATGGATTACGACAGACTGTTCTCGGCGGATGTACCGTCGTTCATGCGGAGTCCGGTCCGGGAGATTTTCCGGAAGGTGAAGTTGTCGGAGATCTGCTCGTTTGCGGGCGGATATCCGGCGACTGTGACCTTCCCGGTGGAGGAAATCAAGCGGTTGCCGGGTGTCGTCCTGGAAAAATACGGGACTTCCGTGCTCCAGTACGGTTCCACCCAGGGCGCCATGCCCCTCCGAGAGGTGCTTTCCGCCCGGTACGGCGTCCCGCTGGCGAACATCCAGGTCACGACATCCTCGCAGCAGGGCATCGACGTGTGCACCCGTATCCTCGTGGACCCGGGCGATATCATCCTGACCACCGAGCCGACCTACCTGGGCGCCCTCCAGTCCTTCAAGGCCTACCGGGCCGACGTGCGGAGTTGGGAAGCGCCCTTGACAGAGGAGGAAAGGCGGCGCGTGAAGTTTCTCTACGTAATCCCGGACTTCAACAACCCCTCCGGCGAGACGATGCCGCTCCCGGAGCGGAAAGCCCTGGTGGACCTGGCCCGGAAACGGGACTGCCTCATCGTCGAGGACAGCCCCTACCGGGAACTCCGGTACGAGGGCGAAGACGTGCCGACCCTCTATTCCCTGGCGCCGGAGCGGACCCTGCACCTGGGCAGTTTCTCGAAGATTTTCGCCCCGGCCTTCCGGCTGGGATGGATCTTCGGGCCGGAACCCGTCCTGGAACAGATCTTCGTCTGCAAGCAGGCGCTCGACCTCTGTCCGCCGGTGCTGGACCAGTACATGGCCGCCGAGTTCATGGGCGCCGGGGCGCTGGACGCCAACCTCGTGCACACACGCGAAGAATACCGCCGTCGGCGCGACCGGATGCTGTCGCTGCTGGAACGGTACATGCCGGAAGGAGTTACCTGGACCCGGCCGGAAGGCGGCCTGTTCCTCTTCCTGACGCTGCCGGTGGGCATCGATACCGTGGCCCTGTACGACGCGGCCCTGGCTCGGGGCGTCGCCTATGTCGCCGGATCGTTCTTCTTCCTCGACGGGTCGCACCGCAACACCATGCGCCTCAACTTCTCCTTCATCGCCGAAGAGAAGATGGAGCCGGGCCTGCGGACGCTGGGCGAAATCATCGCCGGGGCGATGGCATAGGGAGGCCTGGGGAGGCGCTTGGAGGCATGTCTACTTTGACAGGAAAACGCCGTTGTACGGCCCTATGGTTGTCAAAGTGGATGCAAAAAGCCCGTTTTCGGGCGGAAACGGCTCCACTTTGACAGTGGAACCTGCATAGGATACAGATTTTTGTCAAAGTGGACATGAAGATATACCATTTTTCGGGAGCGGGCAACGATTTCGTTGTCCTGGACGGGCGGACGGAGGATATGGCTCCGCTGCGGGAGGTCGCACGCATCCAAGTACTCTGCCGGGCCTACCGGACCGACGGGCTGATGATCCTGGGAGACGGCCGGGCCGTTGCTCCGGAGACCGATTTCACGATGGAGTTCTACAACCCGGACGGGTCCGGCGGGATGATGTGCGGCAACGGGGGGCGCTGCATCGTGGCGTTCGCCTCCCTGCTGGGCATCCAGCCGGGGGCAGGCCGACGGTATTACCATTTCCTTGCCCCGGACGGGATGCATACGGGGGAAATCCTTTCGCACCCGGCGGCCGACCGCTGGCAGGTCCGTATCGGAATGATGGATGTGCACGGCATTACACCGATGCTGGGCGGCTATTTCCTGAACACAGGCACGCGGCATTTCGTGCAATTCGTGGACGATGTGGAGACGGTGGACGTGGAGCAGGAGGGCAAGGCGCTGCGGTGGAATCCGTCCTTCGCCCCGGAAGGGACCAATGTCAATTTCGTGCAGGCCGCCCCGGACGGACTCCATGTCCGCACCTTCGAGAAAGGGGTTGAAGGTGAGACGCTGGCGTGCGGAACGGGCCTCACCGCCTCCGCCCTGGCCGCCTGGCATGCCGGGCGGGTGATTTCCCCGGCCGGTCGGCGGGGTGGGATCCGCGAAAAGGTGCACGTCGACCTCCGGGCCCGGCAGGACTGGCTTGCCGTCGAGTTCGTCCCCACCGGCCGGGACGCGTTCACCGACATCGACCTCATCGGCCCCGCCACCCTGTATCCTGTCGGGTGACTTTGTCGCGGATCCGTCGAAATCCATGCGTAAGAATGTACAACCATGAAAAAAGGGTAGAACAAAGGGATTCATCCGTATTTACTCTGAAAGAGGAGCCGATAGTCATCAACCCTCATCGCAGGAATTATTGCACGTGAAAAGGATGGTTCTGAAATATGGAAGGGCGCTGCCTCCCTGTCTGGCATTATTGATGCTGGTTCTCTTCGTCCTTTTCATGACCGCTGCACCCTCCATTATGGAGACCATCCTTTCTGTTCTCCTGCTGCTGATCCTGGTTGCACTGCTGGTTTCGTGGGCCGTTCTGCTCGCCAACAAACAATGGAAACTTTTCCTTTCCTCGTTCCTCCAGACGGTTGCCATCGTGTTTCCTCTTGGGCTTCTTCTCGTTTTTGCCGCGATGTTCGGCCCCGGTTATGATAACTTTGGGAAGCACCATGCCATTCCCGATGGAATGGAATATGGTTTGCCCCTCGAAGAGAAGGCCCCTCCCCTCGTTCCCGTCGACAGTCTTGACACCGACGCCTTTCTCCAAATCTATGAAGGTTCCCAAGGAGGAATCTACCGGTATGATTTTTATTATGGGCCGTTACCCGCAGGAGAGATTTTTCTGCGGTGCTATGAAGCCACAGAGAACCTCCCGCTTTCAAAGGACCGTCTACCGGAACACAGCTCTGTCGCCATCGGCGCCACGACGTCTTTTTCCCAACTGGTACGCAAAAAGGTATTTACCATCTATGAGGGCGATTGGGAGGATTACTATGCTGCCCGGATTGAGGTTTGGTATAGAGATGCCGAGACCAAGCATGAACGGAAACTCCTGGAGAAGGTGTACCGAGTGGAGGGATGGATGAGGTAGTCAGATCGGTTTTTTGCATGCAAGATTCTGCCTCGATGAGGTTTATGAGGTATGAGACGATGGGGTTTGATTCTTGGTCTGATTCTTTGTTCTGTGTTTTCAGCACGGGCCCGGTATCCGTATCGCTGGGATATAGGGGGGACTCTCGGATTGGGTCCTATAATCTACAACGGAGAGGACCATTTTACGATGAGTGCAACCCTCGGTTTTGAAAAGGTCATCCACAACACCAAGTGGAGATGGTGCATCGAGGGTGGTATCATGAATCAGGGAATAGCGGACTATTTCTTTGAGGACGATGAGCCTGAAAGGTTGGTCCGTCCCAACTTTGAGTATATCGGCGCCCTCGCCAATTATTCCCTTTTCTGCGGGTGTTTCATGAACAATGCCTTCCATATCTTCTTGAAGGCAGGACTGGCCCCGGCCCACCAGCGAGATATGTACATCTATCATTATGAAGACAAGTTCACCATGCTTGGGATTGTCGGGGTCGGCTTTGATTGCGAGGGCTCTAAATGGATGATCTCTGGATATGTGAATCCACAAGGCATTTTTATCTTCAACATCTCCTACGGCTGGTGGTTCGGGAAGAGAATGGAGCACTGATTTCGGATGGATCCGTCGAGGCTGTATTCTAAGACTTTTCCAAGGAATACAGCCTCCTCGATGACCGCTCCGGATCAGAGGCCCGGTCAAGCCGGGAATGACGAGGGGCCAGCCGTCCCGTGGACCCGGCCCGTCCACTTTGACACACAGAATGCACAGGATGCGGATTTCCGGTCAAAGTGGAGGCGGGAAGGGCGGAAACGGACGGAAAAAGGCTCCACTTGGACAGCGGAACCTTCGCAGGAGGCGGATTTTTTTCAATGTGGTCAGCGGGTGGCGGCCTTGGCGAAGAGATCGTCGAGGTCGGAGCGGCTCATGGCGCCGTCGAGGGTGATGAAGGTGGTCTCACTGCCGTCATAGGTGAGCAGGACGAGGGAGGAGACGGTCTCGGCGTCGCCGACCGTGTAGATGCGGGTCCGGTCGCCGTCGTCCTTGGCTTCCATCAGGAGTTCGTAGCGGCCGCTGCGGACGAACCGGTCGACTTCACCGGCGAGGGCCCTGCCCTGGTCGGGGTTTTCGGTGGAGAGCAGGTAGAAGCCTGTCATGGACTTGATGAGCGGTGCGAGGTTGACGGCCTGGTCGCCGAAGTTGACGTCGGGAATCCGGCCGATGAGGCGGAACATGGCCGGGGAGATGTAGACGGCCTGGATGCCTTCGGCATCGGAATACTTCTGGTAGAGGGACTTCCCGTCCTGGGCGAGGGCGGCTACGCTGACAAGCAGCAGGGTGGCGAGGATGTACAACTTTTTCATTGGAAATGGCTGAGTATCTGTATGTCTAAGAATCTGTTGAATCATTTCAAAACAGACTCCAACGTTTCTTGGGTTTCGGAGACCTTGGCGGCTCCGTAGGAGAGGGTGCCTCCGATCCGGTCGAGGGCCTTTTCGACCTCGGCATAGGCCAGGTAGGGGTCGGTGAAGGTGTCCTGCAGGGCCGGGCGGTCCTGCGAGAAGAACCAGCCCGCCCCGACGAGAAGGACGACGGCTGCTGCGACGCCGCCCACCCACGCCCGGCGGGGACGGGGCCGGTGGACCCTCCGGCCAAGTTCTGCCGGCACGGGGATACTTTCGTCGAGCGAGATGCGTTCGAGGTCTTCGGCGCTGAGCTGTGCGATGTCTTCGATGCGTTTCATGGGCGTTTCAGTCTTTTGCGGGCGAGACTCACCTGGACCCGGATATTGAGGGGGTTGAGGCCGGTCTCGGCGGCGATTTCTTCGTAGGATTTACCTTGCAATACGTGGAGGGTGAGGAGTTTCCGCTGTTGCGGAGGGAGGGCGTCGATCTGTTGCCGCAGGCCGGCGAGGGCTTCCGCCTGCATGAGCGCCTCGTCCGGCGGCGGGTCTCCCGGCGGGGCGGCGTCCAGCGGCTCCTCGGGCCTTTTCCGGCGGAGCCGGTCGATGCAGAGGTTCCGCATCAGGAGCGTCCCGTAGGCCGCAGGGTTGCGGACCAGGTCCAGGGTGCCGCGTATCTTCCAGAGTTTGACGTAGAGGTCCTGCACGGCGTCGAGCGCATCGGAGCGGTCTTCCAGGATGTAGTAGGCCACACGGTAGAAGCGGTCCTGGAGCGTGATCCAGTCGGTATGGAACCGGGCCTCCGTCATGAACCGGCCTGCTTGACCAAGTCCCCGATGCGGTCGGCATCGATGGTGCCCCGGATGCTGATGAGGGCGTCTTCCGTGAAGATGACAAGGTCCTGGATGCGTTTCCCGTCCGCCGAGGTGGTGCCGTAGATGCGGACCGCCTCGTCGCCGTCCCGGGCCTCCATGAGGATTTCCGATCCGGAGAGGATCTGCTGCGCCTTCCGGAGGAACTGCTTCCGGTGAGGCTCGGCGGCCTCCGAGAAGTCCACGACGGTCAGGCGTTTCAATCCGCCCAGGACGGCGAGCGCCTGCCGGTCCTCCTCGCTGTCGGCCGCGGCTTTGGCGGCGGTCTTGATGAGGCCCATCGCCACGCCGCCGATGTCCACGATTTCGAAGCCCGGTTCTTTCTTGAAGGACGAGGCCAGCGTCCGGAGCCGCGTGTGGGCATTGTTCCCGGCCCATGCCCCGCTCACAAGGCAGAGGCCCATGCAAAGTGTCAGTAGTATCTTTTTCATGTTCATTTCTCAGTCGACTGCACCCCTAAGACGCAGCGCCGGGGGAAATGTTAAAGAAATGTGGAAAAACCTGCTTCAAAAGCGACATTGGGCCGGAAAGGGTCGCGAAGCGACAGGAGCGTTGAAGCCGGTTCCTCATCATCACTGAAAAGAATCGAGAAGATCGGCGAGGCGGCGGGTGAGGTTGCGGCGGGAATAGACCGCGATGTCGCCGTCGAGCGGAGGCAGGCCGGGGGCAATGCCGGGAAGGGCCTCCGGGACGGAGCGGCCCTGGAAAGCCGCCCAGGCCTGTTCCAGGAAGAGGCGGATGCGGGCCTCGTCAGTCCAGTCGGCGGTGATGCCGGCTCCGGTGGAGGCGAGGACACAGGCCATGGCGCCGTCCGGTTGTCCGATGCCGAGGACGGGGCGGCGGGCTGCCAGGTATTCGAACAGCTTGCCGGGCAGGATAGGGCGGTATTCCGGGTCGTTGCGCAAGGGCAGGAGAAGGACCGAAGCGGCCATCTGCTCCCGGACGGCCGTCTGGTGGTTGCGGTAACCGAGGTCCACGACGTTTCCGGCGAGCCCGGCAGCGGCGAGGGCCTCCTGCACTTCGCGGTCCACCTTGCCGACGAGCCGCAGCCGCAGGGCCTCCCGGAAGGCCGGATCGGCAGCTGCCAGGTCCCCGAGGACCTTCCAGAGGGTCTCCGGATTGCCGTCCGCAGCGAAAAGGCCGGTGTGGACGAGGTTGAAACGCCCGTCCGGTTCGACGACCTGGTCGAAATCCTCCTCGTCGTAACCGTTGGTGATCATGGCGACAGGACGGCGGGTGCGGGCCTGGAAGTCTTCCTGCACGAGCGGGGTCACAGCCAGCACGGTCGAAGCCTCGTCCAGGACGTCCTGCTCCTGCGCCTCCAGCCGCCGCCAGGTCCGCCGGGCCAGCGGGAGATGTTTCAAATAATACATCTTGGTCCACGGATCCCGGAAATCAGCCACCCACGGAATGCCGAGGTCGCGGTGGAGCCGCTCTCCGATGAGGTGCATGGAATGGGGCGGACCGGTGGTGACGACCACGTCCACAGGATGGTCCCGCAGATATTCCTTCAGGAAACGGACACTCGGGCGCACCCAGCCGACGCGGGGGTCGGGGACGAACACATTGCCCCGGATCCAGAGCGAGAGGCGCTGCTTCCATGTCTTCCGCCCGCTGGAAATCGGGGTGACTTCCGCCCCGTCGGCCGCCGCTTCTCCGACATCGACCGCCCCGCTGGACGGCCGGGCCTCGGAAATCAGCGTCTTCATGTCTGTCCCTGCGCCCTTGCCCATCAGCCGACGGTAGATGTCGTAGGGCTCGAAGATGGGCCGCCGGATGACCTCGGCCTCGGCTGGCACTTCGCCCTCCAAGGTGCGGTCTACAGCAGTAAGCTCCGGATTCTCAGGCGTATAGATGACAGGCTGCCACCCTTCCAGCGGCAGATATTTGGCGAATTTCACCCAGCGCTGGACCCCTGATCCTCCGGATGGCGGCCAGTAGTAGGTGATGACGAGCACGCGTTTCATATTCTGCAAATTTACCATTTTTTTCGTACATTTGTCAGATACCTTTAGCAACCCTGAAAACAACCTGCTTCAAAAGCGACATTGGGCCGGAAAGGGTCGCGAAGCGACAGGAGCGTTGAAGCAGGTTGTTTTACTTAAAGATAACGACTATGGCGAAGATGGCGGAAGACACCCCGCTGATGAAGCAGTTTTTCGAGGTGAAGGCACAGCACCCCGAGGCACTCCTGCTGTACCGGGTGGGCGATTTCTACGAGACCTACTCGGACGACGCGGTGACGGCGGCGAAGGTGCTCGGGCTCGTGCAGACGCGCAAGTCCAACGGCGACAAGGGCCCCATCCCGATGGCCGGCTTCCCGCACCACGCCATCGAGAACTACCTCACAAAACTCGTCCGGGCGGGCTACAAGGTGGCCGTCTGCGACCAGCTGGAGGACCCTAAATTCGCCAAGAAACTTGTCAAGCGCGGGGTCACGGAAATCGTCACGCCGGGCATCTCCTTCGGCGAGAATATGCTGGAACAGAAGGAGAACAACTTCCTGTGCGGCCTCACCTTCGAGAAGGACCAGTGCGGAGCCGCCTTCCTGGACGTATCCACCGGACAGTTCCAGATAGCTCAGGGCAGCCTGGAATACATCGGCACCCTGCTCAGTTCGCAGAATCCGAAGGAGCTGGTCGTCCAGCGCGGCTACGAGAAGGGCATCCGGGAGCGCTTCGGCGACTATTACACCACCAGCATCGACGAATGGGCCTTCGTCTACGATGCCGCCGTGGAGAAACTCAAACGGCAGTTGCAGGTCGAATCGCTGAAGGGATTCGCCATCGACGCCTACCCGCTCGGAGTCTGTTCCGCCGGGGCGCTCATGGTCTACCTGGAACAGACCCAGCACAGCGGCCTTCGGAACCTCTGCTCCATCAGCCGCATCGACGAGTCCAAGTTCGTGTGGATGGACAAATTCACCCTCCGCAACCTGGAGGTCTTCCAGAGCGCTTCCGGGGCCGACGGGGTGTCTCTCGTCGAGACCATCGACCGGTGTTCCTCCCCGATGGGGGCACGGATGCTGCGCAGCTGGCTGGCGATGCCGATTCTCGACCGGAAAGAACTGGAGGCGCGGTATGACATCGTCCAATTCTTCCTGGACCATCCGGAGACTTTGCAGGAGGTCCAGGTGGAAATCGGCAAGCTGGGCGACCTGGAGCGCATCCTGGGACGGGTGGCGACGGGCAAGGCCTTCCCGCGCGAGATCATGCAGCTCAGCCGCGGCCTCGCGCAGATGAAGCCCATCCAGGAGCAATGCCGGGACAAGGGCTGCGGGCCGATGGACAAACTGCTGGGGCGCCTTTCCAGTTGCGAGAAACTGCTCGCACAGATCCGGCGGGTGCTGGATCCGGAACCGGCCCACCAGATCGGGAAGGGTCCGGTCATCGCACAAGGGGTCGATGTCGAACTCGACGAACTCCGCTCGATGTCGGGCAGCGGCAAGGACTACCTGCTCCAGATGCAGCAGCGCGAGGCGGAACGGACCGGCATCACCTCGCTCAAAATCGCCTACAACAATGTCTTCGGCTATTATATCGAGGTTCGCAACACGTTCAAGGACAAGGTTCCGCCGGAATGGATCCGGAAGCAGACCCTGGTCAGCGCAGAGCGGTATATCACCGAGGAACTGAAAGAATACGAGGAGAAGATCGTCACGGCGGAGAGCCGCATCTACGAAATCGAGAGCCGCATCTACGGCGAGCTCATCGCAACCATCCAGCAGCAGATCGCCGTCATCCAGCGCAACAGCCGCATCCTTGCGAAGCTGGATGTGCTCACCGGATTTGCCGAACAGGCGTCCGAGCGGCATTATTGCCGTCCGGAAATGAACGACAGCCTGGTCCTGGATATCAAGAAGGGGCGGCATCCGGTCATCGAGACGCTGATGGCGCCGGGTGAGGAATATGTCCCGAACGACATCCGGCTGGATTCGGCCTCACAGCAGATCATCATCCTGACGGGTCCCAACATGGCAGGTAAATCGGCGCTCCTGCGGCAGACGGCCCTCATCGTACTTCTGGCGCAGACCGGCTCGTTCGTCCCGGCGGAACGGGCGCAAATCGGCTGGTTCGACAAGCTCTTCACCCGTGTCGGTGCCACCGACAACATATCCCGCGGCGAATCCACCTTCATGGTCGAGATGCTGGAGACAGCCATGATCCTCCACAACCTGAGTGCCCGGTCGCTGGTGCTCCTGGACGAGATCGGCCGCGGCACCTCCACGTATGACGGCATGTCCATCGCCCGCGCCATCGTCGAGTATATCCATGAATACGGCAAGGGTGCCAAGACGCTCTTCGCCACACATTACCATGAACTCAACGACCTGGAAGGCCTCTTCCCGCGGGTCAAGAACTTCCATGTGGCTGTCAAGGAGGTGGGCCGGGAGGTCCTTTTCCTGCGTACGTTGAAAGAGGGCGGTACGGCCCACAGCTTCGGTATCCATGTCGCCCGCATGGCCGGAATGCCGCGCGAAGTGCTGGAGAGTGCGGAACGGACCTTGAAGGCCCTGGAGAACAGCCAGGCGCTGGAACGCATCGGGGCCCTGACACCGGTCAAGCCGCACACGGTGAAGGAAGGCCGCGTCGAGAAGGACGGTTCCCTCCAACTCTCCATGTTCCAGTTGGACGACCCGCTCCTGGAATCGCTCCGGGACCGCCTCAAGGGCGCCGACCTCAACAACATGACCCCGCTCCAGGCCTTCGACCTGCTGCGCGCCATGAAGGAGGAACTGGGCATCTGAGAATCTGTCGAATCATTTCAAAACAGACTCTAAAGCAGCAGGTCGGTCAGGAAGACGACGAAGATGCCGACGGGGGCGGCGTAGCGGATGAGGAAGTGGACAAGGGGGAAAAGAAGGAGGTTGGCACGGAGGGTGCCGCCGTTGGTGAATTCGTCGTAGACGTCGGCGCGGGGCATCTTCCAGCCGACGAAGAGGGTGAACAACAGGCCGCCGAGCGGGAGGAGCCAGTTGGAGCAGAGTTTGTCGAGGAAATCGAAGAGGGGGTTGCCGAGAAGGTGTACATGGGAAAGCGGCCCGAAGGACAAGCTGCACAGCACGCCGACCACCCATGCGAAAGCGGTCAGGGCCCAGGTTGCCGCACGGCGGTCCATCCCCTTTTCTTCCGTCAGATACGCCACACCGACCTCCAGCATGGAAATCGCGGAGGTGAGGGCGGCGACCAGGATGGTCAGGAAAAAGACGATGGCGATGATGGCGCTGGCCCACGGAAGGGTCGCTCCCATCTTATGGAAGATGTAAGGCAGGGTCTCGAACACCAGGCCGGGGCCCGCTCCGGGAGCAAGGCCAGCCGCGAAGACAGCCGGGACGACCGCGAACCCGGCCAAGACGGCGAAGAACAGGTCGGAGGCGGCCGTCCCGAGGCCGGATGCCAGCAGGTTCTCGTCCTTCCGCATATAGGAGGCGTAGGTCAGGATGGTGCCTACTCCGAGGGAAAGCGAAAAGAAGGCCTGGCCCATGGCCGCAGCGACGACGGAAGGGGTCAGTTTGGAGAAGTCGGGCCTCAGCAGGTAGTCGACACCGCCCCGGGATCCCGGCAAGGTGAGGGAATACGCTGCAATCAGGACAATCAAGACAAACAGGACAGGCATCGTAGCCTTGGTGAACTTTTCAATGCCCTTCTTCACACCGGCCAGCACGATGCCCGCGACCGTCGCCAGGAAGACGGTGTGGGCCACGACCGGCTGCCAGGTGGAAGCGATGAACCGGCCGAAGAAGCCCGTGACCTCCGCATCGGAAGCCGCGGCGAAATCAAAGGCGAGTGCCTTGAACAAGTATTCGACCGACCAGCCGCCTACAACGCTATAGTAACTCAGGATGATGACCGGCGACACGATGGTCAGTAGCCCCAGCCATTTCCACCGGGTTCTGGGCGCCAGCGTTTCCATGGCCCCGAACGTGTTGGCCCCGCTCCGCCGGCCGATGATACTTTCTGCAAAGAAAATCGGGAGGGCCAGCAGGAGGCTGGCAAAGATATACACGACGATGAAAGCAGCCCCGCCATATTCTCCCACCATGTAAGGGAAGCGCCAGATGTTGCCGAGGCCGATGGCGGAACCGGCCATGGCCATGATGACAGCCGCCCGGCTGCCGAAATTCTCCCGCTCCTTCTTCATAACAGGTTTGTCAGCATCAAGACGGCCACGCCGAGGGGAGCGACATAGCGAATCAAGAAATAGGCAGCACGGAAACACTTGACGTTGAGTGTCTTCGTGCCACCGTTGGTAAATTCGTCAAAGACATCGGACCGCTTCATCTGCCATCCGGCGAACACCACGCATAGCAGCCCGCCGAGGGTCATCAACACGTTGGAGGCGAAACTGTCTGCGAAATCGAAGATGCCCTGCCCGGACAGATGGACCTGCGAGAGCGGGCCGAAGGACAAGCTGCACAACGTCCCGGCCGCCCCGGTCAGGACGAAAATCAACGCGCAGGACCAGCCGCGGCTCATGTGCCGCTCCTCCGTCAGATAGGCCACTCCTACCTCTACCAGCGACATGCACGAGGTCAGGGCGGCGAAGAGTACCGTGAAGAAAAAGAGGATGGCGACAGCGGCTCCGATCCCGCCCATCTTCGCGAAGATGAACGGCAGCGTGTCGAAAATCAGCCCTGGACCGCTGCCCGGCTCGATGCCTGCCGCAAAGACGGCCGGCATGATGGCCAGTCCGGCCAACAGCGCAAAGACAAGGTCCGAAACGGCCGTTCCGACGCCGGAAACCAGCAAGTTCTCCTCCTTGCTGACATAAGAAGAATAGGTGATGATGATGCCGACGCCCAACGACAGGGAGAAGAAGGACTGCCCCAGGGCGTCGATGCAGGTAGTCGGGGTCAATTTCGACCAGTCCGGCTTCAGGAGGTATTCCACGCCCTTCTGTGCCCCGGGCAGCGAGACCGAATAGATGGCCAGGACGACGATCAGCACGAACAGGACGGGAAGCCCCGCCTTGCTGACCCTCTCGATGCCGGACCGCACACCGAAGGCGACGATAACGACCGTCACGAGCAGGAACAGCAGATGGAAGGCGACCGGAGCCCAGGGCCGGGCGATGAACTCTCCGAAGGTACCGGTCAGGTCCTCCGGGGCCGTATGGACGAACTTCAAGGAGCAAGCCTGGATGAAATATTCCAGCGACCATCCGCCGACCACGCCGTAGTACGAGACGATGAACATCGGGGTGAACACGGCCAGCAGCCCCAGCCAGCGCCATTTCGTGCCGGGCGCCAGACGCTCCATCGCCCCCCGGCAGTTGGCATGGCTCCGGCGGCCGATGATGCTCTCCGCGAAGAAGATGGGCAGGGAAAGGACCAGGGTGGCGGCAATATAGACCAGGATGAAGGCCGCGCCGCCGTCCTGCCCGACCAGGTAGGGGAAACGCCAGATGTTGCCCAGTCCGATGGCGGAACCGGCCATGGCCATGATGACAGCCGTCCGGCTGCCGAAGTTCTCTCGTTCCTTCATTCGTTACAGTTCGTTTTGCCGGCGGCATCGCCTGGCACGGATTTCATTGTCCATCAATCAGTCAACGGGTAAAGCGGTGCTCTTTCCGTTGCACCGCCCCCCTACTCAACCCGCTGGACTTCAGCCGGTCGCGCGCCAGCACTGCGGCGCTCATAGACGACGAACTCGAACTCGAAACCGGTCTCCGGGTCGGTATGGGTTTCAGAAATGCTGATGCGCGTCCATACGTCCGGGTCGATGGCCGGGAAAAAGGCGTCGGCCTCCTTGACCTCGGTATGGACGTGGGTGATGTAGAGCCGGTCCATCTCCGGAAGGGCGGCCCGGTAGACGGAGGCCCCACCCATGATGAAGCATTTGTCCGCGCCCGTCGCAGCCGCTTCGGCGTAGGCCTCGTCGAAAGAATAGACGCAGGTCACTTCCGGAATGAGGTCGCCGCCCAGGTTCAAGACGATGTTTTTGCGGCCGGGAAGGGGACGGCCGATGGAAAAGTACGTGGTGCGCCCCATGATGACGGGATAACCGCGGGTGACGGCCTTGAAGTACTTGAGGTCGTCGGAGATGTGCCAAGGAAGGGCGCCCTTGACACCGATGCCGTTGTTGTCGGCAACCGCTACGATGATACATTTTTTCATACGGCGACGGGGGCTTTGATGGCGGGCCAGGGGTCATAACCTTCGAGGATGAAATCCTCGTAGCGGAAGTCGAAGAGAGACTTCACGTCGGGATTCAGCTGCATCGTGGGAAGAGGACGCGGCTCGCGGGAAAGCTGGGTGGCAACCTGGTCGAAATGGTTGCGGTAGAGATGGGTGTCGCCCGTGGTGTGGATGAACTCGCCCGGCCTCAGTCCGGTCACCTGGGCGATCATCAAGGTCAGGAGGGCGTAGGAAGCGATGTTGAACGGCACGCCGAGGAAGACGTCCGCGCTGCGCTGGTAGAGCTGGCAGGAGAGTTTCCCGTCGGCCACGTAGAACTGGAAGAGGCAGTGGCAGGGGGGCAGGGCCATCCGGTCCACCTCGGCGGGATTCCAGGCGGTCACCAGCATCCGCCGGGAATCGGGATTCCGGCGGATTGTGTCGATGACCATGGAAAGTTGGTCGATAGCCCGTCCGTCCGGGGCCGGCCAGGAGCGCCACTGGTGACCGTACACCGGGCCGAGGTCGCCGTTCTCGTCGGCCCACTCGTCCCAGATGGTCACCCCGTGATCCTGAAGGTATTTCACATTCGTGTCTCCGGCGATGAACCAGAGCAGTTCATAGATGATCGACTTGAGGTGCACCTTCTTCGTCGTCAGGAGCGGGAAGCCCTCCGACAGGTCGAACCGCATCTGGTAGCCGAACACGCTCTGAGTGCCCGTGCCCGTCCGGTCCTCCTTCATCACGCCGTTCGCACGGATATGCCGCAGCAGGTCAAGATATGCTTTCATAAGTTGCAAAGTTACGAATTATTATCGTAACTTCCACCCTCAAAGCCGCACCGGAAGCCAAGTTTGCGGAAAATCCGGATCTTCGCCTACCCTTTCTTCATAGAGGCACGGGGCCTTTTCCCGGGCGGCTGTCGCCATGCCGTCATAACCGAAAGGTCGTCCTTCGTACAGGAAATCCCCTCGACGTCCTTCCAGAAGAACAGAAGCCCGCCGTCCGCCACCCGCCTGATGCGGGAATAGTAGAGGTTGCCGGTCATGTCCGGACCGTCCACGGGCGCGTCCGCCATCTCCTGGAAGGTGCTGCGGGCCCAACTGATGCATACCTCGTCCCCCGCCGGAGCCTCGCTGCGGCAGGCCAGGACAAGGGTGGGCGACGCCATTCCAAGCGCCACGCCCAGAAGCGTTTTTTGTAACCTGTTTATCGTGAACAATCTATTGATTTTAACCTATGTAAAACAACACAGTTAAAACACAGAACTAACTGTCTATAATGTTATTTAAAAGACTTCTTTTGAGTCTTTGTATCCTCATCACAACAGTTCCATCCACGTTTTCATTCGTTTTTGTGTGGACGGGTCGCCGCTTTTTATTATCTTTGCTTTCCGAACCAACACTGAAACGATATGGACATCCAAAAAGAACTTTGGGGCACGGCGCCCGATGGAAAGGAAATTTACCGGTATACCTTGAAGAATGCATCCGGCGCATATGTGCAGCTGGGAAGCGTAGGGGCGGCGATCGTGTCGGTCGTGGTCCCGGACAAGGACGGGCGGCTGGGCGACGTGGTCCTCGGATACAAGGAAGCGGCGGATTACTTCGGGGACGGGCCGTGCGCCGGCAAGGTGCCGGGCCGGTACGCCAACCGTATCGCCAAGGGCCGGTTCACGCTCGACGGCGTGGAATACTCCCTTCCCGTCAACAACGGGCCGAACCACCTGCACGGTGGACCCGACGGGTTCCAGAACCAGGTGTGGGACAGCCGCATCGAGGGAGATGCCGTCGAGTTCCTGTATTTTTCGGAAGATGGCGAGGCGGGCTATCCGGGCAACCTGAAGGTGGTTGCACACTATGAGTGGAGCGAGGAGAACGAGCTGAAACTCACCCTGACGGCCGAGACAGACACCGCAACAGTCGTCAACCTTACGAACCATGTCTATTTCAACCTCGACGGCGAAGGAACGGTCCTCGACCATGAACTCGAACTCAATGCCTCCGAGTACCTGCCGACCGACGAGACCCTCATTCCGCTCGGTACTGCGGAACCGGTCGCCGGAACGCCGATGGACTTTGTGGAGCGCAAACCCATCGGGCGCGACATCCGGGCCGACTTCCCCGCCCTCGTCTTCGGCAAGGGCTATGACAACTGCTACCTCATCGACGGCGCCCAGCCAGGCCAGATCACCACGGCCGCAGAACTCTGGGCGGCGAAGTCCGGGCGGCATCTGGAAGTGCTCACGACCCAGCCGGCCGTACAGGTCTACACGGGGAACTGGCTCAAAGGCTGCCCGCCCGGGAAATCCGGCCTTGCCTACGAGGACTATGATGCCGTGGCCATCGAGTGCCAGCATTGCCCCGACTCTCCCAACCAGCCGGAGTTCCCGACCACAGTCCTCCGTCCAGGCGAACTCTACGAGGAGGCCATCATCTGGTCCTTCACCGCATAGCCTGGCCGGGCATCCTCCTCAACAATCTGTTTCATAAGCGACATTTGCCCGGAATAGCCCCCCGAAAATCATAGATTTCCGGGGACCCCGGGGGAGACCGTCTTAAAAGTGTCTAACCGGTAATCCGACTGCTCTTGAGTCCGGTGAAAAGCCCCGAAAAAGGGCGATGAAGAAAGTCAAAATAATCCATTGTAGTCTCGGAATTTTTTTGTAACTTTCTATCAATAAGG
>JAFUZO010000047.1 GCA_017476575.1 Bacteroidales bacterium | reverse complement strand
TGGATGGAAAACAGACACATAATCCGGGCGATGAAGCCCGGACTCAGCGTCAAAACGATATAAAACGACGAGTTTGATGCGGTAGCAACAAGGGATGGCTCCCGCTTAACTCAAATTGAAAACATTAAACGACAATCCCTAGGTTACACTTTGCATACTAAAAAATGCCGCAGATGGCTCCGGTGGAATCGCTGTCTCCGGAGTGGTTGACGCAGCTCACAATGGCATCCTCGAAGGAATCCCGGTGCTTGGTAGCGCTGTAGATGGCGATAGCCAGCGCCTCATGGCCAGTCCAGCCACCTCCGATGGATTTTCAATGGCGTAGTGGTCTTCGATATCGGTGAATGCCAGATCCAGCGCCTTGCTGATGAGGCGTTTCTGCTTACGGATTTCCTCCGGCCAGAGTTCTCCATACTTCTTCCCCTCGTCCGCTTCGGAAACGATCTCCGGGAGCCGCTGCAGTGCTCTCTCCACGAAGTATTCCGGACGCTGCTCTTTGCCCTCGATGCCTTCCAGAATCTGCATGAGCATATCGTTCAGGATGGCCGACGGGATGAAGCCCAGAGGATGCTTGTGGGTGATCCGGGCCGCTTCGGCAGCGCACATGTCGCAGTAGAGCTTGTCCCCGTCGGCATAGCCATGCAGCTGGTTCAGGAGCGCCAGCGGAGCCGTGCGCATCACGCCACCGCAGCCGCAACTGTTGTTCCTTGCTTCCCGGCCCTCTTCATTGGAATGCAGGGCAGACAGGCAGGTGTTACCAGGTGCGCGACGCGCATACAGTCCCGGCACATCCATGAGCCAAGAATCCACGCGGGCATCCTTGTGGCGGGATGTCCACTCCTGCGTATGGAGCCAGTCCAGATAGGTGAAGCGGCAGATCCCGAAGGTAATACACCTGCTTGCCATAGGCCCGGATGGTCACCTTCACCCGGACGCTGCGATGCCATTCCTTTTTGCGGAGGATGAGGGTTTGGTACTTTTTGGCCTTATTCCGCACAAGTGTTTGAATATCAAATAAATGGGAGAACGATTTTGCAAGGAGGTCACAAGAGGGTTACAAGGGACTAACGCGATTTTGTCCACTCTTTTGTCCTTTCCGTAATTCTTTGTAAAATACAGAGTTACGGCGTTTTTGGCGGTTTTTTCGAGAAAATTTTGTCTCGACCTGTTTGAGCATCATCTCTATCAGTCTATCAAAGATCTCTTGCCTCTTGAATGCACCACAAATATGGCATCACTTTTTGGATCATCCAAGTAATCCGGCAACTTTCTTGTAACCTATCCCATAACTTTCTCAATATATTGCTATTCAATATCTTGAACTTTGCCCGGAAACTGCTGTCCCCGCAGGGATTCCGGTACACATTTCTGGAGATCCGGATGCTCTACCAGACCTACGAGGATGCCTACGAAATGCTGGAATCCCAAGTGGAGCGCATCACCGGGGAGCGCATGTACTCCGAATACTCCTCCTTCCGCATCCAATACCTCCGCTGGAAAACAAAAAAAACGCTCAATGAAGTGAGCGGATAAATTCTCCGGGTCCTTCCACATAAAGATTTCCATAGGTTGCCGCGCCAATAATCTTTGCGTGGGAGCCAAGGGTATGCGCGGCACAGTAAAGGAACAGGTCGCGGAAACTGCTGTCAGGATTCTGGGTAAGGTGCTCAGTCAGATTCAAGGAGAATCTGTCACACATCCACAGGCGTGCATCGGCGTTCCAATGGTCGGCCCAAGACATCTCGTTTGCGCTGGCCCCGGAAATGGCAAGCACTCCAGGAATCCCTTCGACAGGGCGAATGACGGCTTCTCCGTAGCATGGTTCCACACATATCAGAAGCTTCCGGAACGTCATCGTGCTCACTGTTTCCTTGAGAAGCCCGGAACCGAAACCATTGCCGGGCTGCTCATCTCTCCAGCAGAATTCATCCGTCCCACCGTTGAATACGCTGTCCCCATGACCGCTCCAAAACAGCAGGACATTAGTCCCCGAATCCTGTGGCAGGACAGTCTGAAGGCGTTCGCTTCGCTTGCCAAGAAGGATATTCGCGATGTCGACAGGTGAGATGTCTTTGCTGTCATAATCGACCGTTGCAGCAGGCAGGCGGTCGGTTCCTCCAAAGAGGTCAGGTCCATCCTCGGCATTTCGGACAACGCCCCTGTCCGGATTATTCTTATCCAAGGCTATATCCTTGTCAAGTACAAGAATAATATGATCATCGGGGAAGCCTCCGCTCCTGAGCATCTGATAGATGCCAAGTACATCTGCCTGATGCCGATAATTGCTGAATCCGCTGCTGCCCTGCACCAGAACGGCATACTGATCCGTGAGAGCAGGATAATTCATTGCCGCGCCGCCTTCTGCCTGAGTATCAAAATCGGCGCCAGCCTGCTGCTCGTTGTAAAGGTACAACCAAGAGGCATTGGCATCGGCAGTACGGATACCGGAGCCGCCGTAATAATTGCGGTGATGGATTTTTCCGTCCAGAATCTGCCAGTGAACGTAGGTGGTGGCAGTGGCTGCTGTGTATGTGTCCTTATCGAAATTGATTTCACCCGAAGCCCCGATAAAGTGAAGCAGCCGTCCCTGCTCGAGGGCGTTCAGATACACTTCCATCGACGTGGCGTTCCAGACCGCCCCACCCAATTCGGAGCGGTCAGAGTTCATGGCGATATCGATAATGGCCTGGTTGACAGACTTATTGTCGGCACCGTTCCCCGTGTGTTCCACATAGCAAGCGGCGAAACCTGCCAGCATAAGGGCATCGTAAAATTTGCATTCCTCAAATCCCGGCTTGATCCCGAAACGTACTTCGTAGCTAAGCTCGAAACCAGTGGAAGGGTCGGCATATGGGGAAAAACCTTCGTGCCCTTGCAGGATCTTCCAAGAACGTGGTCCTATGGCATCCAGTTCTTCTTCGCAGAGACCCGGAGTGGCGAAGTAGGTCCTGTAATTCGATTTGAACATTTGCCACTCTCCGTCATTTGCCGGGTCGTCAGGGTCATCACTGTCGTGAAGCAGGGACCAGAATTCATCGTCCATTGTCGCAATCCGGTTGGCGCGGGCTACCTCGTAAATCTGTCTTGCCGTCTCTGCTACGCAGAAGATTGCAGACTTTGCTTTTCCCTGCCTGTCTATGATCCTGCGGTAGGCATCGAGTTTTGAGAGAAGATCATCCGTATTCTGGTACTGACTATTTTGCTGGAGATCGATGTCAACTTGGAGCGAATAGAACGGTGCCCAGTAATTGAATGTCATTCCATAGGCATTTTCGGGAGAGAAGAAAGCCGCGCGGGGGCTGTCGAGGATTTCGCCGTAATATTTGCTCAAAGAGGCATAACGGCTCATCATGAGTCCGGTAAATGAAACGTCACTTTCTGTCAGGGACCACAGGAAAGGATCCCGGTTGATTCTCATTCCGCTGGTCGTCACGGCATAACGGCGGACGATGTCTTCGCTGGTGACCGTGGGCGCTATGAGGGGCTTGCCCGTTCTCTGGCAGGCCGGTGCGAATGCAGCAAGGTCCTCATTTCCGAAAGGGCCGATGACAGCAAGCACATCCTCCCTGCCGGAGAGTTCCCGGCTGAGTTTCGCAAGGTCTTGCGATGATTCATCATACCATTCGAGATGCAGGTCTATGGCTGTGGAGTTATGAAGCTGCGCCTGACGGAAATTTTCAAGAAACCATGTTGCCGTGCGTTCAAGCCGGACCTTAGTGATTGCATCTTCGACAGGTGCAACGATGGCCACAGTATGTTTAATCCAGCGTCGCTGACTCTGAATCTCTTCTTTACCTGAGCACGATGTCAGAATGAGGCCCAGCATAAGGCATAGCATGATATGCTTCATGCCTTTACTCATGACCAGCCTCCTTGGAAACGGCCGTCTCGTGAATGGTCCGGAGCAGCTCAGCGGAAAGGAATTCCTCGGCGAATAACCTCTGCATCTCAGTATAAGGATGCAGGACTACTTCTGTCCAGCCATCGGCAAATAACAGGCTCTGGTGCTTCGGCATCCCGTCGGGAGACAGCCACTGACCGATGCAGTAATTAACGGCTTTGTCGATATGCTTCACGACCGAAAAAGGACAGTGGGGGGAAAGGCTGGGTGAATCTATCCCTATATAATCAAAGCCTCCCAGCAAATCGCTTATGCGATAGAATGTCCCCGATGCGCCTCCGCATACCGGGAACACAAGAGGGGCGACATCAAAGCGTCCGTCACCATAAAGGAGGCTCATCGCTTCGTCATCGTCAATTGCAAATCCTCCTCCGGCCTCGTCCGAAAGCCATTCTATCCGAAGCGCTTTATCTTCGTATGAGGGGAGATAGTTCGCGTTGAATCCTTCGGTAAAGCCTTTTACGGCTTCCTGAATGGCAGGCATCACGGTATTGGCAGCAATCAGAAGGACTTCGTCAGAAAATGCACATGAAACGGCTCCGGCTTCGAACATTGCGCCGTAATATGTTAAACAGATGGTGGAGCCTTTGGCTGAAAGCGGCTCATTGGTCTCAAGGTACAGCAAATCCGCAAGCGGATTGCTTTCCAAAGCGTTGCTGTTTTGGCGCAGGAAGTCCTCGTATTCTGCTCCTGTTACTATCAAAAGCCGACGAACCGTGTCCCTGGGTGAACTCATCTGCTTAAAGTACTCTTGCAGAATTGCAAGCCCCTCCGATGTGGTAGATGGTGACAACTGCATAGTCCTCAGTCCGCGAGAGAGGGCTGCGCGTTCAATCCCGGTATATATCAGGTCGTTATAGCTGCGGTCACCCAATGCCTCCGGATTGTAAACGACTGTCACCAGCGGGGCTCCGGAAGGAATGTCGGAAGGATCAAGCTCAAGTTGTTCCTTCCGGCATGCTGCCGCCATGATGATAAGCATGACTGCGTATCCGTATGTTGTCAGCGCCTTGGTCACCCCTGATTCTGACTGAAATAATTAGTTCTTATAGTTCAAATAAGCCTTAGCCAATTTCTCATCATAGTGGTACTGGGCATATGAAGGGCCGTTGTAAAGCCTTGCGAAGGTCTGCCAATCGAGATTCTGAAGCGCCTTGAGCATATTGGAATTTGAATTCAGCAGTCCGATGAAAAGGTCAAGCTGGGCTAATTCGCTCTCTTGCATCTTAGTAACGAACTCCTTCACAGTTTTGCATCCGCATTTTTCGTAAAGATAACCCATTGTCTGGAACATGCCCCAGCTTGCAGAAGCAAGCGCTGCATCTTCATTGATCTCAATTGCCCTATCCAGACGGTCATGCTCGCCGACGCCTCCGACATACTTTGTCTTGTCGTATTTCTGGTAAAGGATATCTTCATTGCCTTTTACGTAGTCCTGCGGATTCAGACCACGAGCCCGGAGCTGCTGCCAGAAAATGTGGCCCTCGAAAAGGATAACCGGTTTATCGTTCGGCAAAAAACCGCCCCTACCTCCGGTTTCAACCTTCCAAACAGCCTTGAGGGCGGCAACCTCGACTTCCAGAGTCTTTGCCCGAGTCGCAAGGTCATCGTCTGTAATCCCTGTCTTTGAGCTATTGGAACCATCATCAGGAACAACTTCGCTGTATAATCCACGCTGATAATCTTCAATCTCTTCCTCGTTGTTTTTACTGCATGCAACAAAAAGGGAGCTCCCCATAATGCCGCAGATAATTGCAGCAGCAATTGCTGAAACTTTCTTACTCATGATTCGTGTTGGATATTTATCTCTTTATATTTATTTGGATAGCAAAGTTAACGTTTTTTTTTCGAAGGCACAATTTCGACGCGGTCAAGACCCGCCCTGCCGGGAACATCAAACCGTTGGAAAACAAAAAACGCTCACCGAAGTGAGCCCTTTTTCCAATAGTGTAACAATGTTTCAGTCCGGAGCGGAGGGGTGAGGTTAGCTTTGCACTGGTTATTAGTTTTAGTGGTAAAGCTACAGTGTCAAGTCTGCTATCATCTCTTGCCTCTTTCTTGAAAGGAGAGAAGCGCATAAGTTCCAGCGAGTTCGAAGCCGCAGTCTGGGCGTGCGTCCGAATTCTATCGGAGACCGTCGGCACTCTTCCCATCCACCTCTACAAGGGTAAATAGATTGTTTTTTGATGATTGCTTTGCAAAGTCATAATTCTTGGTTCTTTTTGCAGAAAAGGTCACGATTATGGAAAAGGCCAAAAATAGAATCGTTATCGAGAACCCTCCCAAGAAGGTCCTTGATTTTGTTATGAGGGTTCAGAAAGAAAAGGAGGAGACCCGCAAACACCTTCTCGAGAAAAAAGAACACACATTCAGCATCCAAATGTAATGAATCTGTCGTTCGACATAAACACTCAAGAGGGGGACAAGGTAGTTGTCTCCCTCTCTTCTTCATATCCTTATCTGAAAGACATATTTCCTGCACAAGCTCAGGAGTTTGAACTTGTTGAAGTCGGTATTATCCGAGAGAAAGGAAACGGCCCTATAAGAGTTGAAGTATTCGGAAAGATTGCCGATATCCTGATTTCTATCGCAGAAGATAATCCGAGTACGATTCTTTTCTATTTTTGCGATATTGTAGAGGGGATACCTCATAACAGGAAGGGGTATTCCTTCTCATGAATATCGTAATTATCTTTTTTAAACTCCTGTTCCAACGGTATTGCGAGAAAGCAACTGAACATTGTCTGATATAGAAGTAATATTGAAGTCACAGGAGCCGTTACTTGAAATGTATGCTCATTTTCTTGTCAGAGACAGACATCTGCCGCTGGTTGAGCTCTTAAGAAAAGAAGTCCTGAATAATTTCGAGACGATTACAAGCCAGAAATAACGCACATCCCTCTTCCTCCGCTCCGGGATTCCGCTCCCTTCGGTCGCGCTATCCCTTAGCCAGAGGTCCTGCAAAGCATAGAATGGCATCCCGGGCCTTCGGCCCTCCTGTGTTTTTTCGCTGCCTGACCCTTACGAAAGCAAGCTTTCGACGGGCCAGTCATCAAAAAAGCACCGCAGCTGACGCTGCGATGCCATTCCTTTTTGCGGAGGCGGAGGGATTCGAACCCCCGGAACGTTGCCGTTCAACAGTTTTCAAGACTGCCGCCATCGACCACTCGGCCACACCTCCATAGTAGGGTGCAAAGGTAGCGATTTAAAATTTTTCCGGCAAATAAACTTGTCTCCCTCCTTCCATCCCCAACAGCAAAGCCCGGAGACTGTCCGGATTTGCAATGTATGAAAAAATATGTAAATTTGACACGGAAAACAAGATATGCCATGAAATACAGATTACTGGCCATTTTGGCCTGCATAGCCGGAGTCCTCGCCATCACCGGCTGCAACAAGGAAAAAGACATAGACTCGGTCGAAGGGACCTGGGAGTTCAGCGGACAGAAGTTCATCATCCAGATGATCACAGGCAGGACCATCGAAGGCTCCGCACAAGATATTGCGAAGCAGATGCAGGATATCTTCAAGAACCTGCCCGGCTATGGCGGGCCGGAAGGAGACGAAGGACTGGAAATCGACGACCTGGACTTCTTCCCCGAGGGGAAGGTGCGCCTCGAATTCAAGCCGGATGGGCAACTGGTCCTCTGGATGAAAGAAAAAGATGGCACTGTCTGGACCGAGGAAGGCACGGGAGAATACTCCTATGCCAACGGGCGGCTCCAGATTATTACAGAGGAAATAGACGAAGAGGGCTTCTCCTCCCGTGAGATGATTACCGTAGATGTCAAGTCCCTGACTAACAAGCACATGATCCTTTCCTTCGATGCGACCCAGATGGGGATTGGCGACGAGATGGCGGGCCTCTTGATGCTCGGCATCAAGAGCATCGCCTGCGAAATCACCTTCAACAAAGTGTAACTACTCCTTCGAGAAGAACTTCCACTGGAAGAGGATAAGGTAGATGGCGCCGACGGTGACGCAGCTGTCGGCGAAGTTGAAGACCGGCTCGAAGAAGATGTCGCCGCCGACCAGCGGCACCCAGTCCGGCCATCTCCAGAGCGGGAAGTAGAACATGTCCACGACCTTGCCCTGCATGAAGGGCGCATAATGGCCCAGCGTGGCCACGGCGGTCGGAGTCGATTCCGAGAAGACGAGTCCGTAGAACAGGCAGTCGATGATATTGCCGAAAGCGCCGGCCGCGATGAGGGTCAGGCCCACGACCACTCCGGTCGGTACCGGTTTCTCCCGTTTCAACAACTTGCCGATCCACCACCAGAGGGCGATGAACAGGCAGATCCGGAAGAAAGTCAGGGCGTATTTCCCGATCACCCCGCCGAACGACATGCCGAAAGCCATCCCCTTGTTCTCGATAAACAGGATCTGGAACCAGTTCCCCAGCACATTGAAATGGCCGCCAAGGGGCATGCCCGTCTTGACCAGGACCTTGATGGCCTGGTCGATGACGACGAGCACGATTCCCAGCAGGATAAGGCGTCTGCCTTTCGATCGCTCCATATTCTCAGTTCTTGCCTTCCTTGGCGAGCATTTCCTTTGCCTCGACAGTCAGCGTGGCGTGCGGGACCAGGCGCAAACGTTCCTTCGGAATGAGTTTGCCGGTAACCCGGCAGATGCCGTAGGTCTTGTTCTCGATGCGGACCAGCGCCGCTTCGAGGTTCTGGATGAACTTATACTGACGCTGGGCAAGCTGGCTGGCCTCCTCCTTGGAAAGTTGGAACGCGCCGTCGTCTTCGACCGTCTTGAACGTAGGGGCGGTGTCGAGGATATCGTTGCCTCCGGCATGCATGATCACATTGCGGAGAGTAGCGTATTCTGCACGGGCCTTGTCAAGCATTTCATTGATAATTCCGCGGAACTCCTCGAGCTCCTCGTCAGAATAACGGGTTTTGATGTTCTCTTCCATATTCTTATCGTTTTACGGTTATCTTGATCGTTCCGTCCGCCCATTCCGCCTCGCGGGCATCGGCCGGGGCCTCGGCTGCAGGCTGCAGGGTGACAGTGCGGGAAAGGGTTTGGGAGCCGATATAATCGGCATAAGCGGTAAGCGATGCGGAGATTTCAGGCGCATCGGCATAAATGACCGTATCGATCCGGTCGGTCACCTCGAAACCGGTGTCCTTGCGGAGGTTCTGGATGCGGTTGACCAGTTCGCGGGCCACACCCTCCTGGCGGAGTGACTCGTCGATCTCCACATCAAGGGCGATGGTCAGGGAGCCCTGGGAAGACACGAGCCATCCCGGCATATCCTCGGAAGTAATCTGGTAGTCGCCCGGATGCAGGAGGACATCGCCACCCGGCAGGGCGAGGGTGAAGGCTTCTCCTGCCGCTTCGGCAGCCTGGATGGCGGAAATCACCGGCTGGTCCAATGCCGCGAACGCAGCGGCAATCTCCTTCATGCGGGCCCCGTACACCTTGCCGAGGGTCTTGAAGGCCGGTTTGATCTTCTTGGTGATGATGCCCGTCGTATCCTCCACAAACTCCATCTCCTTGACGTTCACCTCGTTCAGGATGGACGTCTGGACGGCTTCGAGAAGGCTGCGGATCTGGCCGGAAATGACCGGGACGATCATCTTGCGGAGCGGCTGCCGGACCGGGATACCCACCTTCTTGCGGAGAGCCAGCACCAGCGAAACAGCCCGCTGGGAAAGATCCACCCGTGCTTCCAGGTCCTTGTCGATGACAGAAGGATCCGCCTCCGGCATCAGGACATAGTGGACGGATGCCTCGGCGCCGCCGAGATCCAGGTACAACTGGTCCATGAAGAACGGCGCGATGGGAGCAGCCAGGACGGCCACGTTGCACAGGACCTCGTGGAGGGTCTGGTAGGCCGCCAGTTTGTCCTGCGTCATGCCGCCGCCCCAGAAGCGCTTGCGGTTGAGACGGACGTACCAGTTGGACACCTGGTCGCAGACGAAATCTTGGATCAGGCGGCCGGCCGTCTTGACATCGTAATCCTCATAGGCGGACCGGACCTGGCCGATGAGCGTATGCAGGCTGGAAATAATCCAACGGTCGATTTCGGGACGCTGTCCGTACGGGACCGCCTCCGCCGCCGGGTCGAACCGGTCGATGTTGGCGTAGAGGGCGAAAAAGGCGTAGGTGTTGTAGAGAGTGCCGAAGAACTTACGGCGCACCTCGTCGACACCGCTTTCGTCGAATTTGAGGTTGTCCCACGGCTCGGCGTTGGTGAGCATGTACCAGCGGAGGGCATCAGCTCCGTATGTATCCAAAGCCTTGAACGGGTCGACGGCGTTACCGAGACGCTTGGACATCTTGTTGCCGGTCTTGTCGAGCACCAGGCCGTTGGAAATCACCCGTTTGAAGGCCGGTGTCCCACTGACCATCGTATGGATGGCATGGAGGGTGTAGAACCACCCGCGCGTCTGGTCGACGCCCTCGGCGATGAAGTCGGCGGTTGCCCCGAACTTCCCGCCGTGGAGGCCGCGCAGGCCTTCCTGGGCGTAGGGCATGACGCCGGAATCGAACCACACGTCAATCAGGTCGCTTTCGCGGACCATCTTCTTTCCGGATGCAGAGACGAGGAAGATATTGTCCACATAGGGGCGGTGAAGGTCGATACGGTCATAGTTCTCCCGGCTCATGTCGTCCGGGTCGAAGCCCTTGTCTCGTAGCGGGTTGGAGGCCATGATGCCGGCCGCGACGGCCTTGTCGATCTCGGCGTAGAGTTCGGCGGCGGATCCGATGCACTTTTCCTCGCGGCCGTCTTCGGTGCGCCAGATGGGAAGTGGTGTGCCCCAGAAGCGGCTGCGGCTGAGGTTCCAGTCCTGGATGTTCTCGAGCCACTGGCCGAAGCGGCCGGTGCCGGTGGATTCCGGCTTCCAGCGGATCAGCCGGTTGAGGGCGACCATCTCGTCCTTGACGGCCGAGGTCTTGATGAACCATGAGTCGAGCGGATAGTAGAGGACCGGCTTGTCGGTCCGCCAGCTGTGCGGATAACTGTGGACATGCTTCTGCATGCGGAACAGCCGCCCGTCGGCCTTCATCATGAGGCAGAGGTCCAGGTCCAGAGTCGGTGCTTCGGCCGGAAGGCTGTCGTCGAAGGCGTTCTTGACATAGCGTCCTGCGAATTCAGCATAGGAGGGATCGACGAAAGCGGCGACATACGCCGGGTCGAGGTCCTCCAGCCGGTAGAAGCGGCCGGTGAGGTCCACCTGGGCGTGGCGGTTTCCGTCCTTGTCCTTCGGCATGATGCCGACGATACCCGCGGCTGCAGCGACCCGCTTGTCGTCCGCGCCGAAGGTCGGGGCGATATGGACGATGCCCGTACCGTCCTCGGTCGTGACATAGTCGCCGGCGATGACCCGGAAGGCGTCGCCGTCCGGACGGAACCAGGGAATCAGCTGATGGTAACGGGCGCCCACGAGGTCGGATCCCTTGAAAGTGCCATCCAGAACCTTGTAGGGAATGATCTTATCGCCCTTCGTCCAGCTCTCGAGCGGAACATTTTCGCCCTTGGGGTTGAACCAGGCGCCGACGAGGGCCTTGGCCACGACATAGACGGCCGGGGCGCCGGTGTACTGGTTGAACGAGAGGACGCGGACATACTCGATGTCCGGGCCGACGCACAGGGCAGTGTTGGAGGGAAGGGTCCACGGGGTCGTCGTCCAGGCGAGGAAGTAGACCGGGACGGACTCGGTGCCGAAGAGCGGCTGGGAACGTCCGTCCTTGATCACCTCGAACTGGACGGTCGCCGTCGTGTCGGTCACATCCTTGTAGCAGCCCGGCTGGTTGAGTTCGTGGGAACTGAGCCCGGTGCCGTCGGACGGCGAGTACGGCTGGATGGTGTAGCCCTTGTACAGGAGGCCCTTGCCGTAGATATCCTTCAGCAGGTACCACAGCGTCTCGATATAGCGGTTGTCGTAGGTGATGTACGGGTCGTCCATGTCCACCCAGTAACCGATGCGGCGGGTCAGGTTGACCCATTCCGCGGTGTATTTCATCACTTCCCGGCGGCAGGTGGCGTTGTACTCCTCCACGGAGATCTTCGTGCCGATGTCTTCCTTGTGGATCCCGAGTTTCTTCTCGACCCCGATCTCCACCGGCAGGCCGTGGGTGTCCCAACCGGCCCGGCGGTCCACCTTGTAGCCCGTCTGGGTCTTGTACCGGCAGATGGCATCCTTGATGGAACGCGCCATCACATGGTGGATGCCCGGCATGCCGTTGGCGGAAGGCGGCCCCTCGAAGAAGACGAATGCAGGAGCCCCTTCCCGGAGTTCCAGGGACTTCTCGAACGCGCGGTCGCGCAACCAGCGCTCCAGGACGGTATTTCCCGTCGAAACCAGATCAAGACCCTTATACTCTTTGAATGTCATATTTTTTTGTCTAATTTTGCACTCCATTAAAGTTTGCAAAGATAGCAATTTAACTGGTTTTATCAAAGCCATGCACGTACTTGACATCGTCATCGCCGTCTGCTTCATCCCGGGCCTCGTCCGCGGCCTTTCCAAGGGCTTCCTCGAACAGGTCCTCTGCCTGGCCGGGGTCATCCTGGGCGTCTGGGCGGCCTTCCGGTTCTCCGGCCTGGTCTGCACCTGGCTGAAACCCTACCTGGACATCTCCGAGACGGTGCTGAACGTCGTCGCCTTCGCCCTCATCCTCGTCGCCGCTGCCTATGGGGCCCTGCTGCTTGCGAAACTGCTCACCCGCATCGTGGAGATGGCCCTCCTCGGATGGCTCGACCGGTCGCTGGGACTGGTCTTCGCCTGCCTCGTGACGGCCCTGGTCCTCAGCGTCGTCATCATCCTGTTCGATACGCTCAATGTCAAGTTCGCCCTGGTCCCCGAGGACACCCTCGGCCAGTCGATCCTGTACGGACCGCTCAAAGACCTCGGTTATTTCGTCTTCCCCTACCTCAAAGAGTTGCTTTTGAAACAATAGCCCATGGCACGTATCCTTCTTATCGAGACCTCGACGGCCCAACTCTCCACCGCCCTTTCCGTCGACGGGAATGTCGTCGAAAGCCGCATCTGCGGCACGCCGCGCATGCACGCCGCCCTTACCGCCCCGCTCGTCAAGGAAGTCCTGGACGCCGGAGGGCTTACGGTCCGAGAACTCGATGCCGTCTGCGTCGGCAAAGGACCGGGTTCCTATACGGGACTCCGGGTCGGTGTCTCAACGGCCAAGGGGCTCTGTTTCGGCGCAGGCATCCCGCTCATCGCCGTCGGCACCCTGGACACGCTGGTGCAGCAGGCCCGTGAAGGAGGGCTTGTTCCGGAGGGATGCCGCGCCATCGTCCCGATGATCGACGCGCGGCGGATGGAGGTCTACAGCGCCGTGTTCACGCCGGAGGGGGTCCAGGTCCGGGAGACCCGGCCGGAAATCATCGAGACAGGCAGTTTCGCCGACGAACTCGCCGCCGGGCCGGTCCTGTTCATCGGGGACGGCGCCGCCAAGTGCGCCCCGGTCCTCGCCTCGGCGAACGCCCGCTTCGTGGAGGCCTTCCCGGAAGCCGCCGCCATGGCCCGCCTCGCCGAGGCCGCCTGGCAGCAACAACGGTTCGAAGACATCGCGTACTTCGAACCGTCCTATCTCAAGGATTTCATTGCGACCGTCAGCCGCAAGAAACTGTTTTAGAGTTTGCCTTCCAGATACTTCCGGATGGAGGCGATGTCCGTCACCCGGGCATTGCCGTCGATGGCTCCGTCCACGATGAAATAGACCATCGGCAGTTCCGCAACCCTGTACAGGTTGACATACGGCGAAGCAATGCCGCGCGTGTCACAGACATTGACCCACGGAAGCCGCTGGTTGCGGACCGCCGTAGCCCAGGCCGTCTTGTCCACATCGAAGGAGACGGCGAAGATTTCGAGGCCGCGGCCGTGGAAATCGTCGTAGAGAGGAAGGAGCGCATCCAGATTGAACATCTTCTGCGCACCGGTCGACGCCCAGAAATACAGCATCACGACCTTGCCCTCCACCTCGGAGAGTTTCCGCATCATCCCGTCGGGTGACGGCAGTTCGATGTCCAGGAAACCGACCTCGCCGGCACTGCGCAGTTTCATCCCGATCTCCATCGCATTCTGGCGGCGCTCCGCCTCGCGGTCCAGCGCCTTGACATAGCGGGACTCGGGATAGACCGTCCGCAGGGAGTCGCAGACATTCCGGAACAGGAGGGCGTCCGTCGCCTGGTTGAACACGGGGAAGCCCTCGTCGACCTGCTGGAACAGGACCGGGACCGCGGTCAGGGACTTGGAATGGGTCATCACGTAGGTGACACACCGGCGGTAGTATTCCACATAGCGGCGGGAGAGGTCCTGGGAGGCCTCGGCATCGCTGCGGAGGGAAGTCCGGTACATGTCGCTGAGGAACTGGGCGTAGTCCCCCTCCAGTTCCTGGAGTTCCCGGGAGGCCTCGGAGCCTTCCACCGTCGCGTTGCCCAGGGTGTCGGAGACGACCCGGATCCGGTCGCCCTGCTCCACCAGCAGAGAGGCGATCTTGCGATCACCGTAGAACAGGTAGATGAACTCGGGCTGTCCCTTCTCGATATCGGCCGCATAGCGATAGGCGCCCTTGACGTCGGTCTTCACCGTGTCAAGGACCTGATACTTGTTGATATCCAAGAGCTTCACGACGATATCGGCCCCGCCCTTGTCCTGAAGGGTTCCTTCAACGACGGTCTTCGGTCCGCAGGAGGCCAGGCCGAGGGCGGCCAGGGTGGCGATGAGGGGTCTAACGGTTTTCATAGGCGGCAAGGATGGCGTCGGCGATCTGTTTCATCTCCTCGGCCGGCACGTCGAGTTTCGGCTTGCGGAAATCCATGTCGGCCTCCGACTGCATCGGCACGAGATGGATGTGGGTATGCGGCACTTCCATGCCCAGGACGGCCACGCCGACCCGCTGGCAGGGCACCGCCTTCTTGAGGGCGACGGCGACCTCGCGGGTGAACTTCACCAGCCCCTCGTAGGTCTTCTCGTCCAGGTGGAAGATGTAGTCGTCCTCAACATGCTTGGGGATGACGAGGGTATGTCCCTTCGCGAGCGGTGCGATGTCGAGGAAGGCGTAGAAGTCCTCGTTCTCCGCGCACTTGTAGGAAGGAATCTCGCCGGCGGCGATTTTCGTGAACACCGTAGCCATCACAGGGAAATGTCAAGGATTTTGAACTTCATGATGCCGCTCGGGACCTTGGCCTCGACCGTCTCGCCCTTGGCGTGGCCGATGAGGGCCTTCCCGATGGGGGTGGAGGCGGAAAGGAGCCCCTTGGAGAAGTCGGCCTCGGACTCGCCCACGATCTGGAACTCCATCTTCATCTTGGCGGACAGGTTCTCCACCTTCACCTTGGAAAGGAGCTGGACCGTCTCGGTCGAGAGTTTGGACTCGTCGATGACCCGGGCGTTGGCCACCTTGTCCTTGAGGCGGGCGATCTTGACCTCCAGGAGGCCCTGGGCATCCCGTGCCGCATCGTATTCCGCATTTTCGGAGAGGTCGCCCTTCTCCCGCGCCTCCGCGATGGCCGCAGAGATCACCGGCCGCTGTGCCAACGCATCAGCGAGTTCCTTCTTGAGTTTGTCGTACCCCGACTGGGTCATGTACTCGATTGCCATAATGTTATATCTTTTATCTGTTTACGCAACTAAAAAGCAGTCGACGACCGGTACCACGGTCGCCGCCTCCTTCATTTGCAAAGATAACAAATATTTCGGAAATCCACGCATTCCCCGCTTGGATTTTTTCTGGCACGCAAGCGATTGATTATCAGCAGAATCAGAGGTACAGCGGTGCACCCTGCGTTGCACCCCTTCACCCCGCAAACCATTGATTGGCAGCACGATATCCGCCAGGACCAGCCACCCGAAACCACACCCGCAGTCTGCGCGGCTCCGGTCTCATCCCGGCACGGGCCGGACCGGGCGGAACCACTTCGACACGGAATCGGCCACACACGTCACTCCCACTGTCAAAGTGGACGCGAAAAAGCCCGTTTCCGCCCAAAACACCTCCACTTCGACACACCGAGAGCCACCCAGGGCCGTTTTCCTGTCGAAGTGGTCAGTGAAAGAGGCCGCACGATATCGCACGACCTCCGAGATGCCTAAAAAATATCCGTCATGGCCTGGATACGAGAGGCATGATCAGACAGTTTACCGCCGTTTTGTATGATTCCACAGATTGCGCGGGCACGAAAAGGGTCGTTTTCGTGCCCGAACGTAATTTTCGGGATGGTTTGGACGGGAAAATATGCGTTTTCCCGTCCGGACGGACACCACTCCCCGACGGGAGCGGGTCAGAAGTTGAGGGAGAGGCCGAGGGTGCCGTAGCGCAGGGAGGTGCCGGGGAGGACCGGGCGCGGGGTGTATTGGTAGAAGAGGCCGGCCGAGCCGGCGTAGAGTTCGGCCCGGCAGTACCACAGCAGGCTTTCGGTGCGGGCGTGGCGGGTGCGGCGGGTGTAGTCGGAGCCGTCGGACTTCCAGGTGGTGCTGACGCTGCCCAGCCGGGTGAAGGGGAAGGACAGGCCGCCGCCGATCCGGAGCCCGGCCAGGTCCATGCCGAAGGCGCTGAAATGGAAATCCAGGTTCAGCGGGATGCCCAGGGACCAGGTCTGCAACGAAGAGGTATATTCCGGACGGGGCGAGACCGCTGTTCCGCCCTCCGCGATGTCATACAGGACCTGGACGGACATAATCTGCACCTCGCCGGACGCATCGAGGTCGAAATAGTCACTCCCCTTGCGGAGGGTGTACCGGTTCCATTCGAAGTCGACCCCGGCGGTCACACACAGCCAGGAGATCGGGCGGATGGACCCGTTCAGCACACCGAGAGAAAGCCCGTACGACGGGCCGAACGCATCCTTGAAGAGGTCGCCCTGCACCCAGTGCCGCCCGTAGGCGACGCGGGGCAGCACCCGGGCGGAGAACAACCCGCTGTCCTGCCGCTTGCGGGGCTTGGAGGGTTTCACCGTCAAGGCCTCGATTTCCGACAGCCGCTGCCGGGCGGACGGGAGGGAATCCGTCTGCGCCGACACGTCCCAGACGGCCAGGCAGAACAACAGGGAGGAGAGGAGCATCAACTTTTTCATGGCAGCAAGGGGCAAGGGTTGTCGATCTGGATATGGGGCATCCGGGCCATCACGCTGAATCCGGGACGGAAGATGCCCTTGGCGATGACGAGCGGTGCATCCGCGGGGTCGTCCTTCTCCATCAGGGATTCCAGGAATGATTTATTCTGGGGATACGTGACGATGCGGTACTTCTTCAATCCGGCCAGCCGGGCGGCCTCCCCGACAGCATCGAGCAGGGTCCTGCGCTCGTCGCACAGGCCGATGGCCAGGGCATCCCGGCCCGACCAGACCCGGCCCTGGGCGATGGAGTCCACGGCTTCCCGGGTCATCGAACGCCCCTCGGCCACCACGCCGACGAATGTATCGTAGATGCCTTCGATTTCCTGCTGATACCACTGCAGCTCCTCGTCCGTCAGCGGCTGCATCCCGCTTCCCATGCCGCTGTGCGCCCCGGTCCCGACCGTCACCATGTTCACCTTGAGGTTCTTGCGGATGGCGCGGCCGAAACTCGGGACCATCCCGAACACACCGATTGAACCGGTGAGGGTGTTGTGGTCAGTATAGATCTTCTGGCATCCGGCCGAAATGAGGTAGCCGCCGGAGGCCGCATAGGCGCCGTAACTGGCAATGACGGGCTTGACCTTTCCGAGCAGTTCGATCTCGCGGCGGATCATGTCGGCGGCCACCACTTCCCCGCCAGGGGAATTGACCCGGAACACAACCGCCTTCACGGTCGAATCGGCCCGGACCCGGGCAATCTCATGCGCTAACTTCTCCCCGACGATATCGCCGCTACTCCGGACAATCTCGCCGTCGGCATAGATGACGGCGACCTTCCTGGAGGCGGGACCTTTCTTGAGGGAGCCGGCATACTCCCGGAGGGTGACGGTCTTGATCTCGTCGGAGTAATTCTTGCCGAACAGGTGGCACAGGTACTGTTCCATTTCGTCACGGTACTTCAGCCCGTCCACAAGTCCCTTGTCGAGCCAGGTCTGCGCCGTGCCGAGCGCCAGACCGTCCACCCAGGCGGAGAGGCTGTCGGCGGGGATGCCGCGTGAAGCGCCCACCGCCTCGAGATACCCGTTCCAGACCGATCCCAGGAGCACATCATACTGCTCCCGGTTCTCGGGGCTGATGTCGTTGCGGATGTACATCTCGCCGGCCGATTTGAACTTGCCGTGCCGGATCAGCTGCACGTCGATGCCGAGGGTGTCGAGCAGGTCCCTGACGAAGGGCATCGTGCTGGCCATCCCGTTGAGGGACCCGCTGCCCTGGGGATGCAGGAACACCCGGTCGGCGGCCGAGGCGACGTAATAGGAGGCGTTGCCGAGCGAGGCGCCATAGGCCACGACAGGCTTGCCGACGGCGCTGAAGCGGCGGAGGTGTTCCCGGACTTCCTCACCGGCGGCCATCCCGATGGGGAAATGGTCGAAATTCAGGAAGACCATCGCGATACCGGAATCGTCCGCCGCCTTGTCCAACGCCCTTTCGATGGTGAGGAGCGAGACAGAGGAATGCTGCGAAAGGCCGCCCAGCGACAGCGAGTACGAACTTCCGCCCCGCTCCGCGACCACGTCGTCGGAGCCGATTTTCAGGATCTTGCCTTTCAGGAAGCCGGTGTCGGCACCAGCCGGAGTGCAGAGGAGGACTGCAGCGGTTGCGGCCAGGAGGATTTCTTTCATCGTTCGTGGGGATGGATATCCGGGGATGCCTCCGCTCCGAGGGAACGGCGGTCCAGTTCGAGACGGTCGCGGAGGGCATCCAGGGAGGGAAAATGGATTTCGTCGCGGATCTTGCGGCGGAAGGTGATGCGGATCGGGAGGCCGTAGATATCCTCGGAGAAGTCGAGGATATGGGTCTCGATGGTCCGGGCGGTGCCGCCGACGGTCGGGCGGACGCCGATGTTGCACATGCCGCTCCAGCGGCACCCGAGGACGTCCACATCAACGGCATAGGCGCCGTTGCCGGGGACCAGTTTCAGGGGCTCGTAGAGTTGCATGTTGGCGGTCGGGAAGCCGATGGTGCGCCCGAGGCGGTTGCCGGCGACGACGACGCCGTAGAGGCTGTACGGGTAGCCGAGCATGGCGGCGGCCCGGTCCACCTCGCCCCGGGCGAGGGCGGTGCGGATGCGGGTGGAGGAGATGGCTCCGTCCTGCTCCCCGGCCCCCAAAGGGGGAAGGGTCACGAGGCCGAGGCCGAGACGGTCGGCGGCGGGGGCGAGGGCGGCAGCGGTGAGTCGGTCGGAGCCGAGGCGGTTGTCATAGCCGATCAGGAGGACCGTTGCGCCGAAACGGGCCTGGAGCACATCGCGGAGGTATTCTTCCGCTGTAAGAGCGGCAAAGGAACGGGTGAAATCCAGGACTTCGACATGGTCCACGCCGAGCCCTTCCAGCAGGGCTTTCTTCTCATCCAGCGAGGTCAGCAGGCGCAGTTCCCGGGCTCCGTCCTGCAAGACGGTCCGAGGATGCGGCCAGAAGGTCACGACGGCCGACTCGTCGTCCCGCCCATGGGCCAGGGCGACGAGCCTTTCAATCACCAGGCGGTGGCCGAGATGGACACCGTCGAAAAAGCCGGTCGTTACGATCATCGTACTACAACCATTTCACACACTCAAAGTCTTGGCGGTGCGGAAGGAGGGGGTTCTTGGCGAAGATGCGGGAACCGACCTGGTAGGCGCCGGTCTTCTCCGGGAGGACATTGACTTCGTACTTGCAGACCCCGTCGTTGAAGGAAACCACCTGGAATTCCTGGATATCGGCGATGTGAAGTCTGCCACGGACATCCGTCTGGGCGAAGACCACCTCGACACCGACATCCTCCGGGCGGAGGTCGCCGAGCTGGAGTACAATCTCGCTGTGGAACATCTTGTTCAGTGTCAGGTCGTAAGAGGTCTGAGGCTCGGTACGGGACACCACCTGCACATTCTCCCACTCGCGGCGCACATGCTTCTTCCAGGCGGCGATTTCCCGCGCCAGGGCGAAATCCTCCGCCTTGACGGACGTGGCCCGGGCCGCCTGCGGCACATAGTACTGGTCCAGGTAGTCGGTCAGCATCCGGTTGGTCGTGAAGTTGCACGCGACCTGTGCGATGGTGTTCTTGATATAACCGATCCACTCCTGGGAACGGCCCGTGGTCCGGTCGAGGTTGTAGTACGCCGGGGCGATATCGTTCTCCAGGATCTGGTAGATTGTTGCGGCATCGAGTTCGTTCTGGTAGTTATCATCCTCATAGGCTTGCTCGAGCGGGAGAGCCCAGCCAGCTCCTTCCTTGTAGCCTTCCACCCACCAGCCGTCGAGGACGGAGAAATGCATGGTGCCGTTCATGGCCGCCTTCTCGCCGGACGTGCCGGAAGCTTCCTGCGGACGGGTCGGGTTGTTCATCCACACGTCGACCCCCTGGACCAGCCGCTTGGCCACGGTGATGTCGTAACCCGGCACGAAAACGATCTTGCCGATGAAGCGCGGATCCTTGGAAATGTCCACGATGCGCTTGATCAGGTCCTGACCCGCCTTGTCGGCCGGATGGGCCTTGCCGGCGAACAGGAACTGGACCGGCTGGGCCGGATTGTTGACAATCTTGTCGAGCCGGTCGAGGTCGCCGAACAGCAGCGTCGCCCGTTTGTAGGTGGCGAAACGGCGGGCGAACCCGATTGTCAGCACGTCATCCCGCAGGCCGTCCAGGATCTGGACCAGCTCGGACGGAGAATAATGGTTGGAAATGCTCTTGTCCTGCAGCTTTTCCCGGATGAAAGCGATGAGTTTGCGCTTGAGGGCCTTCTTGGTCTCCCACACCTCGGCGTCGGACACCGCGTAGATGCCCTCGAAGCACTGCTTGTCGTAGTGATGGGTCTTGAAGGCCTCGCCGAAGACTTTCTCATGGACCGGCTTCCATTCCGGTGCCGTCCACGTCGGGTAATGCACCCCGTTGGTGACATAGCTGACATACAGCTCCTCAGGCAGGTAGGCGGGATACATGTGGGCGAAAATGTCCTGGCTGACCTGCCCATGCAGCATGGACACGCCGTTCACATTCTGGGAAATGTTGGCGGCAAGGTTCGACATGGAAAACTTCTCGTTCTGGTCGAGCGGATGGTCCTTGCCGAGGGACATCAGCGTCTCCCAATCGATTTTCAGGCGCTGCGGATAATGGCCGATGTACTGGCGGAGCAGGCCCTCGTCGAAGGCGTCATGCCCGGCCGGCACCGGCGTATGGGTCGTGAACAAGGAACTCGAGCGGACGACCTCCAGGGCCTCGGCGAAATCCAGGTTGTTCCCTTCGATATATTCGCGCAGACGCTCCAGGCCGATGAAAGCAGCATGGCCTTCGTTGCAATGGTAGACCTGCGGGTCGAAGCCGAGCTTGCGCAGGGCCCGGATGCCGCCGACCCCGAGCAGGAGTTCCTGTTTGAGCCGGTTCTCCCAGCTGCCGCCGTAGAGGTGGTAGGTCACCTCGCGGTCCTCCGGGGTATTGGCTTCATAATCGGTGTCCATCAAGTAGAGGTCGGTGCGGCCCACCTCCACCTTCCACAACCGTGCAGTGAGGGTGCGGCCCGGGAAGGCGACCTGGACGGTCACCCAGTTTCCTTCTGCATCCATGACCGGCGTGGCCGGGATCTTCATGAAATCCTGGGCGTCGTACCCGGCCACCTGGTAGCCCTGCGCAGACAGGACCTGGGTAAAGTAGCCGTACCGGTACAGGAGGCCGATAGCGACCAGGTTGACATTCATGTCGGAGGTTTCCTTGAGATAGTCGCCGGCGAGGATGCCGAGACCGCCGGAGTAGATCTTCAGCGAAGTGTCCAGCCCGTATTCCATACAGAAGTAGGCCACGGAAGGATCCTTACGCTCGGCTTTGGCGGCCATATAGGCGTCGAATTCATCCAGCACGGCCCGCATCCGGGAAAGGAAGCCTCCGTCCTCGGAAAGCTGCTGGAAACGTTTGATACTGACAGTGTCCAGCAGCACAAGCGGATTGTGGCCGGACGTATGCCACACCTCAGGGTCGATCTCCTTGAAAAGGTCCTTGGCGCTTTCGTTCCAGCACCACCAGAGGTTCTTGGAGAGTTTTTCGAGGCGGGAGAGTTTTTCGGGCAAGTGACGCGTCACCAAGACGGTACGCCAGCTCGGATTGTTGACATGGGAAGGGAAATACTGCATGGTTCTTTCTTTCACTTGATAGGAGGAAATCTGCGCCGCCACCTGGGCGAGGGCATGGGAATAGGCCTCCTGATAATAGACGATTTGATGGTCCCAGAGCGCGATGCTGGCCACGTCCCGGGCGTTTTCACGATATTGATTCCGGACCTCCAGTTCGAGACCGGCGATCTCACGGACCCGGTCGACGACGCCGTCCACCACATCGTGATAATTGGAATCGCTCCGGTCCAGGACGGTGATGCCCGGGTGCTCCTTCCCGTAATGGGAACGGACCCAGAGGCCGAAGCCGGCCAGGGTCGTCGTCAGGGTCGGGACACGGAAAGCCAGCGCCTCCAGCGGCGTATAGCCCCACGGTTCATAGTAGGACGGGAACAGGGCGAGATCCAAGCCGCACAGGAGGTCGTAATACCGCATGTTGAACACGCCGTCGCTCCCGTTGAGATAGGACGGGATGAAATAGACCTTGACCTTGTCGCCGAGGGCATTGTTCAGGCCGATCTCCTTCAAGCGGCGCGTGATGATGTCGTACTCCGGATTCATCAGGTAGTGCGACGTCTGGGTCTGATAGTGCGGATCGCCGTCGCCCGAAAGCTTGGCCACAAGGTCCCGGTCCGGTCCGTTGTGCCCGGAAGGGATCATGATGAAGGCCTGGATGCTCCGTCCCTCGAAGTTGGACTGGTTCATGCGGTCCAGGGCGTCGATGAACACGTCGATGCCCTTGTTGCGGTATTCATAGCGGCCACCGATGCCGATGAAGATAGCGTTGGAAGGGACTTCCTCGGCCGACATCGCCGTAGCAACCTCCACCAGGCGCCGACGGGCTTCGTCGTGCAGGCGGACGTATTCCTCGTCGGAAGCCGGCGTGAAACTGTTCTCGAAGCCGTTCGGTGTCACCACATCCACGGCACGACCGAGGAATTGGGCACACTCGCGCGCCGTAATCTCGCTCACCGTCGTGAACGTGTCGGCATTCTGCGCCGCCTTCTTCTCCAGGGAATGCCGGGCCGCCACGTTGAAGCGGCGGGCCATCTCGTCCCCATCGAACGAGGTCATCTGGTCGTAGAGCGGCAGGTTGTTGCCCGCGAGGCAACGGCCCACCACGGTCGCGTGGGTCGTGAAGACCGTCGCCACCGGGATGTTGGAGTGCTTGATGTGCAGGAGACCCGCGCCGGTCTGCCACTCATGGAACTGGGCGACCGCCCGGTCGCCGGACTGGAGATTGTAGTCATAGAAACTCTCGATGACCTTGCCTGCCGCATAACCGAACAGGGCGGCCTCCTTGTAGTCCCAGTTGCCGGTCAGGGAATCTACCCCGAAAGCCTTCCAATACTCCGTGAGGATATCGTCGCAATGAGGCAGGAACTGCTTGAAATCCACCAGGATGGCGAGCGGCTTGCCGGGAATGTTCCATTTTCCGATCCGCACGCGCAGTCCCTCTTCCGACGCCTGCATCTTCCAGGACGGGTACAAGAGCGGATCCTCGATGAAATCGGGATTGTCCGCCCGGTGCATCCAGACATCCGGGCCGATGAGGATATGGTGGCGTCCCAGCTGGGACTTCAGATGCAAGGCCTTGGTAGCAATGACGGTATAGATGCCGCCGACCTTGTTGCAGACCTCCCAGCTGACCTCGAACAGGTAGTCGGGAGTGATAAGATGGTTCTCCATTTACTTCTTCTTGACGGTTTTTTTCTTCTTGGCCGGGGTCTTTCCCACAGGTATCCCTGCCAGTTCCTCAACGGCCGTTTCCTTGACATCGAGGGCCTCCCGCTTCTCGTCCAGGCGGATCTGGAAGTCGGACAACACGTTCATGTAGTTGATGAACGCTTCGTACGGCGTATCGTACGGGTTGAAATATTTGTGGACCTCTCCGTCGGAGAAGAACTTGGTGCACATGTAGTAGAAATGGTCGCTCTCCTGAAGATGGCCGAAGTCTTCCCACAGGTCCGGATCACCCACGATGGAGAGCTTCTCGGTCATGGCGTAGACCTTGTTGTAGGCCTCCTGCTGGAGCTCGTTGCCGAGCCAGGCGGTGACATCGCGTTCTTCGTCGGCCCAGGAAATCGGGTCGGCGACTTCCAGGCCGGCCACCGGCTTATGCTTCTTCACCGCCTCGGTCGGCGTGACAAAAGCGAACATCCCGTCGGCGAGGACGGCATCCGGCAAGGCACGCATGAAGTCGAAAATACCGCTCGATGCACTCTGGTGCTCCCCGAAGGTCTCATAGTCCATGAACAGGTTGACGATGTCGTCATTCTTGGCCGACTCCTTGACCCAGGCAAGATACTTATCCGCCGTCAGCGGCCAACGGTCCCAGCTCCGGTTGGAAAACCGGAAGGCGATGTCGTCGGACAGGACGGCATTGCGCAACAGCAGCCGGAGTTTCGGCTGCGTCTCGGCCGTGTACACAAAATTCGGACTCTTCCAGCCGAGGATATGGCGGGCGCCTTCGGTCAGCATCGTCTTGAAACCGAGGTCGTAGACCTGCTCGCCGACAGCGTTGGAATAAATCAGCTCGGTATTGCGGAAGGCAGTCGGTGTGACACCGAACAGCTCCTCCACCTTGCGCCGATGCTTGACCACCTGGTGCAGAAACTCTGACGGAGAGGCCAGCGAAGCGAGCGAATGGTAATAGGTCTCGCAAAGGAATTCGACGCTGCCGGTGGCTGCCAGGGCTCTGAAACTGTCGATCACCTCCGGTGCGAAACGCTGGAACTGGTCCAGGGCGGAACCGGAGATGGAGAAGGCAACCTTGAACTTGCCTCCGTGCCTGCGGATGGCCTCCAGCAGCAGGGCATTCATCGGCAGATAGCATTTCTGCGCGATACGCCGGAGGATGGTCCGGTTGGCAAAGTCGTCATAATAATGGGAATCCTTGCCGATATCGAAGAATCTGTACAGTCTGAGCCGGGTCGGCTGATGGACCTGGAAATACAGGCAGATGCTCTTTGTGGATGCCATAACGTATTTATTTTACAACTGATTCATATACTGTTTTCAGACGTGCAGCCGCCTGGGTCCACTTGAGGGCGTTGACTTCGTCATAGCCCGCCCGTGCGGAAAAGTCCGCCAACGCAGGATAGTGGAGCAGGGCATAGATGTCGTCCGCCATCGCGTCCACATCCCAGAAGTCCACCTTGAAAGCATATTTCAGCACCTCGGCGGCACCGGACTGCTTGGAGATGATGGAAGGGACGCCGGTCCGCATGGCCTCCAGCGGAGAGATGCCGAACGGTTCCGAGATGGACGGCATGATGTAGACGTCGGAAAGGGCGAACATCCGCTGCACATCGGTCCCGCGGAGGAAGCCCGTAAAGTAGAGACGGTCGGAGATGCCCAGGCGGGCGGCATGGCGGATGCAGCGGTTCATCATGTCACCGCTGCCGGCCATCACGAAACGGACATCCTTGGTCCGTTTGAGGACCTTGGCCGCCGCCTCGATGAAATATTCCGGACCCTTCTGGTAGGTGATGCGGCCCAGGAAGGTGACGACCTTCTCTTTGACGCCGCGCTCGACGACAAGGTCCGCCCGACCGCTGAAATCCACAGCGTTGTGGACAGTGACGACCTTTTCCGGATCGATGCCGTACTTGTTGATGACGATGTTCCGGGTAAGGTCGGAGACCGTGACCACCCGGTCCGCCACCTGCATGCCGCGCTGCTCGATGGCGAAGACGCGGGTATCGATGTCGTCCACACTCCCCCGGTCGAAGGAAGTCGCATGGACATGCACCACCAGCGGCTTGCCGGTCAGTTCCTTGGCGGCGATGCCGGCATAATAGGTCAGCCAGTCGTGGGCGTGGATCACGTCGAACTCGTCCCGGCGCTGGAGGGCGATGGTCCCGCCCACCATGGCATAGCGGGCGACCTCCTCCATGAGGTTGGCGCCGTACTTGCCGGAGAACTTGAATTTCTGCCCGTAGCTGATCGAGAAGTCCTTGACCTGGCGGCGTCGTTCCTCCTCGACGAGCCGGGAGAACTCTTCCGGGTCGGTGTAAGGAACCATGTTGGTGCCGATGTGGACGAACTTCACCTTGCCGAGGTATTCCTCGACGGATTCGGACACAGTGTCCACCGCCACGTCGCTGGCGTTGATGATGGTGGTCACGCTCTGGTCCTCGTCGCCGGAGGCGGAGGGCATCACGAAAAGGGTCTCGACACCGTTGGCCGCAAGGCCTTTGACAATGCCTTCGCAAGCCGTACCCAGGCCGCCTGCGATATGGGGAGGAAACTCCCAGCCGAACATCAGGACTCTCATGACTATGCCTCCTTGTATTGTTGGATCAACCAGTCGATATGCAGCAGGGCCGCCGTGGAAAGGGCCGAGGAGACGGCCCCGTGCGCCTCGTGGGGCGGGTCGCCGTCATACAGTTCGGAGAAGGCCCCGACCCCGTGCTTGGAAAGGTCCTCGTAGAACCCTTCGGTGAGCCACTCGGCCCGCTTGACGAAACCGGCTCCCATCATATTGAAACTGGCGTAGCAGAACTGGGCGAGGAGGAACGGGAAGGCGCAGCCGTTGTGATAGGCCAGGTCCCGCTCGTATTGGGAGCCTTCATAGACCCCCCTGTAGGCGTTGTCGCGGGGCGAGAGCGAGCGGATGCCGCGACGGGTGACCAGTTCGTTGTTCACCACGCGCATCACCTCGCCGACCACCTCGTCGGAGACCGCTTTGTAGTCCAGCGAGACAGCCCAGATCTGGTTCGGGCGCAATTCGGTGTGCTGGCCGGCATTGTCCACATAGTCGGCCAGGTAGCCGGCCCCGGCGTTCCAGAACGTAGGTTGGAAATTCGCTTCGACCCGCTCCCGCACCGGTGTCCAGGTCCGGACGAAGTCCCCGTCCGGGTCGCCATAGGCCGCCTCCATGTCGAGGGCAAAACAGAGGGCGTTGTACCACAGTGCGTTGGTCTCGACCTGGTAGCCTGCCCGCTCGGTCACGGCCCGGCCGTCGATGTAGGCATTCATCCAGGACAGGGCGACCCCGTCCATCTGGGCCCACAGGAGGCCGTCGGGCTGCATAACCACCTCCTTCCGGCGGCCGGGGGCATAGCTTTCGATGATTCCTTTCAAGGTATTGCCATACTTCTGCCAGATATGCCGTTTCCGCCCGGCATAGGCGATATATTGCTGGAGGGCCACTGTCATACACAGCGGTGCCTCCACCTGGGTCGTCCGGTGGAACAGGCGTTCCTGCTCGTCGGCGATGAGGTTGTCCAGAATCTCTTCGAACTCCTTCGGGCTGTCCTTGCCGTAGAGGGTGAGCCCGGCAAGGGAATCAAGGGTCTCGCGCAGAAGGCCCGTCTCCAGCCAGGAATAACCGGCCACGATCTGCTTGTGAGCGTTTCCGCTGCGGATCAACAGGTCCGCACTCTTGACCAGCTGGTCGTGGAAGGAGGTGATCGGTCCGATCCGGTCCACCATGGCGGTGAATTTGCGCTTGAGACCGGCCGGAACCACCGGCGCATCCGCATCGGCAGAGAAGACGACGGAACCGCCCGGTGCCAGTTCAAGCGTGAAAGCGCCCGGGACAAAAAGGTCCTCCCGGCAATCGAAACCGCGGCGCATCTCGTCGGAATAGGTGACGCCCTTGTACCAGTAGGGATTATAGCGGAATTCCGCCCGGTTGCTGAGCTGGAGGTTCAGGTCAGGGAATCCGTCGTAGAGACGGAAGGCGACCCCCCCGGGAATCTCGTCATATCCGGTGCGGGCCTCCGGATTCTCGTGGGTCAGGTCATGGACCCGGCGGAAGGCCAGGAACGGTTTGAGTTCGAGTGTGACCTTGGCAGGGGCCTTGACAAGTTCATACTTGATCAGGACCTGGTTGTGGTCCGGTGCCAGGGCGATACTCTTGCGGAATACAATCTCCCCGACCTTGTAGGTGATCTGCGGCACGGGATCGGCATCGAAATCCACGATGTACTTGTGCCCGCGCGGATCGTAGATGCCGCCATAACAATGGATACCGAGATTGAACCGCTTGCTGTTGAGCGTCAGGCTTTCGTCCAATGAGGAGAGCAGGATGTACCGGAATCCTCCGAACCGGTCGACGGGCGAAGCCAGCAGACCGTGGTAGCGCCGCGTGTTGCAGGTCACGATGGACGTGTTGCAATACGCTCCGGTCTTCGAGGCCAGGATGATCTCCCGCCTGAGCGAATAGGACAGGTTGACCAGTTCGGACTTGTTGAATTTCAAAAAAGCCATAGTGTGTCCCTTTATAGTTTTTTCAGCACGACCGCACTCCGCGAGGGAAGGTACAGGTATAACGTATCGTCGTAGCGCAGGTCGCCGTTCGGGGATTTCTCGTGCACGGTCGAATGATGCTCACCGGCTGCCAGCCGCGAGAATCCGTTGAAACGGGCCTCGTCGCTGTCGAGAACATCCACCCATTCACCCGCAGGCGCCGCAAACCCATAATCTGCGAATGATCCTGTGGCCGAGAAATTCAGTGCAAAGATACAGTTTCCGCGCTTGAAAATCAAGATTTTCTTCTGCTCGTCCTGGACGAGGAGCTCAGGTTTTGCGAAGAGGATGCGTTCCTGCCGGACGAGATGCACCATCGCTTCGTCGAAACGGCGCAGATAGCTGTACCGGAGGTAGTCCGGCCCGGAGAGGGACCACTGACGCCGGGCATGGGAGAAGGACCAGCCGTTCCCCTCCCGGGGAAAGTCGATCCATTCGGGATGTCCGAACTCGTTGCCCATGAAATTGAGGTAGCCGTCACCCGCCGTCGCAGCCGTCACCAGACGGATCATCTTGTGCAGGGCGATGCCGCGGTCCACGACCAGGTTCTGCGAATCCAGGTTCATCGAGAAGTACATCTCCTTGTCCATAAGGCGGAAGATGAGGGTCTTGTCACCGACCAGCGCCTGGTCGTGGCATTCGGCATAGGAGATGGTCTTCTCGTCGGCGCGTTTGTTGGTGAGCTGCCACCAGATCTCGCCGACGGACCATTGTTCGTCGGGAAGTTCCTTGATCCACTTGATCCAGTGGTCGGCCACGCCCATGGCCATGCGGAAGTCGAAGCCGATACCGCCGGCCGCGAAGGGGGCGGCCAGCCCGGCCATCCCGCTGACATCCTCGGCGATGGTGAAGCCGTTCGGGTCCATCTCATGCACGAGCTGGTTGGCGAGGGCCAGGTAGGTCACGGCGTTCTCGTCCACTCCCTCGTCAAAGTACAGGCGGTAGTCGCCGAAGTCCTTGCCGAGACCGTGGTCCCAGTAGAGCATCGAGGTCACCCCGTCAAAGCGGAAACCGTCGATATGGTACTCTTCCATCCAGTACTTGACGTTGGACAGGAGGAAATAGCGGGTCTCGTCCTTGCCGTAGTCGAAGCAGCGGGACCCCCACGCAGGATGGTGCCCCTGGGGGCCGGCGTAGAAATAGAGGTCTTCGCGGCCGTCGAACCGCGACAGACCTTCCGCCTCGTTGGCCACGCTGTGGGAGTGGACTATGTCCATCACCACGGCGATGCCCTTGCCGTGGGCATCATCGACCAGGCGCTTGAACTCTTCCGGAGTGCCGAAACGGGAACTCAAGGCGAAGAAGTTGGACACCTGGTAGCCGAAGGAGCCGTAATAGGGATGCTCCTGAAGGGCCATGACCTGAAGGGTATCGTAGCCGAGGCGCTTGACCCTGGGCAGGACGTCGCGGCGGAAGTCCTCGAAGGTGGCGACCTTCTCTTCCTCGGAAGACATGCCGATATGGCATTCGTAGATCATCGGATGGGGACGCTTCCCGGCACGGGAGTGCTTCCAAACGTAAGGCTCGGCCGGGTCCCAGACCTGGGCGGCGAAAACCTTCGTCTGCGGATCCTGGACGGCACGGGTCACGTAGGCGGGCAGCCGCTCCCCGCCTCCGCCGGGCCATTCGATATACAGTTTGTAGAGGTCGCCGTGGCTCAGGAAGAAAGCGGGAAGGGTCAGTTCCCAATTGCCCTGGCCGACGGGATGGAGGGCATAGGCTTCCGTGCGCTTCCAATTGTTGCAGTCACCGACCAGATAGATCCTGGTTGCATTCGGCGCCCACTCCCGGAACACCCAAGAACCGTCGGCGCAGCGGTGCAGGCCGTAGTACAGATGGTTGTTGACCGCCTCCCTGAGGGGACGGTCGCCGGCCATCTTGCGACGGGCGTCGAGGATACGCCGGTGCCGTGCCTCGATGGCGCTTTGGTACGGCATCAGATACGGGTCTGTCTCATAGATCTTTTCCATATCACTCCTTATCGAGACTGTCGACTTTTTCTTTTACGGTGCGGAGGTACTCGCGGCAGGCCTTGATAAGTTCCTTGCTGCGGCTGACCAGCGCATCGATATCATCCAGTTTCGTCGCCGGATCCTCGACCTTCTTCACAATCGCATCGAGTTCGGCCATCGCCTTCGTGTAGTCAAACTTCTCTTCCATAACCTCTTTCTTTTTGTTCCAGGGACACTCTTATCAAGCAATATTCACTTTGTCATTGTCTACGTGCTCCGTGTACACCTCACCCACCGTGGCGCGGAGGGAGCCGTCGGCGAAACGGACGCCGATACAGTCGCCGACCGCGACACGGTCCACCGTCTTGAGGACCTTGTTGTCCTGCCCCGTCACAAGGACGTAGCCCAGGGCGAGGATCTTGCGCGGGTCGGAGGCCTTGACGAGGGCCTCTTTGAGCGCTACGGCGGAAACCGCCATTCCCAGCCGGGCCCCCGCAGCATATTTCAGCCGGGAAGCCGCAACATCGACAGCCTTCGCCACCTCGTGCTGCTTGCGGGTCAGTCCCCGGCTCACCCGGGTCCTTGCCTCTTCCAGGGCCAGGGTCTTCCGGTTCACCATCCCCATCAGACCCATCGAAATACGTGCGGACCGCTGCTGCAGGGACTGCACCAAATCATTCTCTTTCCGGGCCAATGCCAGACGGATCCGGTTGTGGGCGGCATCCAGCCGTCCACCCATGACGTTCAGCCGGTCACCGACTCCCTGCGCCGTCCTGGCATCGAGCACCTTCAGCCGCATTCCCTCGTCCGAAAGTCGCCGACGGACATCCCGGGCGATGCGGTTCTCCGCCGCATCGATGAGGGCATCCTCCGCTGCATAGCAGTCCAGGAAAAGGTCCGCCAAGGCCGTCGGCGTCTTGACAGACCGGTTGGCCACCATGTCAGCGATATGATAGTCGCGGTCATGGCCGATAGCGGTGAAAACCGGAACAGGACAGGTGGCAATGGTGACAGCGAGGTCGAAGTCGTCGAAACAGGCCAGATCGAGTTCTGAACCCCCGCCCCGCAGGATCAGCAGGGCATCATAGGGCTTCTCCCCGATCTCCAGGATGGCCGCCATGATGGAGGCCGGGGCGGATTCGCCCTGCATCAGGGCCTCGTAGAGGTCCACCTGGAAGGCATAGCCGGCCTCGTTCTCCAGCAGGTGGCGCCGGAAGTCGCCGTAGCCCGCCGCCATCTTCGAGGTGATGACCGCGAGCCGGTAGGGCAGCCGGGGCAGGGAGAGCTCCTTCTGCATGTCCATATATCCCCGGGCCGTCAGCTTCTCGATGGCCCGTTTCCGCTCCAGTGCCGCCTCGCCGAGGGTGAAGGCCGGATCGATGTCGTCGATGAACAGGCTCACCCCGTACAGTTCGCTGAAGTTGACCTGCACCCGCACCAGCACCGTGATACCGGCCTGGAGGGGCTGCCCGGCCGCCCTCTCGAAAAACTCCTTGAGCTGCGGATAATTCCACTTCCAGATCATCGCCCGCGATTCGGCGACCACCTTCCCGCCACGGGTCTGGGAAAGGCTCAGGTAGCAGTGCCCGTTGGTGCGCGGGCTCCATGACGAAATCTCCGCCTTCACCCACGTCTTCCCCGGGAAGGCATCCGCGATACCCTCCTTCAGCCGAGCCATCAGCTCCATCAACTCCATGTAATCCCGTGCCATAAGCCAGTCTGGACTCCACCTTACAAATATAACAAAAAATCCGTGGAATGCAACCTTCCACGGATGAATGTAGTGTGTAAAAGTGATTCCCAAGTCACTTCGCGCGGGTATAGACCTGAATGGGACAGCCGGTGAAGTCGAAGTGCTGGCGGATCTTGTTTTCCAGGAAACGTTTGTAGGGATCCTTGACCCACTGGGGCAGATTGCAGAAGAAAGCGAACTGCGGCGTGCGGGTCGGAAGCTGGGTGACGTATTTGATCTTCACATACTTCCCCTTCCAGGCCGGCGGCGGGTAGTTCTCGATCTCGGGCAGCATGGCGTCGTTGAGGGCCGACGTGGGAATCCGGCGCTTCATGTTCTCCGCCACATGGGCGGCGGCATCCAGTACATCGAGGATCCGCTGCTTGTCCAGTACCGATGTGAAGATGACAGGGATATCGTTGGACGGGGCCAGGCGCGCCTTCAAGGACTCCCTGTAGTCCCGCATCGTGTTGGACTCCTTCTCGAAGAGGTCCCACTTGTTCACGACGAGGACACACCCCTTACGGTTCTTCTGGATGATGTTGAAGATGTTCATGTCCTGCGCCTCCATGCCGAGGGTGGCGTCGATCATGAGGATGCACACATCGGAATGCTCGATCGTGCGCATCGCCCGCAGGACCGAATAGAACTCCAGGTCCTCGTGGACCTTGCTCCGGCGGCGCATCCCGGCGGTGTCGACCAGCATGAATTCGTGGCCGAACTTGTTGTAATAGGTGGAGATGGAATCGCGCGTGGTGCCGGCGACGGGAGTGACGATATTGCGCTCCTCGCCCAGCAAGGCATTCGTCATCGACGACTTGCCCACGTTCGGGCGCCCGACGATGGCGATGTGCGGCAGGCCGGCATGGTCGTCCTCCGCCTCCGCCTCGTCAGGCAGCACCTTCACGACCGCATCCAGCAGGTCGCCGGTCCCGGATCCGTTGGCAGCCGAGATGGTCCACACCTCGCCGAGGCCCAAGGCATAGAAATCATAGGCGTCATACAACTTCTCGCCGGAGTCCACTTTGTTGACACAAAGGACGACCGGCTTCTTCGACCGGCGCAGCAGGTCTGCAATCTCGGCATCATAGTCGGTGATGCCCGTGGCGGCCTCGCACATGAAAAGCACGACGTCAGCCTCCTCGATGGCGATGACCACCTGGCGGCGGATCGCCTCCTCGAAGACATCGTCGGAATTGGAGGTGTAGCCGCCGGTGTCGACCACCGAGAATTCAGTGCCGCACCATTCGCACTTGCCGTAATGCCGGTCCCGGGTGACACCCGCCGTCTCGTCGACGATGGCCTGCCGCATACCGACCAGCCTGTTGAAAAGAGTGGACTTTCCCACGTTCGGGCGTCCCACAATCGCTACAAGAGCCATAATTATTCCTTTTTCTCTAACCCGAACAAAGCGCAGCCGGAGCAAGCATCGCTGAACTGCCCGTCACAGGCAGCCTGTCCGGTCTGCTTCCGCAGCAGTTCCATCTCTTCCTGTTTCGCACACTTGATGCCTCGCCGCCGCATCTCAGGATTGGTCGATATCTCCCCGTCCGGGAAGGGACGCTTGAACAGGAAGATATTGACCCCGAGCAACAGGACGGCAAGTCCCACGAAAACGAGGGCAGCGAGGAAGACTTTCATAACGGGAACTCGTCGGAAATCGGTTCGTAATTGTACACTTTCAATATCATCCGGGCAAAGGTCTCCGCCAGGGAGACCACCCGGAACTTACCCTGGAGCTTGACTTTCTCCGGATCGTCGGAGAGCGGAATCGTATCGGTCACATAGACCTCCGTCAACGCTGAAGCGTCGATCCGCTCATACGCAGGGCCGGACAGCACAGCATGGGTCGCAAAGGCGCGGACGCTGTTGGCTCCCCGCTTCACCAGCTCGTTGGCCGCAGCGGTCAAGGTGCCGGCCGTGTCGATGATGTCGTCGATGATCACGATGTCACGTCCCTCGACCTCGCCGATCGGCTGGATACGCTCGACCACATTGGCGCGGGCGCGGGTCTTATGGCAGATTACGACCGGACAGTGCAGGTACTTCGCATAGGCATTGACGCGCTTCGCTCCGCCCATGTCGGGCGCGGCGAGGGTGAAACGGTCCTTGCTCTGGCGCTGGAGCTTCTTGAGGATACCCAGGAAATCGTTCGAGGCGTACAGGTGGTTGACCGGAAGGTCGAAGAATCCCTGGATCTGGTCGGCATGCAGGTCGCAGACCATGAGGCTGTCGGTGCCGGCCGTCTTGAGCATGTTGGCCACCAGTTTGGCGCCGATGGATACCCGCGGTTTGTCCTTGCGGTCCTGCCGGGCCCAGCCGAAATACGGGATGACGGCGATGACCTTGTTGGCCGAAGCCCGCTTGGCCGCGTCGATGGCAAGGAGAAGCTGCATCAGGTTGTCCGTCGGCGGAAAGGTGGACTGAAGGATGAAACAGGTTACGCCGCGGACGCTCTCGGAGAACGACGGCTGGAACTCACCATCGCTGAAATGGGAGATTTCCAGGGAGCCGAGGGTGACCTCCGGCTCGTCCGGGCGTTTCATCTTGTTCATGGCAACGACCACTTTTTCGGCGAAATAACGGGTCGCCTCACAAGAAAAGAGCACCATGCGGTGCTTGTGGACATCATTGATCATAATGTTTCGAGTACGGTTCCTATATAGTTGACAATATCTTCCTTCCCCAATCCGGTCCGCGAAGAGGTGACGAAGACCGGGGGCAGTTCCTCCCATTCCTCCAGGAGCCGGGCCTTGTTCTTTTCGACCTGGGCGGCCAGGGCAGTCGGCCCCTGCTTGTCAGCCTTGGTGAAAACAAGGCCGATCGGGACCCCCTTCTCCCCCAGCTCCGAGATGAAGGCCAGGTCGACCTGCTGCATGTCGTGGCGGGAGTCCAGCAGCACGAAAAGCATCACCATCTCCTCCGAATGGTTGATGTAATCCCAGATCATGTGGCGCAGTGCAGCCCGCTTACAGTCCGGCAGCTTGGCGTAGCCGTAACCCGGAAGGTCCACCAGATACCAAGCGTCATTGACCAGGAAGTGGTTGACCAGCTGCGTCTTGCCTGGTGTCTGCGAGGTCTTGGCCAACTTGCCGTTGCCGGTAAGCATGTTGATGAGTGAGGACTTCCCCACATTGGAGCGTCCAATGAAGGCGAACTCCGCGAGCTTCCGGACAGGTTTCTGCTGCACCGTGGTGCTGCTGCCTGCAAATGTTGCTTTGGTAATCCTCATAGGTGCCTCCCGTTAAATCCGGCACAAAGATAACGGAAATTGCTCAAAACAACAACCCGATTATGAAACCGGAAAAAATAACCTGCTTCAAAAGCGACATTTGCCTGGAATAGAGCCACCCCAAAAATCACAGATTTCCGGGGGCCCCGGGGCCGCGAAGCGACAGGAGCGTTGAAGCAGGTTGTTTTTTGCACATCACGATGACGAAACCTCCCATCACATTATTGACTCTCAGATATTTTTTTTATATTTGTACTTCGAATAACAGATTCGAAGCCCATGAAAGTCATCAATCTCGGCGAGAACAATTCGGTTCTCAACACCTTCATCGCAGAAATGCGGGATGCCCGTATCCAGAAAGACAGCCTCCGTTTCCGGACCAACCTCGAAAGGGTCGGCGAAATCTTTGCCTATGAGCTTTCCAAGGTCCTGGAGTATTCTGTCAAAGATGTTGTGACACCGCTCGGCATCGCCAGGGTTTCCACTTGCGACACACCGCTCGTCATCTCCACCATCCTCCGGGCCGGCCTACCGCTGCAGAAGGGCATCTTCCATTACTTCGACCATGCCGAAGCCGCCTTCCTCGCCGCCTTCCGCAAGTACGGCAAGGGAGACTGGTTCGAAATCCGGGCCGACTATTGCACGACACCGTCGCTGGAGGGTAAGACACTCGTCCTTGCCGACACCATGCTCGCCACCGGTTCCTCCGTCGAGGTCGCCTGCGAAAAGCTCCGCCAGGAAGGGGGCAATCCCACCCATATCCACCTCGTCTGCCCGATCGCCAGCACCTATGCCATCGACCACCTCTCCCAACAGTACGGCGACGAGATCACCCTCTGGGTCGCCGCCATCGATGAAGAACTCACCAGCCACAGCTACATCGTCCCGGGCCTCGGCGACGCGGGCGACCTGGCCTTCGGTGACAAGCTGTAATCATCCTTCTTTCCCTTCGTCCTGGAACGGTCAGAAGATGAGAAGATAGAGGGCGGAGGCGAGGGCGGCCCCCACAAGCGGGCCGCAGACGGGTACCCAGCTATAGGCCCAGCCGCTGTCGCGCTTGCCCGCGATAGGGAGCACGGCATGGGCCAGGCGCGGACTGAGGTCGCGGGCCGGGTTGAGGGCATAGCCGGTCGTCCCGCCGAGCGACATGCCGAGCGACATGATCACACAGGTGACCGGGAAGGCACCGAGAGCCCCGGTAGACGCAGCTGCAGGACCGATCTGGAAAGCGTTGCCGGAGGTTCCGAGCGCCAGGATGAGGAAAACCAGCAGGCAGGTGGCGATGACTTCGCAGAGAAAATTCCGTCCGGGATTCCAGATGGCCGGCATGGTGCAGAAGGTGCCGAGGATCGTGTCGGGACGGTCGGAGGTCGCCCGGTAATGGTCCTTGTAGAAAACATATACGAGGCAGGCGCCGAGGAAGCCGCCGACCATCTGGGCGGCGACGTAGCCGGGGACCGAGGCCCACGGGAACAGCCCTGCGGCGGCGAGGCCGAGGCTGACGGCGGGGTTGAGATGGGCGCCCGACACCGGCCCGGCGATGAGCACGCCGACCATGACGGCAAAGCCCCATCCGAGGGCGATGACGACCCATCCGGCGCCTTGCGCCTTGGATTTGTCGAGCGAGGTGGCCGCGCAGACGCCGTCGCCGAGCAGTACCAGCACGAGGGTTCCGATCAGTTCGAAGAGATATTGTGTCATCATAATCCTAATCAGTCTATTTTATCACTTGGTTGGTAAAAATGAACCGGCCTCAACGCTCCTGTCGCTTCGCAACCCCGGGGCCCCCGGAAATCTGTGATTTTTGGGGTGGCTCTATTCCGGGCAAAAGTCGCTTTTGAGGCCGGTTCATTTTTACTGTTTTTCAGGGACGGCTCAAGGTGCGGGAAATGGCGTCGGCCCAGCCGTCCTTGAGGGACTGGACGTCGGCGCCGGAGGGGGTGAAGGTGCGTCCGGCCTGCCACTGGCGCTTGATCTCGTCCGGCGAGGACCAGTAGCCGACGGCGAGCCCGGCCAGATAGGCGGCCCCCAGGGCCGTCGTCTCGGTGACCAGCGGACGGATGACGGACGTGCCGAGGACATCGGCCTGGAACTGCATCATGAGGTTGTTGCGCGAGGCGCCGCCGTCGACCTTGAGTTCAGACAGGCGCACACCGGCATCCTTCTCCATGGCCCCGACGATGTCCATCGTCTGGAAGGCAATTCCTTCCAGGGCGGCCCGGGCGATGTGGGCGGCCGTCGTACCGCGAGTGATGCCGCAGATGGTCCCATGGGCGTACTGGTCCCAGTAGGGAGCGCCCATGCCGGTGAGGGCCGGGACGAAGTAGACCCCGCCGTTGTCCTCGACGGAGGCGGCGAGGGCCTCCACCTCGGAAGAACTCCGGATGATGCCGAGACCGTCCCGGAGCCACTGGACGACGGAGCCTCCCACGAAGATCGACCCTTCGAGGGCGTAGTCCACCGTGTCCCCGATCTTCCAGGCGACGGTTGTAAGTAGGTTGTTCTTCGACAGGATGGGTTTTTCTCCTGTATTCATCAGGAGGAAGCAGCCGGTGCCGTAGGTATTCTTCACGGAGCCCGGCGTAGTGCACATCTGCCCGAAGAGGGCGGCCTGCTGGTCGCCGGCGATACCGGCGATGGGCACCTCATGGGCAAAGATGGTCGTCTTGGTATGGCCGTAGACCTCGGAACTGGAACGTACCTCCGGCATCATGGATGCCGGGATCTGCAACAGGTCCAGCAGTTCCTGGTCCCACTCCAGGGTGTTGATGTTGAACAGCATCGTCCGCGAGGCGTTGGAGACATCGGTCACATGGACCGTTCCCCGCGTAAGCTGCCACACAAGCCAGGAGTCCACCGTGCCGAAGCGCAGACGGCCGGCCCCGGCCTTCTCGCGGGCTCCCGGGACATTGTCCAGGATCCAGCGGACCTTGGTGCCCGAGAAATACGCGTCGATGATCAGCCCGGTCTTCTCGCGGATGCGGTCGACGAGCCCCTGCTCCTTGAGGGAGTCGCAGAAGGCGGAAGTCCGGCGGTCCTGCCAGACGATGGCGTTGTAGACCGGCCGGCCGGTCTCCGCATCCCAGACGATGGTGGTCTCCCGCTGGTTGGTAATCCCGATAGCGGCGATGTCCAGCCCGCCGATGCCGATCTTGGAGATGGCTTCGGCGATGACCGCCGCCTCGGAGGACCAGATCTCCATCGGATCATGCTCCACCCAGCCCGGCTCCGGGAAATACTGGGTGAACTCCATCTGTGCGGTGGAGCGGACGTTCCCTTCCCGGTCGAAGACGATTGCCCGGGAGGAACTGGTGCCCTGGTCCAGGGCCAGGATCAATTGGCTCATAGTATCGTGGTGGTTAGGGGTTTCAAGCCAGGTCGCAGATGAGGGTGGCGCTGGTGCAGTCGCGGACGAGGACGTCGACGTATTCACCCGTCCCGTGCCCGCCGCCCGGAAAGACGCACATCATATTGTTGGAGGCCCGGCCGCAGAGCTGGTCCGGATCGCGCTTGGACGGCCCCTCCACCAGCACCGTCAACCGCCGTCCGACCTGATGGCGGTAGCGTTCGAGGGACTTGCGGTTCTGCAGGGCGATGATCTCGTTCAGGCGGCGGTTCTTCACCTCCGGCGGTACATCATCGGGATACTTCCGCGCCGCCAGCGTGCCCGGCCGCTCGGAATAGGCGAACATGAAGGCCCAGTCGAAGCCGACTTCCTCCATCAGGGAAAGCGTCCCGGCATGGTCCTCCTCCGTCTCGGACGAGAATCCGGCGATGACATCCGTCGTCAGGCCGCATTCCGGGATCACGCTGCGGATCCTGGCGACCCGTTCCAGGTACCATTCCCGGTCATACTTGCGCCGCATCTTCTCCAGCATCCGGGAACTGCCCGACTGCACGGGAAGGTGGATATGCTTGCAGATATTGTCATGGGCGGCCATCGTCTCGATCACCGCGTCGCTGATATCCTTGGGATGGGAGGTGGCGAAGCGCACCCGCAGCCGCGGGTCCACGGAGGCCACCCGGCGGAGGAGTTCCGCGAAATCCACCGTCTCTTCCTCCGACTTCCACAGGTAGCTGTCCACGTTCTGCCCCAGGAGCGTCACCTCGCGGTAGCCCTGCCGGAACACGTCGCAGGCCTCGCGGACGATGGAATGCGGGTCCCGGGACCGCTCGGCCCCCCGGGTATAGGGGACGACGCAGTAGGAGCACACGTTGTTGCAGCCCCGCATGATGGAGATGAAGGCGGAGACACCGTTGCGGTCGGTCCTCACCGGCGAGATGTCGGCGTACGTCTCGTCCCGGGACAGCAGGACGTCGATCTGGGGCGAATCCGGGGTGATGGCTTTCAGCAGCCGCGGCAGGGACCGGTAGGCGTCCGGCCCTACGACGAGGTCGACCTTGTGCGTATCCAGCAACCGGTCCTTCAACCGCTCGGCCATGCAGCCGACGATGCCCACGACGGTGCCTTCGCGTCGGCGGCGGACCTGGTTGAACAGCTCGATGCGGCCCCAGATGCGCTGCTCGGCATTGTCACGGATCGAACAGGTATTGGCCATGATGAGGTCCGCCTCCTCCATCGTCTCCGTCCGCACATACCCGTCCTTCGCGAGGATAGAGAAAATCACCTCGGTGTCGTTCACGTTCATCTGGCACCCGTAGGTCTCGATATATACTTTCTTCATATTGGAGTGGTGGAAAGACAACCGGGTCCTTTTACGTCCTGTCGCTTCGCGACCCCGGGCCCCCCGGAAATCTGTGATTTTCGGGGTGGCTCTGTCCGGGCAAATGTCCGCAAAAGGGCCTGGTTGTCTTTCATGCTTTCATACAGTTACAGTTCACGGCGGAGCCGGGCCTTGGGGATGTCGAGCTGGGCGCGGTACTTGGCGATGGTGCGGCGGGCGACCTTGTAGCCCTTGGCAGAAAGAGCCTCGACCAGGTCGTCGTCCGTGAGCGGATTGTGCTTGTCCTCGCCGTCCACACATTCGCGCAGGACCTTCTTGATCTCGCGGGTGGAAACTTCTTCGCCCTCGCTGTTCTCCAGCCCCTCCGAGAAGAAATACTTGAGCGGGAAGATGCCGAAATGGGTCTCGATCCACTTGCTGTTGACCACGCGGGAGATGGTGGAGATATCGAAACCGGTCTTCTCGGCAATATCCTTGAGGACCATCGGCCGGAGGGAGGCCTCGTCGCCGTCGACGAAATAGTCGTGCTGGTACTCGATGATGGCCCGCATGGTGCTCTCCAGGGTGTTCTGCCGCTGCTTGAGGGCTTCGATGAACCACTTGGCCGAGTCGAGTTTCTGTTTGACGAAGGTCGCGGCATCCTTCTGCGAGCGGTCGGTCGTATAGCGGCCCGTCTCCATGATTTCGGCATACTTGCGGTTGATGCGGAGCTCCGGGATGGAGAAACGCGGCATCGACAGAATCAGCTCGCCGTTCTCGTAGTCCAGCCTGAAATCCGGAACGATCTGCTGGGCCTGGTCGTTGTAGCTGTCGTCGATCTGTCCGCCCGGTGAAGGGTTGAGCTTGCGGATCTCGTCCAGCACCTCCTTCATCTCGTCGGCCGAGATGTGGAGCCGCCCCATGATCCGCTGGAAATGGCGTCCCTTGAAATCATCGAAACATTCATCCAGCACCCGGAGGGCCAGGCGGACCGACGGGGTCTGCTTCTTGTCCTCGAGCTGGAGCACGAGGCATTCCCGCAGGTCCCGGGCGCCCACACCGGAGGGATCGAACTGTTGGATGACCTTCAGCATCTCCTCCACCTCGTCGGCATCGGTCTCGATGTTGGCCCGGAAGGCCAGGTCGTCCACGAGGGACTCGATGTCACGGCGCAGGTAGCCGTCATCGTCCAGGCTGCCGATGATGAAGGTCGCCACCGTCCGCTGATGGTCCGTCATGTTGCGGTAACCGAGTTGCTCCATGAGGCTCTGGGTGAAACTCTGCCGGACGGAGAAGGTGTTGTATTCCGGGCGCTCGTCCTTGCCCCAGTTGTTGACACTGCGGTTGTAGTACGGGGTCGGGTCGTCGTCGGAATAGGTGTTATACGTATCCTCCAGGGAGCCGCCGCCGTTCTCGCGGTCCTCCATCTCGGAGATGGACAGGTCCTTCGGCTCGTCGGAATCCCCGCCCGAGGACGGCGCATCGTCGATGACCGGGTTGTCGTTGAGGACCTCCCGGACATGCTGCTCGAGGGCCTGGACCGGCATCTCGATCAGCTTGATGGTCTGTATCTGGAGCGGAGAGAGCTTCTGCTGGAGCTTCTGTTCCAATCCTTGCTTGATCGCCATAGGACTAACGCGGATAGTTGATGGTTTCCTTGAGGATGAAGGCCGTCGGATAGAGCACCTTGAGCTCGTTGTAGATTTTCAGGGCCTCATCCTTGGTACGGAAATCACCGACGGAGACCTTGAAATTGGGACTCTCGAAGGTGCGGTACACGCCGGTTCCGGGATAGGCCGAAGCAATGGAGCGGGCGATGCTTTCGGAGCGCGCACGGGCGGTCTGGTCGTTGTCGTAGAACACCCGGATCCGGTAGCCGGACAGGGGACGCTCGGCATTGCGGGCCACATAGCGGTCGAAGGCGGCGCGTACCGCCTGGGACTGGTTCACCTTGACGCCGGATCCGATGACCCCAAGGATGTCCTTCCCCAGGAGCGTGGAGTCCACTGCCGCCGGCGTCCGCAGCGTATCTTCGAAGTCCTGGGCCTGGAGAAGCCCCCCTGCAAGGGCCAGGACAAGGAGCACGATCGTCTTCTTCATACTTCTATTGCGTAAATCGGGACAGGTCGATCCGGTCGAAGGTCAGGGTCTTGCCGGCGCCGCCCTTGAGTTTGACATGGAGCTTGATGTCGACCGTCATCCCGTCCAGCGACTTCTTGGATCCGAGGGCCAGGAGGTCGAGGAAGGACACCCGGTCGGCGAGGGTTGCGCTGCAGGGAAGCTCATACACCTGGACGCTGCGCGCCTGGACCGGCAGTTCCCCGGTCGTGAAAGAGGCGAGCTCCCGGTCGAAATACTTGACCGTACCCTCGACGTCGGAAAGGGTGAAAGTGACGGAAGGGTTGTCCAGCCCCAGCAGCAGCACCGCGTCCAGCGACCGGGCCGACGTCGGCACCAGGTACTTCACGCCGACCGAGGTGACGCTGAGGTCCTTGATCTTCGAAATGCCGCATCCGCCGGCAAGCAGGACAACCGCCGCCAGCACGAGGACGTGCACCCGTTTCCGCATTCCTTTCATTCCTTCTGACTTTGACGGATGCAAAGATAATAAATTTCGCTGACATTCATACAGGACCGCCCCAGGAACCCTGCCGACGCCTGTTGATAACTTTTTGTGGAAAAACTTGGAAGGATTTGGAAGATTATGGAAAATTTTTCCGTATCTTTGCATCCAGCGTGAAAGTATTGTAAGTTCAACCCATCGAGACATGGTCAGATTCTTCGGAAAGACAGGCGGCAAGCTGGATGACAAGGGACGCATCGTGTTCCCTGCCATCTACCGTGACGCCCTTGCCCGGGACGGGGAATCCGACATGACCCTCGTCATCAAGAAGAGCGTCCAAGGCGACTGCCTGAACCTGTTCACCCGCGCCGAGTGGGAACGCAGGTCCGACCTCGTGCTGGAAGGTCTCGACCCCGAACTCAATCCGGACCACGCCGCGTTCTGGAGCAAGTACAACGACGGCGTCTTCTATGTCGTCCCGGACGGCAAGCTCGGCCGCCTCAACATCCCTTCAGAACTGCTGACAGAAACAGGTATCACCAAGGAAGTTGAGTTTGCGGGAGTCGGTTACAAGATCGAAATCTGGCCCAAGGAACGACGCGAGTCCACCCTGATGACGGACGATCAGTTCAAGGAAACCGCAAAGAGACTGTCCTCAAAACAGTAAGGAGGTCTCGCCCATGTCCGGATACCATACCCCTGTAATGCTTGACGAGAGCGTTTCAGCCCTCGTTACGAACCTGGAAGGAACATACGCCGATGCCACTTTCGGAGGCGGTGGTCACACCGCCGGGATACTTTCACGCTTACACGATGGCGGACACGTCATCGCCTTCGATCGTGACATGGATGCCCTGGAGAATGCCCCGGACGACCCGAGGCTGACCCTGGTCCACAACAACTTCCGTTTCATCGAGAACTACGCACGGCTCCTGGCCGCGAAGGGGACTGTTTCCTCCACGGCTGTCTTCGACGGCATCCTCGCCGACCTCGGCGTATCGTCGCACCAGTTCGACACGGCGGAGCGCGGCTTCTCCTTCCGCTACGAGGACGCCCCCCTGGACATGCGGATGGATGCGCAGGCGCAGACCACGGCGGCAGATATCGTCAACACCTACGCCCAGGAAGACCTGGAGCGCATCCTCCGGCTCTACGGCGAGGTGGATGGCGCCCGCAAGGTCGCCCGGCTCATCGTCGCAGCCCGTCCTCTTACGACGACCGGCAGCCTCGACCGGGCCATCGCCCAGGCGCTGCCTGCTTCCGCCACCCACAAGGCTCTCGCCCGAATCTACCAGGCTCTCCGCATCGAGGTCAACCAGGAGATGCGCGCCCTGGAAAAATTCCTCGACGGGGCCGCCCGCTCCCTCAAGCCGGGAGGACGCCTCGTCGTCATCACCTACCACAGCCTGGAGGACCGCATGGTCAAGAACTTCATCCGCACCGGCGATGTCGACGGGCGCGGAGAGAAGGACATCTATGGACGCCTGGAGACGCCCCTGGAGGCTGTCAACCGGAAGCCCATCCTCCCCCGGGAAGAAGAAATCGCCGGAAACACCCGCGCCCGCAGCGCCAAACTCCGGATCGCGCAAAGGAGGGCGGAGGCATGAAGATCCGTTGGAAAGAAGTCTGGCAGGCCATCCGCAACGGTCTGAAGGCCATGCGCAAGGGGGAATTCCTCCTGAGCATCGGCGCACACAAATACTATCTCCATATCCTGTACCTGTTCCTTCTCGCCTGGATCTCCATCCTGCTGAGCCTCAAGGTGGACAAGACCCTCACCCGGGTGGAGCAGAACAAAGTCGTCCTGCACGACCTGGAGATCTATCATGCTGAGAAGGAGGCAGAACTCGTGAAGCTCCACAGTGCCTCAACGACCGAAAAGAGACTCCGCCAGCTGGGGTCGTCCGTAACTTTGCCGGAGAAGCCGGCCGTCCAGATCGAAAGGAAATGAGCAAGAAGAAAAAGAGAGAAATCCAGGATACTTTCCTCAACCGGGACCGGATCGACGTCGTCATGACCTTCCTGTCCCTGGGCTTCTTCGTGCTGTCCATCGTCATCATCGCCTGCATCATCCGGATCCAGGTCGGCTACAAGGTCCCCCAGAAGGTTGTCCATGTCTTCCGTCCCCAGCCCCAGAAATATGTCGACAAGCCCGTCCGCGGCCGCATCCTCGCCCATGACGGACGCCCCCTGGCCATCTCTACTCCGCTCTACGACATCTATATGGACTGCACGGTCCGCAAGGCTGAATTCGAGGAAATCGACCGGCAGGAGGAACGTCGCATCCAGCGTATGAAGGAGCAGAAGAAGAAGGAGATTCCGGAACCGAAGCGGAAAGGAGCACAGGCCGAGCAGGTCTGGAAGGAGAAGGCCCAGGCCCTCTCGAAAGGGCTCGCCGTCCTGTTCCCGGGGAAATCCGCCGACCGGTACTACAGCGAAATCCTCAAAGGGAGGGAGGAAGGCCGCAAGCATGTCCTCATCCGGAAAAATGTCAGCCACGCCACGTTGAACCGTCTCAAAGAACTGCCGCTCTTCAACGAGGGCGCCTACAAAGGCGGCCTGATCGCCGATCCGCATGACGAACGGATCTACCCTTACGACACCCTCGCCCGGCGGGTCATCGGCTACGTCAAGGATTCCCTCCGCAGAGGCCTCGAAGCCAATTTCGACTATGAACTCCACGGCCGCGAAGGCTATGAATGGAGAAGGGTTACCGACGACAAACAGTATATCCACGACTTCGACAGCGCAACGGTCCGTAAGGTGGATGGGAACGACGTACGCACCACACTCGACGTGGACTTCCAGGAAATCGCAGACCGGGCCCTGCGGCGCCAGATCGCCGACGACCCGCAGATCCGGGCCGGCATCGCCGTCATCATGGAGGTGGAGACCGGAGCCATCCGTGCGATGGTCAACCTCTCCCGCGACACCGTCCCGGGGTCCAAGCTCTGGGAACGGGACAACCTCGTCCTCAAGGAGGTCGGCGAGCAGGGCTCGGTCATGAAGACCGTCACCCTCACCACCCTCGTCGAGGACGGCCATGTCAAGACCCTCGAACAAACCCTCCCCACCAACCATGGTGTCGTGCCGGGCGGTTACCGCCAGGACGTCCATATCCTGGACTACGAACGGCTGACCGGCCGCAACGAAATCACCGTCAAGCACGGTTTCGAGATATCCTCGAACTATGTGTTCACCTACCTTCCGGAAAAATATTACGGCAGCCGGCCGCAAGACTTCTTCGACCACATCTATGCCTACCGGCTCGGCGAGAAGTTCGACTTCGATATCGACGGCCTCGGCACGCCGATGGTCAACCGCCCTGGAACACCCGGATGGAGCAAGACCACCCTCGGCACCACCGCCTACGGTTACGGCATGAGCGTGACCCCGCTCCACGTCGTCACCTTCTACAATGCCATCGCCAACAAAGGCCGCATGATGAAGCCGTACCTGGTGGAGAGCGTCGAGAAGGACGGGAACGTCATCAAGAAGTACGGTCCTTCCGTTCTGAACAACATCTGCAGCCGGGCCACGGCCGACACAGTCACGCGTGCCCTCAAGGCTGTCGTCGACGACGGTACCGCCACCCGGCTCAAAGGCGCCAAGCTTTCTGTCGCCGGCAAGACCGGGACTGCCCAGGTCGTGCTCAACGCCAAGGAACGGGGCGGCAGCGGGGATCCCTACCATGACATCTCCGGCCGCAAGAAAAACCAAGGTACCTTCGCCGGGTTCTTCCCGGCGGAGGACCCGCAATACACGATTCTCGTGACCGTCTACTCCTACCTGTCCCGCCAGAGCTTCTACGGCGGCACGAAACCGGCCCTCGCGGTGCGCGAGATCGTCGACAACATCTACGCCATCGACCGGCAGTGGAGCGGGAAGGCCGTACGGAGCGGCGACGTACCTTCGATGGCCGCGAAAACCGCCGCCACGGCGGAAGGGAAAGTCCCGGATGTCAAGGGCTTCGGCCTTGTCGACGCCCTCTACGCCGTCGAGAACGGAGGTTATAAATGTATCTATGAGGGAAGCGGCCATGTCGCTGCCCAGTCCCCCGCCCCGGGAACGGTCCTCGGAAAAGGTGAAACCATCAGACTGACTTTGAAATGAAACTGAGAGACATCATAGCAGACACCGGCGTCATCGCTGTCAATGGCAGCCTCGACCTTGAGATCGCCGCCCTCTGCAGCGATTCCCGCCAAGTCGTTCCAGGCGCCCTCTTCATCGCCGTCAAGGGTTATGCCTCCGACGGCCATGCCTATATCGGGCAGGCCATCGAGAAGGGGGCCGTCGCCGTCATGTATGAGGAGGAAGGGGCCGTGCCTGACGGAGTCACCTCCATCCGCGTGGAGAACTCCCGCCATGCCGTGGCAATGGCGGCGGACGCCTTCTACGGACACCCCTCGCGGGAACTCACTCTCGTCGGCATCACCGGGACCAACGGCAAGACCACGACGGTGACCCTCCTCTACCGTCTGTTCCGGGATCTCGGCTATTCCTGCGGCCTGCTCTCTACCATCGCCAACTACGTGGGAGAACGGCGGCTGGAGACCGCCAACACGACCGCCGACCCCATCACCATCAATGCGCTGCTTTCCGAGATGGTCGCCGGAGGATGCGCATACTGTTTCATGGAAGTCAGCTCCATCGGGGTCGAGCAGGAGCGGGTCAGCGGCCTGCATTTCGCCGCCGGCATCTTCTCCAACCTCACCCACGACCACCTCGACTACCACAAGACCTTCGCCGAGTACCTGCGCTGCAAGAAACTTTTCTTCGACCATCTGGAAGAGACCGCCCAGGCCATCGTCAATATCGACGACAGGCACGGCTCTGTCATGGTCCAGAACACGGCGGCGCACGTCGTCACCTATTCCTGCCACCGGAGCGCGGACCATACCGCCCGCATCCTGGAGCAGAGCTTCGACGGCATGCTCCTGAAAATCGACGGCGCAGAAACCTGGTCCCGCCTCATCGGCGAGCACAACGCCTACAACCTCCTGGCCATCTACACGACAGCGGTCTGCCTCGGCAGCGAACCGTCCGAAGTGCTCGTCGCCCTGTCCCGCCTGACCTCCGCCCCCGGACGCCTCGAAAACCTCCAAGGGCCGCACGGGGTGTCCGTCATCATCGACTATGCCCATACCCCGGACGCGCTTGAAAACGTCCTCAAGACCCTCCGGGACATCGCCCCGGAACGCCAGCTGACCTGCCTGTTCGGATGCGGCGGCGACCGCGACCGGACCAAGCGCCCCGAAATGGCACAAGTGGCCGGCCGGCTTGCCGACCGCCTCGTCATCACCTCCGACAACTGCCGGACCGAAGACCCGGACGCCATCATCGCAGACATCCGGGCCGGGCTGGACTGGGAGGGACTGGCCAAGAGCCTGTTCATCACAGACCGGAAGGAAGCCATCCGGACCGCCATCCTCACCGCCCCGGAAGGGGCCACCATCCTCCTGGCCGGCAAGGGGCATGAGACCTACCAGATCGTCGGAACCAGGAAATACCCTTTCGACGAGAAAGCCATCGTGACTGAAACCTTCAAACTCCTGACGAAATGATCTACCACCTGTTCCGCTTCTTCGAGACACTGGGCTGGGACATCCCCGGCATGGGACTGATGCACTATCTGTCCTTCCGGGCCATGCTCGCCAGCGTGGCGGCCGTCCTCTTCGCCCTCATCGCCGGCAAACGGATCATCCGTCTCCTCCAGCGCCGGCAGATCGGCGAAACCGTCCGCGACCTCGGCCTTCAGGGCCAGATCGAGAAGAAAGGGACCCCGACCATGGGCGGGGTGATCATCATCCTGTCCATCCTCACTGGTGTCCTCCTCTTCTGCGACCTGACCAACATCTACGTCATCCTGCTCGTGGTGAGTACCCTCTGGTGCGGAGCCCTCGGCTTCACGGATGACTATATCAAGGTCTTCCGGCACAACAAGGAAGGCATGAGCGAACACGGCAAACTCATCGCCCAGGTCCTCCTCGGCTTCATCGTCGGCCTCACGGTCTGGATGAGCCCGGACATCGTCGTACGCGAAAAGGTCGTCGACCCCTCCGTCGCCATCATCGCAGACGGGGAGGAGCGGGACGTCAATTCCGAAACCCAGGTCACTTCCGGCCGCTACCACCAGGAAGATGTGGTGAAGTCCACCAAGACCACCATCCCGTTCGTCAAGCGTCATGAGTTCGACTACCGATGGCTGTCCCCGTTCAAGGGAGCCTGGGGCTGGTATGTCAAATGGGCCGTCTACGTGCTCATGATCGTGCTGGTCATCACCGCCTGTTCCAACGGCACCAACCTCACCGACGGGCTGGACGGGCTGGCGGCCGGCACCTCGGCCACCGTCGGAGTCGTCCTTGGCATCCTCGCCTGGCTGAGCGGCAACCTCATCGATTCGAACTACTTGAATATCATGTATATCCCCGGTACTGGAGAAATCGCCATCTTCCTGTCGGCCTTCGTAGGTGCCCTCATCGGCTTCCTCTGGTACAATTCCTACCCCGCCCAGGTGTTCATGGGCGACACGGGCAGCCTCACCATCGGCGGCATCATCGGCGTGAGTGCCGTGCTGATCCGCAAGGAACTGCTGCTTCCGCTGCTGTGCGGCATCTTCTTCGTGGAGAGCCTGTCCGTGCTGTTGCAGCGGAGCTACTTCAAATATACCAAACGGAAGTACGGGGAAGGCCGGCGCATCTGGAGCATGACCCCGCTCCACCACCACTATCAGGACAAGAAGGCCCTTCCGGGCCAGGTCCTCTTCCCGAAGCCGGTTCCCCCGCACCATGAGGCCAAGATCACCGCACGGTTCTGGATCGTCGGCATCATCCTCGCCGTTTCCACCCTGGCATTGTTAAAAATCCGATAATATGAGCAGAGTCGTCGTTCTGGGAGGCGCCGAAAGCGGAGTAGGCGCCGCCGTTCTGGCCAAGGTGAAAGGCCATGACGTATTCCTCTCCGACAAGGGAGAGATTGCGGAGCAATATGCCGAGACGCTCCGTCAATGGGATATCCCCTTCGAGCAGGGACAACATACCGAAAGCCTCATCCTGACGGCCGACGAGGTCGTCAAGTCACCGGGCATCCCGGGAACCGTCCCGCTCGTGCAGAAACTCCGTTCCCAGGGAACCCGCATCGTGTCCGAGATCGAGTTCGCGAGCCGCTACGACACCGCGAAGAAGATCTGCGTCACCGGTTCCAACGGCAAGACCACCACGACCTCGCTGATCTACTACCTGCTCCAGAACGCCGGCCTCAACGTCGGCCTCGGCGGCAACATCGGCAAGTCCTACGCCTACCAGGTCGCAACCGAGCATTTCGACTATTACGTATTGGAAATCAGCAGTTTCCAGCTCGACGATGTGTACGACTTCAAGCCGGACATCGCCATCATCACCAATATTACGCCCGACCACCTCGACCGCTACGACCACAAGATGGAGAACTACGTCGCCGCCAAGTTCAACATCGTCAAGAACCTTACGCGGGATGACTGCTTCATCTTCGACTCCGACGACGACATCACCATCGGGCACCTCTCCAACATCATCCTCCGCTGCAAGATGCTGCCCTTCTCCCAGAAGAAGGAGGTCGAAGAAGGCGCCTTCCTCCGGGACGACAAGATCATCCTCCGCTATGAGAAGGAGGAGACGGACGTCTACCTGCAGGAACTCGCCCTCGGCGGCAAGCATAACATCTACAATTCCATGGCGGCGGCCCTTGCAGCCAAGGCGACGGGGATCGACAACGAGGTCATCCGCAACTCCCTCGCCACCTTCCAGCCCATCGAGCACCGGCTGGAACCCGTCCTCTCCATCAAGGACGTCCTCTATATCAACGACTCCAAGGCCACGAACATCGACTCCGCCTGGTACGCACTCGAATGCCAGAAGCGGCCGGTCGTCTGGATTGTCGGAGGCACCGACAAGGGAAACGACTATTCCGTCCTCGCCGACCTCGTGCGCGAGAAGGTCAAGGCCATCGTCTGCCTCGGAGTAGACAATGCCAAGATCCATGCCGCCTTCGAGGGGATAGTCGGCTCCGGCCATATCACCGATGCAGGCTCCGCCGACGAGGCCGTCCGCAAGGCGGCGAAGTTCGCCGTCCCCGGCGACGTCGTGCTGCTGAGCCCCTGCTGTGCCAGTTTCGACCTGTTCAAGAATTACGAGGACAGGGGCGAGAAGTTCAAGGCCGCCGTCCGCAACCTGTAATCTCCCGCCGCCATGGAAAAGCCGAAAGGAAGGAATATCTGGAACATCCTGGACAAGTTCAAGGGCGACAAGGTCATCCTCATGGTGGCCCTGCTGCTCATGCTCATTTCGGTCATCTCCGTCTTTTCCTCCACCCCGCTCCTGGCCCTCGAAAAGGGGATCGACCGCATCAGCATCATGACGAGCCAGCTGAAGGTCGTCGGCATCGGGGTCTTTGTCATCGCCTTCCTGTACGTCTTCGGCTCCAGCAAGTGGTACCGTCCGCTCGCCATGCTCTGTTTCTGGGGCTCCATGGCCCTGCTCGTCATCCTGGTGTTCAACCTCAAACTCGGCTTCGTCCAGGCCGGCGAAATCAACGGAGCCCGGCGCATCATCAAGGTCTTCGGCGGACAGCTCCATGTCTATGAATTCGTGAAGGTGATGATGGTCTTCTACCTGGCCTGGGCCCTGGACACCTACAAGAAGGACGGCTTCACCTGGACCAAGCGGCAGGCAGCGCGCTTCCCGCGGCTGCGGTGGCTCGCTTCCCCGTCGGGAGAGAAACTCTTCTATATCTATACACCCATCCTCCTGGTCACGGGCTGCGTGATGATGGGGTCCAATTCGTCGGCCCTCTTCATCGGCGGCATCATGATCCTCCTCATTCTCGTCGGCGGCATCGATTACAAAGACATCGCGGCGGTCGCCGGTCTGCTCGTCATCCTTGCCCTGCTGTTCTTCTTCGGCTACAAGGCCGGCATCATCCCCGAAACCGGCCGTATCGCCACGGCGGTCAGCCGCATCTTCAACGACGACCAGGAGGCGATGGAGACCCTCGTGACGGCGCGGGCCGGCAGCCGGGAGTACAACGAAGCCCGCGACCAGCTCAAGCAGCCGGTGGGGGCCCTGCTCGCCATCAAGGAGGGCGGCATCATCGGCAAGGGCATCGGAGGCAGCACCCAGAAATATACCGTCCCGGTCATCTTCGGGGACTACATGTTCAGCTTCATCATCGAGGAGACCGGCATCATCGGGGCCATCGTCATCATCCTGCTGTTCTTCAGCCTGCTGGCCCGGGGAACGCTGGTGGCGAAGGACTGCGACAACTATTTCGACAAGATCGTGGTCGTCGGCCTCACCATCCTCGTGACGGGGCAGGCCTTCATGCACATGGCCGTCAACGTCCACATGCCGCTGGTCCCCCAGACCGGCCAGACCCTGCCGCTGGTGAGCCACGGCACCAACTCGTTCCTCGTGTTCAGCGCCGTATTCGGCATCCTGCTGTCCATCAGCCGGGAGACCTGGAAGAAGATGAAGCGCCGCGAGGCCGAGGCCACCCCGCTCATCGGACGTCACGACGAGGTACAGGACAGCCTCACTGATTTGGAAATGCTTGAAAACGGAAACATTACAGAGGAAGAAAACAAGTATGGAGAACTATAGGAAGATACGCGCCATCATCAGCGGCGGCGGCACGGGAGGACACATCTTCCCGGCCATCTCGATTGCCGACCAGCTCAAATCCATGAATCCGGAGAACGAGCTCCTGTTCGTCGGTGCGGCGGGACGCATGGAGATGGAGAAGGTGCCGGCGGCGGGGTACCGCATCATCGGCCTCCCCATCGCCGGCATGCAGCGGCAGCTCAACTTCAGGAACGTCGTGAATGACATCCAAGTGCCCTTCAAGGTGCTCGCGAGCGTCCGGCAGGCCAGGAAGATCATCCGTGAATTCCGGCCCGAGATCGTCATCGGCGTCGGCGGCTATGCCAGCGCTCCCCTCCTCTGGGCGGCGACCGGTATGGGGATCCCGGCCCTGATCCAGGAGCAGAACGGTTTCGCCGGACTCACGAACAAGCTGCTCGGCAGGCGGGTACAGAAAATCTGCGTCGCCTATGAGGGGATGGAGAAGTTCTTCCCGGAGGACAAGATCGTCCTGAGCGGGAACCCCATCCGGAAAGAAGTCTCCGTCCCACCGACCGCTGCCATGCGGAAAGAAGCCATGGAATACTACGGGCTGGATCCACGCAAGAAACACCTGTTCATCGTCGGCGGCAGCCTCGGCAGCGGCACCCTCAACCGGGCCATGAAGCGGTGGATCACCGCCGGATGCCCGGGCGGAGACGACGTGGAGGTCATCTGGCAGTGCGGCCGGTATTACAAACTCGGCGTGGACGGGTTCATGCAGGCCAAGCGGGAAATCGAGGGCCTGCCGCTCGGGAACATCCGGCACTATGGCTTCATCGCCCGCATGGACCTTGCCTATGCGGCGGCGGATGCCGTCGTCACCCGGAGCGGTGCCAGCACTGTCTCGGAGCTCTGCGCCATGGGGAAAGCCGCCATCTTCGTCCCGTCACCGAATGTGGCGGAAGACCACCAGACCCATAATGCAATGGCCCTGGTCCGGAGGGATGCGGCCCTCATCGTCAAGGATGCCGAGGCCCCGGAAAGACTGATGGGCGTGGCCATGGACCTGCTCGCACAGCCGGAGCGCATCGCCACACTGGAAGCAAATGCACACAAGATGGCCCTCGCGGATGCCGCACAGGTCATCTGTGAGGAGATCTATGGATTGATATGAAGAACGTCTATTTCATCGGCATCGGAGGCATCGGCATGAGCGCCATCGCCCGGTACTACAAGTTCAAGGGCCTGGAAGTCTCCGGCTATGACCGGACCCCCTCGGAACTGACCGCCTCCCTGGAGTCGGAGGGCATCGCCGTCCACTATGAGGACCGGCCCGACCTCCTGCCGGAACCGGTCGAGGACACCTTGGTCGTGTACACGCCCGCCGTTCCGGAGGACCTCGGCGAACGGGTTGCCGCGCAGCAGAAGGGCTACCAGCTCGTCAAACGCTCCCGCATCCTCGGCGAAATCACCCGGGGGCAGCGCTGTCTCGCTGTCGCGGGCACCCACGGCAAGACGACGACCTCGACCCTCACCGCCCACATCTTCACCGGAAGCGGCGAAGGATGTTCGGCCTTCCTCGGCGGCATCTCCCGGAACTACGGGACCAACCTCCTCATGAGCCACACCCCGACCGTAGTCGTGGAAGCCGACGAATTCGACCGCTCCTTCCTCCAGCTCTATCCGGAAATCGCCGTCATCACCGCCATGGACGCCGACCACCTGGACATCTACGGCGACCATGCCCATGTCATCGAAGCCTTCAAGGCCTTCGCCTCCCAAGTCTCCGGCACCGTCATCATCAAGCAGGGGCTCGACATCACCCCGGAGGACACCCGCGCCCGCATCCTGACCTACCATTACACCGATCCTGCAGCCGACTTCCATGCGGAGAACATCCGGCCCGACGCCCTCGGCCATTTCATCTATGACCTCCACCATCCAGGCGGCATCCTCCGGGACATCCGTGTCGGGGCGCCGGGCTGGGTCAATGCCGAGAACAGCATCGCGGCGGCAGCCATCGCCCTCACCTATGGGCTGGACCCGGCCGCCATCAAGGCAGGCATCGGCACCTTCGAAGGCGTGAAGCGGCGTCTGGAAGTGCATCTCAACACCCCGACCCTCAGCTACATCGATGACTATGCCCACCATCCGGCCGAACTCGCGACCGCGATCTCCTCGATGCGGGAGATCTTCCCGGGCCGCCGGCTCACCGCCGTCTTCCAGCCGCACCTGTATACCCGCACCCGCGATTTCGCCCGGGAGTTCGCCGCCGCCCTCAGCCAGGTCGACCGGCTCATCCTGCTCCCCATCTACCCCGCCCGCGAGAAACCGATCCCGGGTGTGACCTCCGACCTTATCCTCCGCGACGTGACAGCTCCTGAAAAGGTGCTGCTGACCAAGGAGGAACTGCTTCCCTACCTGGAGCGAGAACCGCTCGATGTCCTGGTCACCTTCGGCGCCGGCGATATCGACCGCTTCATCGTCCCCGTCACTGAACTGCTGAAAAAGAGAGCTGCCTTGTGAAACCATTGGTCCGATATATCCTCTCGGGCGTCACCCTCGCCGCCTTTGCCGCGCTCTGGTTCCTGGCCGACCGCGCCGCTGCCGGGAGCCGCCGGGCCGTCACCTGCCAGGGTGTCAAGGCTGTCGTCGCCGACAGCACTGAACGGCGGTTCGTCGTCGAGGAGGATATCGTCGCCTGGATGGCAGATTACGGCACCTACGTGGGGCTCCGGCTCGACAGTGTGGACCTGAGGCGCATCGAGACCATCATGGATGGCAAGAGCGCCGTCCTCAAGAGCCAGGCGTGGCTGACGGACGACGGCTATATCCACATCAGTGTCACCCAGCGTGAGCCGGTAGTCCGTTTCCAGAAAGGCAATGTCGGCTTCTATGCCGACCGGAACGGCTTCCTGTTCCCCCTCCAGTCCCGCCATACCAGCCGGGTCCCGGTCGTGGACGGAGCCGTCCCTGTGAATGTAGACAAAGGATTCAAGGGCGAGCCCGGTACGAAGGAAGAAGCGGCCTGGATCCGTTCCATCGTCGGCCTCATGCGATACATGCAGGACAGCAAGGTATGGGCCGACAACATCAGCCAGATTACCGTCCTGCCCGGCGGCGACCTCATGCTCATTCCCCGTGAAGGGAGCGAACGCTTCCTTTTCGGTAGAGCGGCCGGCATCGCCGCCAAGTTCGGGCGCATCCGGCGCTACTACGATACCATCGCCCCCGAAGCGGAGGGCTACACCACCGTCGACGTCCGGTACGACGGCCAGATTGTATGCAGAAAAAAATAATATCATATATGGAAGAGAGATACATTGCATCCATCGACCTGGGAACCGCGAAATTCGGGCTCTGTGTCGCCCGCGTCAAAGGCAACGACGTCCAGATTGTCTATTATAAGGAAACACCCTCCGATGGCATCCGCACGAGCGTGGTGGCCAACCCGATGAAAGCGACCCTCCCCCTGAAAGCGGCCGTCCGGGAAGCGGAAGAGGAACTGATGATCAAGATCATGCAGGTCGTCATCGGCATGCCGCGCAACGATGTGCAGCAGGTCACGGCCACCGGAAAGATTATCCGGACCAACCCGGATGAATATATTTCCGAAGAGGAGGTCGAAAGCCTCAAATCCATGGCCTTGGAACAGTATCCGCTTGACGACCCCGCCAGCCAGATCATGTACGGCACTGTCGCCCAGTCGTTCTCCATCGACGACCAGATCCAGCTTGTGGAAAGCGACGTGGTCGGCACCCTCAGCGAGACCCTGGAGGGCAATTTCAAGGTCTTCATCGGCAGCCGCCGCGCCACCACCGCCGTGGACAAAGTCTTCAACAGCATGGGCATCGCCATCGCCAAGAAGTATTTCCTCCCCGACGTGGTCGCCAAGACCGTCCTCTCCAACGAGGACCGCTACAACGGGGTCGCCCTCATGGACATCGGTGCCGGGGTGACCTCCGTATCCATCTACCACCGGGGTATCATGCGCTACTACGCAGCCATCCCGTTCGGGGGGCGGACCATCACGAACGACATCCGCACCGAATGCTCCATCTCGGAGGAGATGTCCGAGAAAGTCAAGCTCCGCTTCGGTGCCTGCCTGCCGGGCAAACTCGCTTCTTTGAGCGAGAAAGTGCTCCACATCTATGAAGGAGACAACAACCACGAGGTGAGCGTGAAATTCCTCTCCGAGGTCATCGACAGCCGCTGCCGGGAAATCATCGAAGCCGTCTTGTGGTATATCCAGGAAAGCGGCCTGCAGAACAACCTCCGGGGAGGTATCGTCCTGACCGGCGGGGGGGCCAACCTCGTCAACCTCGCAGGCCTCGTCAAAGAGATGTCCGGCTACGAGGTCCGGACCGGCTTCCCGCGCCACCTGTTCTCCACTTCCGTGGGTACCGGCGTCTACAATCCTTCCGCCACCTCCGCCATCGGCATGGTCCTTGCGGCCAAGGATGACCGGATGCCGGACTGCGTCACCAAGCCCGAGGTGCCTTTGACGCCCTTCGTGGACATCCCGGAACCCGCCGCCGAAGAACCCGTCGACCCCGGGGAGACTCCGTTCCAGATGCCGGAGGAAGCGCTGGAGAGTGGCACGACCGGCGAACTCCTCGCTCCCGAAGAGTTCGGTCCGGCCGTCGAGCCCGTGAAGGAGCGCAAGCCCCGCAAGAACAGCGGACTGCGCATCTTCTGGACCAAGCTCAAGGACGGGGCCAAGGAGAAGATCATCGATATCTATGACGATTATAACAATTGAGAGCCATGATGGAATTTGACGTAGACAAGAATATCATGCCTTCGGACTGGATTCCGGAGAACTCCATGATCAAGGTCATCGGCGTGGGCGGCGGAGGCTGCAATGCCGTATCTTATATGTATAACCAGAAGATCGAGGGGTGCAGTTTCATCGTCTGCAACACCGACTCCCAGGCGCTCTACAAGAGCCCTGTCCCCATCAAGATCCAGATGGGCAAAGGCCTCGGCGCCGGTACCGACCCCATCGAGGGCCGCAACGCCGCCTTGGAATCCCAGGACGAGATTGCCGGGAAAGTGCTGGACAACGGGACGGAAATGCTGTTCATCACCGCCGGCATGGGTGGGGGCACCGGAACGGGTGCTTCGCCGGTCATCGCCAAGATGGCCAAGGAACGGAACATCCTCACGGTGGCCGTCGTCACCCTCCCATTCAAGAACGAGGGCAATGAATCGCAGTCCAAGGCCATCGACGGCATCCGCGAACTGGAGAAGAACGTAGACAGCCTCCTGATCATCAACAACGAGAAACTCTATGAGTTTTTCGGCGATACCCTCGTGCAGGAAGCCTTCCCGAAGGCCGATGAGGTCCTCGCCACCGCCGTCCGGGGCATCATCGAGGTCATCAAGAAGCCGGGCTATATCAATGTCGACTTCCGCGACGTATGCAAGATGATGCGCGACAGCGGCATGGCCCTGATGGGCAGCGGGACCGGAACCGGAAACAACCGCCTGGAGGAGGCCGTCCGGGGTGCCTTCGAGTCGCCGCTGCTGAACGACTTCGACCTCAAGACCGCCAAGAACGTCCTCATCAACATCACCTCCGGCAACAACGAGCGCGGCATCAAGATGTCCGACCTCGCCAAGATCGACGAGATGATCAGCCAGTACACCGGCAACGCCAACCGTTTCAAGAAGGGCCTCATCTGGGACGACGACCCCGAGATCGGCGACGAGGTCAAGATCACGGCCATCGTCACGGGGTTCGACATGGGCAAGCTCGGAGACATCACCGATGTCAATCTCGGCAATATCATCATCATCGATGAAGGGTATGACTGGTCCTCCGGGGCCCAGGGCCGGGAAGTCCGCCTGCCGGACGTCACGCCCCTGACCAAGGCAGGCTTCAACACCGCCGACAGCACGCGCCGTTTCAACTTCACGGCCGACACCCGCCCCTGCCTCTGTGTCGAGCCCGGCCAAAGTCTCAGCGAACTCGAAAGCACTCCCGCCATCCGCCGGCGGCACTGATTCCGGCGCCGATGAACGGAATCCACTGAAAAATCCGTATCTTTGCGGCAAACAACACGATTGAAGCGACATGGAAAGAAGAACCCGCGTCAGATTCGCACCGTCTCCGACCGGTCCGCTCCACATGGGCGGGGTCCGGACGGCCCTGTATAACTATCTCTATGCCAAGCAGCATGGGGGCGATTTCATCATCCGCATCGAGGATACCGACTCGCACCGGTTCGTCCCGGGCGCCGAACAGTACATCATCGAGGCCCTTTCCTGGTGCGGCATCATCCCGGACGAGGGCATCGATACCGACGGCAAGGTGGTCGAGACCCCTTCCGCCCGGCATCCGCATGCTCCGTACCGCCAGAGCCAGCGCCGTCCCATCTACCGGCAGTACGCTGAACAGCTGGTCAAGGCCGGATGGGCCTACTATGCGTTCGACACCGCCGAGGAACTGGCCGGATGCCGGAGAGCCGCCGAAGCCGCAAAGCAGACCTTCATCTACAATGCCGCCACCCGGAAAGGACTCCGCAACTCCCTGACCCTTCCCGCCGACGAGGTGGAGCACCTCCTGGAGAGCACGGCCGACTGGACCATCCGCTTCAAGATGCCCGAGAACCGGGTCGTGAAGATGGACGACCTGATCCGAGGCCCCATCGAAGTCAATACCGACACCCTCGACGACAAGGTCCTCTGGAAGCGGGCCGACGAACTCCCGACCTACCACCTCGCGAACATCGTGGACGACCACCTGATGGAGATTTCCGAGGTCATCCGCGGCGAAGAATGGCTACCTTCCCTGCCGCTGCACTACCTCCTGTATGAGGCCTTCGGCTGGACGGACACCATGCCGCGTTTCGCCCACCTGTCCCTCCTGCTCAAGCCGGACGGCAAGGGCAAGCTCTCCAAACGTGACGGCGACCGGCTGGGCTTCCCCGTGTTCCCGTTGCAGTGGGTCAACGCCGAGGGCGAGGTCTCCCGCGGCTACCGCGAAGACGGCTATTTCCCCGAAGCCTTCATCAACATGCTCGCCTTCCTGGGCTGGAACCCGGGCGATGACACGGAGCTCTACACCCTCGACGAACTCGTCCCGGTATTCTCGCTGGAGCGCGTCATCAAGTCCGGTGCCCGCTTCAACGCCGACAAGGCCAAGTGGTACAACAAGGAATACCTCCGCCGCAAATCCACCGACGAACTGGTCCGACTCTTCATCCCTGTCCTGGAGCAGCATGATATCAAGGTTGTGGACTGTCCGGCCTGCGCCCTTGTGGCCGGTGCCGGACTGAGCCCGGAAGGACATGATTTCAAGGACCATATCTTCACGGAGCAGTATGTCGGCCGCGTCGTCGACACCGTGAAGGACCGCGCCACCTTCGTGGCCGACCTGTGGACAGCCGCCCCCTACCTTTTCCAGGCACCGGCGGAATTCAACCCGAAAGATGTCGAGAAGTTCTGGAAGCCGGAACATTACGAATACACCTTCGAAGTATGCCAGTACATCACCGGCGCCGAATTCGGCTTCGACGACCTCGACGTCTACCGCGGCACGCTGGAGGTCCCGGTTCTGGAGAAGGTCCTCGAAGATTATATCCGCATGCGGGAATACCCGATGGGCAAGGTGATGAACAGCCTCCGCCTCGCCCTCACCGGGTCCGCCTCCGGCCTCGGCATCGCCGCCATCATCTCCCTCATCGGCCGCCGGGAGTCCGCCCGCCGCATGACCTATGCTGCGGAACGTCTCGGCCGTATCTAAAAATCAGTCTGCAAGAATGGAATTCACCGCCAAACAACTCGCCCAGATCCTCAGAGGCACCGTGGAGGGTGACGAGAACGCCAAGGCGACCAAATTCGCCAAGATCGAACACGGAAAACCGGGCACGCTCTGCTTCTTCGCCAACCCGAAATACGAACCCTATGTCTATACCTGCAAGGCATCCATCCTCCTGGTGGGGAAGGATTTCCAGCCGAAAGAGGCCGTGGCGCCGGCCCTGGTACGGGTGGACAATGCCTACAAGGCGATCGCGGACCTGCTGAAATACGTATCGGAAAAGAAGAAGAAAGCCCGCCGCCACCGCAGCCTCCATGCCCGCTGGTTCCTGACCACGAAATTCGGTCGGCGCGTCTATGTCGGCGCCTTCTCCTTTGTCGGCCACCACACGACGGTCGGAGACAACACCATCATCCATGAGCATGTCTACATCGGGGACGACTGCACCATCGGCAGGAACTGCATCTTCTATCCCGGCGTCCATATCTATCCGGGCATGGTTATCGGAGACAACGTCATCCTCCACAGCGGGGTCGTCATCGGATCCGACGGCTTCGGCAACGTCCCGCAGCCGGACGGCACCTGGGAGAAGATCGAACACCTGGGAAACGTCATCATCGGCAACAATGTCGAGATCGGCGCCAATACGACCGTCGACCGGGCCGAGATGGAATCCACCATCATCGGCAACGGCGTGAAAATCGACAACCTCTGCCAGATCGCCCACAACGTGGAGATCGGGGACAACACCGTCATGGCCGCCCAGTGCGGCATCGCCGGTTCCGCCAAGATCGGGAAGAACTGCATCCTGGCCGGGCAGGTCGGCATCGTCGGACACATCACCATCGCCGACGGGACGACCATCGGGGCCCAGGCCGGGGTCATCGGCAACATCCGCAAGGGCGGGCAGACCCTCCTCGGATCCCCGGCCATCGACGTCAAGCAGTACATGAAGGCCTACGCCCTGTTCCGGCAGGCCGCCAAGGAGTAGCCTTTTTGAAATCCATATTATTTTGCTTATCTTTGCAGACTTTTAGGAAGTTGAACAAAGATAAGACTGCGCATGCACAGCAACCAGCATACGATCAAGAAGTCGTATTATTTCGAAGGGAAGGGCCTGCACACAGGCACTTATGCACACATGAAACTCATGCCGGCCGCGGCCGGACACGGCATCAAATTCCGCCGCACCGACCTCACGACCCGACCGGTCATCGAGGCACTGGCCGAGAACGTGACCAACACCGCCCGGAGCACCACCATCTCCCATAACGAGGCCCTGGTCGTGACCATCGAGCACATCATGTCCGCCCTGACCGGCCTCTGCATCGACAACGCCCTGATCGAACTGGACAACATCGAGGTCCCTATTCTCGACGGCAGTGCCGCTCCCTATGTCCAGTCCATCCTCAAGGACGGCATCGCCGACCAGGGTGTCCCGCGCAAGTATATCGACATCCCGCAGTCCCTCGAAATCCGGGACGACCGCAGCGGTTCATGGGTCCGGATCGAACCGGCAGCCGCCCCTTCGGCCGACATCACGGTCGATTTCAACTCCAAGATCCTCGGTATCCAGTCCGCCCATTGGGACGAGACCGTGGACTATGCCCGCGAGATCGGCGTCTGCCGGACCTTCGTCTTCTTCCATGAAATCGAGTACCTGTTCCGCAACAATCTGATCAAGGGAGGCGATCTGGACAACGCCATCGTCATCGTCGAACATCCCGTGACGGCGGACCAGCTTGAAACGATCTCCCGCCTGTTCAACATGTCTGACCTCACCATCACCGATGAGGGCTACTTGAACAACCTCCAGCTGCACTTCTCCGACGAGTGCGGTCGCCACAAACTCCTGGATCTGCTGGGCGACATGAGGCTCTCCGGCGGCTATCTCAACGCCCGCATCACCGCTTACAAGCCGGGGCATTCCATCAACACCAAGGCAGCCAAGGCTCTCCGTGCGCTGCTGAAATAACCCTTGAGCCATGAACAACATCCATCCGCTCGCCACCGTCAGTCCCAACGCGAAACTGGGCGACAACATCGAGGTCGGGCCCTATGTCTTCATCGACGACAACGTGGAAATCGGTGACGGCTGCCGCATCCTGCCGAATGCGACCATCTTCTCCTATGTCAAGATGGGCCGCGACTGCACCGTCTTCCCGGGTGCCGTGGTCGGCGCCATCCCGCAGGACCTCAAATTCGACGGCGAAGTCTCCTGGGTCGAGATCGGCGACCGTGTCAATATCCGGGAATGCGCCACCATCAACCGGGGCACCAAGGCTTCCGGCAAGGGGGTGACCCGCATCGGCAGCGACACCCTCGTCATGTCCTATGTCCACATCGCCCACGACTGCACTGTGGGCAACCACTGCATCCTCGTGTCCAAGGTCGCTATCGCCGGGGAGACCGACATCGCCGACTGGGCCATCCTGGGCGGCGGCTCGCTGGCCCACCAGTTCACCCAGGTCGGCTGCCATGCCATGATCGGCGGCGCCTCCAAACTCACCAAGGATGTCCCGCCCTACGTGCTGGCCGGCCGCGAACCGATCTGCTTCGAGGGTGTCAACCGCATCGGCCTCGCCCGCCGCGGATTCTCCGAGGAGAAGATCAACGAGATCAAGGACATCTACGAGACCCTCTATTTCCAGGGCATGAATGTCAGCGATGCCCTGGCCTACATCGAACAGAACTTCCCGAAGACCGAGGAACGCGAGACCATCATCGGGTTCATCCGCGGCTCCAAACGGGGCATCATCCCCCGTCCGAAGGCACGCAAGTAGTGCTCCTCTCGACGGCATATTTCCCGCCGGCCGCGTACTTCGCACTCCTCGCCCGCGATTTCACCCTGTCTCCAGACAGGGTTTTGCCGTCTACAGTCTGGCTGGAAGCCTGCGAGAACTATCAGAAACAGTCTTACCGCAACCGCTGCTACATCCTGGCGGGGGACGGCGTACAAAAGCTCCAGGTTCCTGTCATCCATGACGGCAACCTGGAAATCACCCGGATCAAGGTGGATTATAGCACGCCCTGGGTCGTGCGGACCGAACGTGCCATCGACGCGGCCTATTTCACCTCCGCTTGGTTCGAATATTACAGGAACGACCTGTTCGCCTTGCTGGATGCGCATCCGGAAACGCTCTGGGACCTCAACTTGTCCATCATCCGCTTCTTCCTGGAGCGGACCGGCATCGCCTGCGACCTTCAGCCCACCACGGACTTCGCGCCGCCTGCCACCGTTGCGGACGACTGGCGCTATACCCTCCATCCGAAACGCCCGGACGCCATCCTCACCGACCTCGGCCTCGACCGCCCTTATTTCCAAGTCTTTGCCGGCCGCTTCGGCTTCACCCCGGGCCTCTCCGTCATGGACCTCCTCTTTAACGAAGGTCCGGACGCGCTCCGGTGGCTCAAGAAACTGTGATTATTTTTGGTTTTCGATTATTTTTCGTATCTTTGCACCCGTGAACGAGATAGAGGACGCCGGTCCCCTATCTTTTTTTATCGGGATTATGGAGAAATCTAAGATCATCGAGGCCGTGGAGGCCGGAGTACAGGAAAGGGGCTGCTTCATCGTCGACGTGACGGTCAGCCGGGACAACGACATCGAAATCATCATCGAGAAAGAGGAAGGTATCGTGGACTGGGAAGACTGCGCGGCAGTCGACGCCCTCGTCCATGCCGCCTTCAACCAGGACGAGGAGGATTATGCCCTGACCGTGTCCTCCGCCGGACTGGACCGGCCGTTCAAGGTGCTCAAGCAGTACCTCAAGGCGGTCGGAAACCCTGTCGACGTCAAGTTCAAGGGCGGACGGCACCTCACTGGCGAGCTCGCGGCCGCGACCGGAGATTCCATCACCCTCCGGTACACTGCCCTGGAAAAACCCGAAGGAAGCAAGCGGAAAGTGAAGGTGGAGCATGAGGAAACGTATCCGCTCGCCGGAATCAACTCCGTGACACCCTACATCGATTTCAAATAACAAAACGATACCCATGGCTAAAGAGAAAGAAAAAGAAATCACCTTGATCGATGCATTCAAGGATTTCAAGGAAGAGAAAAGCATCGACCGGCCGGTCATGCTCGGCGTCCTGAAGGACGTGTTCCTCACCCAGCTGGCGAAGACCTACGGCAACGCCGACAACTTCGACGTCATCATCAACGTCGACAAGGGCGACTGCGAAATCTACCAGAATTTCGAGGTGGTCGAGGAGGTCGAGAATCCGGTGACCGAGATCACCGTGGACGAGATCGCCGCCGAGACCGGTGACGACGACTATGAGATCGGAGACACCTATACCCGCAAGCTCAGCCTCGCCTCGTTCGGGCGACGCGGCATCCTGAACATCCGCCAGAACCTCCAGGGCCGTATCCTGGACATCGAAAAGGCCAACATCTTCAAGAAATACTCCGAAAAGGTCGGTGAAATCTTCACCGGCGAGGTCTACCAGACCTGGAAGAACGAAGTCCTGATCCTCGACGAGGACGGCAACGAACTCCGCATGCCCAAGGCCGAACAGATTCCCGGCGAGCGCTTCAAGAAGAACGACACGGTCCGCGCCATCATCAAGAGCGTAGAGATGAAGAACAACACCACGCCGTACATCGTCCTTTCCCGGACTACCGAGAGTTTCCTCGAGAAACTCTTCGAGATGGAGGTTCCGGAGATCTACGACGGCCTGATCACCGTCAAGAAGGTTGTCCGTATCCCGGGCGAGCGGGCCAAGGTGGCCGTCGAGTCCTATGACGACCGGATCGACCCGATCGGTGCCTGCATCGGTGTCAAGGGTTCCCGCATCATGGGCATCGTCCGCGAACTCCGCAACGAGAACATCGATGTCCTCCAGTGGAGCGCAAACCCGCAGCTCATGATCACCCGTGCCCTCAACCCGGCCCGGATTTCCCGCATCGACCTCGGTGAATCCCCGGAGGACAAGATCAAGGTCTACATGCAGGCCGAAGAGGTCAAGAAGGGCATCGGAAAGGGCGGCTGCAACATCAAGCTCGCCGGTATGCTCGTCGGCCGCGAAATCGAGGTCTGGCGCGAACTCCCGCAGAACGAGGAAGAGGAGGAAGACGTGCTCCTGAGCGAATTCAGCGATGTCATCGACCCGTGGATCATCGAACGGCTCGAAACTATCGGCTGCGACACCGCCCGCAGCGTCCTCGCCCTCTCCCCCGCCGACATCGCCTCCCGGGCCGACCTGGAAGACGAGACGGTCGAGGAAGTGCTGGCCATCCTCCGCGCCGAATTCGAGGAATAGCACATTTTGACAATTTAACACAGGGGTTTTTATATGGCAGAAATCAGACTCAGCAAACTCATCAAGCAATTCAACATAGGACTTGACACACTCGTGGACTTTCTCAATTCGCAGGGAGCCGGCATCGAGAATGCCAACCCGAACATGAAGGTGTCCGACGAATACATGGGAGAACTACACAAGAAGTTCGGCAAAGACCTCGAACTGAAAGAGGCGGCGGAGAAGGTGGATGTGAAGCTCACCGAAATCCTGGACAAGGCTGCCCGCAAGCAGCCGGGCACAACGGACGAGGACGAATACGAGCCGGAACGGGTGACGGTCATCAAGAGCACCAACCTTTCCCGCTCGGCCGCGGAACCGGTTACAGAGCCGGAGGTTCCCGTCGTAGAACCGGAACCCGGGCCCGCCACCGGACCGGTGGTGGAAGAGCCCGCAGCGGAGCCTGCCGCAGAACCTGAGATTCCCATCCAAGAACCCGTTGCGGAACCGGAACCCGAGTCCGCCAGCGGACCGGTGATGGAAGAACCCCTCGCGGAGCCTGCTGTGGAGCCCACTCTGGAACCCGTCGCAGAGCCGGAGCCCGAATCCGAATCCGAACCTGAACCTGAACCTGAACTTGAACCTGAGCCTGAACCCGCCGTCCCGGAAGAGAGACCGGAGCCTGTGCAGGAGGAGCCCCAGACCGTCCCGACCCCTGCGGAGACAGCTCCCCCCCAGCCGGCCGAGACCCTGAAACCGGCAGGTAACCAACTCAAGGTCATCGGGAAGATCGACCTCACCCAGTTCGACCCGAAGAAGAAAGGGAAACGCGAGCGTATCAAAGGCGGCGGTTCCCAGAAAGTCGATGTCAACAAGGTCCAGGCCGACAAGAACCCGAAGAAATCTTCTGACAAGAAAAAGCAGGAACAAGCTGCCTCCGGCAAGGGCCGCAAGCGTGGCGCAGACCGGTTCAAGCCAGCCATGACCGAGGCCGAGCAGGAGGAAATGCAGAAGGAGATCCAGAAGCAGGTCAAAGAGACCTACGCCCGGATGAACGAGTCGAAGAACAACTTCGGCGCCAAGCACCGCAAGGAGAAACGCGAAATCGCCGCCATGCGTTCCCAGGAGGAGATGGAACAGGCTATCGCCGAGAACAAGGTCCTGAAAGTCACCGAATTCGTGACGGTCAACGACCTTGCCACCCTCATGAACAACACCCCGGTCGTCAAGGTAATCGGAGCCTGCATGTCCCTCGGCATGATGGTGTCTATCAACCAACGCCTCGATGCCGAGACCCTCGTCCTCGTCGCCGAGGAGTTCGGTTACAAGGTCGAATTCATCACCGCCGAACTCACCGAGGAAATCACCCAGCAGGAGCCCGACCGCGAAGAAGACCTGGTTGAAAGGCCGCCGGTGGTCACAGTCATGGGACATGTCGACCACGGCAAGACCTCCCTTCTGGACAACATCCGGAATTCTAACGTCATCGCCGGCGAGGCGGGCGGCATCACCCAGCACATCGGCGCGTATAACGTGACCCTGCCGAGCGGCCGCCATATCACCTTCCTGGACACCCCCGGCCATGAAGCCTTCACGGCCATGCGTGCCCGCGGCGCCCAGATGACCGACCTGGCCATCATCATCGTCGCGGCCGACGACGCTGTCATGCCGCAGACCAAGGAAGCCATCGCCCATGCCCAGGCTGCCGGCGTACCGATGGTCTTCGCCATCAACAAGATCGACAAGCCGGGCGCCCAGCCGGATACCATCCGCCGCCAGCTTTCCGAAATGAACATCCTCGTCGAAGACTGGGGCGGCAAGTACCAATGCCAGGAAATCTCCGCCAAGAAGGGCATCAATGTGGACAAACTTCTCGAAAAGGTCCTCTTCGAAACCGACCTCCTGGAGCTCAAGGCCAATCCCGGCAAGCTCGGCAGCGGCGCCGTCATCGAGTCCTCCCTGGACAAGGGCCGCGGTTACCTCGCCACCGTGCTCGTACAGGACGGCACCGTCCACGTGGGCGACGTCATCATCTCCGGCAGCTACTACGGCCGTGTCAAGGCCATGTTCAACGAACGGGGACAGAAGGTCGAGGCGGCCGGTCCTTCCACACCGGTTTCGATGCTCGGCCTCAACGGAGCGCCGGCCGCCGGTGAGAAGTTCAATGTCATGTCCGACGAAAAAGAGGCCAAAGCCATCGCCAACAAGCGGGAACAGCTGCTCCGCATCCAGGGCATCAAGACACAGAAGCACCTCACCCTTGAAGAGATCGGCCGCCGGATCGCCATCGGCAGTTTCAAGGAACTCAACATCATCGTCAAGGGCGATGTGGACGGTTCCGTGGAAGCCCTGTCCGATTCCTTGATCAAGCTCTCCACCGAGGAAGTCCGTGTGAATGTCATCCACAAGGCCGTGGGTGCCATCTCCGAGTCCGATGTCCTGCTGGCCGAGGCTTCGGATGCCGTTATCATCGGCTTCCAGGTCCGCCCGTCCGCCGAAGCGCGCCGGGCCGCCGAGAAGGAAGGCATCGAAATCCGCCTCTATTCTGTCATCTACGACGCTATCAACGAAGTCAAGGAGGGTATCGAAGGCATGCTCGAACCGGAGAAGAAGGAAGAGGTCACCGCCACCGCCGAGGTCAAGCAGACCTTCAAGATTTCCAAGGTCGGTACCATCGCCGGCTGCCAGGTCAAGGAAGGCAAGCTCACCGCCAAGGCCCAGGTCCGTCTCATCCGTGACGGTATCGTGGTCTATACCGGTTCCCTCGCCTCGCTCCAGCGTGGCAAGGACGACGCCAAGGAAGTGGCCACCGGTTTCGAATGCGGCTGCGCCCTTGAACGCTTCAACGATGTCCGTCCCGGCGATATCATCGAGGCCTTCCAGGTTGTCGAGATCAAGCGGAGCCTGTAGAAGGGCTTTTACAAAGGAATCCCCGCGGCAAGGCGGGGATTTTTTGTGTCCTTATAACAGCGTCATGACGGCAATCAGGTACAGCAGGAATCCCTGGACCTTGAGGCGGCGTCCCACAATGAAATCGGTGGAGGCCTCGACCGGGTCGCGGCCGAGCAGGCGCACCAGGTGCCGCTGGTCCGGGAAATCGACGGGGGCCCACTTGGCAATCAGTTCCCCGTCGTAGAAATAGGTGGCGCCGCCGTTGGCCCGGTTCAGGGTGACCAGCGTCTTGTAATCTGCATAGTAGACCGCCAGTTCCCACGGGACACCGGCCCGGTCGACCTCCTCGGGGGTCGCAGCGGCCAGCACGAGCGGCATGGCACCGGCCTCCTGCGCCCGTCCGGCCTCGTTTCCGATCCGGTCCCAGTCCGCCCGCTGCACGTCATAGACGGAGAAGACCATCACCCGGCCCTGCGCGGCGCGGTCATCCTGGTAGACCCCCTCCGCATCCCGGAAGGAGAGGACCGGCTGCGCATCGTTCCGTTTGGGGCCGTTGCGGTAGACCGTGTCCACCCCGACGAAGGTCCAGGTCGAATCGGGCAGGTGGTCCAGGGTGAAGGAACCCCGCTGCCCGCCCCGTTCATAGATATAGGAGGCCATATACCCGTCCTGTGCCTGGTAAGGCTCGTCCAGGGAGGCGTACAGTTCGGCCCCGGGCGCGAACTCCGTGAAATCCAGGAGCGGAAGGTGCCGCAGGGCATACACCAGGTTGAACAGGAGGGAGGGCACGATGACCCAGAACGCGACCAGCCGCTTGGTGCGGGTCGCCCCGAAATGCCGGAACGGAAGGAAGGCGCCCAGGCACAGCAGCACCAAGACGATGTTCTTCAGGAAACTTTGGAAATGTGTCAGATGGATCCATTCGCCGAAACAGCCACAATCCATTTCCGCATTCCCGACCAGAAGGATGAGGGTGACAAGAGTGAAGAAAGCGACCATCAAGGAGGTGGCCGCGGCTGTCAGCTTGCGGTACACGCCCATGATGAGGGCCGTCCCGACCGTCGCCTCAAGGAAGGCCAGGAGCAAGCCGATTCCCTTGGCTGCCGGGATAAGGAAAGCAAGGTGGAAGAACTTGACGTATTCCGTGACAATCAGCCTCGTCCCCACCGGGTCGAGCATCTTGAGCAGACCCGAACCGAGGAAGACAATGCCGATCAGGACGGCAAACAGGCGCCTCAGCAGGTGATGAGCGTGTTTCATGGCAGATAGGGGTCGACGGTGGAACGGATCCGGGCGAAGATGGCGTCCGGAGGGAGTATCCGGCCGTCAGCGTCGGAACAGTCGACACGGATGAACTTCGGGTCGCGGGCGGTCTGTTCCAGGTAGATTCCGCGGACCGTCTGCTGGAAGGCGATGTCGGCTTCATGGATATCCCGGGCGCCACCGAGATAGTCCCGGTCCACGCCGCCGCGCTGCCCGCCCAGGCTCTTCTCCACGAACCCGATCGGGACATCCAGGAAAAGGTTCAGGTCCGGCTCCGGCAGCTGGAAAGTGCCGTACTCGGTCTCGAAGATCCACGCACGCAGCCGTTCCCGCTGCCCGGGGTCAGGAAGCTTTGCGCACTGGTAGGCGATATTGGAATAGACATAGCGGTCGAGGAGCACGGTACCACCCCGGGAGAGGGTCTCCTTCATGGCCGACGCCACCCCGTGCCGGTCCTCGGCGAAGAGCAGGGCGACCAGCTGCGGATGGACTGCCTGGTTGCCCCCGAACTCGCCCCGCAGGAAACGGCTGATGAGATCACCGTACACGGGAGCATCATACCGCGGGAAATGGATATACTCCAAGGATCCGCACCGTACCTCCAAGTATTCTCTCAGTCTTTTCACCTGGGTGGACTTTCCCGCCCCGTCCAGGCCTTCCATTACTACCAGCATGATGTCTCGTTTTCTTTGGTGCACAAATTTAGTAAATATTTCGTTTCCTATGGACAAAAAAGGGAGGTCCGGCCATGAGATTCCGGAGAAAGGGCGTATCTTTGTCCCCATGAAAGTCCAAATCATGGGAATCGTCAACCTGACGGACGATTCGTATTTTGCCGGGAGCCGGGTGTATGCCGACGGTGCCGTGGACCGGAAGCGGTTGACGGAGCGGGTAGAACAACTTTTAGGCGAAGGTGCAGACATCATCGACCTCGGGGCCTGCTCGACCCGGCCGGGGTCTACGGGAACCGGTGCCGAAGAAGAGTGGCGGCGGTTGGAACCGGCCCTACGGGCAGTCCTGGATGCATTTCCGGAGGCCCGCATCTCCATCGACACCTATTGGGCTACCGTTGTTGGACGGGTCTACGACCTGGTCGGCCCCTTTCTGGTCAACGACATCTCCGCCGGGGCCATCGATCCCGCCATGCTGCCGGTCGTCGGACGGCTGGGACTCCCCTATGTCGCCATGCACATGCGCGGCACCCCGGCGACCATGCAGTCGCTGACAGATTATCCGGAGGGGGTGACGGCCGGGGTCCTGCGCTATTTCGAGGTATTTGCACGCCGGGCTGCCGAGGCGGGCGTTACCGACTGGATCCTCGACCCCGGCTTCGGCTTCGCCAAGACCATCGGGCAGAACTGGACACTGCTGCGGGAACTGGACCAGCTGCAGGCCACCGGACGTCCCATCCTCGTCGGCATTTCCCGCAAGAGCATGATTTATAAGAGATTCGGCATCTCGCCGGAAGAAGCGCTGCCCGCTACACAGGTCGCCCATCTGCTGGCCCTGCAACGGGGCGCCCGCTGGCTCCGCGTCCACGACGTTGCCGAAGCCCGCCGGACTGTTGCCATCTGGGAAGACACCTGCCTCTGACACCCCTCCCCCGCATCCACGTTTTGCCCGATTTCACGGACAGGAATCAGTCTGCGAAGAGGGCGAGGGCGGCGTCGAGCGAAAGGGTGTCCTCCAGGCAGAAGCTGCCGGTGCGGGTGCGGACGAGGCTGTCGAGGTGGGCGCCGGTGCCGAGGGCTTCACCGAGGTCGCGGGCGAAGGCTCGGATATAGGTGCCCTTCGTGCAGGCGATCCGGATGTCGGCATGGGGCAGGCCGAGAGCCGTCGTGTCCGTCACATGGATCCGGGAAGATGCCGTCGAGGCCGCCAGACCGGAGGAGGGCATCGGCCGCGGAGCCGGGCCGCTCCTGAAGCCCAGCAGTTCCGCCTCATGGATGGTGACCAGGCTCCGGCGCAGGGTCTCAACGGCCGCCGCGTCGAAATCGGGGTCGGTAATGCCCTTTTGCGCATTCCGATAGAGTTTCCGGGCCATTTCATAGGCCCGTACCCCGTCGACCGACTTGGCGCTGAACAGCGGGGCGACCTGCTCCTGCGTTCCGACAAAGGAAGGAAGTACGGACCGGACAGCCGCTTCGGTCACATGTCCATAGGGAAACGTACGGTCGATCTCCTTCTCCAAGTCATACGACGGCGTCGTGGCACCGAAACTGACCCCGGCCATGTATTCCTTGTCATGATCCTGGAGTTCCTGGGCGCGGCGCGTGGCCGGGCCGATGCACACCAGCAGCACCCCGGTCGCGAGCGGGTCCAGGGTCCCGGCATGGCCGACTTTCAGGTTCTTCTTCCGGAAATGCCGGACGGCGGCATACTTGACCTTCCGGATGACATCGGCCGACGTCCACCGGTACGGCTTGTCGATGGGCAGGATGACGCCGTCGGGATAGTCCGCGATGTCGTGGGAGAGAGGAGGGTCGGTCCCGGCCGGAACGAAGGGGAAGCCGTCGCAGGAGGAGGTCATCGGCACGGGATCTTGTCGATGCGGCGCAGGTGGCGTCCCGCCTCGAACGGGGTGTCGAGCCAGGTCCGCACGATGGACGAGGCCATCCGGTAGGAGATGAACCGGGCCGGAAGGACCAGGACGTTGGCATTGTTGTGGGCCTTCACGAGGCGGCCGACCTCGCTCGACCAGGCCAAGCCGGCCCGGATGCCCCGGTGCTTGTTCAGGGTGATGGCCATGCCGTTGCCCGTGCCGCAGAGGGCGATGCCGAGGTCCACTTCCCCGCCCTCGACGGCGGCGGCGAGCCGGTGGGCGAAATCCGGATAGTCGACACTGACTTCCGAGTCCGTGCCGAAGTTGACGACTTCGATGCCCCGGGTCCGGAGCATCTTGACCAGTTTTTCCTTGTACGCCACGCCCGCGTGGTCGTTGCAGATTCCTATTTTCATGATAAAGAGGTTGTTTCAATGGCATGTCGACAGACCTCGACGGCCTCCTCGTCCGGACGGCATGCCAGATGGTAGCAGGGCAGGTTCATGGCTACCTTTTCGACCGTCGGGATCAGCTGTCCCATGATATGGCTGCTCCAGCGGATGGTCGAGACAGCCGCGATGACACTCGCGTAGGCCTGGAGGGGCTGGAGCCGCTCGATGGCATTGGCCGGCGCCTGCTCCAGACGGACCAGGGCTCCTACCGGAGCCTCGACATTGCGGTAGCACAAGGTCTTCCCGCTCCAAGGGGAGCCGTACACACGGGCGGCACCGTCCGCAAAACGGATGACGGGATTGTCGTCGTTCATCAGGTCGGACTCCGGGACATATTGGTGCCACAAGCGGCTGTGGGTGCTCTTGCCGGTGCCGCTGACGCCGAAGAAAAGGTTGCCCCGCCCCCGGTACCGGGTCACGGAGGCATGCAGCAGGAGGGTGTCCAGCCCGGCCGTCGTGAAGGTATACTGGATCATAAGGCTCGTGTTGACCTGCATGAGCGTAGTCTTGCTGCCGATGCGCGGGCAGGGATAGTAGTCACCCGTCCTATAGTCTGCATCCATCACGAAATAACCGGCCCGGATGCCCTCCGCAGGGAAGAACTCATAGAGGGTCCGCCCCTCGGAAGTATAGCCGTAATAGAAGGGCAGGATCTCGTCCACCGCCGTCTGCCGGGTCCACTGCGGCCGGGACGCCTCGAGCCACGACGGGACCTCGGCATGGACCGTCAACGTGAACAGCGGCTCCCCCTCTTCCGCCACCTCGAACGGAGCATACTGCTCAAAGTCCAGCGCATGGCGCCAGGCGTCCTTCTCGTCCGGAGCGAGGGTTTCCCACCGTTCACGGGTCATCGCCTCCTTGCCCATCAGCGCATCATTGACCGCCAGCTGCTCCTGCCGGTCCGCCGGCACGGGTACGATACCGATATCTTCACCCGCCCTCAGACGGGACACCAATGCTTTCTGTTCCTGCGTCAGGACCTTGAAGGTCCAGGGGTCTTCCAGCGCCACCCGCACGAGGTGCCCGCCGATCCGGTATGTCCTGCTTGTCATGTGTTCACGCCATCAGAACGGGAGATCGTCGTCCGGGGCGTCGGCGGCCGGAGCGGCAGGTTGGGAAGCCGGCTGGGCGGCGGGAGCAGACGGCTGGTACTGCGGCTGGGACGGGGCCTGGTAGGATGCGGTATAGCTGCCCTGTCCACCATACCCGTTGTTCTGGCCCGCGTATCCCCCCTGCTGCTGTCCGTCCGGACGGCGCCCGAGGAGCTGGAGGTTGTCCACCTGGATTTCGGTCGTGTAACGCTTGTTGCCGGTCTGGTCGGTCCACTGGCGGGTGCGCAGCTTGCCTTCGATGTAGACCTGGGTGCCCTTCTTGACATACTTCTCGACGATGTCGGCGGAGTTGCGCCAGGCAACGATGTTGTGCCATTCCGTATTTTCCCGGGTTTCACCGTTTCGGTCGCGGTAGCGTTCGGTCGTCGCCAGACGGAACGAGGCCACCTTGGCATTGTTGCCGGGGTTCGGAGAGTTGGATTCAAGGTAACGTACTTCGGGATCGTTTCCAACGTTACCGATCAGCATGACTTTGTTGAGTGCCATAATTCGGTTGTTTAAATTTGTTGCAAGATAGCAAAAAATTCAGACAACCGCGCACGACATCCGGTACAAATTCGGAGTTTCCCCTGTAAACAATTGATAGCCAGTCACCGCTTGATAGAGCAGCCAGCGGAGTCCGGAGATGTACGTGCATCTCGGCGCAGACGCCAGGCAGGGCGTCTTGTAGTTGGCCTCCAGGACCACCTTGCCGGAGAGATCCACGCTGTCCATCCCCTCCAACGTCATCGGGACCGTGTAGACGACCAGGTCTGCCGCCCGGACGGCATCGGCGAGATGCGACAGCGGTGCAACCCCGCAGCCGAGCGCCGCCCCCAGTTCCTCCGCACGCGAGGGCGTCCGGTTGAGTACCGTAACCGCGCAGCCCAGCTGCAGGGCCGCGACGGCCGCCGCCCGACCCGCCCCGCCGCAGCCGACGACCAGGGCGCGGGAGACCGCGACACCCGCCTCCTGCACGGAGAGGGCGACCCCGTCCACGTCGGTATTGTAGCCGGACAAGCCGGAAGGGCCCTTGACCACGAGGTTGACCGCTCCGCAGAGCCGTGCCGTCTCCGACAGGCGGTCCACCCGGCGGAACGCCGCCTGCTTGAAGGGCGCCGTCACATTGATGCCGTCATATCCGTCCAGGAACCGCCGCCACGATGCCTCGAAGTCCGCCCCTTCTATCAAATCATAGGCATAGCGACCCCCGTAGGCCGCCGCAAAGAGGCGCGGGCTCAGCGAACCCGCGACCGGATGGCCGATGAGTGCGAAACGGCTCATGACTTGTGCAGGGCCTCGTAGGCATAGGAACAGGCACCGCAGACCGCATCGGTAATAACCTGGGACTCGTGCGAGAGCGTCGCGAAGATCAGTCCCAGCCCGAAAGGGATGCCGTAGATACTGACAAGGGCCCCGGCGACGACCGTGTGGAAGGCACCGAATCCACCCGGCACCGGGACAACCGAACTCAGGGCCCCGGCGAACATCAGGAACAAGGCATCCACCATCGTCAATGAATCGATCTTGACGAGGGCCTCCGCCAGTTCCGGACTCATCCGGGCCGGGTCGATTCCCTGCAGCGACCACATGATACAGGCGCTCATGAGCCAGTAGAGGCACCAGATGACGACCGTATAGAAGATGAACAGCCAGCCGCGCTCCATGTGCAGGCAGGTCGCCAGGCCTTCCCCGATGCCGGAGATGAACCCCCAGACCCGGCCCCAGATCCTTCCCCGATCCCGCAGGCACCGGCACAGCCAGATGAAACCGGCGGCGGATACAGCCAGGAAGGCCAGGACCCAGCCCAGGTTCACGCGTCCGGACAGACCGGTGAAGATATTCTGCGTGAAGAATGCCCCGAACTTGTCCCACATCAGCGAAAGCAGCACGACCAGCACGAGCACCAGCGACACCGCATCCCACAGCCGGTCCACAAGGACTGTCCCGATGACCTTGTCCATGGTCGCCAAGCGGCGTCCTTCTCCGTCCCGGGCTGAATTCTTCGTGATGTAGCCGCAACGGACCACCTCGCCCACACGCGGGAGCACCAGGTTCACGAGCATGCAGATATTGTAGGCGTTGAAGCACGTCAGACTGCGGGTCGAAGGGTCGATCGGCAGGAGCTGCATCCGCCAGCGCAACCCGCGGACATAGAAAACCAGCGCCCCCAGGAACATGGACAGGATGACGTATTCCCAACGGCAGCCGCGAAGCGCCATGCCGAAATCCTTCCAGTCTACTCCCCGGAAAGAGAAGAACAGCAACATGACCGCCACGCCGATCCAGAGGGCATATTTAAGGATATTCGAGACTTTCTTGTCCATAGTGGGGACAAAGTTAATGGAAAATCCCCAAATAATCGCTAAATTTGTCAGCTATTGCAAAAAAGACGGTTATGAAATCCATCCTCGGCATCGGCAACGCACTCACCGATATCCTGGCTGTCCTTCCGGACGACACCCTCCTGCGCAAGTACCATCTTCCGCTGGGCAGCATGCAGCATGTCGACATGGAGACGGGCGACCGGATCTGGGAAGCGCTCAAGGAATACGGCGTCAAGTATGTACCCGGCGGCTCCGCGGCCAACACCATCACCTGCACCTCTATCTTCGGCATGCCCTCCGGCTTCCTCGGCAAAATCGGCAACGACGACCTCGGCAACCTCTTCAAGAGCACCATGGAGCAGTACGGCGTCCACACCCAGATGCTCTACAGCCGCAAATCCAGCGGACGCTGCATGGTCTTCATCACCGGGGCCAACGCAGAACGCACCTTCGCCGACTACATGGGCGCCACCCTGGAACTCGGGCCTGACGACCTCTGCCCGGAGCACTTCGAGGGATACGACTATTTCCACATCGAAGGCTACCTTGTGCAGAACCAGGAGCTCATCTCCAAGGCCGCCCGCCTCGCCAAGGCTGCCGGATGCACCATCTCCATCGACATGGCTTCTTATAATGTCGTCGAGTCCAACGATGCCTTCTTCCACAACCTTGTGGAGAACTACGTGGACATCGTCTTCGCCAACGAATCCGAGGCCAAGGCCTTCACCAAGCTGGAGCCCCGGGATGCCGTCGACGAACTGGCCAACCATTGCCGGATCGCCGTCGTGAAAGTCGGCAAGGCCGGTTCGATGGTCCGCAGCGGGGATCAGTACCATTTCATCGACCCCTGGCCGGCCACCCCCGTCGACGCCACCGGCGCCGGCGACACCTACGCAGCCGGTTTCCTCTACGCCCATTCCCTCGGCATGCCGCTCAAGGTCTGCGGCGAGATCGGATCCATCATCGCCGCCAAGGTCGTCGAGGTCATCGGTACCAAGATCGACATTCCGCGCTGGAAGGCCGCCAAGCAGGAAATCAGAGAACTGATTGCCGCCAACACCCGTTAAGCCCTATGCTGGAACCGCTCAAAGACATGCTCAGGCGCCACAGCCTGAAAAAATACGCCTCACCCGAACCGACCGGTATCACCCCGCTCGGGAAGATCCATTCTGCCGTCGCCTTCATCGATGTGGAGGATACCTCCTTCAACGAATGCAAAAACGCCCTCATGGCCTTCTTCCGGGACCATAATATCAAGGGGGACATCTTCTTCTTCGACTTCCGGAAACTCTCCGAGGGAGAACGGCTCATCACCAGTATCACCACGACCATCCTGAAGAAGGACCTCAACTGGTACGGGCGGCCGAGCCGCGAGAAGATAGACCTCATGCTCTCCGGTGAACCCGACATGTTCCTTTCGCTCCTCCCTGTCGCCGACTTTCCCATCGAATTCATGGCCAAGTGTTCCAAGGCCCGCTTCAAAGTCGGCCGCACCCAGCTCTCCGGCGACACGTTCGACCTCGTCGTCAAGGACCCGGCGGACCGGCCGCTCTCCGAAGCCGAGGTGTTCAAGGAAATGGTCCGCTTCCTCGGCAAGATCCAATGAAAAAATACCTCATCGTCTTCCTCATTTCGATGGTCCCGCTCATTGAACTGCGGGGTGCCATCCCGTATGCTGTCGGCTTCGGCCTCCCTGTCGTGCCGTCCTACCTCGTCGCGGTCCTCGGCAACATGCTGCCGGTTCCCTTCATCTTCCTGTTCGCCCGGCGCCTCCTCGAATGGGGACAGGACAAACCCGTCATCGGCGGGTTTTTCACCTGGTGCCTGCTCAAAGGCGAGAAAGGCGGACGGAAACTTGAAGCCAAGGCCGGACGCGGGCTCTACTGGGCCCTGCTGCTGTTCGTCGGCATCCCGCTTCCCGGGACCGGCGCCTGGACGGGGACGCTCGCCGCAAGCCTGCTGGACATGGACTTCAAGAAAAGCGTCCTGTATGTCATGGCCGGGGTCGTCCTGGCCGGGGTCATCATGCTCACGGCCTCCTTCGGCGTCTTCGGAGCCATCTCCTTCCTCAAATGAAGAAATGAATAGACAGATTTTTCGTACCTTTGTACATTCATGAATACAGATATATGGCAAACTTTGAACTGAACGAGCAGGAGCTCGGGAGAAGGGAATCACTGGCGAAGCTCCGCGAACTGGGCATCGATCCGTATCCGGCACCGCTGTACCCGGTGAATACGACAACGGCCGACATCGCCGCCGGCTTCGACCCGGAAAAGGGGAATTTCGCCGATGTGTGCATCGCAGGACGCATCATGAGCCGCCGCATCATGGGTGCGGCCTCCTTCATGGAGCTGCAGGACCATGCCGGGCGCATCCAGGTCTATGTCAAACGTGACGAGATCTGCCCCGGCGAGGACAAGACGATGTACAACACCGTGTTCAAGAAACTCCTCGACATCGGCGACATCATCGGCATCAAGGGCTATGCCTTCATCACCCAGACGGGGCAGTTGTCCATCCATGCGAAAGAACTCACCGTGCTGTCGAAGTCGCTCCGGGTCCTTCCCATCGTGAAGAAGGACGCCGAAGGCAATGTCTTCGACGAGTTCGCAGACCCGGAACTCCGCTACCGTCAGCGCTATGTCGACCTCGTGGTGAACCCGAAAGTCAAGGATACCTTCGTGGCACGGGCGAAGATCATTTCCACGATGCGCCGCTGCTTCGACGAGGCCGGTTGCCTGGAGGTCGAGACGCCGATCCTCCAGCCGATTCCGGGGGGGGCCACCGCCCGGCCGTTCATCACGCACCACAATGCGCTGGACGTGGACATGTACCTGCGCATTGCCAACGAACTGTACCTCAAGCGCTTGATTGTCGGCGGTTTCGCGGGCGTCTATGAATTCGCCAAGAACTTCCGCAACGAGGGCATGGACAAGACCCATAATCCGGAGTTCACCTGCGTAGAGCTGTATGTCGCCTACAAAGACTATCTCTGGATGATGGATTTCACCGAGAAGATGCTCCAGCAGGTCGCCCTCGCCACGGGCGGTACCGACAAGGTCATCGCCGGGCACGAGGTCTCCTTCCGGGGGCCGTTCCGTCGCCTGCCTATCCTCGATGCCATCAAGGAATATGCGGGAGTGGATGTCAAGGGCATGTCCGAAGAGGAACTCCGGGCCACCTGCAAGCAGCTCGGTGTGGAGGTTTCCCCAGAGATGGGAGTCGGCAAGCTGATCGACGCCATCTTCGGCGAGTACTGCGAGAAGAACCTCATCCAGCCGACCTTCATCATCGATTATCCTGTCGAGATGTCCCCGCTCACCAAGCGCTGCCGCTACGACGACACGCTCACCGAGCGGTTCGAACTGTTCGTGTGCGGCAAGGAACTGGCCAACGCCTATTCCGAACTCAACGATCCGGTCGACCAGCTGGAGCGCTTCGAGGAGCAGGCTGCCCTCAAGTCCAAGGGCGACGACGAGGCCATGTACATCGACTACGACTTCGTCCGCGCCCTCGAGTACGGCATGCCGCCGACTTCCGGCATCGGCATCGGCATCGACCGCCTGACCATGTTCATGACCGGCGCCGAGACCATCCAGGACGTCCTCTTCTTCCCGACCATGCGGCCCGAAAAATTCTAAGACACCATGAGCGACAAGAAATTGACCCTTGACAAAGCCAACAAGAAGATTGCAGGCGTCTGCGCCGGCTTGGCCAACTATCTCGACATCGATGTGACGGTGGTCCGGATTGTCTTCCTGATCGCCTGCGTCTGCGGGTTCAGCGCCGGCTTCTGGGCCTATGTCATCATCTGGGCCGTTGCACCATCCTCATAGCCTCATGCGGACAGAGGCGGTCACATCGGCGCAGAATGCGAAGGTGAAGAACCTGCTCCTGCTGCAGGAAAAATCCAAAGCGCGACGGGAGCAGGGACTCTTTGTCGTGGAAGGGCGCCGGGAAGTGGAGCACTGCCTCTCCGCCGGTTTCGTGCCACGGACCCTGTTCCTCTGCGACACCATCCTCCCGGACTCCGACCGGGAAGCCTTGTCGGCGCAGGCGGAACGGCTCAACCCGCAGTGCACCTTCGTCTCCCTGCCGGAGACCCTATACCGGAAGGTCGCCTACCGCGAGGGCACGGAGGGGGTCATCGCCGAGGTCCGGTACCGCGAACGCACGCTGGAGGACCTCGTCCTCTCCGACCACCCGCTCATCGTCGTGCTGGAAGCCGTCGAGAAGCCCGGCAACCTCGGCGCCGTCCTCCGCAGTGCCGATGCGGCCCGCGCCGATGCCGTGATCCTTTGCGACCCGCTCACCGACCTCTATAACCCGAACCTTATCCGGGCCAGCCTCGGCGCCCTGTTCACCGTCCCGACCGTCGCCGCCGCCTCCGGCGAAGTCATCACCTGGCTCCGGGCCCGCGGCATCCGGATCCTGACCGCCCAGCTCCAGGACAGCGAGTGGTACTACGACACCGATATGCAGGGCGGCACGGCCCTCGTCCTCGGCACCGAATCCACCGGACTCACCGACCGCTGGCGGCAGGCGGCCGACGCCCACATCCGCATCCCCATGCTCGGCCGCCTCGACAGCCTCAACGTCTCCGTCTCCGCCGCCATCCTCCTCTTCGAAGCCGTCCGCCAGCGCCATACGGCCCCTGGTGCGCCTTCCTCGACGGCGCTCCTCCCATCCTCCACGACCCGGTAGCGGGACCTTCCATCAGGAACTTTGTAGCGGATTGATTATAAGACCCTTCCTTTTTCATTGATGGAAGGTCCCCTCTTGTACACGGGGACCTTCCATCCTCACTTCTGCAAGCGACTGATTCACATCTACTTCCGAATCTCCTGATGGAAGGTCCCGTGTATCGTCCTAAAAAAAGTTTACCAAAAAACGATTAAAAATGGACGTATACAAGTTGATTCGAGAGGGTGAACGCAGAGCCCTGAAAGCCTACTTCAGCGGGGAGCCTCTGGAGCAGGTCTGCCGCAGATTCG
>JAFUZO010000046.1 GCA_017476575.1 Bacteroidales bacterium | reverse complement strand
TCGCTGGCCTTCTTCGACCAATGGGCCTTCTGGATCCTGGTCAACATCGCCTCCATCTCCCTATGGGGCAGCACGATGCTCTCCTCGGAAGCGTCCAGTTACACCGTGGTGATGTTCATTAAATACTGCTTCTACCTCGTCAACTCCATCAACGGCTTCCGCATCTGGTACCGACTGAGCCGTGCAGAGGGGCGGTAGTGTCGGTTTTAGGGGCAAATCCTTTAATTTCCGGATTTTTTTTATTTACTTTTCACGGTTATTTGCAGAAACGTAAATACTAACATAACTAAAATCTAACTATCATGACAAACGAAGAAATCGTAAAGCAGGTCAAGGATATCATCGTTGACAAACTGGGAGTGGAGGAGTCTGAGGTCACCGAGACCGCCAGCTTCACCAACGACCTCGGTGCTGATTCCCTTGACACCGTCGAGCTCCTGATGGAATTCGAGAAAGTATTCGGTATCAAGATTCCGGATGAGGAAACCAGTGGTATCGCAACTGTGGCCGACGCCATCGCCAAGGTCCAGGAGAAACTTGCCTAGTCCTCTCCTTCCCTCTGAAAAAGGAAAAACCAAGAGGCTGACCCGTCCGGGCCAGCCTCTTTCGCGGTCATAGGTCGATGGCCTATCCCTGCGGGAGGGAGAAGGTGACGCGGAAGCGGGGGCGGCGCGAGGCGGCCTTGGTGCCGTTCAGGACGGCGCAGTAGTAACGGTCCTTGTCCAGTTCCTGGGTGGAGGAGACGGAGCTCTGGGAGCTCGACGACATCATCTGGGCCAGCATCAGGTAGTTGTAATAGTTGGAATAGCCGCCGTAGCCGTAACTGCTGCCGTATCCGTATCCGCCATAGCCGTATCCACCGTATCCGTACCCGCCGCCGTAGAGGCTGTTGTAGTACATGGCATACATCATCTGACGGTAGTAGTCGTTATCCATGAGGGAGCCGCTGGCGCTCTCTACGGTCTCGGTGTGGACGGTGAGGAGCCAGATGTCGCGGTCCTCGCTGGTGTCGAGGTCGTCCCGGAGGAGGAGTTCCTGGAGGTGGTAGGTGATGTCCGGAGAGTAGACCAGGTTGGAGCGGTCGAGGTCGCCCTGGTTCTCGTTGGAGGCACTGGCATCGGTCAGGCCGCCGAAGGTGACGGAATTTTCGCCTTCGATACGGATGGTCGGGCTGAGCACGGACGGGAACAGGTCGACGGCCTGGTAGTCGTCGGGCTGCTCGTACGGGAGGATGATGGTGGCCTTGTTGATGACGGCGTGGGAAGGGTCGCCGCCGTTGTCGCGGATGGCCTCCCAGGTCTTGGCCTGGAGCTCCCGGGCCAGGATGACGGGTTTGAGGCCGCCGCCGCCCTCTACGAAGATGCCTTCCTCGGCTGTCGTGGACTCCTTCTCGTGGGAGGTACGGTTGAAGGCGTACTGGTAGAAGCGCTGGTTGTTGTTGAGATATTCCGATTCATCATAGAAGGCCGGTTCGCCCGGGATGAAGAGGAAGGTCGTGTCCTTGCGTTCGATGACCGTCCGTCCGTCCCGTTCGACCGGATAACCGGCGTTGAGGGTCAGCAGGGCGACGTTGTTGTTGCGGACGTAGTAGTTGCTTGAAACGGACAGGCAGGAGAGGACGAACATGTTGATGCGTCCGCCGATGCCCTGCGGATGGTCGGTCTCGACATAGATGCCCGGGAGTTCCCGGATGTAGTCGCTGTAGGAGGTGAGGACATGGTCGGACCCGGCGAGCCGCTTGATCCCGTCGATGTACTTCTGGGCGAAGGCGGTGGAGAACTCGAAGGAAAGGGAGTCCGTCCCGTCGTAGACCGGAAGGCCGCGGGTGATGCGCTGCGTGCCGTGCGGGATCTCCTTGTTGGTGCCCGTGTCTGTGAGGCTGAGGGTGTCCGTGAGTTCGTAGACGAAGATGTTCTGCAGGATGTGCTGCTGATCGGCAGCGGCGACAGAGACGGTATCGGCGGCGAAATGGATGTCGAACTTGACGGCCTCCGGATCTTCACCGAAGTCCAGTGTATCGAGGGCCGGAACCAGGGTGAAGGCGCTGGAGCGCGTCGTGAGACCGAAAACTTCGTCCCGGATGGCGCCGATGGTGATGCGGGTGTCGGAGTAGCCGGACAAGTCGTCCGCCCGCTTGAGCTGGATGTCTTCGAGGTCGAATTCGACCGTATAGGTGTCGTAGAGCAGACTCTTGTCGATCAGTTCCTTGCCAAGTTCGTCGTCCACCCGGACACAGGCGGAAAGCGGGAGGAAGACGGCAAGGAGGGTGGCAACCTTGAGAAGCGTGGATTTCATTGCAATAAGTTGTCGTAAAAAGCGTTGTACCGGTCCATATAGCTTCCGTCGGCAAAGGAATCCGGGTCGTACGGGAGGACGGGAACCTTGAGGGACTCGCAGAACGCCTTGAGCTCCGGGTCGATGCCTGCGGCGCCCAGGATGATGCCGTCGGAATACCGTGCGGCAAGCTGTGCAAGTTCCATGCCACCGGCCACCTCGGGAAGCGGGACATCCTTGGGCTTGATGCCGCCGAAAAGGATTGTCTTGGCGAACCCTTCCGCGAACTTCTCTGCGGGCGTGTCCTCGAAGAGGGAGAGGACTACTTTCGAGCCGGAGAAGATGGGATCGTCCTTGTAGGCTTTTTTCAGGTAGAGCGGGAGGACATGGGAAATCCAGCCCTGGCAATGGATGATGTCGGGGGCCCAGCGGAGTTTCTTGACGGTCTCGAGGACTCCGCGGGCGAAGAAGATCGCCCGTTCGCCATTGTCGGCGAAGAAGTTCCCGTCGTCGTCGCGGTAGATATGCTTGCGCTTGAAATAGTCCTCGTTGTCGATGAAGTAGACTTGGATGCGTGCGGAAGAGATGGAGGCCACCTTGATGACAAGCGGGCGGTCCACGTCTCCGATGATGATGTTCATGCCGGAAAGGCGGATGACTTCATGGAGCTGGTTCTTCCGTTCGTTGATGCAGCCGTAGCGCGGCATGAAGGCACGGATCTCCTTCTTCCGCTCCTGGATCCCCTGGGGGAGCTGTCTGCCGATGTTGGCGACGGGGCTCTCAGGAAGGTAAGGGAGCATCTCCGAATTGACGAACAGCACTTTCTTGACGGAATCGGCCATAATATATTATTTTAACATACAAAGTTAAGAAATTTTTTTGAGATTGCCCGCGTTTCACTAACTTTGGGGGCGAAATCGAGTGGCCTATGTCGACTGCGAACAACAGAATCATCCGGCGCCGCCTGGCGGGGGCATGGATCTCCACGGTGATCAGTATCAGCCTGGTGCTGCTGCTGGTGGGGATTGCATCGCTCCTGCTGGTCAATGCGCGCAGTGTATCCGACTATTTCAAGGAGAACATGCAGGTGTCCGTGCTCCTGCGCCAGGATGTCGGGGAAGACGAGGCGCTGAAGGTCCAGGAGGCGGTCGACCGGGTGACGGGCGTCAGGTCCACGACGTTCATCTCCCGGGAGCAGGGCGTCGAGGAGATGGCCCGGATGCTGGGACAGGATTTCCTGGACGTGTTCGAGACGGCGCCGGTCCCCGTGTCCATCGACGTCTCCCTCCAGGCGGATTACGTCTCTTCGGACAGCCTGGCGGTCGTCAAGGAGGCCCTGGAGGCCCTCCCCCAGGTGGAGGAGGTGGTCTACCAGACCTCGCTCGTGGAGGCGTTGAACGCCAACCTGGAGAAAGTCGCCCTGGTGCTCGGCGTGCTGATCGTCCTGCTGCTGTTCATCTCCTTCGTGCTGATCGCCAATACGGTGCGGCTCAACGTGTTCTCCCGCCGGTTCACCATCCATACGATGCAGCTGGTGGGGGCAACGCGGGGGTTCATCCGGGCGCCGCTGATGGCGCAGTCGGCCGTGCAGGGGCTTTTCGCCGCCTTCCTGGCCATCCTCCTGCTCCTCGGCGGGCTGTTCATCCTCCGGAGCGAGTTCGTCCAACTCTTCGAGATCTTCCACCTGGATGCGCTCCTGCTCACGATGGGCATCATCGTCGTGTCGGGCCTGGTCATCTGCACGGTCAGCACTTACATCGTGGTGGGGCGCCTGGTCGGGTACAGCAAGGACCAACTTTACAGTTATTGACTATGGGAAACAATGCAGATAAGATGGCCGTGACGGCCAAGGGAATCAAGCTGATGATCGCCGGCCTGCTCGTGATGGCCGCCGGGTTCATCCTGCTGTCGGGAGGCGGATCGAAGGATCCACAGGTGTTCAACTATGCGATGTTCAGCTTCCGCCGCCTGGTGGCAGCGCCCCTGGTCATCGTCGCGGGCATCGTGGTCGAAGTGGTGGCCATCATGGGATGGTTCAAGGGAGGGAAGTAGGGTATGGAATGGTGGCAGGCGCTCCTCCTGGGGCTGGTCCAGGGGCTTACGGAATTCCTTCCGGTGTCCGGTTCGGGACATCTGATGATTTTCAAGGAACTGCTCGGCGTGGACGGCGAGGGCTTCCTCGACTTTACGGTGACCGTCCATTTCGCGACCGTCCTGGCGACCCTCGTCGTCTTCTGGGGCGCCATCTGGAAACTCCTGAAGGGTTTCTTCCGGTTCCGGTACAACGATGAGACCGACTACATCTGCAAGATGCTCGTCTCGCTCATCCCCGTCGCCGTCGTCGGGTTCTGCCTCAAGGACCAGGTGGACGCGCTGTTCAGCGGGTCGCTCCGCGAGGTGGCTTACGGCCTGCTTGTCACCGCCGCCCTCCTGCTGCTCTGCGACCAGGTGGGCCGCCGGATCAAGGCGCCGGTCGCGAAGGACCAGCGGAACGGCATCTCCTACTGGCAGGCCTTCACGGTCGGCCTGGCGCAGGCGGTCGCCGTCGTCCCGGGCATCTCCCGCAGCGGCGCCACCATTTCCACGGGCCTGCTGACCGGCGTGAAGCGGGCGGACATGGCCCAGTTCTCCTTCCTGATGGTCCTCATCCCCATCATCGGCGAGCAGTCGCTCGACCTCCTGAAGGCGGCGACCGGCCATGCGGCCTTCGGCAGCGGTGTCGGCGCGGTCGCGCTGGTCGCGGGGTTTCTGGCGGCCTTCGTCTCGGGCCTTTTCGCCTGCAAGGTGATGATCGCCCTGGTCAAGAAGGCCCGACTTTCCTGGTTCGCTGTCTATTGCCTGGCGGTAGCCCTCCTGATCTGCATCCTGGTCTGATTCTCGGGGTTTGTCGCGGCATCTCACATACTTCGTCTCCGATGTCCACCTTGGACTCCAGGTCGCCGGCCCGGACGACCGGGAAGCCCGTTTCGTGGACTTCCTGCGCGGCATTCCCGCCCCGGAGACCGAGGCGCTGTACCTCCTCGGCGACATCTGGGACTTCTGGTACGAGTATCGCGACGTGGTCCCGAAGGGGTATGTCCGGGTCTTCGCCGCGCTGACGGACCTCATGGACGCCGGGGTGAAGGTCTACTTCTTCCCGGGCAACCACGACATCTGGACCTACCGCTATTTCGAGGAACTGGGCATGACCGCCCTCACGCAGCCGCATCGGGCGGACATCGGCGGGGCCCGCTTCTGCCTCGGGCACGGCGACGGCCTCGGCCCCGGCAACCGGGGTTACAAACTCATGCGCTGGGGCTTCCACAACCGGTTCCTGCAGGCCTGTTTCAGCGCCCTGCATCCCTGGTTCGCCTTCCGGCTCGGCAACGGCTGGTCGCGCCGCTCCCGCCTCGGCAAGAGTGTCGGCTATACGTTCCGGGGGACGGAAGAACCGCTGTATCAGTTCTGTGAACAATACGCCGCGGCGCATCCGGTCGACTACTTCGTCTTCGGCCACTACCACTGCGCCGTCGACCTGCCCGTCGGCCGCGCCCGCCTCCTGGTCCTCCGCGACTGGATCACCGTCTCCAACTGGATGGTCTACGACGCCGCCACCGCCCGCCTCTGTGTCTTCCCCCCTGCCGGCGCGTAGTTTCCGGCCGGTCGGTCGGGACGGGATTTCCGGCCGTTTCCCGTCCAAACCGATGGAAAAGTGACGTCCGGACGGAAAAACGGCCTTTTTCCCGGCGGAACCTCAAAACCCTTATCCCGTCCGGTTACGGAGGGTTTGCATGGAGGTGGAAGCCTCCGTTTTGAATGCTCATCAAACCATACGGCAAGTTGCACCCCGGGTCCGTCGTCAGGGCCTACCGGCCCCGGAAGCGGGCAGGTCGGGCCTCACAGGAACAGCACCATCTGCACATGCGGGATATCCGCCTCGATGAACACATCGGAGCATACGCGGAAGCCGGCCTTTTCATAAAAGCCGGTGCAGTACTGCTGGCTGTGGAGGAGGATCTGCGTGGCGCCCATCCGCTCCCGGGCGGCCTTGATGCCGGTGAGGACCACTTCCCGGCCGAGCCCCTTGCCGTGTTCGCGGGTGAGGACGCGGCCCATGTGGACCGCTCCGGGGAGGGCGCCGTCCTGGTACAGCCGCAGGTAGGCCTGCACCCGCCCCTTTTCGTCGACGATGGACACATGGAGGCTGTCGTAGTCGATGTCGTCCATGTCCGGGTAGCAGATTCTCTGCTCCACGGTGAACACATCACACCGGGCCTTGAGGATTTCATAGACCTCGGCCCCGGTCAGTTCGCTGAAGGTTTTGATTTGTGTCATGGACATCTCTTATCGGGCAACGTGGTATCTTCTTCTTTTTCAGAGGCTTTCGACAGCGATGCCATCCTGGCGCGGAGGTCGGCCAGGTCGGTGAACAGGGTGTCGAGGCCGTCTTCGGAGAGCACGCCCCGAGGGAGTCCCTTCGGGAGTTCGCCCCGTTCGTCTGCCTCGAAGTCCGCCAACCATCGACCCGATGCCTGGTAGGCTTCGAGTTCGCGGATGCGCCGCTGCGCCTCCTCATAGTCGGACAGGGTCTTGTCGAGCGCGTCGGCCACCGCCCTGACGTGGTCGAAACGGTGCTCCATTTCCTGGATGCGTGCGAGGGTCTTGTCGTCCATGCTGCTGTCTAAAACCATTCGACCCCGGAGAGGTCGAGAACGTTCCCCGGAAGGTTCCATCCGGGGGAGAAGATGAAGGTGTAGTCCCGCAGTTCACGCGGGATGCGGTTGAGGAAGGCCAGTTCCGGTTCGCCGTAGTCGCCGGAACTGCCGTAAAGGGTCATGGTCATTTTCGCATCGTCCTTCAGGTACCATCCCCCGCCGTGGACCTTCACGTAGCCTTCCACGAGTTCGCGGTGCTGGCCCACCATCCCGTAGACAAACGTGCCTGCGAGCGGGGTCTTGGGGTCGGAGACAAGGAGGAACTTCGGGTGCATGGCTAATACGGAATGGCGCCAAGGTGACGGTGGACCGTTTCCAGGATCCGGTCGCGGCTCGTCGCGAGGTTGGCCGCGACGACGAGGGAGGGCTCTTGGAGGGAGGGGAAATTCCCTTCGAAGTCGCAGATGGACCCTCCGGCCTCCTGAAGAATGAGCGCGGCCGCGGCATAGTCCCAAGGCATCAGGCGCATCTCGAAATAGAGTTCCGCCTTTCCGGCGGCCAATTGGCAAAGTTCAACCGCGGCGCTTCCCGACCGGCGGAAGTCGTTGCTCTCCATGTAGAGGTCATAGATGATGTCGGAGCAGGTCTTGGCGAACTCCTTCCGGTAGGTGGACATGGCGGAGAAAAGGATTCCTTCCTCGAAGGGGCGGGCGGAAACGTGGATGGGCGTGCCGTTGCGGCAGGCTCCTTTTCCGGCTTCCGCGCTGTAGAGTTTGTCCCTCCAGGGGCTGTAGACCACGCCCATGAGGGGCGCTCCGTCCTTCACGAGGGCGACGCTGATGCAGCAGTTCTCGTTTCCCCGGGCGAAATTGGCCGTCCCGTCGATCGGGTCGATGATCCAGAGGTATTCGTGATGGAGGTCGGACAGGTCCTCTTCCTCGCAGAGAAACCCGCTCCCGGGAAGCAGGTCCGCCAGCCTCTCTGTCAGGAACTCCTGGACTTCGAGGTCTGCGCTGGTGACGATATTCTCGATGCCGCCTTTCTCCTTCACCGAGAAATCGCCGTCACGGGTCATCAGGGCGGATGCCTCGCGGACGATGTCCATGATGTTTCCTATCGTGATGTCCATAGTGGTTCGTCTTCAGTTTATCTTCCCCGGACCGAAGGGAGGACCGTCTTTGGACGGAAGGTCTGGCCTTTTCCCTTCTTGGTCCTGTCAAAACAAGTTCAAAGTTAATGAAAGAATTTGACTTGGCAAAACAGAGAGATGTCCTCCAGCGGCTTGCGGCTTGCGGGCTTGGAGGTCCCGTCACTGAAAAAGGGACAGAAAGCGGTCCGTTGCAAGGGGAATGCCGTCCGCAGGGCGACGCTGCGACCTGCTGGCGCCTGTGTGGCCGCCCATGCCCCAGTGGTTGCCCGGCCCCTTCTGCCCGGCGTGTCCCGGATACGTCATGCCCGGCGCAGACCGGGCCTCTCCCGTCTCCCACGGAGAGGTTTGGATTCGACAATTTGGTAACACATTGAAAACCTGTGTTTTCAAAGACGGTCGGATCCCAATCCTGTCCGGAATGGCGAGGTTGGGATTCGTTTGTTTTGTAAGTGGTTGTGCTGCAGGATTTTCTAAAGGGACCGAATCCCAACCCCGTTGTTTCATGTCAGCCTCGAGGCTCATGCCGTGAGCCCTGGACACGGCGGACAAACCGTCCAGCCATCCACGAATCCCAGGGTTTTCATGGGCAGAATGGCCGGTCGTGCCATTCCCATCCAGGTTTTCGTGACAGGACGGTTTTCCAGGCCCTTTCGTCCACGGAACCGGACGGGTTTCGTAGACAGGAGACTCCCTTTATCTCGTTTGTATGTGAAACGGAGGCTCCACGCACTCCGGTGGCACCGGGCGGAGGCGGTCGGGCAAGGGGCTACTTGTACGTGTCCGGGACGTGGACGGCGGGCGGGTCTTCCCAGAAGATGGAGCGGTAGAAGGCGGGGAAGGTGCCGGCCTGCCACATCTGGACGAGTTCTTCGAGGTCGCGGTCGGCCCCTTCGGGGTCGTACTGGGAGCGGAGGTCGTTGTCGAAGAACTTGGCGATGCCGTTCCAGAAGCCGGCGGCGACCCCGTTCTTGTAGTCCTTGATGATGGAGTAGGGAGAGCGGCCGGTCTCGCGGTCGATGAGTTTCAGCAGGACGGCTCCCTGCGAGATAGTCATGCTGCGCAAGGCGCCTTCGAAATCGACGAACAGCTGCTTCTGCACCCCGGAGATGTAGCGGTCCTTCTTCATGCGCCCGTAGTTTCCTGCCGTGATGGTGCTGTCGACGATCTCCTGGAGGCGGCCGGAGGCCTGGGCGTAGGGATAGACCTTGGCGAAGTTGTAGACCAGCTTGTAGTATTTCTTCCAGTCCTTCTCGCCCTTGGCGCGCTTGCGCCCGAAGATCCAGATGGGGTCGAGGGTGTCGAAGTAGGTGGTGTCGCCGTTCTCGACCTGGTAGGTGAGGTAGCCACCTTTGGCATCGCCCCCCTCGTTGAAGATGATCTGCCGCGCCATCGCCTCCTGCCGTTCGCGGGACCGCTGCATCGCTTTCCGTACATGGTTCTGCCCGAGGGCCGGGACGGTCCACGACAGCGCCGCCATGCAGGCGGCGAGAATGATGATGCTCCTTTTCATCGGTGCAAAGATACGTTTTTGCAAAAACTTCGCCAAGTGACGCCTCCGGACCATCGGGGCTCCGCTGCGCAACCGTTCCGGATACATCCGGTCGAAAACCGGACGGAATTTTTTTTATGCATATTGCCGACCGCTGGAAGAATCAATAAGTTAGGTATCGAAAACATCGGTCGAAAAACGCGAAAAAATCGGTAAAAAATCTTGCCGGTTTGGATTTTTTTCGTAACTTTGCATTCCCGAAATTGGAGCAAAATGCAACCAACCAGCTGAGCGTCAATGAGTTAAGGGAAAGTAAAGGAAATTTTAAAACATTACAGCAATGTTACAGCCTAAAAGAACAAAATTCAGAAGGGAACAGAAGAACCGCATGAAGGGCAATGCCCAGCGGGGCAACCAGCTCGCCTTCGGTTCCTTCGGTCTCAAGAACCTTGAGAACTGTTGGCTCACGGCCCAGCAGATCGAGGCTGCCCGTCAGGCTATCTCCCGCCGTATGAACCGTGAAGGTCAGATCTGGATCCGCGTCTTCCCTTCCAAGCCGTTCACTGCCAAGCCGCTCGATACCCGTATGGGTAAAGGTAAGGGCGATCCCCAGGGCTTCGTCGCTCCGATCACTCCGGGCCGCATCCTGTTCGAGGCCGAGGGCGTTTCCCTCGAAACGGCCCGTGAGGCCATGCGCCTGGCTGCCCATAAACTCCCCGTCGCGACCAAGTTCGTGGTCCGCAGGGACTATGTCGAAGAATAATCAATGGAGGACAGAAAATGAAAGTAGCAGAAGTACGTGAGATGTCTATCGCAGACCTCCGCGACCGTATCGAGGTCGAGAAGAACAACCTCGACACCATGAAGATCAACCACGCGATCTCTCCATTGGAGGACACGTCCAAGATCAGGAAGACCCGCCAGGATATTGCCCGCATGATCACTATCCTCGCCGAGAAAGAGAAACAGCAGAACTAAAGTATAGAGTCCTATGGAAAGAAATCTTCGCAAGGAAAGAGTAGGAATCGTGGTCAGCAACAAGATGGACAAGACCATCGTCGTGGCCGTCGAGCGTCACGAGAAGCATCCTATCTACGGCAAGTTCGTAAAGAAGACCACAAAGTTCGTTGCGCAGGACGATAAGAACGAATGCTCCGAGGGCGATACCGTCCGCATCATGGAGACCCGTCCGCTCAGCAAGACCAAGAACTGGAGATTAGTTGAAATCGTAGAAAAAGTCAAGTAGTTATGATACAGCAGGAATCACGTTTACAGGTAGCTGACAACAGCGGTGCAAAGGAAGTGCTCTGCATCCGTGTCCTGGGCGGTACCCGCCACCGTTACGCCACCGTCGGCGAGACCATCGTCGTGACGGTCAAGAACGCCATCCCTGGCGGTGACATCAAGAAAGGCACCGTCACCAAGGCTGTCGTCGTCCGTACCAAGAAGGAGATCCGCCGCGCCGACGGTTCCTACATCCGCTTCGACGACAATGCCTGCGTCCTCCTCAACAACGCCGGCGAGCTCCGCGGAACCCGTATCTTCGGTCCGGTCGCCCGCGAGCTCCGTGAGAACTACATGAAGATTGTTTCACTGGCACCGGAGGTCCTCTAAAATCACTCAGACCATGAAAAAGTTCAATATCAAGAAAGGCGATACCGTGTATGTGAATGCCGGTAACGACAAAGGTGCGAAAGGCAAGGTCCTGGAAGTCCTCCGTGACAAGGACCGCGTCATTGTCGAGGGGGTGAACATGGTGTCCAAGCACACCAAGCCGAGCCCGAAGAACCCGCAGGGCGGTATTGTCAAACAGGAAGCTGCGATCCATATTTCCAACGTGAACCTGATGGACGCCTCCGGCAAGCCGACCAAGGTCGGCCACAAGGTGGTGGATGGAAAGAAGATACGTTATGCTAAAACAACCGGAGAGGAGATCAAGTAATTATGGCAAAGAAGAATAACAAGCAGGCTGCCGAGGTCCAGGCCCTTCCTGCAGGATACGTTCCCGACCTCAAGAAAGTCTACAAGGAGGAAATCGTTCCCGCGCTCATGAAGCAGTTCTCCTATACGACCGTCATGCAGGTCCCGAAGATCGTCAAGATCACCCTCAACGAAGGTGTCGGCGATGCCACCCAGGACAAGAAGCTGGTCGAGGAAGCGGCCGAAGAGCTCTCCCTCATCGCCGGACAGAAGGCGGTTGTCACCGCTTCCCGCAAGGATATCTCCAACTTCAAACTCCGCAAGGGCATGCCGATCGGCACGAAGGTCACCCTCCGCGATGTGAAGATGTACGAGTTCCTGGAGCGCCTTATCCGTATCGCCCTCCCTCGTATCCGTGACTTCAACGGCATCTCCGAGAAGATGGACGGCCAGGGCAACTATACCCTCGGTATCAAGGAACAGATTATCTTCCCCGAGGTCGAGATCGACAAGAATCCGCGCATCCACGGTATCGAGATCACCTTTGTCACGACCGCCCCGACCGACGAAGAGGCGCACGCTCTTCTCAAGGCCTTCGGTCTTCCGTTCAAGAAACACAATAACTAAGATAGAAGCATGGCAAAAGAATCAATGAAAGCACGCGAGGTCAAGCGCGCGAAAATGGTTGCCAAGTACGCCGCCAAGCGGGCTGCCCTCAAAGAAGCCGGTGATTATGCCGCCCTCGACAAGCTCCCGAAGAATGCGAGCCCGGTCCGTCTCCACAACCGTTGCTCCCTGACCGGCCGTCCGAAAGGATACATGCGCGACTTCGGTCTCAGCCGTATCCAGTTCCGCGAGATGGCATCCGCCGGTCTTATCCCGGGCGTCAAGAAGGCCAGTTGGTAGAATACGTTCCCGGATTGACCGGGAGTCCATAAAAAGAATTAACAATCGGATATCGGGCGCCTGACAGCGCCGGTCCACCAAAAAGACAAAACAATGACTGATCCTATTGCAGATTTCCTGACCAGAATCCGTAACGCTTACCTTGCCGGTAAGAAGGTCGTCGAGATCCCGTCCTCCAACATGAAGGTCGCTCTCACCAAGATTCTGTGCGAGAAGGGCTACATCCTCAGCTACAAGATAGTCGAGGGAACGCCGTACAACACCATCAAGATTGCACTCAAGTACCATCCTGAGACCAAAGCCGCTGCCATCAAGAGCATCGTCCGCGTTTCGAAGCCGGGTCTGCGGAAGTACGTTGACGTGAAGAACATGCCGCGCGTCCTCAACGGCCTCGGCATTGCCATCCTTTCCACGTCCAAGGGTGTCATCACCGACAAGGAGGCCAAGGACCTGAACGTCGGCGGTGAGGTTATTTGCTATGTATACTAATCCAAAGAGAACTATCAATTATGTCAAGAATCGGTAAATTGCCTGTAGTCCTTCCGGCTGGTACGAAAGCTGAGCTTCTCGACGGCAATATCGTGAAGGTGAAAGGCCCCCTTGGTGAACTGAGCCAGAAAGTAGATCCGGACATCACGGTCACCATCGAGGGAAACGAGATCAAATTCACCCGTCCGAGCGACCTTCCCCGCTTCCGCTCGATGCACGGCCTCTACCGGGCGCTCGTCCACAACATGGTGGTCGGTGTCTCTGAAGGCTTCACCATCAAGCAGGAATTCGTGGGTGTGGGTTACCGTGTCGCTGCCCAGGGCCAGCTCCTGACCATGGCACTCGGTTACTCCCACGATATCCAGCTCATGCTTCCGGAGGAGGTCAAGGCTGAGACCCCGCAGGTCCGCAAGGGTGAGAACCCGGTCCTGATCCTCAAGAGCGCCGACAAGCAGCTGGTCGGCGAGGTGGCCGCCAAGATCCGTTCATTCCGTCGTCCTGAGCCGTACAAGGGCAAGGGTATCAAGTTCGTCGGCGAGCAGCTCCGCCGCAAGGCCGGCAAGACCGCGGCCGCCAAATAAATCAGGAGGAAAGAGTTATGGCATTGAATAGAATTGAAAGAAGAAAACGGATCCACTACCGTATCCGCAAGCATGTCAATGGCACGGCCGAGCGTCCCCGTATGGTCGTCTTCCGCTCCAACAAGCAGATCTATGTCCAGGTCATCGACGACGAGAGGGGTGTGACCCTTGCCGCCGCCGCTTCCAACGACAAGGGTCTCGCGGCAGAGACGAAGGGCAAGAACGGCATCGATGCCGCCGCCATTGTCGGCAAGGCCATCGCCGAGCGCGCTCTCGCAGCCGGCATCACCAAGGTTGCTTTCGACCGCGGAGGCTATCTCTTCCACGGCCGGGTTAAAAGTTTGGCAGACGCTGCCCGTGAAGGCGGCCTCTTATTCTAATCATTGAGACTATGGCAAACACAAACGTAAAAAGAGTCAAGACGTCTGACCTCGAACTCAAGGACAGACTGGTAGCCATCAACCGTGTGACCAAGGTCACCAAGGGTGGCCGTCACTTCCGCTTTGCCGCCATCGTCGTCGTCGGAGACGAGAATGGCGTTGTCGGCTATGGTCTCGGTAAGGCCAACGAAGTGACCGCCGCCATCGCCAAGGGCGTGGAGGATGCAAAGAAGAACCTCGTCAAGGTCCCGGTCATCAACACCACCATCCCGCATGAGCAGGTGGCCCGTTTCGGCGGCGCCGAGGTGTTCATGAAACCGGCTGCTCCGGGTACCGGTGTAAAGGCTGGCGGTGCCATGCGTGCCGTCTTCGAGTCCGCCGGCATCCAGAACGTGCTCGCCAAATCCAAGGGTTCTTCCAACCCGCACAACCTCGTGAAAGCGACCATCGCCGCCCTGACCGAGATGCGCGACGCCTACACGGTGGCCGGCCTGCGGGGCATTCCGATGAGCAAAGTGTTTAACGGATAATAAGGAGAGAGACACTATGGCAAAGCTTAGAATTACCCAGGTGCGGTCCAAGAACGGCGAGACCCGCCGCCAGATCGCCAACCTCAAGACTCTCGGTATCCGCAGGATGCATCAGACCGTGGAGGTCGAGGACACTCCGATCACCCGCGGTATGGTGGAGAAGGTGCACCACCTCGTAACTGTTGAAGAAATTGACTAAGGAGGAGCAGAGCTATGAAACTTGAAAATCTCAAGCCCGCAAAGGGCGCAACACACAACTCGAAGCGCGTCGGCCGCGGCCAGGGTTCCGGCAAGGGTGGTACCGCCACCCGTGGTACCAAGGGCGCACAGGCCCGTTCCGGTTACGAGCATAAGATCGGTTTCGAAGGTGGCCAGATGCCTATCCAGCGCCGTCTCCCGAAGTTCGGCTTCAAGAACCCGACCCGTGTGGAATACAAGGGCATCAACGTGTCCACGATCCAGGCCCTGTCTGAGAAACTCGGTGTCAAGGAATTCGACGTGGAGACCTTCATCGGCGCCGGCCTCGCCTCCAAGCGGGACCTTGTCAAGGTCCTCGGCAACGGCGAGATCACCGCGGCCGTCGAGGTCAAGGCCCACGCCTTCTCCGCTTCCGCAATCACGAAGATCGAAGCCGTCGGCGGCAAAGCAACCGTAATCGAGTAATCGCGATGAAGAAGTTTATCGAGACCATCAAGAACATCTACAAGATCGAAGAACTGCGCACGAGGATCGGATACACCATCCTCCTCGTGCTGGTTTACCGTCTCGGTTGCTACATCCTCCTTCCCGGCCTTGATCCCGAGGTCCTCAAGGGAGGTATCAGCGGCACCCAGGAAGGCCTCGTCGGACTGCTCAACATGTTCTCCGGCGGTGCTTTCGGTAACGCTTCCGTCTTCGCTCTCGGCGTGATGCCGTACATCTCGGCATCCATCGTGGTCCAGCTTCTCGGCATGTTCGTCCCCGCCTTCCGCAAGATGCAGATGGAGGGCGAGTCCGGCCGCCGGAAGATGAACCAGATCACCCGCTACCTCACCATCCTGATCCTCGCGATCCAGGGTCCGGCCTATGTGACCGGTATGGTTCCGCGCAACGCGATTGCCGTGGGTTGGTCGAGTTTCACCTTCAACCTGGTCTCCACCATCATCCTGATGGGGGGATCCATGTTCGTCATGTGGCTCGGCGAGCGTATCACCGACCGCGGTATCGGCAACGGTATCTCCATCATCATCATGATCGGCATCGTGGCCCGTCTCCCGTATGCCCTCGTCGCTGAAATCGGCCAGAAGGTCACTTCTACGGGTGTCGGCGGTCCGCTCCTGCTGGTCGTCGAGATGGTTCTCTGGTTCCTTGTCATCATCGCAGCCATCGCCCTTGTGCAGGCCGTCCGCAAGGTCCCCGTGCAGTATGCCAAGCGTGTCATCGGCAACAAGCAGTACGGCGGTGTCCGCCAGTACCTTCCGCTGAAGATCAACGCCGCCGGCGTCATGCCGATCATCTTTGCCCAGGCCTTGATGATGATTCCGATGCTCTTCGGCCGCTACGACGCCACCCGTGGCATCGCAGCCGCCTTCTCCAGCTATACCAGCATCTGGTACAACATCGTGTTCGGCTTCCTCGTCGTCGTCTTCACCTATTTCTATACCGCCGTCACGGTCAACCCGACCATGATGGCCGAGGACATGAAGAAGAACGGCGGGTTCATCCCGGGCGTGAAACCGGGCAAGAAGACCGCGGAATACCTGGACAACATCCTGTCCAGGGTCACCCTTCCGGGTTCCATCTTCCTCGCGCTGATCGCCATCATGCCGGCCCTTGCGAATGTGTTCGGTATCAACAACCAGTTCGCCAGCTTCTTCGGCGGCACCTCGCTGCTGATTACCGTGGGTGTCGTCCTGGATACGCTCCAGCAGATTGAAAGCTACCTGCTGATGCGCCATTACGACGGACTCATGAAGACAGGTCGTCTGACAGGACGTTCCGGTATGTAGTTCTTTGAAATGAAGTCGATTCCGAAAGATGATAAGGCCTAAGACAGCGGAGGAGATCGAACTCCTCAGGATCAACGGAGACCTGGTGTCGCGGACACTGGCCGAGGTCGGTAAGCTGGTCGCCCCTGGTGTGACAACTGCGAAGTTGAACGAGGTGGCCGAGACCTTTATCCGTGATCATGGGGCGGTCCCTTCCTTCAAAGGTTTCGAAGGCTTCCCGGCTGCGCTCTGCATGTCCGTCAACGATGTCGTCGTGCACGGTTTTCCGTCCGATTATGTCCTCAAGGAGGGCGATATCGTGTCGGTGGACTGCGGGACCCTGTACAAGGGGTACAACGGGGATTCGGCTTACACCTTCCCGGTCGGGGAGGTCGACGCCGGGACCCGTCGGCTCCTGGATGTCACCAAGGCATCCCTGTACAAGGGTATCGAGGCGGCCGTGGCGGGCCATCGGACAGGCGATATCGGATACGCGGTGCAATCGTACGCCGAGTCATACGGCTTCTCCGTCGTACGCGAACTGGAGGGGCATGGTGTCGGCCGGGAAATGCACGAGGCCCCCGGCATTCCGAACTACGGAAGGCAGGGCCACGGGGCACGGCTGGTCGACGGGATGACCACCTGTATCGAGCCGATGATCTGTGCGGGCGCCAGAGGTGTGTATCTTGCAAGGAATGGTTGGGCAGTACACACCGCCGACCACAAGAACGCGGCCCATTACGAGCTGACGGTTGTTGTCCGTAAAGGCCATGCTGAACAGCTTTCGACCTTCGACTACATCGAAAAGAGCGGTTTGATTAAATTTTAAAGTGATATTTCCATGTCAAAGCAAGTAGCAATCGAGCAGGATGGAACGGTTATCGAGACCCTCCCCAACGCCATGTTCCGCGTGGAGTTGGAGAACGGCCATGTCCTCCTCTGCAACATTTCTGGTAAGATGAGGATGAACTTTATCCATATCCTACTCGGCGACCGGGTCAAAGTCGAAATCTCACCTTACGATTTAACCAAAGGAAGAATTTCTTTCAGATACAAATAAAAACAGATAGAAATGAAAGTCAAGACATCCATCAAGAAGCGCAGCGAAGACTGCAAGATCGTCAGACGCAAAGGCCGCCTGTACGTCATCTGCAAGAAGAACCCCAAGTTCAAGATGCGCCAGGGATAATGTTCATGTGTAACTCATAAAGTTTCAGATAAGAATATGGCAAGAATAGCCGGTGTTGATTTACCGAACAACAAGAGAGGAGAGATAGGGCTGACCTATATCTTCGGCATCGGACGCAGCTCCGCCCAGAAGATCCTGGACACCTGCGGTATCGATCGCGACATCAAGGTCGGAGCTTGGAACGACGAGCAGATCGCGGCCATCCGTACCCTCATCAACAACGAGTACAAGATCGAGGGTGAACTCCGTTCTTCCGTCCAGATGGACATCAAGCGCCTCATGGATATCGGCTGCTATCGCGGCATCCGTCACCGTGCAGGCCTTCCTGTGCGTGGCCAGAGCACCAAGAACAATGCCCGTACCCGCAAGGGAAAGAAGAAGACCGTTGCCAACAAGAAGAAAGCAACCAAGTAAAGACCGTTGAATCATGGCAAAGAAAACTACTACAACCAAGAAGAGAGTTGTCAAGGTGGAAGCGTATGGGCAGGCCCATGTCTCCTCGACCTTCAACAACGTCATCGTCGCCCTCACCAATGCGCAGGGGCAGGTCATCAGCTGGTCTTCCGCCGGCAAGTGCGGTTTCCGCGGTTCCAAGAAGAACACCCCGTATGCCGCACAGATGGCGGCTGAGGATGCTTCCAAGACCGCTTTCGACGCCGGTCTCCGCAAGGTGAAGGTCTATGTCAAGGGCCCGGGCGCCGGACGCGAGTCCGCCATCCGTACCATCAACAACGCCGGCATCACAGTCACCGAGATTGTCGATGTCACCCCGATGCCGCACAACGGTTGCCGTCCCAAAGGCCGTCGTAAAGTTTAACCAACCCTCTAAAGAAGTATAACCATGGCAAGATATACTGGTCCTACCACGCGCATCGCCCGTAAGTTCGGCGAGCCGATCTATGGCCCTGACAAGACCTTCGAGAAGAGAAACACCCCTCCGGGACAGCACGGTCTCGCTGCCAAGCGCAAGAAGCAGAAGGAGTACGGCATCCAGCTCAAGGAAAAGCAGAAAGTCAAATACATGTACGGTGTCCTGGAGCGTCAGTTCCGCAACACCTATGCCAAGGCCGCCCGCATGAAAGGACAGACCGGTGAGAACCTGATCCTGCTCCTCGAAGGCCGCCTCGACAACGTCGTATACCGTCTCGGTATCGCCCCCACCCGTGCTGCCGCACGCCAGCTCGTCCTCCATCGCCACATCACCCTCGACGGCCGGATCTGCAACATCCCGTCCGCCCACGTCAGGCCCGGGCAGGTGATTGCTGTGCGTGAGAGATCCAAGAGCCTGGAGGTCATCCAGAACAGCGTTGCCTCCGCAGCGAAGTACTCCTGGCTTGAGTTCGACCCCAAGACCCTCGTCGGCAAGTTCCTCAACGTCCCGGCCCGCACCGAGATTCCGGAGAACATCAACGAGCAGCTGATCGTCGACATCTACTCCAAGTAACGTTTTTTACACCCAGAAAAGGTATTATCATGGCAATCTTAGCATTTCAGAAACCGGACAAGGTGATCATGCTCGAAGGCACCGAGACCGTGGGACGTTTCGAGTTCAGACCGCTTGAGCCTGGCTACGGACAGACCATCGGCAACGCCCTCCGCCGCATCCTCCTCGCCTCTTTGGAAGGTTTCGCCATCTCTTCGATCAAGGTGAGCGGTGTGGACGAGGAGTTCCAGACCATTCCCGGCGTGATCGAGGGGATGCAGGACATCATCCTCAACCTGAAGCAGGTCCGCTTCCGGAGGATGGTGGATACTGTAGACTCCGAGGTGGCGAACATTACGGTCAGCGGTCAGCAGGAATTCACTGCTGAGGACATCTCCAAGGGATTGTCTTCCTTCAAGGTGTTGAATCCGGAGCTGCACATCTGCTCCCTGGAGCCCTCTGTCAAGCTGGAAATCACCCTGACCATCACCAAGGGTCGCGGCTTCGTGCCGGCCGAGGAGATGCGGGACGAATCGACGCCGATCGGCACCATCCCTGTGGATGCCATCTACACGCCGATCAAGAAAGTCAACTGGACCGTCGAGAACTACCGTGTCGAGCAGAAGACCGACTACGAGAAGCTCAACCTCGAGATCGTGACTGACGGCTCCATTTCGCCGGAAGTCGCCCTCCAGGATGCGGCCAATATCCTCATCTACCACTTCAAACTGTTCACGGACGACAAGAAGATCTCCATCGAGAATGCCGTGGAGTCCGACAGCAAGGAATTGGACGAGGAGTCGCTGCGGATGCGCCATCTCCTGTTGACCAAGCTTTCCGACATGGGCCTCTCCGTGCGGGCATTCAACTGTCTGAAAGCCGCAGACATCGACACTTTCGCCGACCTGGTGTCCTACAGCCGCGCCGAACTGATGAAGTTCCGCAACTTCGGTCGTAAGTCCCTCAACGAAATCGACCTGCTGGTCGAGAAGATGAAGCTCTCCTTCGGAATGGATGTCACCAAGTACAATATCGAACCTAAGAAAAAGATCGTTTAACAATGAGACACAATAGAAAAGTCAACCACCTTGGGCGCAAGAGCGGTCACCGCAAGGCTATGCTCGCCAACATGGCATCCTCTCTGATCCTCAACAAGCGGATTACGACCACCGAGGCCAAGGCCAAGGCGCTCAAGCCGTATGTGGAGCCTCTCATCACCAAGTCCAAGGAAGACACCACCCATTCCCGCCGTATCGTCTTCAGCTACTTGAAGGACAAGTATGCGGTCACCGAGCTTTTCCGCAACATCGCGCCGAAGATCGCCGACCGTCCGGGCGGATATCTCCGCATCCTCCACACCGGTTTCCGTCAGGGCGATGCGGCCGAGATGGTCCTGGTCGAGTTCGTCGACTTCAATGAGGCGGCCCTCGCTTCTGCACCGAAGGAGGCCAAGAAGACCACCCGCCGTAGCCGTGCCAAGAAGACATCCGAAGCTCCTGCAGCCGCCCCCGCTGCCGAGGCCGCGCCCGCAGCCGAAGTCCCTGCCGAGGCTCCCGCAGCCGAATAATTTTTGCAGACACAAGAACGAGACAGCGCTTCTCCCGTCGGAGAGGCGCTGTCCTGCGTTATCCATGTGCGTGCCTTCTTTCGGAACAGTCCGTTTCTATTGCTGTAGAACTGGACCGTGGAGGAAAAACGTACTGGAAGTGGGATATTTATAAAATATCATTTTGTAATGGTGGTGAGGCGGTTTCGTTTATTTTTGAAAGGGAATGGGGGAACCAGCGCTGCATCTTAGAAGTAGAATCACCGGAAATCGTTTCGTAATCAATTCATGTGTAAATATTTCCGAATTGGAAATTTGAAATAAAATTCTTTAATTTGCTAAAAATTTAGTGTATTTCTACCCCCCTCTCTTGAGGAAGGAGCTTTGGATGCTCAACCTCCTGGGAGACCGATTTAAAACGAACCCATCAATATGATGAACTCATCTGTTTTGTATGAGGCCCCGCAGTGCGAGGTCCTCGTTGTGGAAGGAGATGCGTCTTTCCTCCTTGCCTCCCTCGAGTCAGTGGAACGTAGTTCCCATTCTTATGGTGATAACGATTTTGAGTAGGAGGATGCTGTATGAAAAAACTGTTGGTTGCTACTTGGTCCGTGCTCTTTGTCTTGACGGCCTGCCAGAAAGAGGCTCTGGTCGTAGAAAATGAAAACCAGGAGCTTTCTTCGGTCAAGACCGTTGCTCGGTTCTATGCGTCGACGGAAGCGGGTGCTGCAACGAAAGTCATATTGGAAAAGCAGGAGGACGACAGCTTTTCCGCTGTATGGGATGGCGGGGAATCTATTTGTGTCTCAAATGGAGAGCAGAACACGTTGTATCAATTGTCGGAAGAAGGAGAAAGTTCCTTGTTCAGAAGTTTTGTTCCCAATGAAGAACCGTTGGAAGAGACGGGACATTACGTGGCTTGCTCACCTTGGAACCTGCCGCTCCGGGACGATAAGGTATTCCATGCGGGTATTGCATTTTTCCCTTCTGAGCAGACCTGCCTTCCGGATGTTCCTTTTTTCGATGCTCCGATGATAGCCGTGTCGGACAACCAGAACTTATCTTTCCGTCATCTTGCTGGTTTTGTCCGCCTCAATCTTAAGGCTGCGGAAGGATTCGAGGGCGTTCCGGTGAAAAGTATTACTTTGTCATCCGGGAAACAATTGAGTGGACCGTTCGCTTTTGATGCTTCCAGTGGAAATTCTCTTACCGCGGCAGAATCGTTGTCCGGGGCGAAAGATCGCTTCCCGGATGATTTCGAAGACTCTGGTTCGGTTATCTTGCAGATCGTTCCGGAAGGACCGGAGATTGAAGAGGGTGATGGAGCAGAGGCCGGGGAATCTTCCTACCCCGTGCTTTCCACGGCAGAATCCAAGTCTTTTTTTATCTGTGTCCCGCCGGGAGAATACGACTCGTTTGTCATTACGGTCAACGGCGTGCAGGGCATCATGCAGCGGGAGGTGTCCAAGACCTTCACGGCCAAGAATACCATCCGTGTGGAGCGTGCCAAAATCACAGATATCAACTTGACTGTCAAGTTCCCCACCCAGGCCTATCTACCTGATGGTATCCAATTCTCGGCCGGAAAGGAGTTCAGTTGGGACAAGATTGCCGGAGGCGAGGACAATGCCAGCAACAAGATCAGGAAGATCGTCTTCGAGACCAACAGTACCGTTTCTTCCGGCATGATCCTTTGGCAGGCCCTTCATGGTCTTTCATCCGACTGTCACGTCTATGCCAATTTCGATAGCGCCACCGGGACCGCCACCATTTCGACGGCGGCCGATGTCATGAAAGTTTACAACGCCAACGGCTTGTTCGCAAGATTGAACAACCTGGAGACCATCGAGGGAATTAAACACCTTGATACGGAAGAAGTTACAGACATGGAGGCCATGTTCTTCAGGTGCTATCACCTGGTTTCTCTGGACTTGAGGTCCTTCTCGGTGGAGAACGTGAAGACCTTTAATACAATGTTCTCTGATTGCGAAGCCTTGACAAGTCTTGATCTGTCGACTTGGAAAACATCCTCACTGGTCAATACATATCAGATGTTTGGAGGTTGCTGGAATGTTACCAGCCTGAATCTCGGTCCAGACTTCACCCTTTCCTCGGAATGTTATAAGATGGGCATGTGCAACTCACTGGGAGAATCGCAGAGCAACTGTACGATCACCTGCTCTGCATCCACGAAGGAAGCCTTGCTGGAGACCGACCCCGCCAACGACAAGTTTGCCATCACCCGGCTGGGGAACGAGGGTCACGTGACGTTTACCTGGAAGATTGTCGATTAAGTCACTTGGCGCGATATGAGGCTGACTAAAAGTAGATTCTTCGGCAGGTGAACCTGCCTCAGAATGACACGATGCTGTCATTCTGAACAAAGTGAAGAATTTATGGGTCAGCCTCATCACTGTGTGGTTCCTCCGATAATCATCCTCGATTCCACGATGAAACAGGGACCTTCCATCTGTCCGCGATGACCGTATTGATTCTCAGTTGGTTATAAGCCCGGTGATGGAGGGTCCCTATCCACGAACCGGTCTGCCTGGCCGTCGGAATCTTCTTGGGCTACCTGGTCTGTAAATTCTTTTTATGTAGATTCCGGCTCATAGGCGGAAACAGATCAGCAGGTTGGGCAATAGGATTGCCTGCTTTGCCTGCTTGATGGCTTACATGCTCTGTAACCGGCCTCATTTGTGCCGCCCGCGGCCTATGAGTGGGGAAGGTTGACAGGTGTCATCCGAAGTGTGGCGGAACCGGATCTGGTCCCGTCTGTATAGTTCGTTGCTCCCGCACCGGATTCCACCAAGAGTGTCCCGGCAACCATGCCCGGGGTCCGTCCTGTCCCGGTGATGATGGCGACTGTGCAAATGTTGCTGCATCCTCCCGTCGATAAGGGGCACCGTGCGGAATCGCCAGACCGCTTCTTTTCTGCTTTTCGCATGTTTGGAAAACTCTACAAAAACTCTATAGAGGTCGTGGCGAGTTTTCCTTTGATTTTCGATAAGAGTTTGTTTTTCTGCAGGTTCTACGGAAATCTGTTTGGAGGGAGCCTGGCAGTGAAACTCTACACGGGTTGGAATTTCACAGGAAATATCGTTATCTTTAGCCTCGAAACCACACGATAACACATGAAATGGTCTGAAATTTTCTCTACAAGGAAGTCGCAGCAGTTCATCGCCTCCATCGACCGGCTGCTGGGGACGGTCGATACTTCCCTTCTCATATTCAAGGACGGGGTGCGGTGCTACCTCTACAACGACGCGGAAGGGTTCGCGGAGAACCTCTCCACGATGGCCACCCTCGAATCGGAGGCCGGGGCGCTGCGCCGGGAGATCGAGAGCAGCCTCTATTCCCGGGGCTCGCTCATCCGTTCGCGAGGCGACATCATGCGCCTCCTGGAACGCTTCGAGCGGATTTTCTCCATCATCAGCGACGACCTCGTGCAGTTCGAGATCGAGGCACCGAAGATTCCACAGGAACTCAACAAGGAGTTCATGAAACTGACCGAACTGGCCACGCTGGCCGTCGAGACGACCATCCCGGGGACGAAGGACTACTTCACCGAGCCGGGCCGGGTCTCGGAGACGACCAACCGGGTCTATTTCTATGAGAAGGAGGCCGTCAAGCTGTCCCAGTCCATCAAGCGGACCGTCTTCCACGACATGGACCACCTCAAGTTGAGCGAGAAGTTCCACCTGCGCTACTTCGCCCTCCACATCGAGGACCTTTCCAAGGCGGCCGTCAAGGTGGCAGAGCAGCTTTCCGTCATGGCCATCAAACGCAGCCTGTAGACCGATGTCCCTGACCGTCCTTTATATCTGTATCGTCGCGGCGCTTCCCGTCGCCATGCTCGTGCTGCGCGACCTTCCCCTCGTCGCAGGCGGTATCTTGGCGAGCGGAGCCGGTGAACGGCGGACGGTCAAGGTCCTGCTGCCGGTGCTGATGGCCGGCACCCTCGCCGGGCTGGCGCTGACGCCGGATGCGACCCGGGCGATGCTTCTCGATGTCCTCCCGTCCAAAGACCTCCAGGCCTTCCTTGCCATCGGCCTTTCCTGTATCGTCTCCGTCCTGGTGACCAGTCCGGTCAGCCGTCATACCAGTGTGCAATATGCCTTCATCGGTGCCGTGGCCGGCCTGCAGCTGATGGTGGAAGGGGCACTCGACTGGAATCTGGCAGCCCGCTATATAGGCTCCTGGCTGCTGGCTCCACTTGTATGCGGCGCCCTGGCTGCCGGAATCTGCCGCTCCGCTACCCGAAGGACGGGACGGGGGGTGCACCTGGCCGTCGTGGACCGCCGCCTGCTGGCTGCCTCGACCGGCGCCTCGCTCCTGCTGGTTGCCGCTTTCTCATGGAACAACGCCCTCCTGGTCGACCTGTTCCCTGTCGTCATCTTCTCCGATGGTCCCCTTGCCGCCGGGGTGGCGGTCGTCCTCACCGGGCTCGTCTGCCTCTTGTCACTGCGGGGCATTACGGCGGAGACCTGGCGGATTGCGGACCGGGAACTCGACATTCCCTCGGTATCCGTCTTCTCCATCCTGCTGGCGACGGCCTTGACCCTCTGCTTGTTCTCGTCGGGCCTGGTCCGTGCCCTCGGCCTTGCTCCGACCCCGCTTGCCACTTCCGGGCTCATCCTTTCCGCCCTTGTCGGCACCAGCCTGGCCCGGGGGCGGGCCGCCGTGGAAGGGGAGCCCCTCCTGAAGAGCGCGGTTGCGACTGCCCTGGCCCCGCTGTTGAGCATCCTTCTCAGTTACAGCCTCGGCATCATCTTGAATGTGACTCCGGAGGACGAGGGTCCGGCCGGGTGGACGGAGAACCTCACCAGTACCTGGATCGTCCTCGGCATCGTATTGTGTGCCGCGGCGGTCGTCACCTATCTCCGCTACCAGCGGCGGCGCTCCTTGCAGGAACAGATCATGCGTTCCCGCGAGCAGCAGATCTACAGCAGCCGGAAGTCCCTTTCCGCTCTCGAGGTGAAGGCGGAGATGAACGAGAAGGACCTCTTGAACAAACTGGAGATGAAGCGGAAGGAGCTGGTCGACTTTGCCGTGGGCATCAGTGAGCAGAAAGAATTCATGGAAGCGGTCTACGAACGTCTCTCCGAAATCCGGCGGCTCGACGACCCGGCGGAGAGGGACCGCAAGATGGACGCCCTCCTGGCCTCCCTCCGGGAGCGGATGTATTTCACCCGGGAGATGAACGACTTCTATGCCCAGAGCGAAATCCTCCACAAAGACTTCAACATGCGGCTCAGAGAGACCTTCCCGAATTTGACGGACAGCGAGCGCAAACTGGCGAACCTGCTCCGGCAAGGCTTCTCCAGCAAGTACATCGCCTCGCTGATGAACATCACCCCGAAGAGCGTGGAGATCGGCCGTTACCGGCTCCGCTCCAAACTCGGGCTCAAGCGGAACGACAACCTCGTCCGATTCATCAAATCTATCTAGAAACCACTCAATCAACACAATCATGCGTAACCTACTTTATGTAACGGCGATGCTGCTGCTGGCCACCCCGGCGGCATTTGCACAGAAAGCGGTCAAGTACAACCAGTACGGTGTGGCCGTCGCGTCGGACCGCCTGGACGTTGAAGCCCAGGATGGTATCCTCGTCCTTGAATCGCCCCGGAGCGGCTACAAGGTCTGGTTCGACACCCGTGCCCAGGTGGATGGTGCCGTCTATTTCGGCGCCCCCTCTTATGCCGATCCGATCGGCAACGGCACCAGCATCCGCCGTGCCCGTTTCGCCATCAAAGGCCAGGTCGACGAGAACTGGTACGGCGAGTTCGATATGGATCTCGCCAACGGCCTGGTAGAACTGAAGGATGCCATCGTCCGCTATACCGGCATCCCGAATCTGGACCTCCAGGTCGGCAACTTCAAGGAGAACTTCTCCATCCAGCGGAACACCACTTCGCGCTACCTCCAGTTCATCGAGCGCCCGATGGTATGCTCCGCCCTGGCACCGTCCCGCCACCTGGGCTTCAACGCCAAGTATGCGAAGGATTGGCTCTGGTTCTCCGCAGGCGCCTTCTCCCAGAAGATTGCCGGTCAGGAAGAATGGGACAACGTGGCCGACAACAACAAGGACTTCGGCCGCAACTCCGGCTACTCCCTCACCACGAAGGTCGTGTTCCGTCCGCTCTACAAGCTGGATAACGCCAGCCTGCACATCGGTGCGGCCTACTCGTACCGCACTACGACGACGGACCTCGCCACCGGTGAATGGGGGACGTACCGGGCCAGTTGCCGCAACTCCACCAACATCAACCGCAAGAAATACCTCGACACCAACAACCTCCCGGGCTTCGACCACAACAACCTGTGGACCGTCGAGCTCGCCGGCCACTGGAACGGTCTCCGCTATGAAGGCGCCTACCTGGCCGACAACGTCCGCTTCAAGGCGGATGCCGCCGATCCCGCGGCGAAAAATTTCAAGGGCTGGTATCTCCAGGCCGGCTACCTCCTGTTCGGGGGCAGGCAGCGCTATGACGCCAACGGCGGCAAGTACACCAAGGTCGAGCGTGGCCGCAAGTGGGGCGACATCGAACTATGCGGACGCTATGAGTTCTGCGACCTGAACGACGGAGCCGTCTTCGGCGGCAGCGCCGAGGCTTACACCCTGGGCCTGAACTACTACGTGAACAACAACGTGAAGATGCAGTTGAACTACCAGTTCAACAACAACGACCGCTATGCCAACGGCAAGGACAAACTCTACGTGGGCCTGGATGCTTCCGGCGACCCGACCCGGGATTACACGAAGGTGGTCACGGCGGCCGGCAAGGCCGGTGTGGACTACCACATGCTTTCCATCCGTTTCGAAATCGATTTCTGACCCTTAAAGTGAATACGATATGAAAAAGATACTGCTGGCGGCCTCTGCCGCACTCCTGGCCCTCACGGGCTGCGTGAAAGACGAGGTGTACAAGGGCCCCTCGACCATCGAGAAGGTGGTGTACACCCCGGAGGCACCGACCTCCACGACCCCGGTGACCGTGACCGCCACCGTGACCGGCCTCCAGGCCGTGTCCTCCGCCACCCTCCAGTACAATGGCACCAGCGTAGCGATGACCGGTTCGGGGACCGACTATTCCGCCACGATTCCCGCGATGGACGACGGCACGGAGGTTTCCTTCACCGTGGAAGTGGTCAATGCGGCCGGCTTCTCCACCGTCTCCGACCGCTATTCCTACAAGGTCGGCGACCCGGCCCCCGACTGGACGCAGTTGAAACTCAACGAAGTCTACGGGGCCGGTGCCGACGAGGAGAAGTTCTTCGAACTCTACAACGGCAGCGACTATCCCATCAAGCTCACCGGCGTCACCATCAACAAGGACGAGTCGCTTTGCTGGACCGGCATCGACGGCGAGGTGGTCCCTGCCCACGGCTTCTTCGCCATCATCGGTGCCAAGGGCACGACCGAGCGGGGCTTCAGCAGCGGTTTCTCCGCCAAGAAGAGCGTCCGCATCGACCTGTTCAATCCGAGCGGCACGGTGATCGATTTCTTCCAGCGCGGCGACAAGGGGGACGACGGCAGTTGGGGTGCCTCCATTTCCAACTACAGCGGATCCTGGAGCCGCGTCCCCGACGGCAGCGGCAAGTGGATGGCCACCGCCCAGCCTACACCCGGCGAAGCCAACTCGACCACGGCAGAGGAAGACGAATACGTAAAAAACTGAAACCCTGAAATACTGAATTATTATGGCAGAATTGAAAATCGGCGAGCAGTCGAAGCCACGCTTCGAATTCCGCAGTTTCGGACAGTGCTTCTGTGAAGCCCACAAACGGATGGCCCGCCTTTCCGTCCCCGTCCCCGAGAAGGTCTGGGAGCGCGAGAGCGACGAGATCTACATCATCTCGGCCAAGAACGACATCAACAACACCAAGATCCGCGGCGGCAAGATGGACATCAAGACCTATGTCCGGACGGTTGACGGCCTGGAACAGTGGAACCCCCTCATGAAGGGCGAATTCCCGATTTCCCGCGAAGTGCTTGAGAAAGAAGTCTTCCCCGCCTTCATGGTGGAGATGCCTGCGCTGACGAAGGATACCTATACCCTGGAGGAGTTCATCGCCATGGTCAAGGCCAATCCGGACCTCGCCGCCGTCCGCGTCCACAAGCAGCGTTTCGGCTACATGGTCAACGGCACCATCTGCGAGGTGGGCAACGTGCTCATCAACGGGGCCAAGGTCGTGACCATCAACTCCGAGTCGACGGAAATCGAAGACATCAAGAAGACCATCGCCGATGTCGGCCTTGAAGGCGTCGAGAACATCAACTACCTCCAGGCTATCAAGCGCGTGATCGGTATGAGTGACAAACCTTTGGCAAACGAATAAGATTATGGCACAAGAAATCGAAAAGAAATTCCTGGTAAAGGGAGATTTCAAGGACGAGGCCTTCAAGGCTACCCGCATCACCCAAGGCTATCTCTCCAGCGTCCCCGAGCGGACCGTCCGGGTCCGGGTCAAGGGCGACAAGGGCTTCATTACCATCAAGGGCATCGGCAACGCCTCCGGCGCCAGCCGCTTCGAATGGGAGAAAGAAATCCCCGTCGAGGAAGTACGGCAGCTGCTCGAGATCTGCGAACCGGGTGTCATCGACAAGACCCGCTACCTCGTCAAGAGCGGCGACCACACCTTCGAGGTAGACGAGTTCTACGGCGACAACGACGGCCTGGTTGTCGCGGAAGTGGAGCTCGGTGCCGAGGACGAGGCCTTCGTCAAGCCCGCCTGGATCGGTGAGGAAGTCACCGGCGACCCGAAGTATTACAACTCCATGCTCATGAAAAACCCCTACAAGAACTGGAAATGAGTGATGCTTCCCGGGGATTCGACCCCCTGGACATGGACAACTACCGGATCGAGAAGCTGCCGAAGATGCGCAAATCCGGCTTCGAAAGGCAGATGCAGCGCTTCGGCGGCCCTCTCGCCATCCTGGTGTTCATCCTCCTGTTCCTGGTTGTCAAGATCCCCTTCCTGGACAATATGGACCTGGACTCCCTGTCGGGCGCGGCAGCCAGACGGCTCGCCGAGCTCGGCCCGGCAGGGTTCATCCGGGCCAACTATGCGATGCTGGCCGTCTTCGCCGCAGCCATCGTGCTGTGGATTACGGAGGCCCTGCCGAACTACCTGACATCCCTGATTGTCATCCTCACCATCGTGCTGACCGGCATCACGACGGACAAGGTCGCCTATGCCCAGCTCGGCCATCCGGTGATGTGGCTCAACATCCTCTCGTTCGTCCTGGCTTCGATGCTCGTGAAGACCCAGGTGGCGAAACGCTTCGCCCTCTGGTTCGTCCTGCGTTTCGGCAAGAACGCCACGGGTGTAATCTTCAGCTTCATCGTCATCAATCTCGTGCTGTCGGCCTTCATCTCGGCGACGACGGCCAAGGCTGCCATCCTGCTGCCGATCTTCATGGTCGTGTGCGCCATCTACGGGGCGACGGGCGGAGACCGCCGCAACAACTTCGGACGGAACCTCGTCCTGCAGAACCTCTTCCAGATCAACCTCGGCGCCAATGCCTTCCTGACAGGCTCCGGGGCCACCCTGCTGGCCGGGTCCCTCATCGCCGGGGCGATGGGCATCGGGTCGTTCAGCTACCAGGACTGGTTCAAGGCCGCCTTTCCGATGAGCGTCGTGCTGATCCTCATCGCCTGGGTGGTCGGGACGAAGGTTGTCTTCCCCTTGAAGAAAGAAGAGCGGGAGCCGCAGATCGAAGGAGGCATGGAGCGGCTGAAGGCTGAACTCGACGCCATGGGCAGGATGAAAGGTGAGGAATTCCGTGCCATCGTCATCTTCGTGACCGTCCTCCTGCTGTGGGCGACGGACAAACAGCACGGCATCAACCAGACGGCGGTCGCCTTCCTCGGGGCCGTCGTCGCCCTCATGCCGAAGATCGGAGTCGTGAAGTGGAACGACGTCGACATTCCCTGGCACCTGTTGCTGTTCTCCGCCGGCGCCTATACCCTTGGAGCCGGCCTGGATGCCACCGGCCTGCCCGGGACGGCGGTCAACGCCGCCTTCTCCTCGCTCGGTATCACGGCCTCGACGCCGTACTGGGCCCTCTACATGCTCCTGACCGGTGCTATGCTCATCAGCGCCTTGATCTTCCAGTCCAAGACCATGCAGACACTGATCTTCATCCCGATCGCCATCGGGGTGGCGCAGAACTTCGGCTATCCGGTCATGAGCCTCGCCTTCCCGGTCGCCATGCTGGTGGGACATGTCTATGTCCTGCCGTTCAACAGCAAGCCGGCGGCCCTCCTTTACACTACCAACCAGTACAGTTGGAGCGACACGTTCAAATTCGGTATCACGATGATGTTCATCAGTTGGCTGGTCATCCTGCTCTGGGGACAGACGGTGCTCCGCTGGCTGGGCTATACACCTGGATTATTCTGATTGCCTATGGAATGGAATTTTGTCATCAGACTGCTTGTCGCCGGTCTTCTGGGCGGTCTCATTGGCCTGGAGCGGGAACTCCGGGCCAAGGAGGCCGGATTCCGGACACACTTCATCGTGGCGCTCGGCAGCGCCTTGTTCATGGTCATCTCCCAATATGCATTCGAGGGACGTAATTTCGATGCGGCCCGGGTCGCGGCCCAGGTCGTATCCGGCATCGGCTTTATCGGTGCGGGCGTCATCATCTTCCAGAAGAACGCGGTGCGCGGGGTGACGACGGCGGCGGGCCTGTGGGTTGCGGCAGCCATCGGCCTTGCCAGCGGGGCGGGGATGTACCTCGTGGCCGGAGCGGCCACCATCATGACGGCCCTCTGCCTGGAGGCGATGCACTTCTTCCACCTCCGCTACGGCGACAAGGTCGTGGTCCTGACCCTGATCCTGGACGACCGGACGGCCCTCCCGGCTATCCTGGAGACGCTCCGGGAGTCCCGGGTCGAGGTCGAGACCTGCACCCTTTCCGAGGGGAGGGCCCGCCTGCAGGTGCGTCTGCGGCAGAAAGACTATGTCCGGCAACTCTATACCCTGCTCTCCACTCTGGACGGGGTTACCATTGAAAGTATGAATTAAGTGCGCTGCGGTGTCAACTTGTCTTTATTTTTGTATCTTTGCGGATATTCAACTAACCGAACCACTATGATGCATGCTTTGTTCTATCTTGTGCCTGCGGCATCGCTGATAGCGCTGCTCTTCGCTTGGATTTTCTTCCGCCAGATGATGAAGGAGAGCGAGGGCACCCCGACCATGAAAGAGATTGCGCAATATGTACGCGAGGGGGCGATGGCCTACCTGCGCCAGCAATATAAGGTCGTCATCATCGTCTTCGCCGTCCTGGCCGTCCTGTTCGCCATCCTGGCCTATGGCTTCGGCGTACAGAATCCCTGGGTCCCGTTCGCCTTCCTGACCGGCGGCTTCTTCTCCGGCCTCGCAGGCTTCGTGGGCATGAAGACGGCGACCTATGCCTCCGCCCGGACCGCCAACGCGACCAGCCGCTCGCTGGATGCCGGCCTCAAGATCGCCTTCCGTTCCGGTGCGGTGATGGGCCTGACTGTCGTCGGCCTGGGCCTTCTGGATATCTCGCTGTGGTGGCTGATCCTCCGCGCCTGCGTGCATGAGGCGTCCGATGCGCAGACCCTCGTCGTCATCACCACCACCATGCTCACCTTCGGCATGGGCGCCTCCACCCAGGCGCTCTTCGCCCGTGTCGGCGGCGGAATCTACACCAAGGCGGCCGACGTGGGCGCCGACATCGTCGGCAAGGTCGAACAGGACATACCCGAGGACGACCCGCGCAACCCGGCCACCATCGCCGACAACGTGGGCGACAACGTGGGCGACGTAGCCGGCATGGGTGCCGACCTGTCCGAGTCCTACTGCGGCTCCATCCTCGCCACCATGGCGCTCGGCGC
>JAFUZO010000045.1 GCA_017476575.1 Bacteroidales bacterium | reverse complement strand
GGGCTATTGGAGGAATTTTATTTCCTCATATCAAAGGTACAAAATTTATAACACATTAACAATCAATTTGTTATAAAGATATCAACAATTTACGACTATCCCTAACCTACGGCAATTTGAACCCTCGGTTATGCCGGGGTTTCGTTTTTGTAAGTTTCTAAAATACAAATATTTGCAAGATAGAAAGTGCGAATTCCTCACCGATTCCTCTTCGACCCCTCCGTCTCCGCCAAAAAGTATCGAGTATCAAAGTTTAACTAAATTTTGATGCTCTTTTTTGTATCTGGTTACGGCCACTCTTCCCTACAGGTTACGGGAAAGCCGCCAACCCGAAATTGTCAAAAGGTCGGATTATCTGAAACAAGCAATTCTGGTAAATACAGTAAATACACTCATACTCTGTCAAACTCCCGGGGGCACCCCTTCATCTTCGGCAGAAAGTTGCAAAAACGAGCAAAAATTGGATGGCAACGGAAAAAATGCTATCTTTGCATCCCGAAATGGTGAGTTGTCCGAGTGGTTGAAGGAGCCTGCCTCGAAAACAGGTGTACGGAAACGTACCGGGGGTTCGAATCCCTCACTCACCGCAAGAGAATTGATTTTTCCGCCATCTACAGGTTTACGCCCCATTTTACGCCCTGAAATCGTAAAGTTGGGCGTCTTTTTTCGACCAGTTTCAGGAGAGGAGGAAGACACGAATAGGATCTGCCGCAAAGATCAAGACACGGACAAAAGTCGTAGCGACCCTTCAGGGCCGCTGCGACTGCTTTAGAGGGATATTGCGGACGGGAAATGGCTATTTCGCGCAGATGACGAGCAGGTTCTTGATGGCGCCCTTGAGGGCGTGCCCGTTGCTCATGTTGTTGCTGGAAATGCAGTTGTTCCCCGGACCGTTCAGGTCGCCGACGAAGAAGTGCTCGCCATTGAAGGTGATGCTTCCGTGGTTGTAGTACAGATCGACGGTCTGCCAGGTGTCAAACTTGAAGGCTGTCTTGGTGACGAACGTGTTCCGCTGGTTGTTCGTCTGCACGGCAAGTCTGTTGTCCTTGAAGATGATGCCGATCGCTCTGTAGGAGGTGTCGAACGAGAAGATCGTGTCGTTCTTGTCGTCTCCTTTCCGGGCGATGAAATCGAACCTGAAATGGAAATCCTTCCGGTTCATTTTGTCGCCCAGGCACTCGTACAGGTACTTGCAAGCTTCCTTGTCCGCGGAATTGATATAGATTCCGTTGCCGTCGACTTCCGCCTTTTTGTTGAGGATGATGTTCGGCGTGTGCTTGACGTACTTGCTGTTGACGACAACGTTCTTGATGTATCCCTTGAATGATTTTCCGTTGCTGTAGTTCCTGGTGGAAAGCGTGTTGTCCAGGTTGCCGTCATTGAGGACGCCGATGGCGAAGTTCTTGCCGCCGGCCGTGTCGTTGACGGAAATCCATCCTCCGCCATAGAAGACGTCAAGATGCATCCACTCTCCGAGCTTGTAAGGGATGCCGGTGTTGAAATAATTCCGCTGGTTGTTCGTCGTAACGTAGAGGGTGCTGCCCTTCGTTATCAGACTGAAAGCCCGCCAGCCGGAATCCAGGGTGATGATGTTACCGTAGGTCTGCGCGGTCTTTTCGTCGAACGTGGGCTTGAAATCGAAGGAGAACTCAAAGGCGTGGCGGGTGAAGGTGTCGCCGAGATTGGTCTGCCAGTATTGGGACTTCTCTCCATCCTTGACATCGGCATAGAGACCGTTGCAATAAACCTCCTCCGGCTTGTTCAGGACGTTCGGAAGTTTCGCCACTTTCGTGCTGGTGACGGACAGGTTCCGGATGCGTCCGTTAAAGTTCTTGCCGCGGCCGAAATCCGTGCTGGAGATGCCTCGGTCTCCCTTTCCGAACAGTTTGCCGATCTTGAACGTCTTGCCGTTGATGGTGAAGATCCCCTGGTTGTAGCCGGCGTCTATACGCATCCATTCCCTGAGTTTGTAAGGGATGCCGGTGTCGAAATAGGTGCCTCCGTTGTTCACCCGGACGAAGATGTTCCCATTTTTCGTGACAAGGCTGAAGGGACGGTAGGAAGAGTCAATGGTGATGATGTTCTGGTCCTGCGCCGCTGCCGTGGCGCTCCACATGATGTAGATTTCCATCGTCAGCCTGAAATTGTCCAGGTCGAAATCGGCGGGGAGGACGTCTTGCAGATACATGGCTTCCTCTTTGTCACGGTCCTTTCCAGAATGGACATAGAGACCGTTGCAATAGACATCTTTCACTTGTTTTATGTAGTTATACTCCATAATCTTTTGCTTTTAGGATAAAAACGATGGTTTGAAACGGGGTTATTCACCAATTAAAATTCACCGAAATCTAATGAGCCTTTGAAGCTCAAGCTGATTGTGTGCTCAAGGCCATCACCCCTGAAATCATCTTTTATTTTGCCGTTCTCAAGCCGGATTTCGAAGACGGGCTTGCCGTCCTCTTCGCCGAGACACTCCAGATAGAGCGTGCCGTTTTGGAAGACAACATAGTTAGTTTTAGGGTCCCCCATCGCGCAGAAGAGTCTCGTGTCGCTGGTAGGGCTATATTGGACAACCCAATACCATTTTTCATACGACGGTCTTTTCTCCTCTTTCTTCGTCAGATCAATGGTCTTGCCATCATGGTATTCCTTTTCTGCCATTATATTGAGGTAGCCCCCGCCTTCCAGATATAAATAAATATCATATTCGTCATAATAAATATAGTCACTTCTGTCAATCGCGGCGGAGGTTATTTTAATCGTCGTCCCGTCCAGGACACAACTATTGGAAACCGGCGGGGTTTCTCCGCCACCTCCGGCGTTGGCAATGGCCTCTTTGATTTCTTCCAGCATGGCCACTATGGCGGAAAACGCATCTGCGGCATTGGTGTTTCCGTGGTCAACGGAATACTGGAGGTTGTATACGGCGTTGGCTACAGATGATATTTGAAAGTAGATACCGTACTGCCAATCCTCAATCGCCTCGAGCTGTGCATTCATGGCCTCAAGAACGTTTGCCACGGCGTCGAACTTGTCGCTATAGTCGGGAAGGGCCTCGATGGCGGCCACAAGGGCGTCGATCTTGGCACCGTAATCCGGCAACGCCGCGATGGCCGTCTGGATGGCCTCGAGCTGGGTGGAATAGTCGGGAAGGGCCTCGATGGCAGCTTTGATCAGGTCAAGTTTTCCTTCCATCGAAAGCGTCTGCGCTTTCATCGCTGCCTCAATGGCGGCCAGTTTTGTGTCGAGTGTCAAATTCATGCTTCCTAGAACATCAATAACGGCCTGCAGTTTGCCTGCCTGGTCTGTGTTCATCTTGTCGATGGATTCGGTAAGTTTCTTGACGGCCTCCTCGTTCTTTAGAAAACCGTTCTGAATCGCTTCAACGACCTTGCTGAAGTCGTTCGTCACGGTGACGCTCATGGTGTAATTGATCATAGGAGCCTCTTCCTGGCAAGAGGTCAGGATGCCTGCTGTTCCCATCAAAGCGATGACGGCGAGCAGGAAAGTTTTCATGCGGTTCATATTATTCATTTTTGTGATTGATTTCATTTGTTGGTCTTAAGAATAGTCTTGTCATTCAACGGTGATCGTTACTCTCCTTCCTTCTGCGTCAGGCTTACCGTTCTGTTCGCCAATGGCGATCTGCGGCTGCAGGTTTTCTTCCGGGAAACCTTCTTCAATCAGGGCTCTGACGACTCTTTCAAGTCTTCTTTCCGAAAGCATCTGATTGTATTCTTCCGTTCCCGGGGTACTTGCCTCAGCGAGAAGGGACAAATTCATTCCCATCACGCTCCGCGCGAATTCCTTGAGCCGGTCCCTTTCCGAAGGACTGAAATAGGAACTGTTGAGTTCGAACTGGACGAAATGTGTCAGAGGCTGCTTTTCAAGTGCGGTGTCGCTTTCCCTGCTGTTTTCATAGTCTGCGAGCTGCTGGAGGAGTGCCTCATTCTGTTTTTCCAGTTGTTGACGGCGGCTCTGCTCGCGGTCAGCCATGGCCTTCGCAGCTACGACCTCTTCTTCAAGACGCCTTTCTTGAGAGTATAGATTACCCACGATACCCTCATAGTAGTCTCTCTGTACTCGAGTCGAGCTCGGAACGAAGTTGTATCGCAGTGTAGCCATGACAAACATCAGGCATTTGGGAGCAATGTTTTGTCTGTTGAAGAGCCAGTCCATTTCTCCCTTCAGTCCCACAGAAAGACGTCGGTTCAAGTCCGCCTCCACATGTAGCGAAGCGGGAACGAAAAGGGCATTGAAGGCTTCATGACGGTTGGTCGTTCTGACACTTCCAGTAATGGTGATCTCAGAATCATTAAGTACGGCGTTTCCGGCTGCCAAAGGAGTCGTGACACCGTTTTGGGTCTGGGTGTTGCTGAAGAACAGGCCATATTCATTGCCGGAGGCAAAACAGTATCCGAATCCTGTTCCTGCCCAGATGTTGAGCCATTGCGCATTCCGATCCGGCCAAAACTCCATGACGTTGAATTGTGCTCCGATCTTGGCATTGTGGATGTTCATCAGATAGTTCCCGTAGGCTTTGGCTGGCATAGAGCTTACATCTATGCTTGATAAGTTCTGCTCGCGGCGATAGGAAGACCAGAGATATTCAGCTCCGACCCTGACCCAGGGGCTTATGGTATAATCAAAACCACCGCCAAGCGCGGGGGCAAGATGATAACTGGCATTTTCGTTGACATTCTGATACCCAACGCCAGTGGCCCAAGATAATCCGCCTTGGGTGTAGATGCTCCAAGTCCTTGTGCGCAGCTCGCTGCTCATTTCTCTTTGTCCCTGCAACATGCTGTTGCCATCGGTCTGCGCCCTCAAGGACGTCGCCATGGCGGAGCCGAGCAGAAACAAAAGACAGACAGTCATCCATTTGTCGCCTAGCGGCAAAATGGGGAATTTCACTTGTCTTTTTTTCATGTGGACCATCTTTATTCAGTCTTTATTCAGTCTTTATTCAGTTGATGACGAATAGTTATTTTTACGAATAATAATTTTTTAGTGGACACTGATGTGCTAAAATAATGTCGAATCTCCCCGTGAAGCTGGGAAAAGAGCCAGGCCGTTCAGATCAAGATGATGGACTCATGGACAGAACTTTGGCCAGAAGAACCATCCACATCATTTAAACTGTGCATAACCGTTATCGGCGCTTCCCCCAAGCCGTAAGCTATAATGATAATATGATCCTTCTATTCTGATCTTCAGCTTGCCGCCAGTGACATTAATATACCCTTCACTGCATTTTTTCCATTTATTCAACCCTGCGGATGCGGCCCGCCTGCTCTCGAATGTAAGCAGCAATTCGTTGTTCTTGAAATAGCAGTTCTCCGGCAACTCGATCACTCTGCTGATTCCACTGTTATTGGACCACTTGTAATCCCATGAGCCCGTCCCTACGCCTATTTTATTGCCATTGGAATCAAGTTTGATATAGGTATAGCTCAACTTGCAGTAAACAGTGTTCGTACCTTTCAGGACCGAAGCTTTTTGTTCTATATCAAAAGAAAGCCTGTTCACAAGGGGAACATATTTGGACTCGAGGTATTTTCCTGTCAAATATGCTCCTACTTCCCTTCCGGACGCAAGATATACAACGGTATAAGAGATGGGGACACCTTGGTTTCTCATGCTGACTTCCATCGTTTTCGCCATTTCATCCGTGAACGCTGCGTCAATTTCCTTGCTTTCCACTTCGTTGTTCTTCGAAGTCCGACCTTTTGTGAGAGCGTTTCCTGCCGTTGTCGCGCTTCCTCCCCATATTCTTGCGAAATGGCTGGACGACCTCGAGTTTTTCTCGATATCTTGTTTTGAAGTGGCCTCGACGTATGTTTTATATGATGCTTTTTCATCCCCTTTGAAAGTAAATGCGGAAGCATCATATTTTTTTATGTTGTACCCTATTCTTCCGTATGTGACACTCTTGATGATAGCGAGGGGAGCATATTCCCGTGCTTTCTCCAAAGCCGCGACGGTGACACCTGTTCCCAGATAATTCACACTATCCCTATCCTCTGCTTCGATGGACACTTGATAAAAACCCTGCTTGAAGTTTTCCAGTTGATAGAAAGATTCTTGGTTCTTTGTCGTGGTGGTGTCTATTTTACATTTTGCCCCCAAGTAATCCACAGAACATCCGGCGTCAATGGAAATCTTTTCTTTACTGTTAGATATCGTAGTATTTGATTCCACAAGACTAGGGGGCAAAGCACCTGTTGCCAATGCGCGGTTCAATATTTTTCCTATTGCTTCCTGGATGCCGTCATAAGTGGCCTTTACATTTTTTTCTGAAAGGCCGACATGGGCCGCCAGGAAATTGACATTTACAGTCACTTTCCCTGTCTGGTCCGGGACATAGAAATTGATGTCAGACGGTTTCCCATCCACTAATGATCTGTCTGCATATACAAGCCGGCCAGGGTAGATGGCTGCTTCATTGATCGGCATAAATTCATCACGCTGGTTGCAAATGTCATGTTGCTCATTCTGCAGAAGCATTGCCTGCTTACCTGAAACGATGTAGTCTTTTATCGGCTGATTTACCGTTGAAACCATAATATCCTCAATGGTATCCTTACCTTTTTGGTTGCTGAAAAAGGTACGAATCAACTGACGACGCTGGGCTTCTCCGGCCGGGGCGGTATTTCCTGGCGCACTCCCCGATGTGGTGATATATGTGCAATTCCGTACAGGATACGAAATCTTGTTGCCGGCATTGTCCCGTGCATAGACCACAAAAGCATATTTGGAACCGGGCTCCAAGTTTGTGGCTGTGTACGAAGTGATGCCTTTCGCTGACTTGACCATTTTCCATTCAACCGTCGATGCTGCTTTACCTATGTAAACGGAGTATAGGATATCCGAAGACTTCGTTTGATTGTCAGTGGCCGCTTCCCATACGATGGTAATACTGTTGGAAGTGACGTTGGTCGCACGAATATCACGGTTGGATGCCTTGGGAGCCTCCGTATCTTTAGCCGGCGTTTTCGAATCTGCCGTCATCGCCCTCATGCATCCGTTATCGACGGGATATTGGCATATGTTACCGGCAGCGTCATAAGCTTTCACATAGAACGAGTATTGTTTTTTGGGTTTCAGGCCTGTAAATGTGTGCGAACAAATCCCTTGTGCGTCTTTTACGATATGCCAGGGGTCCTGAGGATTATCGGACTCGGTCAGTCCGACTTGATAACGTATTTTGTCAACAGCAGTTACGTTATCCGTAGCTCTCTCCCACAGAATCGTGATACTTGTGTCCGTAATGTTGGTCACCCTGAGGGCCCGTGATCCGACTTTGGGTGCTTCGGTGTCCTTGATTACATTGAATTTTTCTTTGATTGGAATAAGGGTCTTTTTTGCCATGGTACTGAAATTATTTAGACCGGTCGTTTTTATTTTCCTTGCGACGAACGGTTCGTTATTATTTTATACTTTGAAACTTTGTGCTATGGCTATGAGTTCATCGATTGTGTATATCGCCCTCCCGCTGCGGGGAACTGCCCGTAACCGGCCTTCGCATTGATGATCTCATACCGGATGCCGGTCGCCCACGAGAGGCCTCCGGCAGCGTATATGCTACACGTCCGGGGTACGTGCCGCGCCTTCCCTGTCCTGTACGTCCGGGTCTGCCGGGGCTTGTGCACCCGCGGCGAAGGCGGTCATGGAGAACAGGAGGGCGAGACAGATCCTTGTCATCCTGCCGCAAGGCGGCGGAGAAATCGGTTTCTTTTGTCTTTTTTTTCATCTGTACACTAGGTTTAAAAGGTTGATGATGTATCGTCTGTGTGATGAGGTCCGGTCCGGCGGAAGGTGAACAGGCCCCAGATACGTCTCCAGAGGGAACGGCGGCGGGACTGCGGGAAGGGCGGGGGAACCTCCCGCCCCCGGCTGCCGAGTTCCGTGTCGATCATCTCGCGGATGGTGTCGAGCAGCTGCATGCGCTCTTCCGCGGAACGCTCTGCCTGCTCTGGTCTGCGTGTTTCTATTGCCGTCTTTTTCATCTTGCGACAAAGTTACACCGAGGAGGCAGCGGGTATGGTGCTCTCAACGGACAAAAACATGTCCCGGACTGACATCCTGCATCGGTCCGGGAGTGTCTTGGACTGCCATCAGGGATTTATAACTTGCTGATATACAACATAAATCCATGAACATGCCGTGTGCGGCGGGATGGGTGCCCGCTTTCCGTGGATTCCGCTGGGAAATTTGGGCGTGTCCCGAAAAATCCGTATACTTACAGGCCGGTTCCTGTATGCGGACCGAGGTCCCCGGCAGGAAGGCGAGGCATAAAAACTTTTCTATGGAAACTATGCATAAGCGATATCGCGGCCCCGTCGGCGTCCTCATGTGCATCGTCGCGGCTTTCTTGTCCTCCTTCCTGACCGCTTCATGCGGAAAGGAACATCCTTCTTTTTCGCCGGAAGAGCGGGCGGCGGCGGAGAGAACCGTCCGGGCCGTACGTGGCGCCGACTCGCTCGCCCTGTTGCAGGAAAGCCTGGAAGGTGGGGGCGACCGGCTGGGGAGCATCGTCGCGCTGAGAGAATGGGGAAAGGAGCTGCGCAACGAGAGCCGTTTCGACGAGGCCCTGTCCGTCCACAGTAAGGGACTGAGGCAGGCGGAGGCCGCCGCCGACACACTCGAATGGGTGCGGGCTCTCAACAACGTGGGGACGGACTACCGCCGTATGGGGGTGCTCGATGTGGCGCTGGAATACCATTACAGTGCCTGGAAATTGAGCGAGGAGTGTACCGACACCTCGTCCGCTGCCCGGAAGAACCGCGTCGTGTCGTTGAACGGCCTGGGGAATGTCTATATGACCTTGGGGGATTACGGGCGGGCGGACAGTGTGTTGCGGACCGCCTTGGATGGCGAGCGGGAGCTGGGCAGTGCCCTGGGGATGGCTATCAACTATGCAAACATCGGCTTCATCTTCGAGCATCGGGGGCAGATCGATTCGGCATGGACCTGTTACCGCCGCTCCATGGCATTCAACCGGGAGGCGGGCAGCGAGCTCGGCATCGCGCTCTGCCACACGTACTTCGGCTCGCTTTATGAGAAGGCCGGACAGTACGGCAGGGCGGCGCAGGAGTATGAGGCTGCCCACGGGATGATGGAGGCCTCGAAGGATGAATGGCACGCCCTCAATACGCTCGTCGCCCTGGCGGGGATCCACCTCGCCAGGGACGATGGTGCAAAGGCCCTGGAGTACCTGGCCGAGGCCAGGGAGACGGCCGGGCGCATCCGTTCCTACGAGCATCTGGAGGAGATCTGGCTCCTGTATTACAGCTATTATAAGTCGTCGGGCGATTATCGCGAGGCGCTTTCCTGCCATGAGGAGGCGGCTGCCTTGCGGGACAGTGTGCTGGACGTGGAGAAGCTGGGCCGCATCCAGGACACGGGTTTGCGGATCGAACGGAACCGCCAGGCAAGGCAGATGGACGAAATCCGGCTCAGGCTGAAACAGGAGCAGACGCTCCGCCGTACGGGCTACGGGGTGTCCGGGCTGGTCGTCTTCTTTTTCGCCTGCCTGTCTGCGGTGATGGTGTACGTCCGCCGCATCCGCGACCGCAGCTACCGTGCACTCAAGCAGGCGATCGGGATGCGGGAGCACTTCTTCACCAACGTCACCCATGAATTCCGCACCCCGCTCACCGTCATTCTCGGCCTGTGCCGCGACATGCAGCGGGACGTCGCCCTCACGGCGGAGACGAAGGACAGGGCACGCACCATCGAGCGTCAGGGCAACGAATTGCTCGCGTTGGTCAACCAACTGCTGGACATCTCGAAGATCAAGTCGGAGGTTGGCGATCCGGACTGGCGCAACGGTGACATCGCCACACACATCGACATGGTCGTGGCGGGATGGCGGGAGTATGCCCGCAGCCGTGACATCGACCTGCAGTTCTTGTCCAAGGAGGTCGGGGAAATGGACTTCGTCCCCGACTACGTGACCAAGACGCTGAACAACCTGCTTTCCAACGCCTTCAAGTTCACGCCGGAATACGGACGGGTGAGCGTGGTGGTGTGGCGCAGGGGGGACCGTCTGCTCATCGATGTGTCGGATACGGGCGAGGGCATGGACGGAGAGACGCTTGCCCATCTCTTCGAGCCGTTCTACCAGGCCGGGGGCGGCGCCGGGCATCCGGGATCCGGCATCGGCCTCGCCCTGGTCAAGCAGATCGTGGATGCCGTCGAGGGGCAGATCGAGGTGGAGAGTTCTCCCGGCATGGGAACGGCCTTCCACATCAGTGTGCCCGTCCGCAACAAGGTCCGGCAGCGGTACGCTATGGCAGCCGCTCCGGAAACGCCTGTGCCGCCGCAGCCGGGGACGGGGCCCGATGACGGTGACGGCGGCTTCTGCCGGCTGCTCGTCATCGAAGACAACCATGACATCGCCGCCTACATCGGGGCGCAGTTCGGCGGGCGTTATTCCGTGAGCTATGCCTCCAACGGCAGGGAGGGGCTGGAAAGGGCCCTGGAACTCGTGCCCGACCTCATCATCACCGACCTGATGATGCCCGGCATGGATGGTCTCGAACTGTGCCGGCAGATACGCGGAAACGAGATCCTCGACCATATCCCTATCGTCGTGGTGACGGCGAGGATTACCGGGGAGGACCGCATCAAGGGCATAGAAGCCGGTGCGGATGCCTATCTGGAGAAGCCTTTCAGCAGCGACGAGTTGCGCACGCAGGTGGAGAGCCTGCTCGACCGGCATCGCCGCTTGCGCGACAAGTTCTCGGGGCTGCCGGACGCGGACGGGGAGGAGGAAGCCCTTTCAGACGTGGAACGCCGTTTCATCAACAGGATGGTGGACTTCACCTACCTGCTCTTGGACAAGCGGAGGCTGGAAGTGGACACGCTGGCGGAGAAACTGTGCATGAGCCCCCGCCAACTCCACCGCAAGGTCGTCGCCCTGACGGGGGATACACCGGCTTCGTTCATGCTGAAGGTCAAGATGCAGCGGGCCCGCCACCTCCTCAAGGCCGACCCAGGCCTGACGATCGAGGAAGTCGCCGATCGTTGCGGCTTCGGGCACACCTCCAGTTTTTATCACGCTTTCAGGAGGATGTACGGTATCACTCCGGCGGAGTACCGGCGAAGGGGATGATACCCAGGTCCTCCGGGGGAAGGACCTCTCAATCGAAGTTCCGGGAGGCGAAGGGCAGGGCCTCGCGGAGGGCGAGATGCCAGTATTCCCAGTTGTGGGCGCCGTTCCGGACGCGGAGTTCGCTTTTGACCTTCTTGTCCCGCATCTTCAGGTGGATATGCATCGAGAGGCCCAGGAGGAAGTCGTCATCGCCGCAGTCGAAGAACCATCTGACGGTCCGCAGCCGCTCCAGCGTGTCTTCGTCGGCCTGGTCGATGAAGGCGAGGGTGGAGTGGTCGTGCACGGACTGCCGGACGAGGTAGTACTTGTCCGCCTTCTCCTCCTCGGAGACAGCCCCGTCCATCTCCTGGTCCAGCCAGGCGCTCATCGCGTAGCAACTCGAGAAGCAGTCGGGGTGGCGCTGGCTGTAGACCGTGCTGCCCCCGCCGCCCATCGAGAGACCCATGACGGCCCGTTTCCCTTTCGCCCCGCCGGCGCGGTACTTCTGTTCGACGGCCGGCATCAGTTCCTGGAAGAAGAAGTCCTCGTACCGCCAGCCGGGGACATTGAAATACCCGTTCTGGACATGGTGGATGTCGGGATGACCGGCGTTGGGCATGATGATGACCATCTCGATAGCCTCGCCGCTTCCGATGAGTTCGTCCGCGACCAGTTTCACACTTCCTCTCCGGTCCCAGTCGTCACAGGTCCCGTACAGGCCGTGCAGGAGGTAGACGGCCGGATACGTCTTCTCCCCCTTGCCGAATCCGTCGGGAAGGTAGACCTTGTAGGGGACCGTGGCGTCCAGGATGCGGCTCCGGAGGCTGTCGGTGACGATGTTCCCCGCCCGTGAAAAGACCGGAAGGGCCAGCATGAGCAGGGTGGCTGTGAGGATACGTTTCATAGCGTGTTGCATGTTTTACCGGGACCTATGCCAGAAAAAAAGGACAAATCCTGCGACTTGTCCTGTTTAGTAGCGGAGGCAGGACTCGAACCTACGACCTCCGGGTTATGAGCCCGACGAGCTACCGACTGCTCTACTCCGCGATGTGGAATACAAAGGTAAGGACTTTTTTTGGAAATCCAAAATTTATTGCAAAAAATCGACGATGGCGTCCAGGTCGTCCTTGGGAAGGGCCTTCTGCTCGCCCGTCGTGAGGTCCTTGAGGTTGACCGTACCGGCGGCGATTTCGTCAGTGCCGTTGATGGAGATGAAGGGGATGGACTTGCGGGCGGCGTAGTCGAACTGCTTCTTGAGTTTGACGGCCTCGGGGTAGACCTCCACGGCGATACCCTGCTCGCGGAGGGCGCGGGCGACCGGGAGCACGTAGCGCAGTTCGTCGGCCCCCATGACGGCGAACAGCAGGCGGGTGGTGCTGCCGAGGTCGGCGGGGAACTTGTCCAGGCCGGTGAGGACGTCGTAGATGCGGTCGGCGCCGAAGGAGATGCCGACGCCGGACAGGTCCGGAAGGCCGAAGATGCCGGTGAGGTTGTCGTAACGGCCGCCGCCACAGATGCTTCCGATGGGGAAGTCGAGGGCCTTGACCTCGAAGATGGCGCCGGTGTAGTAGTTGAGGCCGCGGGCGAGGGACAGGTCCAGTCCGACCTCCTGCGAGAGGCCGGCCGCCTTGATGAGGCTGGACAACTCCTCCAGTTCGTCGAGGCCCTTGAGGCCGGTCGCGGACACGATGCCGGATGCGCTGCCGCCCTGGAAGAGGCTGCGCATCTGCGCCATCTTCTCCGCCGTGGACCCGTCCAGGGAGAGAATCTGCCGGATGACGGCGATGCCGCCTTCGGAGATGCCCTTGTCCCGCATTTCCTCCTCCACCTTCTCCAGGCCGACCTTGTCCAGCTTGTCGATGGCGACCGTGATGTCGATGACCTGGTCCGGGGCGCCGGCGATCTCGGCGAAGCCCGTGAGGACCTTGCGGTTGTTGATGTGGATGCCCACCCGGATGTCCAGGAGGGAGAACACGCGGTCGACCATCTGCACCAGTTCCAGCTCGTTGACCTGGGAGCGGGAGCCGATGACGTCCACGTCGCACTGGTAGAACTCGCGGTAACGTCCCTTCTGCGGACGGTCGGCCCGCCAGACCGGCTGGATCTGGAAGCGCTTGAAAGGGAAGGAGATCTCGTTCTGGTGCTGGACCACATAGCGGGCGAAGGGGACGGTGAGGTCGTACCGGAGCCCTTTCTCGGAAACCTTCAGCGACAGCGCCTTGGAATTGTAACGGTCGCCCTCCAGCCGGTACTGCCCGTAGTCGATGCCGGAGAAGGCGTCGCCGGAGTTCAGGACACGGAACAGGAGTTTGTCACCCTCGTCGCCGTACTTGCCCAGCAGCGTGGACAGGTTCTCCAGGGCCGGCGTCTCGATCTGCTGGTAGCCGAAGGTGCGGAACACGCTCCGGATGGTATCGAAGATATAGTTCCGCCGGGCCATCTCGGCCTGGCCGAAGTCGCGGGTCCCCTTTGGGATGGATGGTTTCTGTGCCATGGTTCTTTCTGTTATGAACCTACAAAGTTATATATTTTTACGGAAATTGTTAAATTTGCAGTTTAGAACAAAACAATTGTAGAAAAGATGAAAGAATTCGTCAAGACCGTCCTCGCCGTCATCTGCGGCCTTTTCCTCATGCAGGTCATCGGTTTCATCCTGTTCTTTGCCGTGGTCGGCAGTATGGCCGCCCTCGGCGGGAAGGGGACCCCGGTGCTGCCGCGCAACGGCGTCCTGGATCTCGATATGTCCGCATTCATCCTCGGCGAGCAGAGCCGGGAGGGCACCCCGGACCTCCGTTCCTTCAGCATGGAAGCCACGCCGACCATCGGCATCTGGGAGGCCGTGCAAGCCCTGGAGAAGGCGGCGGCAGACCCGGCGGTCCGGTATGTCTTCCTCCGTTCCGACGGACTGTCCGCGGGGATGGCCCAGTTGCAGGAGATGCGGGCGGCACTGGGACGTTTCCGGGAGAGCGGCAAGGCTGTCGTGGCCTTTACCGAGAATCCGTCCAACGGCTCCTATTATCTGGCAAGCGTTGCCGACAAGGTGTACATGACCTCGGCCCATGGGGGACAGACCATGCTGGTCGGCCTTTCCGGGCGCCTGCTGTTCCTGAAAGACCTCCTGGACCGCCTGGGCATCAACTACCAGCTCATCCGCCACGGCAAATACAAGTCGGCCGGCGAGATGTACATCAAGAGCAGTCCTTCGCCCGAGAACCTGGAACAGAACCGGGCCATGCTCGATGCCGTCTGGACCTCTTTCTCGGGTGCGATGGCGGAAAGCCGCGGTATCCAGGCGGACGACCTGGACGCCCTCATCGACAACCTTTCCTTCAACTTCCCGGAAGACTTCCTGGAGCACGGGCTGGTGGACTCTCTGGTGGACCGGGAGCAGCTGGTCCGGAAACTGTGCGACCTCGCCGTGGTCGATCGGCAGGAGGACCTGCATCTGGTCCCCTTCGCCGACTATGTGGCCGCCAAGGTCCCGGAAAACGCCTTCGCCAAGACCCAGGTGGCCATCCTCTATGCCGACGGAACCATCGTGGATGACAGCGACAGTGACAACGATATCGTGGCCGACCGCTTCGTCCGGACCATCGACAAGGTCCGCAAGGACAACAGCGTCAAGGCCGTCGTCCTCCGGGTCAATTCCCCCGGCGGCAGCGTCCTCGCCTCGTCGAAGATCCGCGCGGCCCTGGACCTGCTCCGGGAGGAGAAGCCGCTGGTCGCCTCCTACGGCAACTATGCGGCCTCCGGCGGATACTGGATTTCCAGCGGCTGCCGGAAGGTCTATGCCGATGCGGCGACCCTGACCGGTTCCATCGGTGTCTTCAGCATGATTCCGGAGTTTTCCAAGACCGCCAAGGACCTGGCCCATGTCAACGTCGTGACCATCGGCACCCACAAACACAGCGACATGTTCTCCCTCATGCGCCCCTTCGACGCAGCGGAGACGGCCTACATGCAGGCCTCGGTGGAGGACATCTACAACCAGTTCGTGACCCTCGTCTCCGAGGGACGCGGCATGACTCCGGAGCGTGTGGATGAAATCGCCCAAGGAAGGGTCTGGGCCGGTTCCGACGCTTTGGGGATCGGCCTCGTCGATGAGATCGGCACCCTCCGTGATGCCGTCAGCTTTGCCGCCTCCGAAGCCGGCCTTTTCTCCGGAGACGACTATGCGGTCGTCGGTTATCCCAAGCCGAAGAGCACCTGGGAGCAACTGCTGGCGATGTTCGGGCAAGGGACCGATGAGGAGTCCATCCTTTCCGGCACGCCTTTCGCCGGCATGGCGACGGCCCTTCGTTCGCTCCGTCAAGGTGCCCCGACCCAGGTCTATGCGCAGATGCCCTACACCATCGATATCCGGTAGCATGGAAAAGAAACTCTATCCGATGACCTTTCTTGCCGATTCGCTGGAGCGGCATTGGGGGGAGATTGTCTATAAGCTGGCAGACCTCGGGTTCATGGATACGACCGTGGCGGCCGGCTGGTTCGGGGGCAATACCCTGGGCGAACTGATGCAGACGTATCTGGAACGGGTTGTCGGAGATACGGCTTTCGAATATTACGGGACCCAGTTCCCCGTGATGGTGAAGTTCCTGGATATCAAGGGGCGCACTTCGCTCCATGTCAATCCTGACGATCAGGCGGCCGGGCAGCGCTACGATGCCTTCGGCAAGACGGCGCTATGGTATGTCGCCGAGGCCGGTCCCGGGGCGGAACTGTACCTCGGGTTCAAGCGGGATGTGACAGCTTCAGAGTTCTACGGGAAATGCCAGGACGGCACGGTCGGAGACCTTTTGAACGTCGTGCATCCGAAGGTCGGCGACGCCTTCCTCATCACGCCGGGCCTGGTCCATGCGGCCGGAGGCGGCGTGAAAATCATCGAGATTTCCGAATCGTCCGACCTTTTCTTCCGTGTGGCCGACTGGGGGCGGGAATTCACGGACGAGGCCCGCGAGATGCACCTGGAGGAGGCTTTCGACCTCATCGACTTCAAGGCTTGGCAGGGACCGCTCCTTCGGGGTGGGAAGCTGGCGCAGGAACCTCAGTTTGCGGTTTCGGAGATCCGGCTCGCCGATCCGATCCACATCTTCCCGGAACAGTCCGACTCCTTTCTGGTCTATGTCTGCGCGGCCGGGGAGGCCATGGTCCAGGTGCCGGCAGAAACGGCGGTGGAGCATTACCCGCTCTACGCCGGCGAGGTCATCCTGGTCCCTGCCGAACTCAAGGATTTCTTCCTCGTCCCGGCCGACCGCTCGACGGTCCTTCTGGAGGTCATGATGGGGAAGCAGCACGACGAGGACAGCTATATCGACTCTTCGGCGGAACCCGGCCTGGACGAGGAAGACCTCGACGGCATGGAGGAGCGCAGCTGATATGGAGACACGGATCGATAAATACCTCTGGGCCATCCGGGTGTTCAAGACCCGGAGCGAGGCAGCCGATGCCTGCAAGGGCGGCAAGGTGAAGATCGGCGGAGTCAACGCCAAGCCTGCCAAGAGCGTCCAGCCCGGCGACATCATCCATGTCCGGAAAGGGGCCGTCTCCTTCACCTACAAGGTCGTCCGGCCCGCCGGGCACCGGGTCGGGGCGAAACTCGTCCCCGACTTTGCCGAGAACCTGACCCCGGCGGCCGAGATCGAGAAGCTCCGCGCCCCCGTCGAGACCTTCTTCCTGTCCCGCGACCGCGGAGCCGGCCGCCCGACCAAGAAGGACCGCCGCGAAATCGAAGGCATCTGGGACGCCATCGACTTCAACGACATCCCCGACGACATCGCCGCCCGCTTCGGCCTCACCGACGAGGACCTGTGAATTCATCCGTTTCCGCCCACGGGCCGGCGGAAAGCGTCGCAGAGCAAAAGGCACCTTGACGTTCGGACTGATGGAAGGAGAGCCTGCCCGGGTTCCGTTCGAAATGACAGAAAGAAAAACCTCAGAATGAAAAAGGAAGCCTCGGAGAGAACATGATCCCTTTCTTGAAACAAGTTGCGGCCCGGTACGGCGCGACGGACATACAGCACACCTGCTTCATCTTCCCGAACCGCCGCTCGACGGTGTTCTTCCGGAAGTACCTCGGCGAATTCCTGCGGGAATCCGGACAGACCCGTCCCATGCTTGCTCCGGAGACGCTGACCATCAACGACTTCTTCTACCGGGCCTGCGATGTGGACGTCACCGACCGGGTCCGCCTCCTGGTCGGACTGTACGAGGTCTGGAAGGAACTGGACCCGAGGGCCGAACCGCTTGACGAGTTCGTCTTCTGGGGCGAAATCATCCTCTCCGACTTCGACGACGTGGACAAGTATCTGGTCGATGCCCGGGAGCTGTTCGCCAATGTCGCCGATTTCAAGGATATCCAGGACGACTTCTCGCACCTGTCGGACCTCCAGCGTGCGGCCATCGAACGGTTCGTCGCCCATTTCCGTGACCGCCGGGGGCGCCTGACCGTCCACATGGACGCCGAGAGTTCCGACGTGAAGGCCCGTTTCCTCCAGGTATGGAACCGCCTGGCGCCGCTCTATGAAAGATACCGGAAACGCCTGGAGGGGAAAGGGATGGCCTATGAAGGCATGGTCTACCGGAGTCTAGCCCAGCGGCTCCGGAACGGCACCTCGGCCGCCGACCTGCTGCAGGCTGCCTTCCCGGAAGCCCGCCAATATGTGTTCATCGGGCTCAACGCCTTGAACGAATGCGAGAAGACTCTCCTCCGCAAGATGCGGGATGCCGGCCTCGCTGCCTTCTGCTGGGACTATTCCAGCCCGATGGTCCGCCATCCGCTCAACAAGTCCTCCTTCTTCATGAAGGACAATGTGGCGGAGTTCCCCCAGGCCTTCCCGCTCGACCCGGACGGGCTCACCCGCCCGGATTTCCAGGTCATCAGCGTGCCGTCCTCCGTCGGGCAGGCCAAACTGGCCCCGCAGATCCTGCGGGAGGCTGTGCCCTGCGATCCGGTCGAGACGGCCTTCGTCTTGCCGGATGAGAACTTGCTGATGCCCCTGCTGAACTCCATCCCGCCCGAGGTGGACCGCATCAACGTGACCATGGGCTATCCCATGACCGGCGGCGCCGTCTATACCCTTATGGGCTCCATCGCCGCCCTGCAGCTGCGCCTCCGCTCCCACGGTGGGACGTGGCATTTCTATCACCGGCCGGTGCATGCCATCTTCTCCAGCAGTGTCTTCCGCAAGGTGCTGACTCCGGAGGAAGAGGCTGTGGTGGCGCGGGTCAAGGCCGGCGCCCGGTACTATATTCCCGAAAGTGACCTGCGGGGCGGTCCGCTCCTGGACCGGATCTTCCGGGCCGTCATCCTGCAGCCGAAGGAGGTCCTTCCGGAACAGAACCATGCCCTGGAGGACTATTTCAAAGACATCATCAGCTATGTCGGCTGGCGGCTGCGGGACCGGGAAGACATGCTGCTGGAACTTGACTTCGCCAAGCAGTACGCCATGAAACTCAACGTGCTCCGGGACATCGACATCGCCGTGCAGCCCGCCACCTATCTCCGGCTGCTGGACCAGCTGGTCGCCTCCCAGGCCGTCCCGTTCGAAGGGGAACCGCTGCAGGGCCTCCAGATCATGGGACCGCTGGAGACGCGCGCTCTGGATTTCCGCAACCTCGTCATCCTGTCGGCGAACGAAGGCACTTTCCCGCGGCGCAGCGTCAGTTCCTCCTTTATCCCTCCGGAGCTGCGCAAGGGCTTCGGCCTGCCGACCTATGAGTATCAGGATGCCGTCTGGGCCTACTATTTCTACCGTATGGTCCAGCGGGCGGAGAAGGTGTGGCTCGTCTGCGACAGCCGGACCGAAGGCTTGAAATCCGGGGAGGAGAGCCGCTACATCAAGCAGCTCCAGTACCATTTCCGGGTGCCGCTGACCCGGAGGACGGCTTCTGCGCCCATGCATGCGACGGCGGGGGAGGACGAGATTCCCAAGACGGCGGAAGATATCGCTGCTATCCGCAACGGCCACCTTTCCGCCACGGCCCTGCAGAGTTGGCTCTATTGCCAGGCGAAGTTCTACTACCAGGTGGTCAAGGGACTCAAGGAGGAGGAAGAGGTTGCCGAGTCGCTGGACGCCGGGATGCTCGGCAACGTGTTCCATGCCACGATGCAGGAACTCTACGACGGGCGGGAGCGGGTGACGGTGGCCGACCTCGACACCTTCCTGAAGGACCGTGCCGCCCTCAAGGCCGTCGTCCGGAAGCATATCCTCGAGCAGATGCACTCCATCGAGGTCGCCGGCCGCAACCTCGTCATCGAGGAAGTCATCCTGGAGTATGTCGTCAAGACGCTGCGGCATGACCGGAAGCTGCTTGTCGAGGCCGGTTCGGAAGGCTTCCGCATCCTCGGGTTGGAACGGTTCATGGAATGTGACTTCGAGGGTTTCCATTTCCTCGGCTTCGTGGACCGCATGGACAGTTACCGCGACGGCGAAGTCCGGATTGTGGACTACAAGACCGGCAAGGTGGAAGACGAGGACATCGACATCACCGACGACAATGCCGCAGCCGTGGTCGACAAGCTCTTCGGCCCCTCCAACACCGGCCGTCCGAAAATCGCCCTCCAGCTCTTCCTGTACGACCTGTTCGCCCGGGAGGACCCTCAACTTGCCGGGGCGCGGATCGTCAACTCCATCTACTCCGCCGCCCGGCTGTTCACCGACCCGTTGGAGGACCGCCCCCAAAGTGCCGAGTTCGCCCGCCTGGTGCGGGAACGCCTCAAGGAGACCCTTGCCGGCATGGTCGATCCGGCAATGCCCTTCCGCCGTACCGACGACCTCCATACATGCAGCTATTGTGACTTCAAGATGATCTGCGGACGATGATACAGATTGTGAAAGCCTCTGCGGGGTCCGGAAAGACGTTCAACCTCGCGCGTGAATATATCCGCTTGCTGCTCCAGAGCCGCGATCCCCAGGCATACCGCCATATCCTTGCCGTTACCTTCACCAACAAGGCTACCGACGAGATGAAGCGGCGCATCCTGAGAGAACTTTTCATTCTCGCGACGGAGCCGGAACATTCCGGTTATTACGCCGATTTCGTTCCGGCCCTCTTCCTGGATGCAGAAGCGCTGCGGCAGCGGGCGGACAGCCAGCTTTGTTCCATCCTGCACGACTACTCCGCCTTCGCCATCTCCACCATCGACCGCTTCTTCCAGCAGGCGCTCCGGGCCTTCTCCCGGGAGATCGGCCAGTTTGCTTCCTACCAGGTAGACCTGGACAAGGAGGGGTTGGTGGAGGAAAGCGTGGACCGCATCCTGGACACCCTGACCGAGGCGGACAAGAACCTCCTGGAATGGCTTACCGACAGCGTCCGGACGGGGTTGGAGAAGGGCGACCGGTTCAACTTGGAGCCGCACCTGCGCGCCATCGCGATGAGCCTGCGGTCGGAGGACCATGACGCCGCCGTGGAGCGCTACGGCATCGACGAGAAGGCCGCCTTCTCCAAGGAGAACCTCAAGGCTGTGCAGCGCGGCTGCAACGCCGTGGCGGGGGACTTCACGGAAAAGGTGGAGGCAGCCGCCCGGACCGTGCTGGCAGTACTGGAGGAGCATGGCATCCGCCCGGAGGACAGCAACCGGGGATTTCTGAAAGGCCTGTACAAGTACCTCGACCTCGACCGGCGCGACACCGTCAAGCCGCCGACCGCCTCCTTCCTGGCCAAGGCCGGCGATTCCCGGCAATGGTTCGCCAAGGGCAAGGACCCGATGCGTCTCGAACTGGAGGGCTCCCTGGAAGAGCCGCTGGGTGCGTTCTGTGCCCTGTTCGGCCGCCCGTACCAGGAATACCGGACTGCCCGCATCATCCGGGACCAGGTCTACGGCCTCGGCATCGCCGGCGAACTACGCCAGGCCTTCGCCGACATCCAGAGGGAGAAGAATGTCATCAGCATCGACGACTCCAACACCCTCCTGCGGCAGATCATCGACGGCTCCGACGCCCCTTTCGTGTATGAGAAACTCGGTGTCCGCTACGAAGACTTCCTGCTGGACGAGTTCCAGGATACGTCCATCATCCAATGGGAGAATTTCCGCCCCTTGCTGCACAACAGCGTGGCGGGTGGTTTCGACAACCTCATCGTGGGCGATGTCAAGCAGTCCATCTACCGGTGGCGCGGATCGGACTGGAACCTGCTGGATTCGCAGTTGACGAGGGAGTTCCGCCTCGGTGAGGAACAGGTGCGGGTCTTGAAAGGCAACTACCGTACCCTCCGGGAAATCGTGCAGTTCAACAACGGCTTCTTCGCCTATGCCGCCGGGGAGCTGGACGGCCTGCTGGGGGAGGATCCGGCCGCCCCGGGCAGCATCTCCACCCTCTACCGGGACGTTGCCCAGGAGGTCTGCGTCCGCGATGCGGCACCTGGCTCCGTGGATGTGTCCTTCTGCGAGGACACGGAAGCGGAGATGGACGAGGTGCTTGCCACCATCGCCACGGTCCTGGAGGCCGGGGGATACTACGGCGACATCGCCATCCTCGTGCGGGGCAATGCCGAAGGGGCCGTCCTCGCCGCCCGGCTGGTCGCCGAGGGCATTCCGGTGGTCTCGGACGATTCACTCTTCGTCAAATCCTCGGTCACGGTACGGCGTCTCGTCTCGCAGATGGCCCTCGTGGACGCCCCCGACCCGGAGGGACGGCCGACCGCCGGACGTTTCCTGGCCCGTTCGATGGACGTGCGCATCCCGGACAACTACCACTCGCTCGTAGACCTTGCCGAATCCCTGCTGCGGGACCTCCGCAAGGCGGACCCGGCGGCCTTCGAGGCGGAAATCCCCTATATCCAGTCGTTCATGGACTACCTGCAGGACTGGGCGGGACTGAACGGCAACCACCTGCCCGCCTTCCTGCGTGACTGGGAGAGCGCCTCTCCGAAGATTGCCTCTCCGCAGCTGGGCTCTTCGGTCCGCGTGATGACCGTCCATAAATCCAAGGGTCTCGAATTCCCCTATGTCATCTTCCCCTTCGCCGAGAAGGTGACCCTCTACAAGAACTCCTCCTATTGGTGCCGTCCTGCAGTGGAAGGAACGGCGCTGGAGCGCTTCGCAGACGGGGTCTACCACGTGTCGCTGGGCACAGGCAGCGAAGACACGCTGTTCGCAGAAGATTACCGCCGCGAACGGAAGCTCCAGTTCATCGACAACATCAACGTCTTCTACGTCGCCCTCACCCGGGCGCAGTACGGCCTGAAGGTCATCGCTGTGCGGCCGCCGGAGAAGTTGGACGGGTGGAAGAACCTTTCGCAGGTACTCTACGGCTACGTCGGCGGCTTGACGTTCCATGCCGGTGAACTGTATCCTTTCGCGACGATGGAACGCCGCGGGGGAGAGGCTGCAATCCTTCAGGCTGACTATCCGTCCTTTGCCCTGAACCAGGACGGACCCGGGGTCGATGCGGACGGTTTCCCGCTCCCGGCGAACGAACGGGGCCGTCTGAAATTCAGCGGCGAGGCCGTGGACTATTTCGGCCCCGACGGCACTGTGGGGCCCCATGCCTCTTCCCGCCGCCGCGGCCTGGTCCTCCACAAGATCCTCTCCGGGGTCGTCGTGCCCGGCGACCTGCCCCGCAGCGTCGAGCGCGTCATCCGCACCGGCGAACTGGAGGCCTCGGACCGGGTGGAGACCATCGCCTTCCTCCAGGACAAGATCGCCGCCGTGTCCGCGCATGGCTGGTTCCCCGACGAGGGCGCGTGCGTCCGCAACGAAACCGCCATCCTCGGCCCCGACGGACGGGAATCCCGCCCCGACCGCGTCGTCCTTCACGCCGACGGCTCCGTCGACATCATCGACTACAAGTCCGGCCACCCCGAGGAGCGCTATCTCTTCCAGATGCGCCGTTACAAGCGCCTCTGGACGGCCCTCGGCCATGCTCCCGTCCGTGCCTGGCTCTGGTATCTCCGCGAAGACGCCCCTGACGACATCGTGGAAGTGCAATGAAAAACAACCTGCCTCATTTTGGAACGTGCCGCCCGGGGCATATGAGCGGTGTGGGGGATGAGAGGCACCATCAGGTGCCCGGCCGTGCCCGGGACTTTGCAGGGCAAAGTCGGAAAGGGCTTCAAGGCCGCGGGGGACATTCGGGGGCAGAGCCCCCGCAAAGGCTGGGAGGGACGAGGACCCGGAGGGTCCGAAGGTGGAAAAATGAGGCAGGTTGTTTTTCACACATACTGAAGATGAAAAAAATACTTATCTTTGTAAACTGACGAAAAATGACATCTGCTATGGAAGCGAACGAAAATACCATCAAACTTTATTACAATACCGAAGTCGAGAAACTCCAGATGCCCGAATACGGCCGCAACGTCCTCAAGATGGTCGAGCAGTTGAAGGCCATTCCCGACAAGGCCAAGCGCAGCGGGCAGGCTGCCGCCGTGGTCAAGGTCATGGAAAGCCTCAACCCGCTGGTGCACCAGCAGGAGAACTTCGAGCAGAAGCTTTGGGACCATCTTTACATGATTGCCGGATTCGATCTCGACATCGACGCTCCCTATCCGGCCCCGCAGCCGGAATTCATCAACAGCCGCCCCGAAAAGATTCCCCTGGAGACCCGCCCGATCAAGGCCCGCCATTATGGCCGCAATATCGAGAGCATCATCGACCTTATCGCCGCCGAACCGGAAGGCGAGGTCAAAACGGCCATGATCCGTTCCCTTGCCATCTATATGCGCCAGCAGTATCTCATCTGGAACAAGGACACCGTCGCCGACGAGACCATCTTCCAGGACATCGAACGCCTCTCCCAGGGCCGTGTCAAGGTTCCCGAAGGACTGGAACTGAGCAAGTTGGATACGGCAGCGAATTATGCCCGCCCCGGCATGGGCATGGGGTTCAACCGGAACGGAAAGAAGAACTGGACCAACTACAACCGCAAGAACGGCAAGAAGAAGCAGTAGACGATGAAGAGGCCCAAGAACCCGTTTTCCTTCTGGTCGGAAATGGACGAGCGGAAACGCACCGACTACCGTATCGTTTTCGGTGTGGTGACGGCACTCGTGACCGTCTTCACGGCCATCGCCGTCTGTTCCTACTTTTTCACTTGGAAGCAGGACGCCAGCCTGGTCGGCACGTCCGACCTGATGGACCCCGGTGTACCGGTCCATAACACCAGCTCCAAGCTCGGTTTCCGCTGGGGGTATTTCCTGGTGACCCGCAGTTTCGGCATCGCCGCCCTCGGCGTGGTCGCTTTCCTGACGGCCTTGTCGCTGCAGCTGCTCTGGCCAAAGGTGCGGATTTCCCTCGGGAAATGGTTCCTGTCCTCGTTCACGGGCACGTTGATCGCCTCCTGGATACTTTCGTATGCCAGCCGTATCGCCGGATGGGACGATCTGTTCGGCGGCGGTCCCGGAGGACGGTGCGGCACGGCTGTCGTCGGATGGGCTGTCAATGGAGTAGGAATCATCGTCACCGGTTTCATCCTTCTCGCTGCTGCTGCGCTATGGATCTATTTCCTGAGCGACCGTTTCGCAGCTTTTTCCGCCGACGGTCGGATGGAATTGGAGGAAGACCCGGAGGAGGGTTTTCCGGTCAGGGAACCGGAGCGGGTTGCAGAGCCTGTACCGGAACCGGAACCGGAACCGGAACCCGTGAGGAAACCTGAACCCCGGCCGGAACCGGATCCAAAGCCGGAGGGAGAAGGTGCGGAGGAGGGCAGTTTCGGCGTGGTCACCGATGATACGCTGGACCAGGAGGTCAAGGAACCGCTGCCCCGCATCGACAACCGGCTCGATGCCCCGGACGGCCTTCCGAAATACAAGTTCCCGTCCCTGGATATCCTCGGCGATTATGCGAGCTCCCGCCATGAGGTCTCCCAGGATGAACTCAGCCGCAACAACAACAAGATCCGCGCGACGCTCGCCAGCTACCGCATCCAAGTGCGGGAAGTCACAGCCATCGTCGGTCCGACTGTCACCTTGTACAAGGTCTATCCGGCGCCGGGTGTGAAGATTTCCGCCATCAAGCAGCTCCAGGACGACATTGCCATTTCCTTGAATGCCAAGGGTGTCCGTATCACGACCCTGTCCGATTCCGTCGGCATCGAGGTCGCCAACGACAAGGCCTCCATCGTGCCGCTCAAGGCGTTGCTCAACGACGCCGCCTTCCGAGAGAGCAAGGCTGAACTCCCGGTCGCCATCGGCTATACCATCTCCCAGCAGGTGAAGGTGTTCGACCTGGCGGATGCCCCGCATCTGCTGGTTGCCGGTGCAACGAAGCAAGGCAAGTCCGTGGGTCTCAATGTCATCGTTTCTTCGCTGCTGTACGCCAAGCACCCGTCGGAGTTGAAATTTGTCTTCATCGACCCGAAGATGGTCGAGTTCTCGTCCTACGCCTCCCTGATCAACCACTATCTCGCCGTGCTGCCGAATGCGGCCAGCGCCGAAGATGAGAAGGAGCAGGCCATCGTCAAGAATGCCAAGAGCGCGGCGGCCATCCTCCAGTCCCTCTGCGTGGAGATGGATTCCCGCTATGAACTCCTTTCCAAGGCGCTGGTCAACAACATCAAACTCTACAACGAGAAATACAAGGATCGCCATCTCCTGCCGACAGAGGGGCATCATTACCTGCCCTACATCGTCGTCGTCATCGACGAGTATGCCGACTTGACCATGTCCGTCGGAGCCGGTCCCGAATCCAAGGCCCTCGCCCGCAGCATCACCACCTCGGTCATCCGTCTTGCACAGAAGGGGCGGGCCGCCGGCCTGCATGTGATCCTGGCGACCCAGCGTCCGACCGTGGACGTCATCACGGGTCTGATCAAGGCCAACTTCCCGATGCGGATCGCCTTCCGCGTCACTTCCCGCATCGATTCCTCGACCATCCTCGACCAGCCCGGGGCCGACAAGCTGATCGGCCGGGGCGACATGCTCCTGTACAGCGGCGTCGAGATGGAACGGGTCCAGTGCGCTTTCATCGGCAATGATGAGATTGTCTCCCTGACGGAGTCCGTCGGCGGCCAGGTCGGCTACCAGAAGTCCTACAATACACCGTACTACCTGCCCGAGCCGGCCCCTGCCGAAGGCGAAGAAGGGAGCGGCGGCATGGTGGACATGAAGGTGCTCGACGAGCGTTTCGAAGAGGCCGCCCGCCTGGTCGTGACGAGCCAGCGCGGCTCCACTTCCGACCTCCAGCGCCGTCTTGGCATGGGATATGCAAAGGCAGGAAGGGTGATGGACCAGCTCGAAGCGGCCGGTATTGTCGGCCCCCAGAACGGGTCCAAGCCGAGAGAAGTCCTGGTGAAGGACTTCAAGGAACTGGACGAAATCCTCAAACACTTCATGTCGGGAGAATGATGAAAACATTGATGACGGTCCTTGCCTGCTTCATGGCCCTTCCGGCCTTTGCGCAAAGCGGTATCCCGGTCCTGGACCAGGTTCCGGGGCATCGGGTGGATTTCCACTATACCTACAGCCTGTCGCAGGGCGGTGCACCGATGCGGGAAGTGACCCGCGGCGATGTCGTCGTGGAGGAAAATGCCTACCGGATGACCGGCCTCGACCTGGTGGTGGTCAGTGACGGAACGACCCGTTGGTCCATGGATGCAGGTGCGGAGGAAGTACTTATCGAGAAGGTCGAACGGGAGGATGTCTTCACCAATCCCGCCCTTTTCATCGGCTCCTACCGTCGTTACATGGACCGGATCAAAGTCAATGCTTCCGGCACGGACTCCCTGGACGTCACGCTTTCCCTGGACGACGAGACCTCCGCCCGTTTCGTCCTGACCGGCATCCGGTTCTCCGTCCCGGCCGGAAAAAGCGACTTCACGGTGGACGTGAAATCGCTTCCTGCTTCTTATATCGTCACCGATTTGCGGTGAGAGTCTTACCGGACGCAGCGTACCGACAGGGCGAGGGAGTGCTTGTCCCCGTAGGTGGACAGAACCTTCGGCTCTTTCACATGGATATAGCGGTAGAGGGCCATGTTCCCGTCTTCGGTCGAGGAGGTGGCGGTCCAGAACATCGCGTAGTTCTGGATGCCCTTGAAGGAGGGGGACATCCCGCCCGTGAGGGCATAGCCGGCCGGGATGGCGGCGAGGTGGTACTTGTCTGACGTCTCCACCTTCATTTCCGGCCAGTATTCCCACATCTTCGTCCCGCTGAAGGCTACGTCGGCGGCCATCAGTTCACCGGCCGTGTCGCCGAGGGCGGCCCATTCTTCGTCGGTCGGCAGGCGCCAGCCCTCGGGGCAGGCGGTCTGCGCCTCCTCCCAAGTGTAGTAGCGTCCGAGGACGTAGGATGTGACCTCGGCATTTTCATAGGCCACACCGGCGCCGGTATAGGCGAGGTTGTTGCGGAACCAGTCGAGCCCGGCGGCCTGGGTGTAATAGTAGGTGTTTTCCCCGGTGGGGAGGCTCCTCGCGTCGACGACGTGCGCATCCGTGGCATTGATGCCGGTGCCGGTCAAGGTCTTCCCGAGGGTCGGGTCGATGATGGAGATGACCTGCGTGGCGGACGTCGAATAGTAGCCGTCCGCTGCGGCATAGCACTTGAGGGTGTCCAGCCGGACCGAGGAGGCCGTGTAGGTGAACAGGTCCGTCGTGTCGCGGGTGCCGGTGTTGAGCTGCCAGCTGTAGGTGACGCCGGACGGGGTGGACGCATCGCTCGCATACAGGCCGCGCGGCGACAGGTTGTAGGTGTCGCCGATCCGTCCGAAGGGACGGAGGTCGAAACCCAGTCCCAGCAGGCTGGGCTTGCTGTCGGAAGATGAGGAATCATCCTTCTTGCAGGCAACCGTGGCGAGTGCCGCCACCGCGAGGATGATATAGATACAGGTCTTCTTTTCCATGTCTGATTCGCTATACAATCTGCAAATATCGTGAAAATCTCGCAATAATGTGCAAAACCTTTGCCATAACGGGGCGGAAAAAGTTGGGGAAGTCGCGAGGAAGCCGTATCTTCCCGTGTTTGACACTTTGATTTTGTCGAACCGGGGATGATTCAAGGCCACAGACCGCTGTAGGGGCGATTTGTGGCCTT